>JAQAJJ010000034.1 GCA_028278675.1 Candidatus Azophilus lithoversatilis
GTCACGCTGACGATTTCCACGTCCTCATCATAGATCGCTGCAAAGTCGCCTAGCTGACCACCGATTACCTGTCGCATCACATGTACCTCAGAACGCCACCCGAAACCCCGCCTCGATCGTGCGGCCCGGCTGGGGCACGAGATCCTTGACGATGGACGCATGCAGACGCTGTTCGTCGTCGGTCAGGTTCCGGCCCTGCAGGAAAACCGTGAGTGAGGTGTTGCTCCACTCGCCAGCCCAACCGACATAGGCGCGCAAATCGTCGTAGGCATCGGTCGCCAACTCGAAATCGGCCACATCGCTCTGCTTGAAAGCCCGAACGTAGTCGATATTGGCGTCGAAGCTCCGCCAGCGGAGTTCCAGGCCCAACCCGGCCCGGTGCGGCGGAATCCGGGGCAGGTGGTCGTTGCCGGAGATGTCCAGCTCCGCGGATACCGTGTCGTAGAAGGCGCTGACGTTCAGATGTCCGTCCCCCCAGTCCGCAACCGTGGCGGTGCCTTCCAGGTCGAGCCCAATGAAGGTGGCGTCCGCCTGGCTGAACAGCAGGACGGCCAGCCCACGCTCCTCTTCACCGGTGGCCCGCTGATAGACGAAGTTGCTGAACTCGGTGATGTAGAGGCATCCGTGCAGCGACCACCGGTTGCCCCGGGCATCCAGAATTGCCGACAGATTGACGGCCTTTTCTTCGTCAAGGTCGCGGTCGCCAATCTCGAAGCTGCTCGTTGCGGGGTGCGGACCGTCGGTATACAACTCTTCCCCGGCCGGGGCGCGCGTCGAGTAATCCGCGAGCAACCGCGCCTGGAAGATGTCTCCCATCGGCACGATGGCGCCGAGCGACGCGCTCACGCCATTGAAGCTGTCGCTGCCGCCGAACACGGGCTTGTGCTTCACCCGGTCGTAGCGGGCGCCCGCTTCCAATTGAAAGCCGGAGAACCGACGCTCCCCGACCCAAAAGGCTCCGAAGGAGCGGGTATCCACCGGGGGCGTAAAGGCCTCTTCGCCGATTGCGGAAAACTCACGGTCGCCGTACTGCGCACCGAAGGTGCCGTTCCAGCCCGCCCAGTCCCGGTGGGACAACTCCAGGCGCGCTTCCCAAGCTTCGTTGGAGAACGTGGTGCCGTGCATTGCGTCGCCCTCAGAGTGCTCGTAGTCGTTGATGCCGAGTCGCAGATTCGCGTTGGTGAATCCCGGCAGGGGTTCGTTCAACGCGGCTTCCACGTCGATTCGCGTCTGTTTCATTTCCAGCAGGGGCAGGGCTTCGTCGCCCTGCTCATCGTGGTCGCCGCTTTCGCCTTCGTGCTCGTCCTCGTCGTGGTGTTCATCTTCGTCAACGTGCCCGTCTGCCTCGTGACCATGCTCGTCTTCATGGCCCTGCGCGTGGCTGTGCCCCGGTATGCCGTATTCCGAGTCGAGTTGGCTGACCGATGCACCGAAAAAACCGCGCTCGCCGATAAACGAGAAACCCGCCGCGCCGCCGTATGACTCCACACCGCTGCCGGGCACTGTTCCGTACGCGTGTTCTTCCTCTTCGTCGTGGTGTTCGTCCTCGTCGTGGTCTTCATCCTCGTCGTGGTGTTCGTCTTCGTGATGCTCGTCCTCGTGGCCCTGCGACGCCTCCATGGCCATGAGACGGGACGACTCCGCGTACCCCGGAATGTCGTAGTCGTTCCTCTCCCGGGCGAAACCGTCGAGATGCCAGCCAAAGTTGCCGAAGCCGCCATCCAGGCGAAACGAGCCGTTCCTGCCCTCACCGTTGTCTCCCCCCTGCACGTGGAGCTTTCCGGTGGCGCGGTCGGGCACCTCATGCGGGATGCGCCCCGTGTGCGTGTCCACGACCCCGCCGATGGCGCCGGATCCGTACAGCAGGGTCGACGACCCCTTGAATATCTCGACCCGGTCTGCGACGAGCGGATCCACCGTCACCGCGTGGTCGCCGCTGGTGACCGATACGTCCATGGTGTCGATCCGATCCTCGAGCATACGCACCCGCGCCCCGCCGAGACCGTGAATGACGGGACGACCTACCGCGACCCCGAACGAACCGTTGTGAATGCCCGTTTCGCCGGCGACCGTTTCACCGATGTTGTCAACCGCCCTGCGTTCGAGTAGCTCCCCGGAAAGCACGGCGTGTGGTTGGACGAGGCCTTCCGAGGCAAGCGGATGGCCGACTACGATAACTTCCTCAATGAGTGAAACCGCTCCCCGGGATTCCGGTTCCTCGGCGTAGGCGGGCGCCGACAGACAGACCGCCAGCGCAAAAAGTAACTTCTTTGGTTGCATGAATTTCTCCTGATGACATATGGACGGTTCGCAGGACCTCGCGCCGAGGTCGTGCGTTGACCGGGACTGGGTCGGTCAGGAGACGGGAGGTGCGCGCGAGGGTCGGGCCTCGTATGGGCGGGGAGCAAGGGTGGTTGAGAATACCGGCACGGTCTGGGCCCGGCACCCCACGGGCGGCTGGGTGTCAACCCATCCGACCTCCGGAACCCGTCCGGACTCGGGGATTGCACAGAGCGTGCAGGCCTCCTCTTCTTGTGCATCGAAGTGCAGGTGCGCCACGGCGACCGTTTGCCCGAGGCACAGCACCACCGTCGCAAGCAGGGTCCAGCATCGCAGCTGGCGTTGAAGATTAAATGGCGCGCTCGACATCCGTTTCGCTTTTTCGAGGTCGGCGACCCGACCGTTGTGCCCGCTCACGGTGAACCGCTACACCGATATGCCCGGGCAAGGGCCGGCTTCGTTGAAGCAATCGCCGATGTCGTACTCATTTGTCCTCATGTCCCCGGGAGGGGGTCAACCACTGAAGCGGCAGGCGCCGTTGCTGTCATTGCATTAACGTTATAGCATAACAATTAGGCGGAAGGAAACGGCATTGGCGTTCGGAGTCGAAATCGTCGGCGATCCATACCAGCGAGCGCCGGATGACCCGGCGCGAGATGGACTCGCGCATTCGATCGGATACGGTGCAGCATTGGACAGCTATTGAAATCCCATGAGTCCCTATAACGATCCATCGTATCCGGCGGAACTCGGAAGACCCCGCCTGGACCTCTACGCGGCCGGGCTCTCGGCGCTGTGCCTGCTCCACTGCCTGGCCCTGCCCCTGCTCGTGACCTTCGTGCCGTTGGTTGCACAGACTGCCGAGAGCGAACTGGTGCATCAACTCCTGGTCGTCGCTACGGTTCCCGTAAGTGTCCGGGTCATCTGCACGACATTTGCGGTGCACCGCAACCGGCTCTTTATCGCTGTGGTGTCGGGGGGGCTCGGTCTGCTGATGCTGGCGGCATTCGTTGAGGCGGTGTCAGCGTACGAGAAACCGATCACGGTTGTCGGCGGCGTGCTGCTATGCTCCGCCCACCTTTGGCGCTGGGCGCGACAACGCGGTACCGGTGGCATTGGCAGCCTGCCGGCCGCGCCCGGTGAACATTGATTGTCAGGACCGGAATTGAACAGCGGAAAGGGAGACAGGGTGTCTAAACCGTTGGCGAAAACGGCACGGCTTGCGCCGAAGTGGCGAGCACTCGCCGAAGCCCGCTGCGCGGACCAGGGCGAGCGGCTGACGCCGGCCCGATTGTCCGTCTACGCGGAACTGCTGGCATGCGACCGGCCGCTTTCCGCATACGAACTCATGGCGCTGTTGGAGCAGCGGCAGCAGCGCAAGATCGCGCCATTGACCGTCTACCGGCATCTGAAGTTCCTCATGCGAATCGGCGTCGTCCACCGGCTTCAATCCGCGCAATCCTACGTGCCCTGCGACCATCCCGACCATCCTCACGACAGTCAGTTCCTGCTGTGTTCCTCCTGTGGTCATGTAGACGAGGTTGAATCGAGGGGGATTGAGACGATGCTGTCTCAAATCGCCGACGAGCGCGGGTTCAGGCCGGACCACACCGTTGTCGAGATCAAGGGGGTGTGCGGCACCTGCGCCGACAGCGACCCTGACTGATTGCCTGGTGCTTACATGGATCGCCATGTCCCGGGCCGCCCCGGGGAAAACGCCCGCCATGCGCTGTTCAGCACGCGAATCGCCGACCGGAGAAAGATAGCCAGAAGGACCACCGCGACAAGCAGGTCCGGCCACGGCGAGGCGAACATCCAGACCGCGGCGGCCGCTCCGATTACCGCGATGCCCTCGATGACGTCGTTGCGCGAGCACTCCCAGGACGACGACATGTTGAGGTCGTCGTGGCGATGCGGGGAGAGGAGTTTGAGACAGACCGCGTTTCCGATCAGGTTGATCACCGCCGCTGCGGACATGGTGGAGGCTACCGGAGCATGCAGTTCGGTGAGCCGCCAGACGATCTGCCCGGCGACAGCCAAGGCGGCGCCCAGGATCAGCAGGCCCTTGACCAGGGCAACACGCGCCTTGGCGCGTGCGGAGGCTCCGACGACGGCGAAACTCAACGCGTAGGTGAGCGCATCGCCCAGATTGTCCAGGGTTCCGGACAGCAGAGCAGACGAGCCGCTCAGCACCGAGCCCGCCACCATGACGGCGAACGTGACGACATTGATTCCGAACATCCACGCCAGCACCCGCCGTTGTCGGCCGTGCAGGCTGGCGAAATCAAGCGTGCTGCTGCAGGGATCCGACATGCGGACTCGATTCACGACGCCGGTGCGTTCGGACATTATTGCAATTCGGTCGGGATTGACAGTTTCCGCCGCGTCGGCGGCGAGCTGATTCTTCCAGCTGATCAACGCCCGTCACGAGCGGGCCTCGACGGTGCTCACCTCGAACAAGGGTTTCGAGGAGTGGGGCCGCGTGCTCGGCGACGAGGTGATGGCGGCGGCGCTGATCGACCGGCTGCTGCACCACTGCCACATCTCAACGTCCGAGGGAACAGCTATCGAATGCGGCAGCACCGGGACCTGCCGAGCACGGGCGCGCCACGGGCCAATCTAGGCCGATCAGTCGATCACCCCATGCTCGGTCAGGAACTCGCGAATGGCCTGATACGCTGCCAAAGATTCCGCAACGGAAAAACCACCATGCCCGCCCCCTTCTATCCTGTGCAGCTTGGCAGGCACCTCGGCCCGGTCCAGGGCTGCATGAAGCCGCACCGCATGATCGAACGGGACGATGTCATCGGCATCACCGTGAATCGTCAGAATCGGCGGGAGCCCGCTGCGCACATGGCTCAAAGGGGACACGCGCTGCGCCACCGACCGCCAATCCGTGAGACCCCCCATCCAAGCGACCGCGTAGGTCTTGGCGTTGGACCCCGACACCAAATCAGCGACGTCCGTGATCCCGTACCAGTTGACCATCGCGGCGACGCGCATCTCCGGCTCATGGGCATCCGCCCGGCCGCCGGTGGGATTCCATGCCGGGCAGCGCCGGTCCTGCCCCGCGCTGGCCTGCAACATGCCGGTGGTAAGCGCCAGATGGCCGCCAGCCGAGTGTCCGCTGACGACGATCCGGTCCACATCGAAACCGTAGCTGTCTGCGTTGCTCAACACCCAGCGCAGTGCGCAGCGCGCATCCTCCACTGCGGCCGGCGCCAGCGCGACGCGGGCGAGGCGGTATTCAACATTGACCACCGCGAATCCCATCTCCAGATACGGCAGCAACTGCAACATCGCCCGTGCCTTGGTTCCCCCGACCCAGCCACCGCCGTGAATGTAGAGCAACGTCGGGAGCGGCCCGGACCGGTCGCGCGGCGCGATCACGTCGAGTTTTGACTCATAGCCGTCCGCCGTCAGATAGGTCACGTCCGCAGTAACCTGGAACTGGTTGGCGATCCGAACCGTCCAGTCCGCCGCGCTGGCGGCGGTCGATGCAGCCGCAACCAAGCACAGTGAACCAACACTCAATCGCAAAGCATGGACTAGGCGCATCTCGGAGTTCCCCGTCATCAAAGCAATCTGGGGACTCTAGCCTAGACTGCGCCCGTGACTCAATTTTCAGACCGGTACGAGGGGTGGCCGACTGGCCGGCGCAGGCCATCGCCCTAATGACTTTTTCGGTCCATTCGAACACCATGCGGGGCAGGATCAGTACGGGCCTGCGTCCGGCTTACCGATCCCATGGGAAGAGGACCCACTGATGCAAGTTTCAACCCCGGCCTACTGGGACGCCGACAGGCAGGGAACAAGCGGTCTCCTTGCGGGATGTCCATCATGGGGAGGAACGGCACTTAGCGCCGTCCGAGGGCGGGGCGCCCGCGAGCCGGGGTTCCCACTCGAAGTGGGCGTGGTGCCCCGGACCGTGGGCGTCCCGCCCTCGATTGGGTCATTGGAAGATAGTGGAGTGAGCCAATCCCGATGAGCGTAGGCATCGACCGCAAGATACTGCTCGCCTACGGCAGCCTAGGGCTGCCCATCGCGGTGCTGGGCTACCCCATGACCCTGTTCCTGCATCCCCACTATGCCGGGGAGCTGGGGCTGGGGCTTGCCGCGATCAGCACGGTGCTGCTCATCTCCCGGTTGACCGACTTCGTCACCGATCCTTTGATGGGCTGGATCAGCGATCGCACGCGCAGCCGCTTCGGCCGCCGCAAGCCGTACCTCGTGATTGGCCTGCCGGTGATGATGCTCGGCATCTGGAAGCTCTTCATGCCGGAGCCGCCGGTGGACATTGGGTACATGCTGCTGTGGAACATGGTGGTGTATCTCGGCTGGACCATCGTCGTGCTGCCGTACAGCGCTTGGGGCGCGGAGCTTTCCGACAGCTACACGGTGCGCGCAAGCATCACGGCAACCCGTCAGGTGTTCGTGATCGCCGGGCTCATCGGCGCCAGCGTCGTCATCTGGTTCTACCAGGAATGGCTAAACCGCACCGACTCCGGGGAAGTGCTGACGGGCATCGCCTGGACGCTCCTGATCCTGCTGCCGATCTCGGTTGGGCTGCTGCTCCTGCTGGTCCCGGAGAAAGCCGTCTCCACGCCACCGCGGCAAAGGGCTTGGTGGCGCGAGCTATCCAGCATGCTGAGGATCGGGCCTTTCCGGCGCATGGTCTATGTGGCGCTGGCCATCGTGATCGGCGAAGCCTCCCGGCATGCCGTGCTCGTCTTTTTCATGGAGGACGTGCTGCAGGCGGGCGACCGCATCGGACGGACGTTCATTTTCTACTACCTCATGGGCGTGGCCGCCATACCCCTGTGGCAGTTCCTGGCGCGCCGCTACGGCAAGCACCGTTCGCTGGCAATCGCGATGGCCCATTCCGCACTCATGGTGTTGGCCACAGCGTTCCTCGGTGCGGGCGACTACAACACGTTTCTGATCTTCTACGTTCTCAAGGGCGCGAGCTTCGGTGCGTTCGCGTACCTGCCGCTGGCCATTCTTGCCGATGTGGTCGATGTGGACACCGCGGTCACCCGGCACAAGCGCGCCGGCTTGTACTTTGCGGTGTTTGGCGCCATCGACAAGATCGGCATCGCCATCGGCCTGTTCATTGCGCTGCAGGTGCTCAACCTCACCGGCTACGACCCGCAGCTTGATCCCAATGCCGCGGGGCTTTGGATGATCCGGCTGGAGTATGCGGTCATTCCGACGTTCTTCTTCCTGCTGGCGTCAATTCTGGTGTGGAACCACCCGTTGACCAGCGAGCGGCACTCGCGGCTGTTGGCTGCCTTGGAACGGCGGGAAGTCCGGGCGGTCCGAGCGGGAGCAGCTCTGGCAGAAGCGGCGGGCGCGCCTGGCACCGGATAGCAATCGAGGCCGAACTACTCGTTCACCCCCACCATCTTGGTGTCGCCCCTGAAGGGCAGGTTCTTCTCTTGATCGGGCAGCAAGGGCAGGGGTTCGTTGCGCCACAGCGGTTCCCAGCACGAGTGTTTCCGAAGGAGCGCCTTGGCCACTGCCTGCGCTGCGTCCGGCAGCCCTTGGTAGTGAGCGCGCAGTTCCTGCAGGCACCACACACGGTAGCGCGAGTACCGGGCACCCTTGAACAATACGCCGTCCACCTCGACATCAAAGCGTTTCTTCCCGGCGCCAACAGCATCGGCATTGGCGCAGAGATAGGGAAGATAGGCGCCGCCAATGTCATCGAGCAGCGCTCCAAGGTCCTCCGGGACTCCCCTCACCCACTCTCCAGAGCACTCGGCCAGCCGCGTGTTCCAGAGCCGCGCCACCCACTCCAGCACCGCCGGCGCCTGCTGCCGGATGATCTCCAGAGGCACCGGGTCCAAAGCGAAGTGTCTGAAGAAGGGGCCTGAAAAGCCGATGTCCGCCAGCGAGGGCCGCTCGCCCAGAATGAACGGCCGGTTCCTGAAAATCGCTTCCAATTGCCCCAGCAGGCGCTTGAAGCTGGCCTCGACAGCCGCCACGTTGGCGGGCGTGATTCCGTCCCCCGTGGTGTAGCCACGGCGCTGCCGACGGCGCAGCACCCACGCTTTCAGCCACACCGGCGCGGGGACCGAACCTAACACCTCCGTCGCCAGATGCCGGGACGCAAAGTGGGCGCCGACGGGATAGTGCCAGCGATAGTGCATGGCCGGACGCCACCACCACTCATCAGCCCAATCCTCCAGCAGCAGGCACGCGAAGGCCTGCAAGGGGTCATCCGGGATGAGGCGATAGTCGGGGAACTGCGACTCGAACCACTGGATCATTTTGGTGGAGTCGGTCATCCAGCGGCCGTTGGCAAGTTGCACCGCTGGCACCTGCATCAGGCCAACTTCCCTTTCGAACATCCTTTTGTCCGCGGGTTGCCGCATGCTGCGAAGGCGGTAGGGAATCCCGCGCACCCGGAAGTAGTTCTCCATTTTCCCGGTGAAGTAGGAAATGCTGGCGCCGTGCAGGGTCACGCATTGCGGGGTTCGGGTTTCAGCCATCAGTCCTTCGGAGCGAGGATTCAACCGTGCGAGAATATCCAAACCGAACTTGAATTGCCCACACCCTTGAAGCTCATGAGCCGCTACCCGGCGCAAATCGCGACCGAACGCCTGATCCTGCGGCCACCGGCCCCAGAGGACGCCGCCGGCGTGCTCAACGCGGTGACGGCTTCCTACGCTGAGCTGCACCGCTGGATGAGCTGGGCAAGGACCGGCTTCAAAATCGACGAGGCGAGAACGTTTTGCGCAGATGCCCGCTCAAGGTTCGACCAAGGCCACGACTTCATCGCCCTGCTTACCCTGCCTGCCGAGCGCGAGATCATCGGTTGCGCCAGCCTCTTGTCGCGAGACCCACGTGTCCCAAGTTTCGAGTTGACCTACTGGTTGCACAGCGAATTCGTCGGTTGCGGCTATGTCACTGAGGCGGCGCGGGCCCTTGCCACATTCGCCTTCGACAGCCTTTTCGCCGGTCGCGTCGAAATCCGCATGGACGGCAACAATCGCCGTAGCTGGGCAGTCGCGGAGCGGCTCGGCTTCGAGTGGGAGGCAACGCTGAAGGCCTATCGCCGCAACAATCGGGGTGAGTTAAGCGACTGGCGGATTTACGCCATGTTCAACGGCGGCGATTTGAGCGCTGCAAGGCATGCAGGGCGGTCGCAGACAGTACTCGGCTCCAATTGATGTCCGGCACGCTCCAGCATCCACCCGTTCCTGACGCACTGATTTTCGACATGGACGGTCTCCTGCTCGACTCCGAGCGCGTCGACCGAGACGCCTTTGCGGCAGCCTGCCGCAACGCCGGCTGGCATTCTCCCGACATGAAGGTCTATGCGGACTGCATCGGGACGACTGGGCCAGCTATCGAGGCCATCCTGCTCAACGGCTACGGATCTGAGTTCCCGTGGGAGGCCATTCGCCCAATCTGGCGCCAGCACCGCCTCGACCGACTCGAGAACCGGCCGGTGGACGTGAAGCCCGGGGCAGTTGAACTCCTGACGTATGCCAATGAAACGGGAATTCCCTGCGGCCTTGCCACCTCCACCCGCGCGCGCTTAGCTAAATCCATGCTTGCTCTTGCTGGGCTCGACCACCACTTTTCGGTCATCGTGACTGGCGACGATGTTCAGCGGGGCAAGCCGGACCCGGAACCGTACATCAAGGCAGCAGCGCGTCTCGGCGTCCACCCGGGCCGTTGTTGGGCACTCGAGGACTCCGCCAATGGTGTGCGTTCAGCATCCGCAGCCGGCTGCCACGTGTTCCAAGTGCCGGATCTGGTCGTTCCAACCCCGGAGCTGCGCCAACTGGGGCACGACGTGGTCGAGACGCTTCATGATGTGCTCGAATTGTTGAGAGCCGTTTAGGATAATTCAACCAGATGGTTGTATATTGGCGGGGAAGCCTTTATATTCAACCGAATGGTTGATAATAGTCTGAATCACGTCTTCCGGGCGCTCGCCGACCCCACCCGCCGCGCCATGCTCGATAGCCTAGCTGCGGGCGAGACAACTGTCGGTCGACTCTCCAAGCCTTTTTCCCTGTCGTTGGCCGCGGTGTCGAAACATCTTGGCGTACTCGAACGAGCTGGCCTCGTGACGCGCGAAGCTCGGGGGCGGGAACGCGTGTGCCGGATCAACCCGGCGGCGCTTGAGGACGCTCAGGTCTGGCTCGACATCCACGACCGGTTCTGGACCGACCGCCTCGACGCACTTCAGGCGGAAATCGGGAAGCCGCCAGCCCCCCTTGGCGAATCGCATTGAAAGCGCTGGGATTGCCGGCACAGGCCGTGTGCAGAAGCTGTTCCGCGGCCAGTTACCAGCGGGGCGGTTACCGCAACACGAGCTAGACACCCCAAGGAGAAGCGATGTACGACACCATCAAGAACAACACAGGTCACTCGACTGAAGCCGAGATCCGCCTGAAGCTGCATCGCGTGATCGACGCACCGGTCAAGACCGTCTATGGCGCTTGGACCGATCCATCGGAACTGGAACGGTGGTTCGCACCCGGCAACGCCGTGGTGGCGCGCGCAGGCGCGCACGCCGTGGTCGGTGGGACCTTTCTGATCGAGATGCGCGGGCCCGACGGTGGCACATCGATCGTCCGGGGTTTGTATCGGGAAGTCGTGCCCCTTCGTCGTTTGGTGCACACCTGGCGCTGGGAAGGCAGCGACCTTGAGACCCTGGTCTCCATCGAGTTCGAGCCGACGTCGGCTGGCAAGACGCGCTTGACCTTGACCCACTCCCGATTCATCCAGGGAAAGTCCCGCGATGTGCATGGGCGCGGCTGGAACGGGTGCCTCGCAAAACTGGACGATGCCGTTGCCCAACCCATGGCGGAATCCGCATGAGCTACGCCAAGCCCTGCCCCCACGGCCCAATCGAGACCATCACCGACCGGCTTAGCTTCGTGCGCGGCAGCATGCGCATGAACGCGTTGTTGCGAATCAGCCGCAACATGGGCATTGTGAGGGATGAGGACGGGCTCACCTTGGTCAATCCCATCCGGCTGACTGCGTCCGGAGAGGAGGCGCTGGCACGGCTGGGAGCGGTCAGGCGAATTCTGCGACTTGGCGCCATGCACGGCATCGACGACGCCTACTACAAGGTGCGCTTCGGCGCTGAGCTCTGGGCCGATGCCGGCGGCACCATCTACCCGGAGCCGCCCGTCGATCGGGACATTGCGACCGAGTTTTCGCTGCCGAATGCCAAGCTGTTCCGCTTCCAGCAAACGCGGCAGCCCGAGGCCGCCCTGCTGATCCCCGGTGCGCCCCGTGTCCTGTTCACCTGCGACGCCATCCAGCACTACGGGGACTACACGTACAACAATCGCATGGCGCGCATGGCCCTGCCCTTCATCGGCTTCCCGAAGACCACGGTTGTGGGACCGATCTGGCTCAAGCGGATGACCGGGCCGGGAGCGTCGCTGCAGGGCGAATTCGAGCGCCTGCTCGAACTCGACTTCGACGCCCTGCTCAGCGCCCACGGCACCTATCTGGACGACGGTGCGAAGGCAGGCGTGCAGGCAGCGGTTGCTCGCGCCTTCCGAGGTTCAAGAGACTGACCGACACCTGCTCCTGCCGGTCCTGGCGGCATCCCCCGCAGCGACGGCGTCCGCCCTCGATTGGGCCGTCGCAGTGCGCTTTGCATCGGCAGGTTGGGCATTTCCGCAAGGAAGTTCCCACCGCGCAGCGAGGGTGTCGACAACCGCGGTCGCCGGCATCTCTTCGGAGCCGAGGTAGGAGTCCGAGAGCTTGAGCGGTCCGGTCTCGGGATCCGCGGTGAGGCCGCTGTCGTCATCGCCGAAACAGTCGAGCAGGACGGTTGCGCCGAGACGCGAATTGGTCAGCATCAGCGCCACCCCGGTGACAACCACGCACGCAACCGCTGCGCCCGCCAAAGTGCAGTGGCCTTGGTTGAGTCGCTCCGAGTTTGCGGGGACTTCTCAACCGTCAGCGGACAGTGCGCTACGATCCCAGATGAGTCGCCACCCACCAAGTGTTTCCGTACGCGAGGAACCCGCAGCCACGTTCGCCGTACGGCTTGTCCTCCGGAGCGCTTATCGCCTGGGCCCCGGCCTCAAGGGCGCGCTGGTACACGGCATCGACATCCTCAACGTAAACATACACGGACGCCGACGTTGGGCTGTGGTCCGGCGGCAGCTCCCCCGCTTCCACCACCAGGGCACTGTCCCCAATCGCCAGTTCCACATGAGCGGCCCGTCTGGGCTTGAACTCATGCCGCTCGATCTCACGGGCACCGAACACATCCACCAGGAACGCAGGCAGCTCGTAGGCACCGTACAGGTAGGGCCGCACGGCACCGAAGCCATTGCGCACATGCTTATTCGTCATCATCAATTGTGCAGCGGCGCGAAGCTGAAGACCCAAGGCGTGTCCGGTTCCACCGACACCCGCACGGCCTTGATCTCCGGCGCCCCATACACCTGCAGCCTGGTGATGTTGGCGTACTTCGGTGGTTCGCGTTCTCCGCCAGAGACCAGGAACGGCCGATCGATCTCGAACTCGTGGAAGTCGCCATGGACCATTAGCACCGGCCGCCCGAACGCGGCGCCGAGGTCGCGAATGGCCAATATGAACCAATGAACCGGGCCGTTAGCCCCGCCGCGTACGGCAAGCCCGGTGAACTCGCCGTCACGGCGATTGGAAAACTCAAATGGCGACGCATGCAGGGCAATCACCACGGCCTTGGCGTCGCTCTCCTGAGCTTCTCCGAAGATCCGCTTGATCCACTCGACGTTGGCCTTGTTGCGGTCGATTGCCTCGAGCGCGCGCTCCCGGTTGTTGATGAAGAAATTGTTCCCCGAACCGACGACGTGCACGGTGCCGAAGACAACGGCTTCATGGGTCCAGATGGCATTCTCGACCATGTCGCCAAACTCCGAAACATCCGCCTGTCGGGTCAACTCGATGGGATTCGTGCCCAGGCTCTTGTTATCCGCAAAGAACGTCTTGCGGATGCTGGCCAGGCTTGATAACCCGTCAGCGGAGAGCTTGCGCTCGTAACCGCCGTCCAGCGAAAGGCCGTCGGCGATGACGGCCAGATCCTCCTTCGTTCCCGTTCCCGAAATGTAGCGATAGACGATTTCCACCACCTCCGGCTTGGCGCAGTCAACCCACTCGTTGGCGCCCGGCGTGTAGATCACCGGATGGTCATACTCTGCGAAGAAGTCCCGAATGCGCTGGTGTTCGGCGTCATTGCAATCCATCGCGCCCCAGGTGTCGCCCACGTGAACCGTGAACACTGGATTGGTCGAGTTGATGGTCTGGATCAGCGCCCGATAGATGGGATAGTCATGCGGCAGGTTGTACGCCGTGTCGCCGATGGCCACGAAGTGAAAGGGCTTCGCCAGCGCCGCCGGGGCAATTGCGAAACAAGCAAGCAACACAACGCCCAACCGAGCCATGGCGAATCTCCGTGGGGAAGGACGGAGAAGTCTAGCACGCTCCCGTCGAGCGCCCGATCGCCTGTCCACCAAGGAGCTATTGCGGAGCGACCCGATTGCCATCCGCATCAAGCGGCACAACCTCCCCGATCTCGAGTGCCCGGATGTCCTCCTCGATGCGGCTTCGATCGCCCACGACCACCCAGATCAGGCCCTCCGGGCGCACCACATCGACGGCGGCCTGGCGGATTTCTTCTTCGCTCAGGCCGCGAACCGCATCCGCGTAGGTGTGCCAATAGTCTTCCGGCAGCCCGAAGCGCACGATCTCGGAAAGGGAGCCCACCACCGCTGAAGCGGTCTCCCAACGTCCCGGCAGCGACAGCGTGCGCCGGTCCTTCACTTTGGCGATCTCCTCCGCCTCCGGCGGCCGGTCCCCCCGTATCGCCTCGATCTCGCGCTTCAATTCGGCCATCGCCGCGCCGGTCTTGTCGGTTTGCACCGGCGCCAAAGCCATGAACGGACGCTGGCCCCGGGCGGCCACGATTTGCGTACGGGCACCGTAGGACCAGCCCTTGTCCTCGCGCAGGTTCATGTTGACGCGGGCCGTGAAGTCGCCGCCGAGCACCTGGTTCATGGCCCGGATGGCCAAATCGGCCTCGCTGTTGCGCGGCGGGGCGATGTGGCCGGCAATGATGACGGATTGCTCGGAATCCGGGCGGTCCACCAAGTAAACGACGGACTCGTCGCGATGGGCAACAGGGTCGAGACGCTTGCTCAGCACATCGCCCGGCCTCCAGTCCGAGAACCGCTCGACGAGCAACGGCTCGATCTCGTCGCGCGTGGTGTCGCCCACGACGATGAGCGTCGCGTTGCCCGGTTTGAACCAAGCTTCGTGAAAGGCCGCCAGATCGGCTGGCTTCAGCGCTGCCACCGAAGCCTCATCGCCGGAACCCGTGAACGGCAGGCTGTAGGCGTGCCCCTCGCCATAGAGAATGCGCGGGAACAGGCGCAGGGCCAGGGTGCGCGGCCGCACTTTTTCCTGCTGGATGCCAACGATCTGCAATTGCTGGAGGCGCTCGAAGTCCGCTTCGGGAAACGACGGATTCAGGATGACGTCGGCGTAGAGATCGAGCGACTCGGCCAGGTTCTCCTTAAGGGCGGAGAGGCTGACATGGGAGGTGTCGAGGTCGGCGCCGGCACTGAGGCTGGCGCCGAGACGCTGCGATTCATCGCTGATTTCAAGGGCGCTGCGGGTCGCGGTGCCCTCGTCCAGCATGGCGAGCGCCAAGCTGGCGGTGCCTGGCGCGGCGAACTGGTCCGCCGCAAAACCGGCATCGACGAGAAGATTCATCTCCACCACCGGAATCGCCCGCCGCTCAGCGAGCAGCACGTCCAAGTCGTTGTCCAGCGAAAACCGCTCGAACGCGTCGAACGGGGCCTCGGGCGGCGTCCCCGTATCCGGCAAGCGGGAGCGGTCGGCGCTCGCCTCGGTGACCGATGTGGACGGCAACGGCACCACCTCCAGATTGACTTGCCCCCGGGTCATCCAACGCTTGGCGGCGGCCTGGAGTTCGGCAACCGTCGCCGCGTTCCAGCGTGCCAGCGTGGTCTCGTGGAAGGCCGGGTCGCCCATGTAGGTTTCGTTGCGTGCCAGCTGATCGCTCTTGCCGCCGAAGCCGCCAACCCGTTCAATGCCGCGAATGAAGGCAGCGCGGCGGGTGGTCACCATGCGCTCCAACTCCTCTCCCTTTGGCCCATCGGCAACCAAGGCGGCGATCTCCTCTTCGATGGCGGCATCGAGTTCGTCGAGGCCATGCCCCGGCAGCGCGGTAGCGACAATGCCGAAGAGGCCGGCGATCTCCATGGGAAAGGCGAACGCGCTCACGTCGGAGGCGATGCGCTCATCGTAGACGAGGCGCTTGTAGAGCCGCGAGGTCTTGCCTTCGCTCAATACGCCCGCCACAAGATCCAGGCGGTTGGCGTCGGGGGTGCCGTAACGGGGCATGGTCCACGCCTTGTAGAGGCGCGCTTGCGGCACGCGGTCCTGCATCACCACCCGGCGCTTGCCCTGCACTTGCGGCACCCAGGCTGCCTGGCGCTGCAGCGGCGGACCGGCGGGGATGTGGCCGAAGTAGTGCTCGACCCGGGCCTTCACCGCCGCGGCCTGCACGTCGCCGGCAATGACCAGCACAGCGTTGGCGGCCCCGTAGTACCGGTTGAACCAGCCCCTGACGTCGTCGAGCGATGCGGCGTTCAGATCTTCCATGCTGCCGATGACGGACCAGGCGTAGGGATGGCCTTCGGGAAACAGGTTCTCGAACAGGATGTCATAGACCCGGCCGTAGGGCTGATTCTCCCGCTGCCGCTTCTCGTTCTGCACGACGCCGCGCTGCTCATCGAGGCGCGCCTGATCGACCGCGCCAAGCAGGTGGCCCATGCGGTCGGACTCCATCCACAGCGCCAGATCAAGGGCGTTCTTGGGGACGACCTCGAAGTAGTTGGTGCGGTCGACGTTGGTGGTGCCGTTCATGCCGGTGGCGCCAACCCGTTCGAAGGGTTCGAAGAACTCGCCGGGGTAGTTCTCCGTGCCATTGAACATCAGGTGTTCAAAGAGATGGGCGAACCCGGTCTTGCCCGGCTGCTCGTTCTTGGAGCCGACGTGATACCAAACGTTCACCGCCACGACAGGGGCCTTGTGGTCCTCGTGAACGATTAGGGTCAGGCCGTTGTCGAGGATGAACTTTTGGTAGGGAATTTCAACGTCCGCAGCAACGCTCCGGCCGCTCACGATGGCGAGCGAAAAGAGAGGCACGACAGCCAGCAGGGCCAGCGTTCGCCACAAGGGCGCCTTGCGGAGCTGGCCGCGCTTACGGCGGACGGGGTGCGAAAGTTCGGTCGGGGTTGACATGCCACAGCTCCTGTCGGTGCTCGAAACCGCGAACTGTAGCGCAATTGGCGGCAAACAACCCTCCCAAACCGCGGGAATCGCCACCCCGAACGACGTGCGCGCTCATTTTCGATCGGAACACGCAAAAGCAGGTGAAATGCCATCTCCCGCCGTGTTAAGCATGGGCACGAAGTTCGCAGGGTGCCCTGCGTAGGCGTGTCGCCATTGGTCAACCCAGATTGGATCCTCCACTTTGTCGGGGTGATATCGGGGGTGAAGCGCACGCAGCATCGCGCATCCGGCCTTGCGGAAAAAACACCCAACCATCCACCACAGACGCATGCGGCTGCGCAGGTTCCGCCAAAGCCCATCCTTCTTCAGCATGACCCTGTATGCTCTTCTCGACATGAAGCCCACGTGCAGCGAGCCACGGAGCAGGCCTGCGACACGCAGCCAGTAGCGACCCGATACCGCCTGAAAGACATCGTATGCAACCGACTTGTGCTCCGTTTCTTCAACCATGTGCCACAACACCAGCGAAGCTACCGCGGGATCGGCGTTGCGGAACAGTTCGTTCCGATCATTGATGAGCCACTCGGTTATTCCCATCGTCATGGTCTCAAAGCCCGCCGAGTACGCTAGGCGCGATTCGAGCGAATGTTGGCCCAACGCGGCATAGTCGGCCTCGTAGGAACCCTCAACCGCGGCGAGTTCCGGGTAGCCGTTGGCCTTCAGCATCTCGTTGTATCGTCGATGGTTGGCGTAATGCTGTGCCTCCTGGCGGACGAACCGCTCCATGTCCTCCCGTAGACTGGGGTCGTCGACCCGAACCAAAGCCTCGCGCATGGTCCGATTCAGGAACGGCTCCAGATAGGGCATCGTCAGCGATGCGCCATTGACCATGTGACTCCACTCGTGTTGTGAAGAATTCCAAACGGGGCGGGTGGCATCCGCAAATTCGAACGGGACCTTGCGTACTTCAATTGCATGTGCCATGCGCTATGGGTCCTGAATTTTTCGGTGGTGATTCCACGCCCCCCAGACCAGCAGGGCAAAAGCGATGTGGACGCCAACCATGGCCGGCCATCCGAACAGATAAATCACGTTGTTGGCAAGACTGTCGCCGAACGGGCCGCCGCCAAAGGCGAGACCCCGCGTGCCAAACCACGCGTTGGCGATGGCCGGAAGCGTAAACAACCAGCCGAACGTCAGGGAAGAATAGAACAGCCACTTGAACTGCCGAGCGGTTAGCGACAACCAACCCGAAATCAAGGCGATTGCCATCAGCAAGAGCCCATTGGTAATGCCTTCCAAGTGCGCCATGATCCAGGCCCGAGGCTCGCCGGGCACTTGGCCCTCGACATGGTTGATGATGGGCCACAAGTCGATTTCGCCCAACAGTTGAAAAAAGTGCAGCCACCCTGACACCGCTGCACTGACCAAAAGACCGATGCCGTTTAGAATCAATAAGCTCTTGTGCCTTGCAATCATAGGGTTCTCCCTCCATCTCGATGCACTGCCTGCAAAGTGCATATTCGCGAAAACTGTGGGAACGGGGAAGGACATATGACGCCTAAGAGGGGACATTTGGTGACAGGCACCGTTCAGTGTGCCTAAAATCCAGATATGCCAGACGCCTATTTCGCAACCGGGTACATTCGCTTGCTATACCGCTTCATGAGGGCGGAGGGATTGCCTGCCTGCAAACTCTTCGAGCATACCGGCTGCTCGGAGGCTGATTTGATGCGAGCTGATTTTGAAATGCCTTTCACGGCGCAGATGCGTCTATGTGCAAATGCCTTGAGCCATTCGCCCGCCGGATTGGGGCTGCGCGTCGGACACCAGTTGCAGCTCGCCGCCCATGGCGCCTTGGGCACGGCAATGCAAAGCGCCACGGATCTGAAAGCCGCCTTGGGCACGTTTGTCCGGTTCATTTCAGTGCGCGCCAGTTTCTTCTCGCTTGCCATGTTCGAGGCAGGTCAAAGGGGCGGCATCCAAATAGCGGTCCAAGGTTTGCCTGGGCCACTAATCCCCTTCTTCAGCGAATCGATACTGTTTACCGTCTCGTATTGCCTCGCCTTCTACACAGGCCGCAGGGAGGGTGCGAGTGAAATTCGGTTGGGCTATTGCAAGCCGAGTTATGCGGCAGACTACGGGTCCGTGTTCGGTGAACCAATTCACTTCGGCTGTTCGACGACACAGATTGCGTTTGATCGCGAGTTGCTGTCGTTGCCTTCACCGGAAACTGATTCGGTGATCTATGCGCAAAGCGTCCGGAGGTGCAGGGATCGGATTGACGAACGTCAACAAAACAGCGATGTTACTCGCAATATTAGGAACTTCCTGCTCGAAAACCCTGGGAAACTCTGGACGGTTGAGGAGATTGCGCCGTCTTTTTCGGTCAGCGGCCGGACGTTGATACGCAAGTTGAAGGAAAACGGAACAACATATCAGGCACTGAGAGATGACTTCCTGAAGCGCCAAGCAGCGACCTACCTGAAGTCCACCGGCGTGGAAGCGGTTGCCATTTCGCTGGGATTGCCGACACGTCCAGTTTTCGCCGTACCTTCAAGCGGTGGTTTGGCATGACTCCGTCTGAGTTCTCAGACCGTTGATGCCCGAGCCTAGCCCGGCTTCGGTGAACGCTCAGCGTCCCGCGGGCAGCCGGACCAGCATCTTGCCGAGGTTTTGGCCTTCGTAGAGTTGTTGGAAGGCGCGGGGAAAGTCGGCCACGTCGCCGTCGATGACGTGTTCGGCGAGCTTGAGGTCGCCGTTGTCGATCCAGCGGGCCATGCGGGCGCGGGCCTCCGCGTAGCGGTCGGCATAGTCGAAGATCACGAAGCCCTGCATGCGGGCACGCATGGTGCCAAGCCAGATGTAGTTGTTGGGGCCGGTCATGGTCTCGGCGGCGTACTGGGAGGTGGAGCCGCACAACAGTACGACGCCGCGCATGGCGATGAGCTTCAGGCTCTCGTCGAGGATGGTGCCGCCGACGTTGTCGAAGATGACGTCAAGGCGGTGGGGGGCCGCCTGCGCCAAACGCTCGTGGAGGTTGCCTTCCTTGTAGTTGATGGCAACGTCGTAGCCGAGCGTCTCGGTCAGCCAGCGGCACTTCTCGGCGCTGCTGGTCAAGCCGATGACCCGTGCGCCCGCCAAGCGGGCAATCTGGCCGGCGATGGAGCCGACCGCGCCCGCAGCACCGTTGATCAGCACGGTCTGGCCCGGCTGCGGCTTGCATTCCTCGGTAATGGCGAAGTAGGCGGTCAGGCCGGAAACGCCGAAGCCGCCCAACCAAGCGCCCAAAGGGGCTTGGCTGAGGTCGCACTTCTCCAAGTCGTCGCCGTTGCTGACGGCGTAGTTCTGCACCCCTTGGGAGGCGAGCACGTAGTCGCCCACTTGGTAGTCCGAATGGTTGGACTCGACGATCTGGCCGGCCATGGAGCCACGCACCAAATCGCCGGGGCGCACCCGAAACAGGAACTCGTCGCTGTCGCGAACGATCAGCCGCAGGGCGGCATCGACGCCCAAGTAGTGGGCCGCCACCAGCACCTCGCCGGGGCCGATTTGCGGCATGGGGGCGTCGCGCACCTCGAAGTCTTCCGGTCCCGCAATGCCTTCGGGCACCTGCTTCAGGTAGATCTGTTGGTTGACGCCCTCGTTTGCCGATGGGTCCGTCATGGTTCCCTCCCTGCTTGGTCCGTTGGCTGCGTCAGTCCCTTGGCGCCAGCGCGGCGATGGCGGCCAGGCTCTCCTCCCTCGGGGTGCCCGAGGTGCCGAACAGGTAGGTTTCCCCGCTCGGCCCTCCGTCGCCGTGGGCGATCAGGTTGATGATGGCTTGGCCGATGTCCGCCGGTTTCATGGCCGAATCCGCCAACTCCGGCGCGGCACCGCGCAGCATGGGGCTGTCGGTGGCGCCGAAGCAAAGCCCGTTGACCCGAATGTTTGAGTCCGCCAATTCCATCGCCCAGGTTTCGGCCTGCCGCCACTGAGCGAACTTGGCGCAGTCGTAGCCGAGCGCCGGCATGCCGGTGATGTAGTGGCCTTCCTTCACATGCTCGGTGATGTTGTTGATGATGTGCCCGCCGCCGGCTTGGACCATGGCGGGCACGCAGGCCCGGGCGCAGTAGTAGCTGCCCATTGCGCAAGCGCCCATGGACGCCTCGAAGGCGGCGGTTTGGGTCTCATAGGTGCCGTTAAGGAGCGATGAGTCGTCCCAGACCGCAGCGTTGTTGACCAGCACGTCGATGCGCCCGAACGCCTGCAGGCCCGCATCGATGGCGGTGCGCACCTGCACCCGGTCCGCCAGGTCGCAGGCGACGGCAAGGCACTCCCGGCCCGTGGCGCGCACCGCTTCGGCGGTGGCGCGGTTCTCGAGGCTGTCGATGTCCAGGGCGACGACGTCGGCGCCCTCTTCCGCCAGCCGCACCGACACCCCGCGGCCGATGCCGACCGCGGAGCCGGTGACGACGGCGACCTTGCCGGTCAGCAGGCGTTTCGCCATTGCTATGCCCTACCTAGAAGCTGACGCCCAGTTCAACACCCCATTGCGCAGGCGCTCCGTAGTATGTGAAATTCCACAATGCACCCACGGAGTTTGACGAAACTCGATACTTTTCATTCAGCAGATTCTTGCCATACAACGTCACGTAGTACCGATCATCGGGGCTCGTATAGGTAACGTTCGCATCAAGCAGCGTTCTCTTCTCCATTTGTGATAGGGAAGGGTGCCGGGCAACCGGGCCGGAAAATGCGATATTGCCCCCTTGTGCCGCGTTCGGGTCCAGCGGGCTCGTTTCCGCTTCCGACTGATGATGGAGACCAAGAGTCCAAGTGATTGCCGAGCCATTGGCCAAGGGCAGGTCGTAAATTGCCTGCAGTCCGATTTGCCACTCTGGAAGGAAGGGGATATTCAAGCTAGTCAGATCTACGCCTTCCGCCTCTTTGAACTCTCCCGGCAGGGTGAAGGACTTGTACTCACCATCCGTCCAGCCCAAGGACCCTTTTAGCTGCAAGCGATCGGTTGCGAGCCATGTGGCTTCCACCTCCAGACCCATGACTTCCGAATCTCCAACATTCAACGTGAGCGTTTCCTGCCCCGGAGCGCCACTAACGGGATCAACAAAGGGGAAAACCTGATTGCGTTGAAGGTCCTCGTACTCGGTAAAGAACGCTGCCACATTCAAACGTAGGCGATTGTCCATCAGGTCGCCCTTGTACCCGAGTTCAAAGTTGATATTTTTCTCAGGGGCATAGGGCTCGCAAGTGGAAACTCTGGAGCATGTTTCACTGAAGCCGCCTGCCAAGAACCCAGTAGCTACGCTCGCGTAGAACAATTGAGCGTCGCTCAGTTTGTAATCGAGCACAGTCCGCCAAGTGACCTCATCCCATGCAACTGTCTCGTCCGCGACGAAAGCGTAGGCCGACGACGGAATCGGACTTTCGAATGGGTCGATTTGAGTTGGATCCAATCCTGCTCGGCTCGCGTTTACGGAACGAGCATCAATACAGTTGCCGGGCGCGTCTGCGGGCAGGCTCGGATCAATCGCTCTAGCGTCCTGAGGCTCAGTGAATTGGTTGCAGGAGCCACCGGCACCCGTCGGCTTGAAAAACTCCTTTTCGTCCTCGGTGTATCGCAACCCCGCGGTTAGGCTGACCCGGTCATTGAACTGGAACGTTCCGTCTCCGTATACGGCCCAGGACTTGCGGTCCTGTTTCACCACGCCAAAACCAGGGTCGCCGGTTAGGTTGCGCAAATCCAGATTTAGATAACCGCGTTCGTCAAAAAAAGATCCAGTGGCGGCATTGAAGCCCGGAACCAGTGATGCGAGACCCTGAGTGGAGTAAGCCACGAAGTCCAATTCGTCCGTGAGGTAAATGCCGCCAACGACGAAGTTGAATTGGCCATCCAGTTCCGAAACAAAACGAAGTTCCTGCTGGAATTGTTCGCGCTCAAGGTTCCTGCTGGCGTCAAACAACGACAAGAACGCCTCACCAGTATATGTGCTCGGCAGGATTTCAGAGTGCTCTCGATAACCGGTTATGGACTTTATGCTTCCATAGTCAAAATCCATCGTCTGGGTAAGGTAATACCCGTCGGCATCAACTTGGTGCCCATCACGCATGTTGATTCCAGCCCCTTGCTGAGTCACGCCGGTGCTGAAGGGATCATTGTTCACGGTTTGAAATCCAGGAAAGCCCAGATTCTCCAGCAGGAACCCTTCGCCAGCGGGTGTTTCGTTAACGCCTGGTGGCGAATCGGAATTGTCCCGCAAAACCTCCCAAATGAAGTAGGCTTCGTAGCGGTCGTTGGGCTGCCAAAGCAGCTTGGTCTTTGCCGCAACAACATCCTTGCCATCCAGCCTTTCACCCGCACCTTGGGTGGTGGTGTTCAACTCCGGCGGCAATGGCACATTATTGGGATTGAGCCCGAAAGCGGCCAATAGTGGAATGAACTCGGGGAAAGTCGCAGTGTCCTTGTCGTTTCTGTAGAAGCCATCTTCGTTTGTTAGCGACCCAGCAAAACGGAAAGCCAGTTCGCCTTCGATAATCGGAATGTCGATGCCTAGCTGAGCCTTGTAGTTGTCAGAACCCCCGTCGTAACCTCCGATGCTGAGTTTCAGATCAGCAGCCATATTCTCCATATCCGGCCGCTTGGACGTAATCACAATGGTTCCGCCGGTGCTGTTCTTGCCGAACAGCGTCCCTTGAGGGCCGCGGTAAATCTCCACCTGCTCGATATCGAACAATTCCGCAAACTGGGTTTGGACATGGTTCAGCGCGAATTCATCAACCAACAACCCGACGCTGGGATCTTGAGTGGTCAGAATGGAAATGGTCCCGGTGCCCCGGATGCCCCCTGCCAAGGCGTTGAAGCCCGTTTGGTTGGTGAGGGTAACGTTCGGCGCCAAGTCTCCGACAGCGCGAATGTCGTTGCCGAAGGTCTTGGCGATGTCGTTGGACGTGATGGTGGAAACCGCGATGGGGGTATCCTGCTGTGAGGTGTCCCGCTTGGTGCCGGTGACGATGATCTCCTCCAACACGCCGAACTGCGCCTCTTCCCCTGCCGCCACTGAAGGCCCAGCCCAAGCCAGCAGGGCCGCCAAAACGGCCGTCAAGACGCCATTGATCCGCCGCACGGCGACAAAAGGACTGCGAAGTAGGCTCATTCTCTCTCTCCTTTGGTTGAACCCGATAGATGTGCGAATGCTATCACCCGTAGAGCATTGCGCAAGGCCGCGCACTGTCGCGCACTGTCGAGGGACTTGCGCTGTGGGGTTTTTCGGCGGTTCGCGGGCGGTGGCGGCCGAGCGGGGCGGAATTCCGCCAGTCGGCTGGCGCCGGATTTGCGTTTGCAGCGGGCGGCGAGGCGGCTTCCGGGCCGGATTTCGGCGAACCAAATGGTAGTCGTTCGCATTTGGGCGTCTTCGGCGCAGGAGCGCCTTCCGGCTGGCCATGCCTAGGAAGGCTTGGGGAAACGGGCGGTGTCAAGCCGCCCGCGACAGGCGGGGTCCACCAGCGAGCGCATCCGCTCCGGGCGCCCGGCGACGACCTACCCCAGCGCCATCATCACCGCCAAGGCCAGCCCCAGTTTCGCCTTCGTCCGCACTTGGCCGCGCGTGAAGTGGCACTCGAAGCCGAAGCCGTGGTCGAGCCACGCGTAGATCCGCTTCAGGTCACCGCGCCGCCCGGCCCGCTCACTGCGCAGCACGTTGCCGCCGCCGTCCGCCGCCAGCGACCGCAGGATCGGCTTCGACGGGTCGTGGCCCGGCTCCGCCCTCTCCTCCCGAACGTCGATCAGCGGCCGAATCCCGCGATTATCCCACAACCGCCGCCGCAGCGGCCCCGAGTCCAGGCCCCGGTCGGTCACGAAATCCGCGCACCCTGACGCCAGCCCGTCCAGCCCCGCCGCCAGTGCTTCAAGCGCGACGCCCGCGCCACGTTCAACCACACCGGCAGCTCGTGCTCCACGTCCGCCACCAAGTGCAGCCGGTAGCCGATGTCAGTGCCGGATCAATACTGCCCGTTGCGCCGACAGCCGCGGCAACTCCTCCAGCTGCCCGTCGATGATCGCCTTGTGGGGATCGAGCTACTGCTTCCACCGCCGCCGTGGCTCAGCTCCCGTTCCTCCCGCACCAAGGTCGCGCTCCAACTGCCCCGTGGCGAACCAATGGCGGATCGTCCGTCGGCTGATGCCGAAGCGCCTCGTCCCTGTCGGCAAAACCAGCAGGTTGAACCCGCGCAGGATCGTCGCCAATCCGAAGTGCGCAATTCTTCATGGACAAAATGGGAAATTTGAAGTTGTCAGCAACACCCCGGCCCCGACGGCTTGCTCGACCCCTGCCTGTCGACTGCCAACGTTGCCACCAAGCATCTCCATGCGCGAAACAATACCGCTATCCCAATCGTGTTACCAGACCCCGATGGCGG
>JAQAJJ010000035.1 GCA_028278675.1 Candidatus Azophilus lithoversatilis
TAACTGGTTGTCTAGCAACGCCATTTTCGCATGTCCAAGGGCTTTTGCTTTATCTATTCGTGAATTATCGCGGCTAGGCAGCCGGCCCTCACCCCGATATTCGATGAACAAGGAGCTGTCCAGTTTGAGCGCAGCACTTATCATCAGCGCATCGATGTCCTCCAACGCCCGAAGCAGATAGTTTCCTCCGCGTTCAGGCTCAGACCTGAGAGCCACGCTGCCAGCCGAAAACAGCTCGCGCACCTGGGGGCAAAACACCCCATGTTGCGCGCGCAAATGGAGAGCAGCATCAATGTACCTTCCCTTGGTGCGGGATGGACTGCAGATCTTTGGGCAAAGCAGCGCCGCCTCCGCTCGAAAACGTCGCTTCTTATTCTGGTCCAAGCGCATGTAGAGACTTGCCGGCAGCGGGAGTAAGTGGTTGGGACTGTCGCTGTCCTCCAACCACAAAAGGCGTCCTGTCCATGATGGGAAGGTGGTTGCCGTAAGTCGGCTGCAAGCAGGAGCGCCGCTGGGTTAAGGACGCCAGCAAATTCCTCTTCAGTCATTCAAGGTGACTCGCCAACGCATCTGCGATGTGCCAAGCCAATACTGGCGGTAAGGCATTGCCGATCTGGCGCTCGGTCTGACGCATTTCCGCTGGGAAATCGAAATCGTCCGGAAACGGCAGCCGCGCTGCTTCGCGAAGGGAAACGCGCCTATTCAGGCGATAGTGCCATTGAACGTTTCGATGATGTTCGGCTCTGATGCGTCATGGAATGGGTGACACGACAATAGCCGCTTTGCTGCACCGATTGCGATTGCCGGATTTTCGGCCGCCGACTCAAGATCGCCCAATGCCTCGGCAGCCGTCACCCATTGAAGGACCGGCGGCGGGTGCTGAAAGTCAACGCTTGGCTTGACGCCAACCCAAGAAATTCACTGGGTTCGTTAACCGCCGCTGGCATCGAGCTTTGGGAGGGGTATCGGCACTCGAATGCCCAGGTTCAGATGAAGATCAAAGGAATTGATGATGGCGAGCATGGCCCCCCCCTCGCCTCGCCGCGCAACAGCGCTCAAACCACTCAAAACCACTCGTCTGGCATATCCATCAGGGATGGCGCACCGGTACGAATGCTCTGGTCAAGGGCTTCCGTTTTGGGCAGCAGCTTGTCGTAGAAAAAGGTGGCGGTGCGCCGCTTCGCCTGTCCGAAGGCGTCATCGTCCGCTGCCTTGGCCATGCGCGCCCACAGCCAAGCGTAGATAGTGAGGCCCGCGAGCTCCAAGTAGTCGGTGGAGACGGCGCCGGGCAGGTTGGCGTCCTGGGGCGCTTCGGCCACCACCCAATTGGTGGCATCCGCCAGCCGGTCCAATGCGTTGCGCAAAGCGGGCGCGTACTCCGCGGGCGCGGGGTCGGCAGTCATTTGCTCAATGAACCGGCGCATGGTGCCGCCGCCGTCCCGGAGCACCTTGCGGGTGATGAGATCGAGTGCCTGAACCCCATTGGTGCCTTCATAGACCGGCGCGATGCGGGTATCGCGCACGATCTGCTCCATGCCCCACTCCTTGATGTAGCCGTGGCCACCGAAAACCTGCTGTGCCATCACTGCACATTCGAAGCCCTTGTCGCTGAGAAAGGCCTTGGCGATGGGAGTGAGCAGTTCGGCCAGAGCTTGGCTTGGCGCATCGTCCTTGTGCTTGGCGGCATCGAGGCAGCGGCCAACCAGCATGGCGAAAGCGCGGCCCGCCTCGGTGTAGGCGCGAATCGTCAGCAGCATGCGGCGCACGTCCGGATGCACCAACAGGGAGTCCGCCTCGGCGCCGGGGTTTTGCGGACCGCCGGGCGCCCGGCCCTGCAAGCGGCCCTTGGCGTAGGCAGCCGCCTGCTGATAGGCCAACTCACCCGCGCCAAGCCCTTGCAGGCCCACCGACAGGCGTTCATAGTTCATCATGGTGAACATGCAGGCTAGGCCCGCGTTCTCCTCCCCCACCCGGTAGCCGATGGCACCTTCGTAGTTCATCACATTGGTGGAACTGGCCACCACCCCCATCTTGTGCTCAATGGAACCGCTCGCCACCGCATTGCGGACGCCGAGGGAGCCATCCGGGTTGGGAATGAACTTCGGCACGATGAACAGGCTGATGCCCCGGGTGCCCGCCGGTGCGCCGACGACGCGGGCGAGCACCAAGTGAACGATGTTCTCCGACAGGTCGTGTTCGCCGCTGGTAATAAAGATCTTGGTGCCGGTGATGCGGTAGCTGCCGTCGCCGGCATCTTCGGCACGGGTGCGCAGCAGGCCCAAGTCGGTGCCGGCATGGGCTTCGGTGAGGTCCATGGCGCCAGTCCATTCACCACTGTAGAGCCTGGGCAGATAGAGCGACTTCTGGGCTTCGCTGCCGTGGGCATCGATGCAGATGGAAGCGCCCAACGACAAGGTGCCGTATAGGTAAAGGCTGGTGTTCGCGCTCCAGAACATCTCCTCAATCAGGCAAGCCAAGAGCTTGGGCATCCCCATGCCGCCGTATGCCGGGTTGCCGGACACTCCCAACCAGCCACCTTCGGTCAACGCCTTGAAGGCCGGCCTGAACGCCGCCGGCGCCTGCACGGCGCCATCCGTCCAGCGGCAGCCCTCCTGGTCGCCAAGCTGATTGATCGGCGCCATCACCTCGCCAGCCAGCTTGCTCGCTTCCCGCAGCACAGCCCGCACCAAGTCTTCGCTGAAATCGGCAAACTCAGGCACATCGGCCCATTCCTGGGGGACGTCGAAGAGGTTGAACAGCAGGAACTCCAATTCCTGCTCGGGCGCTTGATAGTTCAGCATGATGAGGAACCTTCTTTCTCCGCATGCCATTCTAGCCGGTTCCCCAGTGCGCATGGCAGATCTCGCACAACACGCGGCGGCAATCGCCACTGGCGCTTGACAGGCGAAACAGGCAAAACAGCGGCATGGGATTCATCGACCTCCTGCTGGCGCGGGTGTGCCGGCTGTGCGATGCGCCAGTCAACGCCGACCTCGACCTCTGCCCACCCTGCCAGGGAAGCCTGCCTTGGAACAGGCTCCCGTGCCGGAGCTGCGCCGCACCACTGCCTGCCGGTTCCGGACTTTGCCGCCAATGCGCCCTCAAGCCCCCGCCGTTTCAGCGCACCATCGCCCCCTTGCTGTTCGAGGACGCCGTGCCCAGGCTCATTCACGCCATCAAGTTCGGCAAGGGCTACAGCCAAGCCAAGCTGCTAAGCCGCCTGCTCGGCGATGCGGTGGCCGCAGCTGGGGATCCCTTGCCCAATCTCCTAGTGCCGGTGCCGCTGACCAGGGGACGAATTGTTCACCGCGGGCACAATCAAGCCATCTTGCTGGCCGCACCCCTAGCCCGGCGCTTCGGCATCCCCCTCAAGCGCAAGGCGGCGCGCCGCATCGGACGCACCGCCCCCCAACGCGGCCAGTCCCGTGCCGCCCGCGCCCGCAGCGTACGCGGTGCGTTCAAGGCCAACCTGCCCTTGGCGGGCACGGTCGCCATCGTCGATGACGTGATGACGACGGGAGCGACTACCGCCGAGTTGGCCAGCGTGCTCCTGGAGGCGGGGGCTGACGAGGTGGTCGTTTGGGCGGCGGCTCGGGTGGGTTGAGCGAACTTTTCAGAAGTGGAAGGCTTAAGCGCACCCATTGCCTTGCCTCCCGGCCAGGCATCGCAGCCACTTTCAAACAGAGCGTTGATGAGTTCGACCTGCTGAACATCGGGGCCATCGACAACCAGCGTATCTGTGAATTGAGGGAGGAGACGTTCCTCCGGGCGCATCACCAGCCTCTGGCACAAGCGCTGCTTGCGACCAACCGCGCAGGAATGATCAAGTCCGCAGACGGGGTTTCCTTGTGCCCGTTTGCCGTGGGAACTGGTCATGGGAGAGGTTGGCTCAGTCGGTGGAGGCCCGCCCAGAGGCAAACTCCGCAGCGCCTGTCCGACATTGACTCGCCCCCGTCGCCCTCCTTGGGGAAGCCGGGCGTGGGAGAAGTCCGCCATCTCGTAAGACTGACATAGTGGATGAAAACGGACGAACAACTGGATGCCATTCGCGCATTCCCCATCGGATCGATACGGACGATGGGGACAGAATGGCTAGACGACTGTCCGTGAACGAGAAAATTCGACCGTTTGCGACCGGGGACTGCCAAGAGGCTGCAGGCGAGCACCTCAGACGGGGAGGGACACTTGGCAACCGCTTGCGGAAATCGGTAGGGTGGCAAGTGTCGAGTTCAGCAGAGGAAGGGTGCTGATGACCAAGCCGAAGCTGGCCCCAAGGATGGTGCGCTACGGCGGCGCGATGTACGGCCAGGAAGAGATTGATCGCGTCAATGGCGTGCTGGCGGACCCCATGGGGCTCATTCCCGGGCGGTTCGTCAGCGAGTTCGAGCAGCGCGTGGCGGCCTACATGGGCAAGCAGCACGGCGTCATGGTGAACTCCGGATCATCCGCCCTGCTGATCGCCATGCGCCTGCTCGACCTGCCCCCTGACTCGGAGGTCATCACCCCGGCGCTGACCTTCTCCTCCGACGTGGCCTGCATCTACCAAGTGGGATGCAAGCCCGTGTTCGTGGATGTCGGCCTAAGCGACTACCAGATTCTGGTGGACCGCGTGGAGGAGGTGGTCACGCCGAACACCCGGGCGATGTTGGTGCCGGATCTCGTCGGCGGCATATGCGATTGGGACAGGCTCCGCGAGATCGCGGACCGACGCGGCCTGATGCTGGTGCACGATTCAGCGGATACGCTGGGCGGCAGCTTGCGCGGACGCAAGACCGCAACGCGGGCTGACATCTCCATCACGAGCTTTTCCATCTACCACATCATCACCGCCCTCGGTAACGGCGGCATGGTCTTTTTCGATGATGTGGCGTATCTGGACCGCGCCCTTTCGCTGCGGGCCTGGGGCCGTTCCTCGGAAAAGTACATGTTCGGCACCAAGGTCGCGGAGAGCGACGGCCGCTTTCTTGAGCAGCTCGACGGCGTGGACTACGACTCGTTGTTCATTTTTGAAGACCTGGCCTACGGATTCATCCCCAACGAGGCCGGCGCCGCCTTCGGCATCGGCCAGATGAACCGCATCGACCAACTCTGGGACTTGCGCAACGAGCGATTCCAGCGGTACTACGAGTTCTTCAAGCCGTACGGCAATCAGTTCATCGTGCCCACCACGCTGCCGGAAACTGAAACCACCTGGATCTGCTTTCCGTTGCAGATCAACCCGGCGACCGGGTGGAAGCGCAAGGCGCTGCAGATCCATCTGGAGGACAGCGGCGTTTTCTCCCGGGTGATTTTTTCCGGCAACATCACCCGCCACCGAATGCTGCAGGGGCGGGAGTTCCGGGTGCATCCTGACGGCCTGGCAAACTGCGACCAGATCATGGAACACGGCATCATGCTGCCCTGCCACCCCACCATGACGGATGCGGACTGCGCCTACGTCGAACAGGTTCTCAAGGCGTTCATCGACGCGGATGGCAGCCCTTAGGCTAATGGCCATCCCCACTTCTGTCGCTTGGGTGTTGCTGGCGCTGTGCTGCGGTCAGGTTCTGGGTAGCGTCGGGGGTCCGTTGAAGGTTGCGGTGGCGGCCAACTTTCGGGCGGCCTTTGTCGTGGTCGGAGGGGAGTTTGAGCGGGTTCAAGGATTGGAGCTGGCCCCTGTTTTCGGCTCATCCGGGCTGCTTGCCACCCAAATACGCCAAGGCGCCCCCTTCGACGCCTTCCTTTCCGCCGACATGGCCAGGCCAGCCGCACTGGTACGCGATGGCTTGGCGGCTGGGCCGGTCAGAATCTACGCTCGGGGCAAGGTGGCGCTGTGGACGCCAAAGGGCAACGCCAGTCCGATGGCTCTGCAGGAAGGCCGCATCGGCCTGCCGAATCCAAAACTGGCTCCCTATGGTCAGGCAGCGGTGGAGTGCATGCAGGCCTTGGGCATTTGGGAGGGCATTCAGAACCGGCTCGTGTTCGGCAACAACGTGGCTCAAGTCGGGCACTTCCTAACCGCGGGATCCTTGCCCGCCGGTTTTGTCGCCCTCGGTCAGCTCGTATCGGTCGATGCGCCGGCGGAGCGCTTTTGGGTCTGCCCGGCCAACACGCACCGGCCCATTGAGCAGGGCGCGGTGGTCGTGCGGCGCAGCCCCATGGCCTTTGCGGCCGAGCGGTTGCTGGACTTCATCGCAGCACCTGCCCGCCAAGCCCGCTTGGCGCAGTTGGGCTACGCCGCCGATGGCTGAGGATGTGCTGGCGAGCCTCACGCTCACCGCTGCCTTGGCGGCGACGACTACTGTCGCGTTGCTCATCCTGGCCCCACCCCTGGCCTGGTGGCTGGCCCACACCAGGCGGCGCGGCGCTTCCTTGGTCGAGGCATTGGTGGCGCTGCCGTTGGTGTTGCCACCCACGGTGCTCGGCTTCTACCTGCTGCTCGCCATGGCCGAAGACGCATGGTTGGGCGCTAGTTGGCACTCACTTACCGGACAACCCTTGGCCTTCACGTTCAGCGGTTTGGTGCTGGCGTCGATCATCTACTCGCTGCCCTTTGTCGCCCAGCCGCTGACGGCCAGTTTTCGCAACACGCCCACCGAACTGCTGGACGCCGCCTCAGTCATGGGCATTGCGCCGGCCACCCGTTTCCTGCGCTTCATGCTGCCGCTGCATCGGCGGGCGCTAGTGGCAGCCGGGGTGCTCGGATTCGCGCACACCGTCGGCGAGTTCGGCATCGTGCTGATGATCGGCGGCAACATTCCCGGTGAAACCCGGGTGCTGTCCATCCTGCTGTTCGACCAAGTGGAGTCGCTCGACTACGCCAGCGCGCACCTCACTGCCGCCATTCTGCTCGCCGCCTCCCTCACAGCCCTGACCCTGACTTACGGGACCTTGCGGCGCCGATGAGCTTGACGCTAAAAGGTCGCTTCGCGCAACCGGGTGGCTTCGAACTGAAGGCCGATCTGGAATTGCCCGGCAGCGGTGTCACCAGCATCATCGGCACCTCCGGCTCCGGGAAGTCCACCTTGCTAAGGCTGATCGCGGGCTTAAGCCGGTCGCCGGACTTCCATGTGGCGCTGAACGGCCAAGATTGGAGCGCCCTGCCCACCCACCGCCGGCCAATCAGCATGACACTGCAGCAACCAGCCCTCTTTCCCCATCTGACCGTGGCGGGCAACCTGCGCGCCGTGCCCGGCGCCAGCCGTTTCGAGGAGGCGACCAACCGATTTGGGCTGGAAGGCCTGCTGGGGCGCAAACCCGCAGCGCTTTCCGGAGGTCAGCAGCAGCGCGTAGCGCTGGCCCGCGCCTATCTCAAGCCCGCAGCGCTCTGGCTGTTTGACGAGCCCCTCTCGGCACTTGACGCCATGGCGCGCGCGCAATTGGCACCCATGCTCAGCGAGCTGTGCCGAAGCTTGGGCAAACCCGTGATCTACGTCACCCATGCGCTCAGCGAGGTGGTGCAAATCGCCGACCATCTGGTGATTCTGGAAGATGGGCAAGTGATCGGCGCCGGACCGCCGGGCAAGGTCGCCGCCGAACTCGACCACCCCCTGTCGCCGCTGATCGACACCGGCGCCATCCTCGTCGTCGAGTTCGACGCCTACGATAAGGACCACGACCTGAGCACCTTGCGCATCGGCACCCAGACGCTGCGGGTGCGCGGCAATCTGAGCCAGGCACCCTCGCCGCTGCGCGTCCAGATTCCCGCCCGCGACGTGGCCTTGGCCTTGGTGCGACCCGTGGGCACCAGCATCCTGAACTGCCTCGACGTCACCCTCACCGGCCTCGTACCGACCCCGGACGGCGCCGTATTCGCGGAACTCGACTGCAACGGGCAACCGTTGCGGGCCGGCATCACGCGCCTGTCCCAGGACAACCTGCGCCTCGTTCCCGGCATGGCGCTGCACGCCTTGGTTAAGTCGGTGGCGCTCGATGTCAGGGGCGGTTGGGCGCAACTACCCGAGTAGGCTGCACTCAACTACTAATTTGACATGAATCAGTAGTTGAGCGGTACTTGTCTGCTCGTTCTCCGTCCCCAATCCCGAACCGCCGCCGATTGCGGATCAAGTTGGCGTATTGCTGAAAGAAATAGGGCTGCTCCGCATCCGGACAGGCTGAAATCTGCTCCTGAAACGCCGCCTCGACCTGGGCATCGGGCAATACCGTGCCCGGCAGGGCCTCATCACCCAATCGGCGAGCCGCCTCGACGTGGGTGGGGAAGACCTTGAGGCCCTCGACGATATCCCGGTCGATGGCTTCGGCGAGGGCTTCCGGCGAGTCGAAACCACCCTCAAGAGGCAGGCCGAAGTGCAGATGCACCCGACCCTTGAATCCGAGCATGCCCTCGACAATGCTGGATAGATCCTCTCCGTCCGGCTTGTCGTACTTGCCCTGCAGGTCGGTGATGCACAGCTCACGGGCCTTTCGCAATGCGCAGGGATCGATTTCATAGGTAATCGCCACCGGCACGACGTTGACGCAGCCGCACAGGCCACCGACATCCGCCGCTTCCTTGCGCCAGGCGAGGGTCAGCATCTTGATGAGCGCTGGGTCCGTGCGGTCGAGGCCGTCCTTGGCGCGGCCCTCCCGTTGCGCGATCCAAACCGATTCGGAGGCTTCCAAAGAGGCCCGGATGAAGGCCGATGTGCGGTTGAGGGCTCGGTAAACCGCCTTGGCGCCGGTGACGCTGCGTTCGATCACGAAGCTCTTGTTCAGCCGCATGAGATCGGCCGCGTAGGCCTTGCCCAGTAAATTGTCGCCAATGGCGATGCGGGAGGTGGCATGTCCGGCGCGATGGATGGCGAAGTTGACCAAGCCCGTGTCCATGATGATGTCACGGTGGGTGGAGATGAACAGATAAGGCGTTCCCGTCGCCAAGCGCTCAACGCCGCTGACGCTGAAGTGAAGAATGGTCTCCTCAATCAGCGCCTCCATGTGCCCGGACAGGAACAGCTGCACATCGCGCACCGTGTCCAAGCGACTCGCCAGACGGCAAAGCAAGCGGCTGCCAAACAAACGGCCAAGCGCCGGCAGCAGCAGCGTTGCGCGAGGAAACAGATAGCGCCCCACGACCTGCTGCAGGTCCACATCCTTGGCCAATCGCGCCAGAACGTCAGGCACCTCATCGTCATGGTAGGGACGAATGCCCTCAAAATCCTCCATGTCCGGCATGTTACAGAAAGCACATTGGTCGGCAAATGCCTTAACATCAGCATTGGGGTTCGATATGGGAACGATGGGATGACACTAGCAACAAGGCCCTACGAGCATGGACTGCTCGACCTCGGCAACGGTGGCTACGCTTGGCTGCAGCCGGATGGCGGCTGGGGGTGGAGCAACGCCGGGCTGATTGTCGATGGGGATCAAGCGCTGCTCGTCGATACTCTGTTCGACAAGCCCCTCACCGCGGACATGCTCAAGGCCATGCGCACCAGCGAGCCCAAGGCCACGGCAGAGTTCAACTTCCTCATCAACACCCACGCCAACGCCGACCACTGCAACGGCAACGAACTGGTCGCCGAGGCGGAGATCATCGCCTCCCAAGCCTGCTTTGACGAACTCGCCCGGGAAAACCCGAACCTGTTGCTCACCCTAATGGAGCAAGCGCCTGCCATGGGCGAAGTGGGCGAGTTCTTCCTTTACTGCTTCAGCGATTTCGACTTTCGCGGCATCAACCACACCCTGCCGACGCGCACCTTCGAGGATGAGATGACGCTGGCCGTTGGCGACAAGACGGTCTGCCTAAAGCAGGTTGGCCCCGCCCACACGGCGGGCGACATCCTCGCCTACGTCCCCGACGACAAGCTCATTTTCACCGGCGACATCCTGTTCATCGAAGGGCACCCCATCATCTGGGAAGGGCCAGTCGGCAACTGGATCGCCGCCTGCGACCACATGCTGGCGCTGGATCTCGAGTGCGTGGTGCCGGGCCACGGTCCCGTAACCGACAAACGGGGCGTCACTGCAATGCGCGACTACCTCGACTACGTGGCCACCGAAGCCCGCAAGCGCTTCGATGCCGGCCTCGGCGTGATGGAGGCGGCGCGCGACATCGCCCTGACCGACTACGACTCCTGGGGCGACGCGGAGCGCATCGTGGTCAACGTGGCGACGCTGTACAAGGAATTCGCGAATGATCCCGAACCCAACAACATCACCGAAATGTTTGCCCTGATGGCGGCCCTGCACAAGGAGCGCCGCCGCAAAAACCTCTAACGACTACTTAGTCCATCGCAGCACAGGAGTAGACAATGAGCAAACCGATCGCAACCCTGATCCTTTGGTGCCTAGCCGCAATTAGCTGGGCCGGCATAACTCCCGAGGATTTCGCCCGCAACCCGGAAATCCTCCAAGCCCGCATTTCGCCCTCGGGTGATCACTTGGCCGTGTTGCGCGTCGTCGACGACAAGCGGGTCGTGGCAGTGCTCAGCTACCCCGGCATGGCGCTGACCGGCGTGATGAGCTTTCCCGGCGACAATCAGGTACTCAACTTTCGGTGGGTGAATGATGAGCGCATCATCGCCTCGGTTACCCGGGACTATGGCAACACGGAATATCTCAACCCCACCGGCGAACTGTTCGGCATGAACGTCGATGGCGGCCGCAGCCGGCATCTCTTCGGCTATCGGGCTGGGGACGGCAGCGCCAAGAGCGCTGCCAAGAAAACCGCCCGCAAGTATGCAAACGCTAGCATTCTGCATCCAGTCTGGGATGAACCCGAAGAAGTCCTAGTTTCGATCAGCCCTTGGTCAACCGGCAAGTCGCGCCCGGTTGAAGCCGTCCGCATGAACGTCTACACCGGCAAGCTCAGCGGGCGCGTCCGAGCGCCGGCCGCAGATGCCTCGCTGGCCGTTGACGGCAAGGGCCGGGTGCGCTTCGCCTTCTCCACCAACGAAGACTTGGACAACATCATCCATGAGCGAGACCCTAAGACCGGCCAGTGGCAACTGTTCAGCAACACCAAGTACGGCGAATCCAGCCTTGAGCCGGTGGCCGTTCAGGAGGATGGCGAAATCTGGGTGCGCACAACCCCGGACGAGGGGCCACTCGGCATCTACCGCTTGAATCCTAATACTCAGGAATTGGACGTCATCTACCGCCACGACTACGTGGATGCTGGCGCATTGCGCGACTGGCAAGGCAACATCTGGGGCGCCTTCATCGATGCCGGTCGGCCGCAGACGATCATCATCGATCCGGAACACCCCTTAAGCGCACTGAACGCCCAATTGAGCGAGGTATTTCCCGGACGCCACGTACGCATCGCCAACCAAACCCACGACGGGCGTTTCACCTTGGCACGCACGAATGACGACAACAGCACGCCGGAGCTCTACCTGTTCGATGCCAAGGAGCGCCAACTGGTCAAGCTTTTCGACTACACGCCGTGGATCGACGATGGGCTGCTTGCGGAAATGCAGGCCATTGAAGTGACCACCCGAGACGGCCTTACCATGCATGGTTACCTAACCCTGCCGACACCAGCGGCTAGCGCCAAGAATTTACCCTTGGTGCTCATGCCCCACGGTGGCCCGCACGGCCCAAGGGACTACTGGGGCTACGATCCCTACGTCCAAATACTGGCTACCCATGGCTACGCCGTCCTGCAGATCAACTATCGCGGCTCCGGCGGCTACGGCCCCCACTTTGAAAAGCTGGGCTACCTGGAATGGGACAAAAAGATGCAGGACGACCTCACCGACACCACCCGCTGGGCCATTGAGCGGGGTATCGCCGATCCGGAGCGCATCTGCATCCACGGCTGGAGCTACGGCGGCTACGCCACGTTGATGAGTATCGTCCGGGAACCGGAGCTGTACGCTTGCGCCGTGGCGGCGGCGGGAGTCTACGACCACGACATTCAATACCGCAAGGCCGATTTCATTCGCTGGACGCGCTTTGGCGACGACTACATCGATAAAGTGATCGGCCCGACTGCCGAAGACCGCCGGGAAGCCTCGCCCATCACCTACCTAGACCGGCTGAAGGCACCGCTGTTCATTGTCCACGGTGAAAACGACCAGCGTGTGCCAGTGGCTCACGCCCGGGCGCTGCGCAAGGCCCTAAAAGCCAGGGGCATCGAGGCGGAGTACATGGAAAAGGAAAACGAGGGCCACGGCTTCTTCAAGGAGGAGAACCGAGCCGATTTCTTCCGCGCCCTGCTAAACTTCCTAGACCGGCACATCGGGGCCCCGGAGGAAGTCACCGCGGCGGGCTAGCGGCGATGGCAAAGGAAGCCGCGAACGCCATCCTCGCCGAGTTTCGGGCCTATCGGCAGCACTTTGAGCGCATCACAGCTGGCGCGGGAGAGCGTTTCCGCCACGCCGACTGGCCAAGTGTGCAAGCCGCCAGCCAAGCCCGGCTGAACCTGTACAAGACCCACATCGACCGGGTGACCGCGCAAATCAGTCCCGGTCGCCGAAGCCTTGGGCCAACCCAGTGGGCGACCCTCAAAAGCGCCTATGCCGAGGCCATCGCCGAGATGCCCGACGGGGATCTCGCGGAAACCTTCTACAACTCCGTGCATCGGCGCATCACCCGCGATCCGGCGCTCGACGGCGAGCGGATGTTCCTCGCCACTTCCTTCAGCACCGGCCCGCCGTCTCCGACCGGCAAGTGCCTGACCAGCCGCTATCGCCCCAGCGCCGGGCTGGCTGCCATGGTGCAGCGCATACTCGATGAGCGGGCGGCGGAGTTGCCGTGGCAGGATCAGCGCCGCGACATCCGCAACATCGTCCGCTCGCTAATCGAGTCACGGCCCGAGGCCGCCTGGGCGGCGAACTTTCAGATCGAAGTCATCAACGCCCTGTTTTACCGCAACAAGGGCGCCTACATCGTTGGCCAGCTGTGCCTCGGCGCATCTGCAGATCCGCAATGCAGACGAGTCTGGCCACTGGCCCTGCCATTGGCGATGAGCGCAAGGGGGGAGGTTTACGTGGACACCCTGATTTGCGACGAGGATGAGCTGTCCATCGTGTTCAGCTTCACCCGAGCCTACTTCTTGGTGCGCTCCCCCTACCCCTTTGGCCTCGTCCGCTTCCTCAACGAGCTGCTGCCCAACAAGAAGCGCTCCGAACTGTTCGCCGCCATCGGCCAGCACAAGCATGGCAAAACCGAGTTCCACCGCGGCTTTCTCGATCACCTGCGCCAATCCAAGGACCTTTTCGTGCCCGCCCCCGGCATTAAGGGCATGGTGATGACAGTATTCACCCTCCCTTCCTACCAGACGGTGTTCAAGGTCATTCGGGATGAGTTTCCACCGCAAAAGACGGTGACGGCCGCCGAGGTGCGGGAGAAGTACCACATCGTCAAACGCCACGACCGCGCCGGGCGCATGGCCGATACCCAGGAGTTCAAGAACCTGCGCCTGCCTTTGGACCGCTTCGCTCCCGAACTGATTGACGAGCTGTGCGCCGCGGCCCCTTCCGCGCTGCGCATCGAGGGTGGCGAGCTGCACATCCGCCATCTCTACACCGAACGGGCCATGACGCCGCTGAACCTGTACATCGAGAATGCCGACCATGCCACCTTGACCGAGGCGCTCGACGAATACGGCAACGCCATCAAGCAGTTGGCGGCGGCCAACATCTTCCCCGGCGACATGCTGCTGAAGAACTTCGGCGTCACCCGCCACCGGCGCGTGGTGTTCTATGACTACGACGAAATCACCTTCCTGACCGACGTCAACTTCCGCGCCGTGCCGGAGCCGCGCACCCCCGAGGAGGAAATGGCGGCCGAGCCCTGGTATTCGGTGGGGCCGAACGACGTCTTCCCGGAGGAGTTCCGCCGCTTCCTGTTCGGCAAGCCGGAGATCAAGCAGCTCTTCGCGGCCCTGCACGGCGAGCTGTTCACCCCCGAGTACTGGGGCGGCCTGCAGCAGGCGATCGCGGATGGCCGCGCCATGGACGTGTTTCCCTATCGCCGCAAGCGCCGCTTTTCCAATCAACGCCAGGCTGTTGATTCCCAAGCTAAAAAGTAGGACAGTGCCCTTCGAACTCACAGGGTGCCGATGGCGGGAGTCCGTGGGCGGACACGCCGCTCCTGAACTGATAGGGAGCCAAGCGGTTCGAATTCATCGGAGGTTGCCTCACTTATGATTTGGATTCGCTGGCTGCTGACGCCCTTGACCCCCATCGCCGTTGCGGCTGCTGCGCTGGCCGCAGGGCTCCTTGTCATGCGTCAGCTCAACCAAGCCTGCCCGCCGGACGCAGTGGCTGGCGACCAGTGCGTGACGGCGGGGCACATCACAGCGTTGGGGGGCACCCTGTACGCCGTAGTCTTGCTGGCCGTGGTCGGCGGCGGCTGGGCTGCGGCCGTGGTCGCGCCCAAGGGCAAGCGAATCGTTGGGGCATTGGCCTGCATGCTCGTTGCGGCCGCCCCCTGCGCCCTGTATGTCATGACCGGATGGACGGAGTTCGCACCCGTGGCCGCCTCATCGGTGGCCGGCGCCGGCTTGACCCTTTGGTGGATAGCCGCTCACGAACGCGCTCGCACACGAAGGAGAGCAACATGATGACCGCATTGAAAATTGCCTTGGTGGTCCTAGCCGCGACCATCAGCGTCGCCCTGGTCGAGGCGGGGATGATTTTCTGGCTTGGATTGAGCGCTGGCCTGCTCGAAGTGACCGGCAACATATGGCTGTTCGGCATCTTGCCGTTGGTCTTTGTGGTGGTCACCTTGCAAACCTTGGCGTTGCGGCGCATCTACCGCCAAAACCCGCTGCGTTACGGACTGATTTACGGCAGCGTGTACCCCCTGATCCACGCCTTCCTGCTCAGCCAGTTTTTCAACCCACCCGCCGACATCGCCATGTACGTCCTCACGGACATGGCATTGGCCGCAATCGTCATCGGTGGGTGTTACCGCTGGTTCTGGAAGCGGGCCTAGGGCACCACCTGCCAAGCCCCTGCATCGCTGGCTACGGGGCATCACGGCGCTACTGAACCGCTTCACGGGAACGGATCAGCCACATGGCAGTCGAGGCAGCGGCGCGTGGGTCCGTGGGGTTCGCCCGCCACCTGCCTCGTCATGTGACAGTCCCGGCACAGGCGGTGGAACTGGGCTTCGAGGAGATGGCCCACCTCGGCTGAACGCTCGTGGCAGTCGAAGCACAGGCCGCTGCCGGTGCGGTCCACGAAATTGTGGTGACAGCCGACGCAGTTTTCCTTGCGGTGGTCAGCATGGGCGAAGTTGACGGGCAGCGACGGCGCCTCTGCCACCAGGCGGCGTTGGGTTTGCGAGGTCCAGAACCAAACGGTCAGGGATAGGACCACCAGCACTCCGGAAATCAGCAGGCGCACTAGTTTCCTTTATCGCGGGTCAAGGTTGCCACATGAGTCAACTTTTGCGCCCGGCGACCGGCCACTTGTTGGCCTGAGGCATCGCCTCATTAGAGATTTCTCGGCACAACCAGAACCAGGCTCACGACGGCCAGCACGGCAAGGACTCGACGGGCCAGCAACCAGCCGTGCGATGATCCCGAATAGGGCCTGAGCATCCAACGAGTTGGCCCGGGAACCCGAGGCCAAGCCGCGAACACGGCGAGCAGCGTTGCCACAAGCGCGATCTGATGGCCTTCGTTGATGTAGAACGCGCTGCCCGCAACATGGTATCCCGCGCCGGCGATGACAATTGCCGAAAGTGTCCAATGCAAGCGGCGGAAGGCGCGCTGGCCGGGGAAGATGCGCCGCCGCACTTTGCCCGAGGCAAGGGTGCTGAGGGCCAGCAGCACCAGCGCCAAAAGGCCCGCCACCATGTAAGGCGGCATGGTGGGTTTCAAGTACTCAAGGAGGGTGGCATCCAACACCAACAGATAGCCGCCGTGAACGACCGCTGCGCTCACTGCCAGCCAAGCCAAGGGACGGTGCAGGCGGCTGCGTCCGGGCTCCAGGCTCAGGACGAGAATGAAGGCTAAGGCCACAAAGCCCAGGCCGTTGCCGAAGTCCCATAGCCAGCCCCCAGCCGCCGGCGTCGGGGTGAGCCAAGCCAAGGCGCACAGGACGGCAGCGACGACCGGCAGCCAGCCGGTCGCGGAATGCGTGGATTCGGGCCTCAGCGGAACACCAGCGCGCGCAGCGGTTTTCCGTCAGGGCAACGGTTGGTCACTGAATTGCAGCGATTGCTCGAGGGCGTAAGCCGCCCGCAACAATGTCGTCTCGTCGAGCCGACGGCCGATGAGCTGCACCGACTTGGGCAGGCCGTCGTCGAACAGTCCGGTTGGCAGGTTGACGGTGGGATGGCCGGAGTAGTCGAAGGGTGCCGTGAAGGTGATCAGGGCAGCCTGTTCGGTACCGCCTTGAATCGCCGTCCGCACCGACTCAAGGCTCGGTGGCGGAATCGGCATGGCTGGCGCGATGAGCGCCTCAACGCCGGTTAGCAACTCGTCGAATTCGCCCCGGAAGGCCTCACGCTCCCGCTCGATTTCGGCATAATCATCCGGGTTCAAGCTGGCACCGAGGTCCAGCAGCTCGGCCAGCGCCGGGCCATAGGCGGCACGCTGCTCCGGAAACCAGGGCGCATGGGCCTTGGCGCACTCCAAGGCGCAGGTGCGAATCCAGTTTTCCACGAGGACGGCGTAGCGAGGCGGCATCCGCACCTCAATAATCTCGGCGCCGAGTTCCCGGAAATGATCGACTGCGCTGCGCACGACCGCCGTCACGTCCTCATCGACGCCGCTGGCGGCGTAGTCCCAATCGACGCCCAACCGAAAGCCCCTGATGGGGCCATCGAGCTGGGCGGCGTAGTTTGGAACGGGATTGGGCAAGGCGGTGGCATCCTCCGGATCAGCGCCGGCAATGGCTTGGAGCATCCTGGCGGCATCCTCGACGGTGCGCGTCATGGGGCCGATGTGATCGAGCGACTCCGCCAGCGGAAAGGCGCCGTGGCGGCTGACCCGGCCATAGGTGGGCTTGACGCCGACCAAGCCGCAGGCAGCGGCAGGGAAGCGGATGCTGCCGCCAGTATCCGACCCCAACGCGCCGAAGGCGAGGCCAGCCGCCACGGCAACCCCGGAGCCGGAAGAGGACACGCCGGGCCAGTGATCCAACCGCCAGGGGTTGCGCGGCGGATCGATTTGCGGATGGTGGGTGCTGAATGCGCCCTCCGTCAACTGCGTCTTGCCGACGATCACGGCACCCGCATCGCGCAGGCGGCGCACCACGGTCGCATCCCGTTCGGGCACGAAATCCGCCATGACTCGGGTGCCGCTGGCGGTGGCCAGCCCCGCCGTCTCCAGCAAATCCTTCACCGCCACCGGCACACCATGCAGCAGCCCCAAAGGCGCCCCGCCGCGTCGTTTGCGGTCCTGCGCCTCGGCGGCTTTGAGCGCCTCGTCCGCCGTTACCATGGCGAACGCCCGCAGTTCGCCCTCCAAGGCCTCGATGCGAGCGAGCAGCGCTTCGGTGACCTGAACCGAAGTGAATTCGCCGCTCTTGATGCGGCGGCAGGTGTCAGCGAGACTGTTGTAATGCAACTCTTGCGTCATGACTTGAAGCCGAGCTCCACCGGGGCGACCTTGTGCGAGGGGCTGAACCGATCAATGCAGGTGCCATCCAGTGTAGCCCACTTCGCGATCCTTGGCCCTTGGGGCCAAGATCGTTTGGAGTTTCCGTTGACTGTGGGGGACGTGCCATCCAGTCATCCGCCGGACACTGCAAATTGAGTTAAGGAGAGAAAACGATGCACATCGACGTCATGGTTGGCCCAATGACATGGCGGGAAAGCGCCGATCTGGCCGTGCGCTTGGAGGAGGCGGCATTCTCCGGCATGTTGTTCACCGAAACCAGCCAGGTGCCTTGGATGAGCATAGCAGCCGCCGCTACTGCGGCGCCGAAGCTCGACTTCGCCACCGGCATCGCGGTGGCCTTTCCGCGCAGCCCCATGATCGCTGCGCAAATCGCTTGGGAAATGGCGCACAACACCGGCGGGCGGTTCCGCCTCGGGCTCGGCAGCCAGGTGCGGGGACACATCGTGCGCCGCTATTCAACGCCTTGGGACAAGCCGGCGACGCAAATGCGCGACTACGTGGCCGCCGTGCGCGCCTGCATTCGCGCCTTTCGCGGCGAAGAGCGGCTGGCTCACGAAGGACCCTACTACAACCTGAGCCTGCTGCCCGGCGCTTGGAGGCCCCCGCGGCACGAGTTTGAAGACGTGAAAATCGACATCTCGGCAGTTGGCCCGGTCATGTGCCGGACCGCGGGCGAGATGTGCGACGGGCTGCACGTTCACCCGTTGCACTCCATCCCATACCTCCAAAACCGCCTGCTGCCAGCGGTCGCCGAAGGCGCTGCCCGGGCCGGTCGATCGGCGGACGACGTGGACCTGATCGTGCCCATCTTTGCGATCGCCGGTGACTCCCCGGAAGAGCTCGCCCCCAAGATCGCCCGCACCAAGACGCAGATTGCCTTCTACGGCTCCACGCCAAACTATGCCTTCCAGTTCGACGATCTGGGATTTGAAGGCACCGGCCCAATGCTGAACGAGCTGATGCGGGCCGGCGACATCAGCGGCATGGCCGCATTAATCACCGACAACATGCTCGACGCCTTCGCCCTGGTCGCGAAGTGGGATGAAATGGCGGACGCGCTGATCGCCCGCTACAGTGGCGTGGCCGAGCGGATTGTCCTCTATCTCGCCCTCGACGACATCCACGCCAGTCCCACAGGGTTGTCCCGGTGGGGCGAGGTTGCCAGCGCGGTGCGGGCCGCGTAGGGCCAAGGACCGTCGGCTGCAATAGAACCGGCGCCGCATTGACCCCCGCTTGATCGCTCAAATAGACTGCCAAGCATGATGATCAATGGGGGCTAGTGTGCTGGCCCGGCGACGGACCTGACCCCCTTGTTCACCAGTTCCGCGGTTCTAGTTTTCTTGATCGCGGATTAAGGTTGTCATATGAGTCAACTGCTGCGCCCGGCGACCACCCTCTCGTCGGTCTGAGGTGTAGCCTCGTTAGAAGACGAATGACGTGACCAGCCAACGCCTGCTGAAGCTCACCGCATGGGTTCTCCTAAGCCTGCCCTTGGCGTGGCTTGGCTTTGCCATCTACCAAGAAGCGCAACTACCGGGTTCGATGCTCGGCGCGGACCCCGGCGAAGCGGTGCTGCTGTTCCTCGGCGAGTGGGGCATTCGCGCCCTGCTGCTGGCGCTGAGCATCTCCACCCTGCGGCGGCGGCTCGGCTATGCCCCCCTGCTCCGCATCCGGCGCTTGGTGGGTCTGTATGCGTTTGCCTACCTGCTGCTCCACTTTCTATTCTATCTGGGCTTCTTCGCCGAGTTCGATTGGCGCCTGATCGGCGAAGACCTCTACGAACGGCCTTACATCACGGTGGGTTTCGCCGCCCTGGTCATGCTGCTGGCGCTGGCGGTCACCTCCACCAACGGCTGGCAACGACGGCTGCGGCGACGCTGGCGGCAACTGCACCGCCTCGTTTATCCGGCCGCCGCCATGGGCGTGCTGCATTTTTGGTGGCTGACCAAGGACGGCTACGGCGAAGTGGTAGCCTACGCCATCTGGCTGGCGTTGCTGTACGGTGACCGGCTGCAGCACGCTTGGGCCAAACAATCGCCAAAGGGAGTGAGCGCAAATGGATGATTTGGCCAATCGAAATTGCCAGCCCTGCCGGGCGGACTCGCCGCCGGTGGCGGCTTCGGAGCGGGCTGCGCTGCTGGCGCAACTGACGGATTGGTCCATCGAGCGGGCACAAGGCATGGATCAGCTGAGTGCCCAGTTCGCCTTCGCCAATTTCGCCAAGGCGCTGGCCTTCGCCAATCGGGTGGGCGAACTGGCGGAAGCCGCCGACCACCATCCGCGCATCGTGTTGGAGTGGGGCAAGGTTGGAGTGCGCTGGTGGACGCACAGCATCGGCGGCCTGCACGAAAACGACTTCATCATGGCGGCGCGTACCAGCGGAGCGTTCAACACCGGCTTCAAGGCTTAGGAGGCCAATCGTGGGAAGACTGCAAGACAGGGTTTGCCTGATCACTGGCGCAGCCCGGGGCCAAGGCGCCGCCGAGGCGAGGCTGTTCGCCGCCGAGGGCGCCCAAGTGTGGCTGACGGATGTGCTAGACGCCGAAGGCCAGTCGCTGGCCGCGGAAATTGGCGGCGAGTACCGGCATCTCGATGTCCGCGAAGCCGACGCTTGGAAAGCGCTGATGAGCGAACTCATCAAGACCTCGGGACGCATCGACACGCTCGTCAACAACGCCGGCATCTTCCGCACCGGACGGCTGTTCGAGATCGAGCCGGAGGAATTCCAAGCGGTCATGGACGTGAACTGCACCGGCGTGTTCCTCGGCATGAGGGCCGTCGCGCCAACCATGCGCGAGGCGGGCCAAGGCGCCATCGTCAACATCTCCTCCATCGCCGGCCTCGGCGCCGCCCACGGCGCCTTCGCGTACGGCGCCTCCAAGTGGGCCGTGCGCGGCATGACCAAAACCGCTGCGGTCGAACTTGGGCGGAGCGGCGTCCGCGTCAACTCCATACACCCCGGCTTGATCGAAACTGAGATGCTGCACCAAGTGCCGGGCTACGCCGACAGCGATCGTCTGGTGCGGCGGGTGCCCCTGGGCCGGGTCGCCGAAGCGGATGAGGTGGCTCGCCTGGCGCTCTTCCTCGCCAGCGACGAAAGCTCCTACTGCACGGGCACCGAGTTCGTCGTGGACGGCGGCCTCACGGCCAGTTGACCGACGGCGGGATTCCCAATGAGCCAATGGGACTTCAACACCGACTTGGCCGTGGTTGGATCCGGGGCGGCGGGGCTCGCTGCGGCGTTGACCGCGAGCATCGACGGGCTGGATGCCCTGGTTGTCGAGAAGACCGCGCACTACGGCGGCACCACGGCCCTGTCCGGGGGTGTGCTCTGGATTCCGGGCAACGTCCGAATGCGGGAATCAGATGCCGAAGAGGACTTGATGCGAGCGCTCACTTACCTTGAGCACCATGTGGGCAACCGCGTCGGAAGGGAAAGGCTGCGGGCCTTCGTCACCGAAGCGCCACGCATGCTCGACCATCTGCTGCGCCACAGCCAGCTCGATGTCGAGACCTTCTTCGGGTTCCCTGACTACCGGCCCCACTCACCCGGCGCAGTAGCCGAAAGCCGTTCGGTCGAGCCTCGGGTTGTTGCCGGGCGCCGACTCGGCAAGCACCTGCCGAAACTTCGCAGCCGCGGACCCATCGCCCCGGCCGGGATTGTCGGCACCATGGCGGAACTGCGCCAACTGGCTTCGGTGCGGGCCAATCCGCGGCAACTGCTCAAGGCTTGGCGTCTGCTGCCGCGCAACCTCTGGAACCGTGCAGCGGGCCGCCGGCATCTAGCCAACGGAGCGGCGCTGGTTGCGCGGCTGCGCCTATCGCTGCTTGAACGCCAAGTGCCTTTGTGGCTATACGCCGGCCTGACCGAATTGTTGTTGGAAGATGGCCGGGTCATCGGTTTGGTCGTCGATGTCGGCGGGCAGCGGCGCAACGTTCGGGCGCGCAAGGGCGTCGTACTGGCGGCAGGCGGCTTTGAGCGCAACGCCCAGATGCGCCGCGAGCATCTGACGGCTGAGCCGGACACCAGCTACACCTCCGGCTCCGAGGGCAATACGGGAGACGCCATCCAAGCCGGCCTGGCCATCGGCGCCGCCGTGGACTTGATGGATGACGCTTGGTGGGCGCCGACGTTCATGCCGCCCGGCGGGGCGCCGCAAATCGTCATTTTCGAGCGTGCTAAGCCCGGCAACATCATCGTCGATGCTGCGGGCCAGCGGTTCGCCAACGAAGCCGACCCTTACAACGACCTCGTCAAGCAGATGCAGGAAGCCCACCGCGTTGGGGCCGCGGCCATTCCCGCGCACATGGTCTTTGACCACGCCTACCGCGCCAAGTACCCCATCGGCGGCATGTTGCCGGGGGTGACGCCGCAACGCCATATCGACAGCGGCTTCGTGATCCGTGCCCAAAAGTTGGACGAGCTGGCCCGCCACGCAGGCATCGACGCCGATGGCCTCACTGCCACCGTGGCTCGGTTCAATGCCATGGCGACCGCGGGCCGGGATGATGACTTCCAACGCGGGGAAAGCGCCTTCGACCGCTTCTCCGGCGACCCGGCCGTGGGGCCGAACCCCTGCCTCGCGCCGCTGGACAAGCCGCCGTTCTACGCCATGAAGCTCTTTCCAGGCGACCTCGGCACCAAGGGCGGGCTGCTCACCAACGAATTCGCTCAAGTGATGGGCACCGACGGCGCGCCCTTGCCCGGCCTGTACGCCGCGGGCAACGCCTCGGCCTCGGTGATGGGCAACTTTTATCCCGGCGCCGGCGGCACCATCGGCCCGGCCATGACCTTCGGGTACATCGCCGCTCGGCATGCTGCCGAACGCATGACGTAGCGAGGCGGCAGGCCATCTTTCGCAAAGGGGTTTGGGGCGCCGAATTTACGCATTAATGCGTATCCGGTCGGTGCGTTTCCTATTTTACGCACTAAGCTGGAATCCGGGCATGGTTTCAGCCGCCGAACTCTTTCCCTTGGGCGTCGCCACTGGCCGGGCGCAATGCAATCGTTTCCGCGAGCGCGATGAGTTGGCGGGCAATGTCCGAGAGGGTGTGCATACATGGACAACTGCACTTTGACCCTGACCAACCGCCATCCCCACTACGTGAATGCGCTCTGCGCACCGCTATGGCGGGCCGATGCCCCGCCCACTGCCGACAGCGTGGAGGCGATGTGGGCGAGGCTGGTGGCCGAGGAAGGTGGTGTCGCGACCGGTCGGGTAGCGCACTTGGCGCCCAGCCAGCGGGCGCTGTTGCGGGCCATCGCGGAGGCCGAGGACGGTGTGCCGCACCCCACTTCGCACCGCTTTTTGGGGCAACTGCGACTGCCGCTGTCAACCGGGGTGCGGGCGCGGGACGCCTTGGAGCGGGACGACCTGATCCAACAGGAGGCGGACGGGCGCTGGACACTCGTGGACCCAACCATGGCCACATGGCTGCGGAAGTCGTGACCGCCCTTAGATCAAATCCACAGCCTCAAGCCCAAACTCGGCCATGACCTCATCGGCGTAGTCGATGCGCCCGCTCAGCGCCTGCGGGTCGCCGTGGCAAAGGCGCAGGCAGGCTTGCGCCATATGCTCGATGGGCACGACCATGTGCTCGGTGGACTCGTTAATGAGCCGATGGTGCATGACGCCGGGCGTGGCAACCAAGCCGGGCGATATGACATTGACGCCAATGCCCGAACCGTGGAGCTCCTGTGCCAATCCGGTGGTGAAACGCTCCAGCGCCGCCTTGCACATGCCGTAAACGGTCCCGCCGTGGCCCGGTGCGGTCTTGTCGGGGTGAAGGGCGGCGTGGGAGGAGACGTTGAGAATCCAACCGGCACCGCGTTCGCGCATGGCGGGCAACACCAATTGGCTGAGTTCGAAGGGTGCCCGCACCTGCACTTCCATCATCAACCGGAAGCGCTTCTCAGGGAAGTCGGCGGCCCGGATGAAATAGGTGATGGCAGCGTTGTTGACTAGGATATCGACCGGCCCGAAGGCTTGCTCGGCGGCTTGGATGAGATGGCGCCGGTCTTCGGCGTCGGCTAGGTCGGCAGGCACCGCCAGCGCCTCGCCACCTGCATCAACAATCGTCCTGACAGCAGCCTTGATGGAGCCGGGCAGATAGTGGTCGCCGTCTTCCACCGTGCGGGCGGTTACCACCACGCGAGCGCCCTCCATCGCGAAGCGGCGGGCAATAGCCTCGCCGATGCCCCGGCTGGCCCCGGTCACCACTGCCACCTGACCGGCAAGGACACCGCTTTTGTTGACGCTCACCATCATCTCTTCCAATCCGCGAATGCTAACGTGGTGATGCCTCGGACTGAGGAGCGGGCGGTCGCCGGGCGCAAAAGCCGGCTCATTCGGCAACTTTGCCCCGCGATCAGGAAACCTAGTTCCAAACCGTGTCTCCTTCCCCCAATTCAGCCAACCTGGCTTCGGCGGCGGAGCGCAGCTTGGCGTCCCCGGCTCCCTCCGCGACCTGGGCGTAGGATTGCCGCGCTGCGTCCGGCGCACCAAGCCGTTCCCAAAGCTGGGCCCGTTCAAACCGCAGTTCGGCGTTGTCCGGCAACAGAATAAGCTGGTAGCCGACGATGCCCAGCGCCTGGTCCCACTGCGAACTGCCTAGCAGTTGCGCCTTCACATTGTTCAGCATTCGCAGTGCGATCATGGCGCTCGTCGCGGTGGCGAATGGATCGGGGAAGGCCGTCCCGCCGAGCCCTCGTAGGCATTCGTCCTCCGTGACGAGGCGAAAGTGGACAGGGTCGATCAAAGCATCGCCAATGCGAGTGAGGAAGTGGCCGGGAAAGTTGACACCAGCGGCATCAAAGCCCCGTCGGCGCGCCATGTGCAGCAACAGGACGCCGAGCGAAATGGGGATGCCGTGGCCCGTTTTCAAAACGTCCGCCAAGCAACTGTGGGCGAGGGAGACCGGCTCAGGCCAATCGCCGGAAAAGCCTTGCTGCTGCATAAACGCCCAAGGCGCAAGGCCAGCCGGACAGGCGCTGGCGAGTTCATCGATTCGATGGCGCAGGGCATCGGTGTCGATGGTCGGATCGAGCACCCAATTCACCAGCAGGGCCGCGGATAGCTCATCTTGGGAGCCGTCCTCCGCAAGCTTCCGGAATTGAGCTTCAAGGATCAGCGCCGTCATCTCCGATCAACCTCTCTCAAACGGGGAAGGAAGCCATTGAACGCCGGGCATGCTACTCCCTTTGGTGCTGCTAGTTTTCTTGATCGCAGGCTAGTTTTCTTGATCGCAGGCTAGTTTTCTTGATCGCAGGCTAGTTTTCTTGATCGCA
>JAQAJJ010000036.1:0-332 GCA_028278675.1 Candidatus Azophilus lithoversatilis
TCTGATCACCAACCTGAAGACGACGCCGAAACACGTCTACGAGCGGGTGTATTGCGCCCGGGGCGATGCCGAAAATCGATTGAAGGAACTCAAGCTGGGCCTGGAGATCGACCGCACCAGTTGCACGCGCTTCCTGGCCAACCAGTTTCGCGTTCTGATGACGGCGGCCGCCTATGTGCTGATGCAGGAACTTCGCCTGAAGGCTCGGTGGACGAGCTGCGCTCGCGCTCAGGTCAGCACCTTGCGGCTACGCTTGCTGAAGCTGGGCGCCTGGATCGAAACGTCGGTACGGCGCATCGTCATCCACCTGCCGCTCGGCACCCCGTTCGCCG
>JAQAJJ010000036.1:502-24606 GCA_028278675.1 Candidatus Azophilus lithoversatilis
GTAATTCCAACGAATATCCTTTCGTACGGCACCGTTTGAACCTCTACAATCGACCTTCGTGAATAGGTGCGGCTAGTGGCTGATTCGCGCCATTGCGCACTATTGCTCGCGCAAGCCCCAGAGATCCGGTATCCGGGCCCTGCGCGTCAGCGCTCCAGCAGCTCCAGCAGCAGGCGGTTCATTCGGTTGACGTAGGCGGCGGCGTCCGGGAGGGCGTCGCCCTCCGCTAGGCTGGCTTGGTCGAACAGCACCAGCACCAGTTCGGCGAAGCGGTCCTCATCGCTTTCCTGGTCGAGGCGTTTGAGCAGTGGATGTCCGGCGTTGTACTCGAAGCTTGGCTTGGGCGGCGTGAACGCTTGGCCGGAGGCCTCCATGATGCGCTGCATCTGCCTCCCCAAGGCGAATTCGCCCTGCACGAGGCAGGCCGGCGAATCGGTAAGGCGGGTCGAGGCGCGCACCGCTTCCACCCGATCGCCGAGCGCGGTATTGATGCGTTCGGCCAGCGGGTCGTCGTTGGCATCGTCCTTGCCGGCATCCTCCTCGGAGTCTTGGTCGTCCTTGGCCTCCCCCGGCAACACGAGACCGGCCCGGGTGATGTCCTGAAAGGCCTTGCCGTCAAACTCGGGGAGGTTCGACATCAGCCATTCGTCGACGCGGTCGAACAGCAGCAGCACCTCAATGCCGCGCTCGCGGAAGATTTCCAGATGGGGGCTGGAGCGGGCATTTTCGTAGCTGTCCGCCACCAAGTAGTAGATGCGATCCTGGTCTTCCACGAGGCGTTCGAGGTAGTCCTTGAGGGCGACGTTCTTGGTGGCGTCGTCTGCGGCTGTGGATGCGAAGCGCAGCAAGCCGCTGTAAAGCTCCCGGTTGGCGAACTCATCGCCCGCGCCTTCCTTGATGACCTCTCCGAACTCATCCCAAAAGGCCTGGTAGTCCCCCGCTTCCTTCTTGGCCATGCCGTCCAAGGTGGTGAGCACCCGCTTGGTCAGGGCGGAACGGATGCTGGCAACCCGCTCGTCCTGCTGCAGCACCTCTCGGGAGACGTTGAGCGGCAAATCGCTGGAATCGACCACGCCCTTGACGAAGCGAAGGTAGAGCGGCAGGAATTGATCCGCGTCGTCCATGATGAACACGCGCTGCACGTAGAGCTTCAAGCCCCGCGGCGATTCCCGGTTCCAAAGGTCGAAGGGTGCCCGCTTCGGCAGGTAGAGCAGGCTGGTGTACTCCAGCCGGCCCTCGACCCGGTTATGGCTCCAGGACAGGGGATCTTCGAAGTCGTGGGAAACGTGCTTGTAAAACTCGCGGTACTCCTCGTCGCTGATCTCCGAGCGGGAGCGCGTCCACAGTGCCGTGGCCTCATTGACGCTCTCCCACTCCGGTGAATCCGGCGTCTTGTCATCGTCATCTTCGCTGGCAGGCGTCTCCTTGACCATGCGCACCGGCACGCTGATGTGATCGGAGTACTTGCGCACGAGATTGCGCAGGCGGAACCCGTCGGCGAACTCCAGGGCGTCGTCGCGCAGGCGCAGAATCACTTCGGTGCCCCGCTCCGCCTCAGCCTCCGCCACGCTGTACTCATCCTCGCCCCGGGAGACCCAGCGCACGCCCGTCTCGGCGCCCGCCGCCCGGGTCAGCACTTCAACTTCCTCGGCGACGATGAAGGCGCTGTAGAAGCCAACGCCGAATTGGCCGATCAGGCTGGCATCCTTCTTTTGATCACCGCTCAATTGGCTCAGGAACTCGGCAGTGCCGGAACGGGCGATGGTGCCGAGGTTGTCGATCACCTCCTGGCGGCTCATGCCGATGCCGTTGTCCGACACGGTGAGGGATTTGGCCTCCTTGTCATAGGCGACCCGAATGGCGAAGTCGTTGTCCTCGCCCACCATCTCCGGCTCGCTGATTGCCTTGAAGCGCAGCCGGTCGATGGCATCGGAAGCATTGGAGATCAGTTCCCGCAGAAACACTTCCCGGTTGGAGTAGAGGGAGTGAATCATCAGTTTCAGCAGTTGCTTGGCTTCGGTCTCGAAGCCAAAAGTCTCGGCCTGGGTGCTCATGGTGTGGGCTTAACGCAGCGGCGAAGGTGCCAATATGGGGGTTGGCGGGCTGAATTCAAGGACCGGTGGTGGTTGAGAGTCCTGTGCAGGGGCATTGCAGCAACAGCAGTGCTTCAATATGCCGCCAACCGCACCTCAAGCCGCTTCAATCATCTCCTCGAAACTCGCGCGGCCAATCACGCCCTTGTTGACCAGTAGGGTTTGGATCACGCGCACCGGAACATGGAAGTGCCGGGCGGCAGCCTGCACGTCGTCGTCCTCCGGCTGTTCAGTGTCCATATACGCTACAAGATCGTCAAATGGACACAAGAAGCTCTGGGCAAAGGTCCTTTGGAACTTTTGGCGTGAGGACTTCGCGCTCGAGAGAGGGCCCAGGCCATCGTTGTCTGACCAAATGATGTCTGCCAGCGTTCTGCATAGCTCATACCTTCTCGAGTGGGACCACTTCGCCCTAACCGCCACTCTGCTCCCGGCTCCATCAGTATCGCGAAGACGGAGCCCGTAGTCCAAAGGCACAGCCGTCGCCTTGGATTTCAGTTGATCGCTGGGGAGACAAAGCACCTCACTTAGTGCGTGGTTCCGAATGGGGCCTTGATCATGGGCCAACCGCGCACGCAATTCCGCAGCGGCACCCTCCGCCTGTTGCCACGGCGTTGTCTCCGAATCGGGTTCAACGTGCACTAGCTGAACTTCGGGAGGGGGGGTGACTCGGACCTTCGAATCCTGTGCGGCCTCAAGCTCACTTTGGAGAGTCGCTGCCGCCCCATGGCCTTGATGGGCGATTGCGGCTTCTTCAACGCCTTCATGGCCATACCGATCCATAAGCGCGCCAAGCCCCTCAATCAGTTGATTTGGGGCTTCATCGGGATCAAAACCCAGCATTGCTTCGAGCTTGCGCCAATCGGCGATCTCAGGATCGTTTCGCTCCGCCAGCAGTTGCCGATGTTCCGTCCGCAAGCTTTTCCGATCAGCTGTGGTGCCGCCATCCAGAAGCAAGCCAATGAAAGCGTCGACGCTGTCGGTCATGCTGGAAGCGGAAACGTAGTAGAGGCCATTGGCGAGGAATCTCACGGATTGGGATTGAGTCTGAGCATCTGCCCGCGACGCGACCCCCAGCTTTGATCCTTCGCCCCAAATCGACACGCGCGGCCAAATGTACCCTCCTCCAATGGACGAAAGGTCGTGCGCAAGCCGCCATTCCGGATGAAACCGATCCGGGGGTGCCGGCTCCCAGCGGAAGCGCCACCAGTTCTCAAATAACCAGAAGCCCAATTGATCTCGCGGCGCTTCCAAGCAGTGGTCCTCGTCCTCGCGGCCCGGCCTGATCAACCGCGTGAGAACCACGTCTCCGGCAGCGATTCTAATCCGCCGCAGGTCCCCAGCATCTGCGCGCTGGAGCTTGCCGACCGAAATCTCGAAGTTCCGCATCACCGCAACCCGTATTTGTCCCTGCAGAATACTGCTGCGTTTCTGTCTCGTTGCGTACCGTTTTCGTTTGCCCAAGCGGAGTAGCGCCGGAAGACCAAACTGGCAATTGCCTCCGCCGGACGCACCGGATAGCCATGATAGGTGGAGGTCTCAGCATTGGTTAATCGGGCTTCGAATATCCAACCATCATCAGCCACCGCCCAGATTATGCGGTTTCCGATGCCAACTAGGCCAGCTCGGATGCCTCTGCGGATTACATCGGGAATCATGGCCATATGCTCGGGTTGGAAGTCCGCGTGGCCATCGCACAGAGTGGCATCACCTCTTGGCCCCAGGAAGGGAGGCAGTCCATAGCGGTGGGGCTCCTGCTTGTGCTTGGAGCTTCCTTCATAAACCACTGAGTCCACCAGCTCCTGGATTAGACTTTGCGGGGGTGCGGGCATTAGTCTGCGCTTGTCGTTGTTGGACTTCCGCGGCCCTAGATGCCCCAGAGTGGGTGGTCGTCTCACGATGTGTTCAGCGGCGGACTGACGGCACACTTCAATGCCAGCCGGTGGCGTCGCCCAAGGCATTGCCGATGTCGGCGAGGCTGCGCACGGTCATCACGCCGGCTGCTTCCAAGGCGGCGAACTTATCTTCGGCCGTGCCCTTCCCGCCGGCGATGATGGCGCCGGCGTGGCCCATGCGCTTGCCCTTGGGCGCGGTGACGCCGGCGATGTAGGCCACTACCGGCTTGGTGACGTTGGCCTTGATGAAGCCTGCGGCCTCCTCCTCGGCGGTGCCGCCGATCTCACCGACCATGACGATGGCCTCGGTGTCGGGATCGTCCTGGAACAGGGCCAGAATGTGCATGAAGTGGCTGCCCGGGATCGGGTCGCCACCGATGCCGACGCAGGTGCTTTGGCCGAAGCCCTTATCCGTGGTCTGCTTGACGGCCTCGTAGGTGAGGGTGCCGGAGCGGGAGACGATGCCCACCCGGCCGGGCATGTGGATGTCGCCGGGCATGATGCCGATCTTGCATTCCCCGGGTGTGATGACGCCGGGGCAGTTGGGGCCGACCAGCCGCGCTCCGGTGGTGTCAAGCTTTGCCTTGACGGCCAGCATGTCCAGGGTCGGGATGCCCTCGGTGATGCAGACGATCAGTTGAATGCCCGCGTCGAGCGCCTCCAGAATCGAGTCCTTGCAGGCGGGCGCCGGCACATAGATGACCGACGCATCGGCGCCGGTGGAGGCGACCGCCTCGGCCATGGTGTTGAAAACCGGCAAGCCGAGATGGGTTGAGCCGCCTTTGCCCGGCGTTACCCCGCCGACCAGGCAGGTGCCATACTCAAGCGCCTGTTGGCTGTGCAAGGTCCCTTGAGCGCCGGTAAAGCCCTGACAAAGCAGCCGGGTATGCTTGTCGGCCAATATGCTCATGACCCCCACCTATCTTCCGCTATGGTCACTGCCTTTTGGGCGGCGTCCGACAAGGATTCCGCCGCGATGATTCGCAGCCCGCTGGTGGTCAGGATTTCCCGTCCGGTGCCGGCGTTGTTGCCTTCGAAGCGGACCACCACAGGCACCTTGACGCCGACCTGGTCCACTGCGCTGACGATGCCTTTGGCGATCACCGCGCAACTCACGATGCCGCCGAATATGTTGATCAGCACCGCCCGCACGTTGGCGTCGGACAGAATGATCTTGAACGCCTCAGAGACGGCCTTGTGGTCGGCGGCGCCGCCCACGTCGAGGAAGTTGGCCGGGCTGCCACCGTACAATTTCACCAAGTCCATGGTGCCCATGGCCAGACCGGCACCATTGACCATGCAGCCGATGTCGCCGTCCAGGGCGACGTAGTTCAGGCCGTAGGCCGAGGCCTCGGCCTCCCGGGGGTCCTCCTGGTCCGGATCACGCAGTTTGGCGACGGCCTTCTGCCGATGCAGGGCGTTGCCGTCGATGTTGATCTTGGCGTCCAGGCAATGCACGTCGCCGGCGGTGGTGACTACCAATGGATTGATTTCGACCAGCGAGCAGTCGAGTTCATGGAAAAGCCTCGCCAACCCCATGAACAGGGCTGTGAACTGCTTTACCTGATGGCCTTCGAGGCCCAATTGGAAGGCCAGTTCCCGACCTTGGTAGGGTTGCGCCCCGACGTAGGGATCGACCGCGGCGCGCAGGATTTTCTTCGGCGTCTCATCAGCCACTTTCTCGATGTCAACGCCGCCTTCGGTCGAAGCCATGAACACCACTCGGCGGGCGCTGCGGTCAATGACCGCGCCGAAGTAGAGCTCCCGCTCGATGTCGGTGCACTGCTCGACGTAAATCTTGCCGACCGGCTGACCGGTGGCGTCGGTTTGCGCAGTGACCAGATTGCGGCCCAACCAGCGTTGGGCGAAGGCGTCCACCTCGCCCGGGGAATCAACCACGGCGACGCCCCCGGCCTTGCCCCGACCGCCCGCGTGGACTTGGGCCTTGACCACCCAACGCGAGCCACCGAGCTTCCCCGCCGCGGCGCGCGCATCTTGCGCAGAATCCACCGCGATCCCATTCGAGACGGGCAGGCCGTAGTCGGCGAACAGCGCCTTGGCCTGGTATTCGTGCAGATTCATGATTAGTGCTCCATCCAACTGTTAATGCCGCATCAGCGCATCCGCAAGCGTCCAGATGCGCGGCGGAGGCCCGCAGTCGTATCCCACCATACGTCAAGGGCCGACAACAAAGCAGATGGGCGCTTGCGGGCGCGCCCTGCGGGTGGCAGCGGGAGCGCCCCGGGCCGCGTTGCGGCCGCTTGAAGTAGTGCTCCTACGTCTGCGCGACCGCGCCTGCCTGCGTGGGAGCGCAGGGCCCGGAACGCTCCCGCTGCCACTGATGCGGCACTATCAGTTGGATGGAGCACTACCGGCCTGCCCTTCTGTTGACCATGTGAATCGCCCGGCCGCCCACGCCAAGCGCTGCCTCGTGCAACGCCTCGGACAAAGTGGGATGGGCGAACATCGTGAGCCCCAAGTCCTCGGCGCTGGCGTCAAACTCCATGGCGATGACACCCTGCGCAATGATCTCGGAGGCTTGGGGGCCGAGCACATGGACGCCGAGCAGTCGATCCGACTCCGCGTCGGCCACAACCTTGACCAAGCCAGCCGCATCATTGGCCGCGAGCGCCCGCCCGCTGGCCGCGAAGGGGAAGCTGCCGGTCTTGACAGCGACGCCTTCGTCAGCCAATTCCTCCTCCGTCTTGCCGACCCAAGCGATTTCCGGGTGGGTGTAGATGACGTTGGGCACGGTGCCGTAGTTCACCGCCGGCTTGAAGCCGGCCAAGCGCTCCGCAACCATGACGCCCTCCTCCGCACCCTTGTGCGCAAGCATCGGGCCGCGCACGCAATCGCCCACAGCGTACACGCCCGGCACCCCGGTGGCGCAGTGCTCGTCCACTTCGATGAAGCCGCGCCCATCGACGCCGACGCCCGCATCGCTCGCCAACAGGCCATCCGTGCAGGGCCGGCGCCCCACCGCCACGATGAGCTTGTCGAAGGTCAGCGCCTGTTCGCCGGCATCGTCCTTGAAGCGCACCTGCACTTCACCATCAGCAACGTCCGCCGCCGTGACCAAGGCGCCCAGGCGAATGTCCAAGCCCTGCCCCTTGAGGGTTTTCAAGGCGTCGCGGGCGATGCGACGATCAGCCATGGGGAGGAAGTCGTCGAGCGCTTCCAATATGATGACTTCAGAACCCAAGCGCCGCCAGACACTGCCAAGTTCCAGGCCGATCACGCCGGCGCCAATGACGCCCAAACGCTCCGGCACCGCCTGAAACTCCAGGGCGCCCTCGGAATCGACGATCAGGTCCTCGGCGAGGGGCGCTGCCGGTATCGCCATCGACACCGAACCGGCAGCCAGAATGACGTGATCCGCTTGCAGCGTTGAGGCCACCCCTTGGTGGTCTTGATAGGCCACTTGCGGCCCGGCCAGCAGTTGGCCCGTGCCCGGCAGATTCGTCACGCCGTTGCCCTTGAAAAGGGCGGTGATGCCGCCGGTCAAGCCCTTCACCACTTCGTCCTTGCGGGCAATCATCTTCGGCACGTCAATGGACACGCCGCCCACTTCGATGCCGACGTCACCGAGATGCTCCTTTGCCTCGGTGTACCTGTGGGAGGCGTCGAGCAGGGCCTTGGACGGGATGCAACCCCAGTTCAGGCAGGTGCCGCCGAGCACGGGAGCGCCGTCCTTGCCCAGGGATTTGTCGATGCAGGCGGTGGCGAAGCCGAGCTGGGCGCAGCGGATGGCGGCCGCGTAGCCCGCAGGGCCTGCGCCGATGACGATGACGTCGTATTGATCGCTCATGCTCATAGCTCCAAAAGTATGCGCGCCGGATCCTCAAGCAACTGTTTTACCGCCACTAGGAACTGCACGGCCTCGCGGCCATCAATCAGGCGATGGTCGTAGGAAAGCGCCAAGTACATCATGGGCTGAACCCGCACTTCACCATCCACCACCATGGGCCGTTCCTGAATCTTGTGCATGCCCAAAATGCCGGTCTGCGGCGGGTTGAGGATCGGTGTGGAAAGCAGCGAACCGAAGACCCCGCCGTTGGAGATGGTGAAGGTGCCTCCGGAAATCTCCTCGATGGCCAGCTTGCCACCGCGCGCCCGTTCGCCGTAGCCGTTGATCTGATCCTCGATCTGGGCGAGGCTCAAAGCGTCGGCGTCGCGCACCACGGGCACCACCAGGCCGCGGTCGGTGCTGACGGCGACGCCGATGTCGTAGTAGCCGTGGTAGATGATGTCGTCGCCGTCGATTGAGGCGTTAACCGCCGGAAATCGCTTGAGGGCCTCCACCGAGGCGCGCACGAAGAACGACATGAAGCCTAGGCGCGTACCGTTGTGGCGTGCCTGAAACTCCTCCTGGTACTTGCTCCTGAGTGCCATGACCGGCGACATATCGACTTCATTGAAGGTGGTCAGCATGGCGGCGTTGTGCTGCGCCTCGACCAAGCGCCGGGCGATGCTCGCCCGCAGCCGCGTCATCGGCACTCGGCGCTCCACCCGCTCGCCCACCGCTTGGTCGGGAAACGCCAGGCCGCTTTCGTCTTCGGAATCGTCGATCTGCTTGGTGGCTGGGGCCGCCGCGGGCGGCGGCGTGGGCCGTTCCTCGATGACGTACTGAGCCACGTCCTCCTTGGTGATGCGCCCGTCCTTTCCGGTGCCCTGGACCTTGGCGACGTCGAGGCCCTTCTCTTCGGCGAGCTTGCGCGCCGCCGGACTGGCGCTGGCGGCGGGGGCAGCGGGCACTGGCGGCTCGGCAGCGGCGGAACCGGTTGTCGGCACATCGCCGATTTCGAAGGCCGCGAGGCGCTCCTCGCTCTCCACCACGTCACCCTCCTGCTTGAAGATGCGCACCAGTTGGCCGTCCGCCGGGGCGACCACTTCGAGCACCACCTTGTCGGTCTCGATGTCCACCAGCAGATCGTCGCGCTTGATAGGTTCGTTGGCGCCCTTGTGCCAGACGGCGATGGTGCCCTCGGTGATGGACTCGGGGAATGCAGGGGCTTTGATGTCCATGACTCGCTACTCTCGGGCTCCGAACAGCGCCTCGTGAATGAGTTGCTGCTGATGTTTGTTATGCAGTTTAAGGTAGCCGGCCGCCGGGGCCGCCGAAGCCTCCCGGCCCGCAAACTGGAGGTTCAGTGACGGAGCATGCCGCTGCATCACCCGACGGGTGTGGTGCTGGCTGGCATACCAGGCCCCTTGGTTCATCGGCTCCTCTTGGCACCATACGACTTCCTTGAGGTTCCGGTAAGGGGCAACCACATGCGCGAGATCATCCTCGGGATAAGGGTAGAGTTGTTCGATGCGCACGATGGCGACGTGCTCGGCTGCGCGGCTGCGACGGGCTTCCAGCAACTCGTAGAACACCTTGCCGCTGCACAGCGCCAGCCGCGTCACCTTGGCCGAATCCAGGTCGTCAATTTCCGGCAGCACCGTGTGGAACTGGCCGTCGTAGAGATCCTCGAGCGCCGATACGGCCTGCTTGTGCCGCAGGAGGCTCTTCGGGGTTAAAGCCACCAAGGGCTTGCGCAGGGGGCGGATGGCCTGGCGGCGCAGCATGTGGAAGACTTGGGCGGGGGTGCTGGGTACGCAAACCTGCATGTTGTGCTCCGCGCAAAGCTGCAGATAGCGCTCCAACCGCGCGGATGAATGCTCGGGGCCTGCGCCCTCATAGCCATGGGGCAGCAGCATGGTCAGCCCGCACAGACGCTCCCACTTGATTTCGCCTGATGAGATGAACTGGTCGATCACCACCTGCGCACCGTTGGCGAAGTCACCGAACTGCGCCTCCCAGACGATCAGTTCGTGAGGGGTGGTGGTGGCGTAGCCGTATTCGAAGGCCAGCACTGCCTCCTCGGAGAGCAGCGAATCGTAAACGTCGAAATTGGTGGCCTCCGAGAGGTGGTTGAGCGGAATGTAGCGCTTGCCGCCGTTCTGGTTGTACAGGCAGGCATGGCGGTGGGAGAAGGTGCCGACGCCCACGTCCTGGCCGGTCAGGCGCACGCCGTGGCCGGCATCGATCAGGGTTGCGTAGGCCATGACCTCCGCGTAGCCCCAGTTAACAGGCCGCTCGCCACGGGTCATTTCATCGCGCTCACGCATGGTCTTTGCCACCTGGCGCTGCAAGTCGAAGCCGTCCGGCAGCGTGGTCAGGCGCCCGGCAAGGTCAATGAAACGCTTCTTGGGCACCCGGGTGTCGGCGGCCGCGGTCCAGCGGTGGCCGAGGAACGGGCGCCAGTCCACAAACAGGCCCTGGTCCGGTTCGTGGACGATGGAGAGTGCCACATGGCCACCGCTTTCCAAGGTGTTGCGGTACTGTTCCACCATCTCGGCGGCCTCGGCGGCACTGACCACGTCTTCCTCGATCAGTTTGTCGACGTAGCGCTCACGGGTGGTTGGCAGCGCGCGGATGCGAGAGTACATCAGCGGCTGGGTCTTCATCGGCTCCTCGGCTTCGTTGTGCCCCCGGCGGCGATAGCAGACGATGTCGATCACCACATCCTTGCGGAAGCGCATGCGGTAGTCGGCAGCCAACTTGGTGACGAACACCACCGCCTCGGGATCGTCGCCGTTGACGTGAAAGATGGGTGCCTTGACGATCTTGGCGATCTCGGTGCAATACTCGGCCGAACGGGCGTCATCGCGGCGGTTGGTGGTGAAGCCGATTTGGTTGTTGACGATGACATGGACCGTGCCGCCGGTCTTGAAGCCCCGGGTCTGGGACATCTGGAAGGTTTCCATCACCACCCCTTGGCCGGCAAAGGCGGCGTCGCCGTGGATCAGGATGGGTGCCACGAGATCGCCGGCGTAGTCGCGCCGCCGATCCTGGCGGGCACGCACGGAACCCTCGTCCACGGGCCCGACGATTTCCAAATGGGAGGGGGTGAAGGCCAAGGCTAGATGCATTTCCCCGCCAGGGGTCATGACGTTGGTGGAAAAGCCTTGATGGTACTTGACGTCCCCCGAGCCGGAAGCGGCGGACACCTTGCCGTCGAACTCGTCGAACAAATCCCAAGGATCCTTGCCGAGAATGTTGACCAGCACGTTCAAGCGGCCGCGGTGGGCCATGCCGACGACGCTCTCGAGCACGCCATGCCCACCGAGCCGCTGCAGCAGTTCGTGCAGGCAGGGGATCAGGGACTCGCCGCCCTCCAAGCCAAACCGCTTGGTGCCGGGATAACGGCCATGCAGGTACTTTTCGAGACCTTCAGCGGCGGTCAGCCGCTCCAGTATGGAGCGTTTCTCCGCCGGGCTTAGAGGTGCCTCGGAACGCACCGATTCCAAGCGCTCCCGCACCCAGAGCTGCTCGGTGGCCTGCAGGATGTGCATGTACTCGACGCCGATGCTGCGGCAGTAGGTCATCTCCAGGGTTTCGACGATTTCCTTGAGCTTGGCCGCACCGTCCCAATAGCGCAGGATGTCGGTGTTGAAGATCTCCTCCGATTCGGCGGCGGACAGGCCGTGATAGGCCAAATCGAGCACCGGCATGAGCGGGCGCTCCATCATGTCCAAGGGGTCGATACTGGCCTTCTTGTGGCCGCGCAGCCGATAGGCAGTGACCAGATCGTGAACGCGCATCTGCTTGCGTTCGTGTTCGCTTTCGACGGCGGCGCTTTGCTTTTCCGGGCGCGCCTTCAGGCGGTTGCGGCCGATGCGCTCGAAGTGCGCGATCACCCCGCTGTGCGGAATCTCAGCCTCAACGCCCGGTGGGGCAGGCGGCAGGCCGCCGAAGAAGCCGCGCCATTGCGACGGCACGCTGTCCGGGGCGGATAGCCAAGCCTCGTACATGGCTTCGATGTAGGCCGCGTTGACGCCCGCCAGATGCGAGCTGGCGCGCATGCGTTCAAGGTAGGATTCCGCCATGGGCTTAAGCGCCAAGTGTCTCGTCAAGCGTCATATGTCGCATCAGAGCGTCAGCGGCGCGTCAGCGCGAGGCGCAGCCCGCAGGGAATGCCTGGCCGCATTGCCAAGGGCTGCAACAAAGCGATGGCGCGCCGCTGACGCTTGACGAGACACTAGGTGCCCTGCCTCACCAAAAGGCCGCGGATCTTGCCAATGGCTTGGGTTGGGTTCAGGCCCTTGGGGCAAACGTTGACGCAGTTCATGATGCCCCGGCAGCGGAACACGCTGAACGGATCTTCCAGATCGCGCAGGCGCTCGGCGCCGGCCGTGTCACGGCTGTCGGCCAGAAAGCGGTAGGCCTGCAGGAGGCCTGCGGGGCCGACGAACTTGTCGGGATTCCACCAAAACGACGGGCAGGCGGTTGAGCAGCAGCCGCACAGGATGCATTCGTAGAGGCCGTCGAGCTCGGCCCGCTCCTCGGGGGACTGCAGACGCTCCTGAGCTGGCGGCGGTTGGTCGTTGATGAGGTAGGGCCGCACCTTTTCAAACTGGTCGAAGAACTGGCTCATGTCCACCACGAGATCGCGAACCACCGGCAGCCCGGGCAGCGGCCTGAGGGCGAGCTTGCCGCGCTTGGCCACTTGGGAAACCGGGGTGATGCAGGCCAGGCCGTTCAGGCCATTCATGTTGATGCCGTCGGAGCCGCATACACCCTCGCGGCAGGAGCGGCGGTAGGATAGGGACGGGTCCTGCTCCTTCAGGCGTTCGAGCAGGTCGAGAACCATCAAGTCCTTGCCTTCGGGCAATTCAAGGCTCATGTCCCGCATCTCGGGCGCTTCATCCACATCCGGGTCGTATCGATAAACGCTGACCTGCATTGCGCGCTTCCTATTTTCCTCTCTTGTGTTTCTCTGCTGCTCAAATCAGTTTTCGGGCAGCGTCTCCAAGTTGCGCCGCAACTTGATCGCGTGCTTGCACGCGCTAGTACTTGCGTTCCATCGGCTCAAGGACCGGCACGGTGGCGGGTTGGAAGTTCACCGCCCGCTTGGCCACCCGCTCATCATCGGGGAAATACAGGGAGTGGCACAACCAGTTTTTGTCATCGCGTTGCTGATGGTCCTCGCGGGCATGGGCGCCTCGGCTTTCCCGGCGCGCCTCGGCGGCAATGGCGGTGGCGTAAGCGACCTCCAACAGGTTGTCGAGCTCCAAGGCCTCCAGGCGGGCGGTGTTGAAGGCATTGCTCTTGTCCGGCAGATGCGCATTGCCGATGCGGTCGCGCAAGCCTTTAAGGGTTTCGATGCCCTTGCGCATGTGCTCTTCGGTGCGGAACACCCCGAAGCTCGCCTGCATGGTGTTCTGCAGCTCCCGCTTCAGCGCGGCGACGCTCTCCCCGGAGGTGGAGTCGTTCCAGCGGGCGAGCCGGGCGCGAGCCGCCTCAAGGTCCGATTCACTGGCGTCCCTGCGGCTGATGCCCTGGCGCACGGCTTGCTCAATGTGCAGACCAGCCGCCCGACCGAACACAATCAGGTCGAGCAGTGAGTTGCCGCCGAGCCGATTGGCGCCATGCACGGAGACGCAGGCTGCTTCGCCAGCGGCGTACAGGCCCTCGATGGCTTGGTCCTGGCCGGTGTCGTCCTGGGTCAGCGCTTGGCCTCGCACCTGCGTGGGAATGCCGCCCATCATGTAGTGGCAAGTGGGCACGACCGGAATCGGCTGGCGCACCGGATCGACATGGGCAAAGGTGCGCGACAGCTCCAGAATGCCCGGCAGGCGGCTGTTGAGCACCGCTTCGCCGAGGTGGTCGAGCTTGAGCAACACGTGGTCCCCGGCCTCGCCGCAGCCGCGACCCTCGAGAATTTCGATGATCATGGAGCGGGCCACCACGTCGCGGCCCGCCAGATCCTTGGCGGTCGGTGCGTAGCGCTCCATGAAGCGCTCGCCGTCCTTGTTGATCAGGTAGCCGCCCTCCCCTCGACAGCCTTCGGTGACCAGCACGCCGGCGTCGGCGATGCCGGTGGGATGGAACTGCCACATTTCGATGTCCTGCACCGGAAAGCCGGCGCGCAACGCCATGCCGACGCCGTCGCCGGTGTTCATCAGCGCGTTGGTGGTGCTGGCGTAGATGCGCCCGGCGCCGCCGGTGGCCAGCACCGTCGCCCGGGAGGCCACATGGACCACATTGCCGGTCTCGATCTCGATGGCGATGACCCCGGTCACGGCGCCGTCCTGGTTTTTCACCAAGTCAACGGCGAACCATTCGTTCAAAAACGTCGCGCCGCCTTTGACGTTGGCTTGGTAGAGGGTGTGCAGCAGCGCATGCCCGGTGCGATCGGCGGCGGCGCAGGTGCGGGCTGCCTGCCCGCCCTTGCCGTAATCCTTGGACTGGCCACCGAACGGCCGTTGGTAGATGCGACCTGATTCGGTGCGCGAAAACGGCAGGCCCATGTGCTCCAGTTCGAAGACCGCCTGGGGGCCTTCGCTGCACATGTACTCGATGGCGTCCTGATCGCCGATGTAGTCCGACCCCTTGACCGTGTCGTACATGTGCCAGCGCCAGTCGTCCTCTGGATCCTCGCTGGCGATGGCGCAGGTGATGCCGCCCTGGGCGGACACCGTGTGGGAGCGGGTGGGGAACACCTTGGAGATGACCGCTGCCTTGAGCCCGGATTGCGCCAGCTCCAGGGCGGCCCGCAACCCGGCGCCGCCGCCGCCGACGATGAGGCCGTCGAATTCCATTTTGCGCAGCGCAGCCATCGCCCCTACCTATCCCGGCAGCATCCAGAAAAGGCGCATGCCCCACCAAACGTAGATGAACAGCAGCAGCCCGCAACCCACTTGGAAGGCCATGCGAATGACCGTCGCCCGGGCACCGAAGTAATGCGGCCTGATGTAGTCCGTAGCAACCGTCCACAGGCCGATCCAGCCGTGGGCGGCGGTGGAGAGAACCGCCAGGGCGCTGAACGCGCGCATCGATGCCGAGCCGAAGAACTCGACCAATTGACGATGATCGATGCCTTCGCCGACGCCGTCGTTGACGAGGAAGAAGCTCAGCAGGCATAGGGTGTAGAGCGCCAGCACCACCGCGCTCAAGCGCTGGATCAGAAAGTCGGCCAAGCCGCTGCGCGCCAAGGCGGTGACCTGGGTTACCACAGCCAAATCCCCAGCAGGGCGGCGGCCACCGCCGTGGCGGCAAAAACCAGCCAGGAGGCTCGCTTGGCCGCGGCCAGCGTATCGCCAATGTGCAGATCGAGCAGCAGATGCTTGATGCCGGCCAGCAGGTGATAGGCCAGCAGGGCAAGAACGCCCCACAGCGCCAGTTTCGGGAAGGTCATGGCCAGCAGGCGTTCCGCCCGCCCAAAACCCGCCTCGGACGAAAGCGCCAGATCAAGCAGATAGAGCAGGTAGGCGAAGCCGAGGAACAGCAGAATCCCGGAGATCCGGTGGGTGATGGAGGCGATGGCGGTCACCGGCCAGCGGAACCGGGCCAGCGACAGATTGATTGGACGTTCGGGCCGCATACATCAAGTTCGTTGTCATTCCAAAAGTGCTGGGAACCTGCCAAGGCCCACGCCGGCCCGGTGCGCCACCGGTTGGGGCGCACCGGCTCCATTCCAGCCCGTTCATCGAATCATGACCGGCCCGGATTGATACGGTGAGGCCGGATTCTAGTCGCAGCACTCCGGTTTGCCAACCAAGCTGACCCGGGCTGACCTGGGCAATTTGCGAACTCGTTGATTCCTATTCGGAAAGACCGTTGCCACTAGGGCCTGTTAACCCATCTGGTTTAGGGACTTAGGTGAGTTGAAAACCGGCATATCCCTGCGCCGCCACCGCATCACATCGCTCCCGGTAGCGTGGCGCGCCGCCGGCGTAAACCAGCAGGCGCGGCTTGTCCCGTCCTTGGATGTTGGCGTTGAGGCCCATGAACCAGGATCGGGTCTTGGTCATCAATAGTCCTTGCGCGACCTCAAACACATGGCTGGTCCATTCCTCTTCGGCCTCCCGCGTTGCTTCAATGCGGCGGTAGCCATGGGCTGCCATGTAGCGGATTGCATCGGTGACCCAGTCCACATTCTGTTCGATGCACCGCGGAATGTTGCAGAAGGTGGCCGAGTTGTGCGGGCCTACCAGGGTCAATAGGTTTGGGAAGCCGGAGACCGCCAGCCCGAGATAGGTAACCGGCCCGTCGTCCCACCGGTCCTTGAGCCGGACGCCGTTCACTCCCACTATGTCGATTCGGTCGAGGGCTCCGCGCACGGCGTCAAAGCCGGTTGCGAGGATCAGCAGATCCAATTCGACTTCCCCAGCAGCGGTTATCAGGCCGTTTGGCGTTGCGCATTCAATTGGCGTCTCCGACAGGTCCACCAAGTCCACGTCGGCTTGGTTGTAGGCCTCATAGTAGTTCGTCTCCATGGGAACCCGGCGGGTTCCGAAACCATGGTTGCCTGGAATGAGTTTGGCAGCGGTAACCGGGTCGCGCACACGCTCGCGAATCTTCCTGGCCATGAACGCACTGATCAGGTCGTTCGCCGTTTGATCCACAAGGATGTCGGAGTAGTTCGCCAGCCAGATGCCGAATCCGGGTTCGCTGTAGAGTTTTTCCCAGAACGCCTCGCGCTCTTCGGCGCTGGCTTCCAATGCCTTGCGCGGGTCCGCATCGTGCATGAAGCCATTGGCGGTCTCGTTGCACAGCCGAAATATGCGGTCATATGAGGCCTTGATGCTCGCTTGCTCAGGCGCGCTGATTGGCCGGTTGTTCAACGGTGCGCACCAATTGGGGGTTCGTTGAAACACGGTTAGGTGACCGGCGGTCTTGGCTACTTCCTGTATCACCTGAACGCCGGTTGCACCGGTGCCGATCACGCCAATCCGGCGGCCTTTGACCGCCACCTCCCCCTTCGGCCAGAGACCCGTGTGCTGCACCTCCCCGGCAAAGGTTTCGAGTCCGGACAATTCCGGCATGACCGGCGCGGACAGTGGCCCCACCGCAGTGACCAGAATGCGGCAGCGCACTGTCTCGCCGTTGTCGAATTCGAGGCTCCAGGCGTTTTCGCCGTCGCTAAACCGTGCGGACACGAGCCGCATGCCGAAGCGGAAGTGCTTGCGCAGATTCAGTTTGTCCGCCACGAAGTTGCAATAGCGCAGCGTTTCCGGCTGCGGGGAGAAGTGCTCACTCCAGTTCCATTCGCGCAGCACCTCCGCTGAAAAGGAATAGCCGTAGCTGTAGCTTTCCGAGTCGAACCGCGCTCCTGGGTAGCGGTTCCAATACCATGTGCCGCCAACATCGGCGCCAGCCTCAAATCCCTGCGAAGCCAGTCCCAACGCTTGCAGCCGGTGGATTTGATACATCCCGGACAGGCCCGCGCCAATCACTGCGGCATCCAGCAATTCAACCTTCTCCTTACGCCTTGCCGCCGTCCTTCGCAGCCAATCAGCGGACTTGCTGAGGATCAGGCACCAGATCATCGAGCACTTGGAACTCCCTCGTGCGACTAACTACGGATGCGTAGAACTCGGGGTCCAAATAGGGCTTGAGCAACAGTTCAAGATGTTCATGGTTACGCAGGATTTCCCTTTCCGGGACTTGAGCGTCAGCAACGATTTCGACGTATCTCGGCCAGCTTGTCCAAAGCACCCAAAGGTTCTCAGCCAGCTTGCCCCGCTCGGCGGCCGAAATGCCTTGCGGCCCCGCGGCAATGTGCAACAACCGCTCTAGAATGGTGTCAACCTGTCCCGTTCCGCGGGCGCAGAAACTTCGATATTGATCGACCAGTTGTTCATCCTTCATTACCAGTTCGAGAGGTGATGAGAAAAAAAACCGGTATTGCCAAAGAACCTTGGCGCCGCCGATGAAAATCTCGGCGAGCCGGTGCGCGTCCAGTTGCTCGCGGGGAGCGAGTTCGAGGACTGCGTCCAAATCGGACGTCAATCTCATCAGCACCTCGGCCAGGATTTCCTCACGATTGCGGAAGTGGTAGTAGAGGTTGCCCGGACTAATGGACAGATGCGCCGCCAGTTGGGTGGTGCCAACCACGCTGCCGCTCTGGTTCATCAACTCTACCGCCGCGGCGACGATCCGTTCCCTGTTGCCCACTTCAATCCTCTCTGGTCCAACGCGGCTGAGGGGCTTGCGTTGGTGCTGGCGCCAGTATAGAGTAATCCCTCTATTAGAGTAAATCCTCTAATTACTATCAAGGAATGAAATGAAAGTCGGATTGCAGCAGGTCTTTCAAAACCATGGGCGGGCGGTCTCGGACGGCCAAGTCGTGGCGGAGGAAATTGCCCTTGGCCTGCTGGCCGAAGAACTTGGCTTCGACGAACTCTGGCCGGTGGAACACCACTTCACGGACTATGCGGCCTGTCCTGACAACACTCAGTATCTCAGCTACATGGCGGCGCGCACGTCAACGATCAAGCTGGCTACGGCTGCCGTCATTCTGCCCTGGAATCAACCGGTCCGCGTTGCTGAGAAGCTGTCACTGCTCGATCACCTCTGCGGCGGTCGAACCGTTTTTGGAATGGGCCGTGGATTGGCACGTTGCGAGTATGAGGGCATGGGCATCGACATGGCCGAATCCCGGCAACGATTCGACGAAGCCGCGCCCATGATACTGGCGGCGCTGGAATCGGGCTGCATGGGCAAATCGGAAGCCGAGCACTATCCCCAAGCGGCAACCGAGATCAGGCCAGCGCCGTTGGCCTCATTCAAGGACCGCATCTATGCCGTCGGAATGTCCCCGGATTCGGTGGTTGCGGCCGCTCGGCTCGGAGCGCAGGTTCTGCTCTTCTCCAATCGCCCCGACGAGGCTCTAGCGGAGGTCGCCGCAACCTATCGGGCAACTTTTCGGGAACATCACGACGGCGAGCCGCCAGCACCTCGGGTCTGCGACTTCATGTACTGCGCGGCGACGGAAGCAGCTGCGAAGACCGTGGGCAAACCAGCCATCGCCAACTACTTTGTCAGCGTGATGAACCACTACGAACTCTTGGGCGACCACTTTCCGAAAGGCTATCACACCTACCCGCAGCAGAGCGCAGCCCTGCAGGCGGCGGGCAAGGACAAGGCCTGTGCCGACTACGTTGCGGTTCAGTGCTGTGGTACGCCCGACCAGATTATTGAGCGGCTGAGTGCCCGGCGTGAGGCTCTAGGCGAGTATGAACTGAACGTCGCCGTTCGCTATGGCGGATTGAACACGGAACAAGCCAGCAATAGCCTGCGGTGTTTCGCGGCGGAGGTGCTGCCGGTCTTGAGGACGTGGGCATGAGGCTTTCGAATCAAGTGATTTTGGTGACCGGCGGTGCATCGGGCATCGGGTTCGCCACCTGCGAGCACCTGCTCCAGTGCGGCGCATCCATCGCCTTGTGGGACGTCAACCCCACCGCAATCGAGAAGGCCGTGCAGACCCTTGACCCCACCGGTGAACGATGCCGAGGCTTCGTTGTTGACGTAACCCGCGCCGAGCAAGTCGAAACGGCCTTGGCGCAAACCCTTGCGGCCTTCGGGGCCTTGCACGGCGCCTTCAACAACGCCGGCATCGGCTCGGCGACCCTGCCGCTTGCCGACTTGAGCGAGAACGACTTCGACAAGGTAGTGGCGGTCGATTTGAAGGGCGTCTGGCTGTGCATGAAGCATGAACTCCTGCACTTCCGGGAACATGGCGGATCAATCGTGAACAATGCCTCGGTTGCCGGCTTGGTCGCGCTCGCGGGTCAGAGTGCCTACACCGCCGCCAAGCATGGCGTCATCGGGCTCACGAAGGCCGCAGCGGTGGAGTACGCGCCCGCCGGAGTGCGGGTCAACGCCGTCTGTCCCGGCGCTGTTCGCACACCCATCTTGGGTCATTTGGAGGAAGCGGGGATTGACGAGGCGGCCCTGTCGGGCATGGCGCCGCTCGGCCGAATCGGACATCCGCATGAGATAGCGAAGGCGGTTGAATGGTTGCTGTCCAAAGACGCCAGTTTCGCAACAGGCGCCGCGATGCCGGTGGACGGCGGCTGGTCGGCTCAGTAACCCAGGAAACTGCCGATGCGCGCAACGCTTAGAGAATTGGGGCCGAGTTGGGCGGGCGCCGACCCGTTTGAGCCCTCGTTCAGGGACGACCCCTATCCGGCGCTGAACCAGTTGCGCGAAGGGCACCCGGTGAACCTGACCCCGGTGGGCACCTACCGCGTGACTCGATTTGAGGACGTAAAAAACGTCTTCAAGGACGCCAATACCAGCATGACCTTGGCCAATGGCGAGTCGCCCAACTTCCACCCGGCCGACGAGCGCGGCAGTTTTCGGGAATTCGTCCTGAACCTGGATGACGCAGAGCACCTCCGCCTGCGCAAGCTGCTCTACAAGTCCTTCAACAACCGGGTGGTGCGGCGCGTCGAGGCCGAGGCCGGCAACATTGTCGAAAACACCTTGCAAAACGCCTTGGACCAAGGCGGCATGGACGTGATCGACGACCTAGCCCACCTCGTGCCGTCGCAGATCGTCTGCCGGATCATGGGTGTGCCGGACGAGGACCGGGAGATTTTCTCGCAATGGACGGCGGCGAGAACCAACGCATTTTTCGCCAAGTTCCTGCCGGACGACGTGATCGCTTCGCTGGTGCGGGCCGGCAATGAGATGGCGGACTATTTCGACGCAGTGGTCAAGGCGCGCCGCCGCGATTTGCAGGACGACTTCATCAGCGAGCTGATTCGCGCCGAGGATGAAGGCGACCGAATGCTCGATGGGGAGATTGTTGTCCAAGCCATCGGCATCATTGTCGCCGGCTTTGAGACGACGATCGGACTCATTGGCAACGGCACCCGGGCGCTCATCGAGCATCCCGGCCAGTTGGCGCTGCTCCGTCAGCGGCCAGCTCTGATCAACAACTGCATCGAGGAGTGCCTGAGATACGACGCGCCCATTCTGTTCAACTGGCGCATCCTCCGGGAACCCTATCGAATCGGCGACGTGCTCATGCCCGCGGACGCCGTCGTCTGGCCGATGCTCGCCTGCGCCAACCGCGACCCCCGCCGGTTCGACGATCCCGACCGGTTCCTCATAGACCGTCAAGATGTCGCCCATCAGAGTTTTGGCGGGGGAAGCCACTTCTGCCTGCGCAACATGCTGCCCAAGGTCGAGGCCCGGGCCGCCATCGCCGGATTCGCGGCGCAAACCAAACAGCTGCGAATCGAGGCAGGCCAAACGCAATGGTCGCCGTCCTTCTTTCGTGTGCTCGGCAGTTATCCCGTAACGTTCAAATAGGAGGAACGCATGAGCGCACCCGAATTGAAAACCCAATGGCTTGCCACACTGCGGGGCGCCATCGCCGACCCACGCCCCATCGGCGATGGCCTGCTGATCTTCAATGTCCTTGACGCGGAAATCAAAGGGCCGCGCATTTACGCGAAAGTGCTCCAACCGAGCGGCGACTGGATCCGGGTTCAACCGAACGGCAATTGGAAACTGGATGTCCGGCTGCTGCTGGAGACCGACACGCGCGAGGCGATCTACTGCTACTACACCGGACTGCTCAAGGGCAGCCCGGAACTGAGCGAGCGCATCGCCCGGGGAGACCGCGTTCCCGGCAGCGAGATGTACTTCCGCAGCACGCCCTACTTCGAGACAACCGCGGCTGACTACCTTTGGTTGAACGACATCGTCTGCGTCGGCAGCATGCGCGAGTTCGGCGGCGGGCAAGCCATCTACGATTTATACGAAGTGCTGTAGCAGCGGATGGACTGCCGATTCACATCGGCGCGCGGCGCCAGACCCTTCATCGTCATGCGACTTTTGGATGCAGCACGACGGGCAGGTCGATGATGCCGCGAACGAAGTTGGACTTTAGCCGCTTGGCTGGACCGACCACTTCCACCTGACCGAATCGCTTGAGAATTTCCTCCCAAACAAGGCGCAACTGCATCTCGGCCAGCCGATTGCCCATGCAGCGGTGCACGCCAAAGCCAAAGGAGATGTGCTGACGTGCGTGATCGCGATCAATGAGAAACTCGTCGGGGTTGTCGATTCGCGATTCGTCCCTATTGCCCGACACGTACCAAAGCGCGACCTTGTCGCCTGCCTTCATCTTCTTGCCGCCAAATATGACGTCGCGCGTGACGGTCCTGCGCATGTGCATGAGCGGCGTCTGGTAGCGAATGATCTCCGAAACCATGTTCGGCACAAGATTCGGGTCGGCCTTGAGCTTGTCGTACTCGGCGGGGTTGTCGTTGAGCATCAGCACACCGCCCGAAATGGAGTTTCGCGTGGTGTCATTGCCGCCCACGATGAGGAGAATGAGATTGCCGAGATACTCCAGCGGGTCCATCTCCTGGAAAGCTTCGGAATGCGCCATCAACGTGATGAAGTCGTGCTTTCCTTCCGGCGATTGCTGCGCCCGCTCATGCCAGATGCCCGTGAACACCTCAAGGCACTCTTGCAGCGCCGCCTGGCGCTGTTCCTTGGTAACCCTGTCGTCCCCGGCAATTTCGGGTGAGGCGGTGGCCATGTCAGACCAATAAGTGAGTTTTCGCCGATCTTCGAACGGAAAGTCAAAAAGAGTGGCGAGCATCTGAGTGGTCAGCTCGATGGAAACGCGATCAACCCAGTTGAAGGGCGTGTCGAGTGGCAGCTCATCCATGATGCGGCCAATGCGTTCCCGAATGAGAGGCTCCATCAGGGCCAGGTTTTGAGGTGAGACTGTCGGCGTGACCGCCTTGCGTTGAACCTGGTGTTTGGGAGGATCCAAGGCGATGAACTGCTGCACGGTGAAGTCAGGGTCTTGATCGCCCAGTACGATCGCCGGAAAAGATGAGAATGTTTCGGTGTCCGATTCTATCGCCATGATGTCTGCATAGCGTGTGATCGACCAAAACGGGCCAAAGTCGCTTTGGGCGCAATAGTGCACGGGATCCTCTTCCCGCAATCGTTTGAACAACGACCAGTGAGCGTCCTGTTCGAACAGGGCTGGGTCGGAGGGATTGATTCGGTCCAGTGGGATGTCATGCAGATCGATGTTGGGTTCAGCCATTTGCGCACTCTGATTGCTGTGTGTTTTGGTCGTAGTGTAATGCGTACTGCGCAGCTATTGCAGCCTGTGCGTCAGTGGCGCAGGCAGCATGGACATGCCGCCATCGATGACGAACTCCTGGGCGGTGATGAAGGCGGATTCGTCCGACGCCAGGAACACCACCAGATCAGCGATGTTCTGCGGAATGCCCAGCACGCCCCCCTCGGCGGGGGCTGGCCCCTCTGGCGGTTGCGGACCGTCCATTCCGGCTTCATCCCCCGATGCTCCGAAGTTCTGCACCATCGGCGTATCTATGATCCCCGGGTGAATTGAATTGCATCGAATCCGGTACCCGGACTCCAGGCAGTGGGCGGCAATCGAGCGGGACATGCCCTCGATGGCGCCCTTGGCGGCGGCATAGCTGATGACGCCGCTGTAGGCGAGCTTGGAGACCACCGACGCCATGTTGATGATCGAGCCGCCGCCGCTCTCCGCCATTAACGGGATGGCGTGCTTGCTGCCGAGGAAGGTGCCGTCGGCGCTTACGGCCAGTTGCGCCCGGTATTGGGCATAGGTCTGGCTTTCGATGCTGCCCGGCAGAACGATGCCGGCGTTGTTGACCAGAACGTGCAGGGCTCCGAAGTCACTCCTGATTTCGCCGATGATCGCCTGCCAGCGGGCCTCGTCGGTTACATCCTGCTGCTTGAAGACCGCGCCAATGTCGTCTGCGACCGCTTGGCCACCCGCCTCGTCCACATCGGTCAACACCACCCGTGCCCCTTCGGCGGCGAGCGCCCTGGCGTCGGCTTCGCCGAGACCTTTGGCGCCCCCCGTAACCAACGCCACCTTTCCTGCCACACGTCCTGACATCGACACAACCTCCAAGCTTTCACGGGAAAGGCCGATTATCTGGGCAAAGCGGGGCAGACGCAAAGCCGCGGCCTGCGGCCGGGTTGGAGTTTCGCGGCGCTAAACTCCGCGCTTGAGGTTGGGGTGGGATTACCGGCATCGGAGCGTCGCTGCGCGAAACTCGGCGCTTGGGGTTGGGAGGGAGTGGCTGGCCTGGGAGTGGGGGCTGTCGGCTTGAGCGCGGGCCGCCGTCGGGGCTAGTTTGGTGGGGTATAATTTTTCGTCTTTCCGCAGAACCAAATTCCGCATGAGCGAACTCACCTATCCCTACGCCGACCATCCGGCTCCCGGCACCACTCAGGAGGTGGCCGATGGTGTGCGTTGGTTGACCATGCCCATGCCGGGTTCGCTCTCGCACATCAACCTGTACC
>JAQAJJ010000037.1 GCA_028278675.1 Candidatus Azophilus lithoversatilis
TCCAGAATGCCATTACAGTTGGTGAGTTTTGCGGCGTCGGACCTGCTCACCTCTATCCTCGTTGAAATATAGCCGGTATCCGAGGACTTACAGAACGCGCTGATAAAGCACCGATCGGGTTTAATGAAGTTCGCGGTGACATTCTCGCACGTATCACTTGCGGAACTGGCCCTGAACTGGGCCATGCATGAACGTTCTGTGTCAACTTCGGCATACTCGTTCTCTATTGTGTGGCTGGCTGCTGCGCAGCCGGCATGAGCCTGATCGGCAAGAACTGCCGTCAAGGCGAGCGCGAACGCCGCCGAGACGGCATGGACTGCACTCCACTTCATCTTTCGATCCTCCCGTTACTTGGCCGGTCGTCGCCGCAGCATGTTATTGCCTGTGGAACCTGTCAAGGCGATAGCGGTTGATTGGATGTGACGCGGCGCTTCGTTCAGGACCAGCGAGACCATAGCGCCGTAGTAGAACGCGAGCGGAAACACCACCGGCCCCATGCCCAAGTGAAAGCCGGCGCATTCCGGTGCTGCCACTCTGAACAGAATCACCAGCGGCCAAGCGGCGGCGCCCACGACAGCGACGAACAGCGCGTGAGTCGTGCGGAATCGGCTTGTGAACCAGTCAGCGGCCAAGCCACAGCGCATGGATGGCGACGAAGGCGAATCCGGTCAGCAGTCCGAACTGCTGGCGCGACAGGTCGAGCTCGGCGGTGATCTGGGCGGCGAAAGCTGGGAGCATGTGCTGATCAACGTAGCTCAGCACGTTGATCAGGATGAGCGGCGCCAGGACTTAGTATCCGGATGCCGTTGTTGCTGGGGTTTGCTTGTCCGCAGGGGACGGCGGTGAGCTCGCCGCCGTCGGTTCAGTGGCCATGGACAGCACGGCACTCGTTCATGCAGCGCTCGGCCTGAATGTCGGGGATGCCGCCATTGCCCATGTCGCCATCCCCGGCCTCACCGACCGGCCACAGCCCGTGATCGGTCGTCATGCCGTGGCGATTGGGCAGCCGACTCTGTACGTTGGCCATGTTGCTGTGCGAGAGAGTAAATGCTTCCGGGACGATCCCCGCGAGATGGAGCAAATAGGCGGTCAGCGCGTACACATCATTTGGTGCCAGGGACTTCGGCGTTTCCCAAGGCATGGCGCGTTGGATGTAGTCGAACAAGGTGGACAGCGTGGCAAGCCGCATGAAGGTCGTGCGTTGCGCGGCCGCTGAGCCGGCCAGCGCCCGTGCATGGCCGCTGCGAATGTCGTGCGCGGACGTGCCCCCCACCAGCGGAGTGAAGAAGGCGTCGGATTCCCCGGCGCTGCCGTGGCAGGCGGCGCACTGCGCCCCGTAGAGTTCCCGGCCGCGGACGACGCTGCCCTCCCCCTCAGGCAATCCCCGGAAGTCGGCCCGCACGTCAATGTCCCAAGCGCGCACCTCCGCCACCGTCGCGGCTCGGCCGACGCCCGGGTAGCGGTCCATGGCCCAGCCCGACCCGGCAACGCAGATCAGTGCCAAACCAACCCACTCAAACCACTTGGACATTGACGACCTCGCCGTTTGGAGCGACTCGCCAGGACTGGATGGCATGGTTGTGGTAGATCGATCCCGTGCCCCGCGCCGCCCGCAATTCAGCATGGGCGGGCTGAACGTAGCCCGTCTCGTCGATGGCGCGAGATTGCAGGACTGCCGCTTGGCCATTCCAAACCCAGTCGAAGTTGAATCGCGTGAGCGCCTTGGCGAGCACCGGAGCTTCGAGGCGGGCGCTGCGCCAGTTGCGGCCACCGTCCACCGAAACGTCCACCCCTCCAACGCGGCCCCGGCCCGACCAAGCCAACCCGGTGATGTTGTGGAATCCTTGGCTGAGCAGCGTCTGGCCACCCGATGGCGTCGTGATCACCGACTTGCACTCCTGAACGGACGTGTACTGGCGGTGTTGGCCATCGGGCATGAGATCGATGTAATGCAGCGATTCCTCACGGGTCGCATAAGGCGCATCGCCCACCTCGATGCGGCGCAGCCACTTCACCCAGGAGACGCCCTGCACACCCGGCACCACCAGCCGCAATGGGAAGCCGTTCTCGGGGCGCAGCGCCTCGCCGTTCTGGCCATACGCCACCAGAACCTCTCCGGATTCGATCAACGCCATGGGAATGGTGCGGGTGAGCGACGCGCCGTCCGCGCCCTCGGCCAAGACAAAGCGCGCACGACGGAAATCCACTCCGCATTCTTCGAGCAACAGGCGCAGCGGAACCCCTGTGAACTCGGAGCAGGAGAGCAGGCCGTGGGTGTACTGCACCGTCGGTGCGGTCGCGCGAATTCGCTCGGTGCCGGTATTGCCGCTGCACTCGATGAAGTGAATGCGGGACACTGGCGGCAGCCGCATCAGGTCGTCCACCGTGTAGATCCTGGATTCGGCGATCAGACCGGAATGGGCTGCGTTGATCATCAATCGGTGCCGCCGCGGGTCGATGTCGTGCCAGCCATGGTGGTGGCGCTCGTAGTGGAGGCCCGACGGCGTAATGATGCCGAACAGCCCTTGGAGTGGGCAGAACGAAGCCGAGTTGGCGCCCAGTGGCGAAAGGCCTCGCGGTCCGCGTCGCTGCAATGCGCTGCGATGCTCCGAGGGCGAGCCATAGGGGCGCGCGGCAACCGGGCGGCCGGGGCTAGTGGTCCAAGGCGGCAGGTTGACGATGGCAGGGTCGGCCTCGCCCGCTTGCGACCGCAGCGGCGCTCCCGTCATCGCGCCCGCGGCCAGCAGGCTGGTGCGCAAAAAGCGACGCCGTCCCTCTCGCGCGGCCGTCAGATCCGCTTTGCTGAGGAAGTTTTCCGCAGCCGGCCGCAGGCGACCCAAGCGTCTTGTGAGATCACCCATAGCGAACTCGGCACTCATCCACGAAACCGCCAGTAACGCCAAAATGGGTTGTGCCCATGTGGAAGTCTCTTGATCGACTCGACCCTGATTCTGGTAGCGGATGCTAGCACGGCTCCATTGGAGGCCACCCCTCTCGGCCCGAGGTCTCCCCACCCTCGTGCCGAATCAAGGCAGTTCCAAGCGAGGGCAAGATGCCCTCAGCCTCCGGATCCCGCTTGGTTCCGCAAAAGTTTCGCGCAGCGAAACTGCAACGAAGCGCGGGTTCGCGCCCTCGATCTGGAATCGAGGGAACACGCCGAAGCCATGCCAACAGTGCATGGACAGCTACCATTTCCCGCAAAGTCCAGCCAAGATTGGCAGCCTGCTGCCCAAGGACTCCACAGTGACCCAATTCTCCCCCGGCCAGATCGTCAAGCACCGCAAGTTCGGCTATCGGGGCGTCGTATTCCAAGCCGATGCGGAGTTTGAACTAAGCGAGGAGTGGTACGAGGCGGTCGCCCGCAGCCGGCCACCCAAGGATGCGCCTTGGTATCACGTGCTCGTCGATGGCGGCACCCACAGCACCTATGTCGCAGAGCGGCACCTGACGCCAAGCCGCGACCGTTCCCAGATCGAGCACCCGATGCTCGGCCACTACTTTGCAAGCTACAACGGCCGCAGCTACCTGCCGCACACCCTTCACTGAAGCGCCTAAGCCCGCAGCAGCCGCCCCGGCGTTGCGCCGGTGTACTCATTCTCCGTTAGCAGCACTTCGCCGTTGACCACCGTGTGCTTGACGCCGTCAGCCGTCTGCCTGAGCCGTTTGGCGCCGGCCGGCAGGTCATGCGCCACCTCCGGCAGTCGCGGGGCGATGGTGTCCGGGTCGAAGACCACGAGATCGGCGGCCATGCCGGTGCGGATCAAACCCCGGTCGTGCAGGCCCCACAGGGTGGCCGTGTTGTAAGTGATCTGGCGCACCGCCTCCTCCAGGGTGAAGGCTTCGCGGTCACGTACCCAATGGCTCAGCAGGTGCGTCTGCAGGGAACTGTCCATGATTTGGGCCGCATGGGCGCCGGAGTCGGAGAAGGTGATGGCGGAACGCGGGTGCTTCATCATCTCCAGCACGTGTTCCTGATCTTCGTTGGCTATGGGTTGGCGGAAGAAGATGTCGAAGTCGTGCTCAAGGGAAAGGTCGATCATCAATTCCACCGGATGCACGCCCTTGCGAGCCGCCAGCTCGGCCATGCTGGGGTGATCCTGGGCCATGTCCGCCATGGGATACACCCATTCCCACTTCGGCGGCCGCGCCTCCGCCCCGACGACCCGCGGGCCCTTGTATTCGGCGCTGGCCGAAGCGATCAGCCGTGCCTTCAGCGTCGGGTCCCTAAGCCTCGCCTTCTGCTCATCGAGGGACAGGCTGCGAAAATCCTTCCAAACATCCCACTTGTCGAAGGGCGTGTAGGTCTTGAAGGAGAGCAGCACGTTGAGCGCACGGCTGTGGACTTGGGCGAACATGCGCCCGCCAGCCGCCGCGGTTTCATTGAGCAGGTCGAAGTACGGGCGCCACAGTTCCGGGGCCGCGCGCACGCTGAACACACCCCAAGTCTGGCTGACGCCGGACTCCACCGCCAGGTCGCGCAGCCGCTCATGGTATTCCCGGTTTCGCTCCGGATCCCGACCCGGCGCCTCGCCGGCAAGTTCAAACAAACCCTTGCCGGTGGCCCCCATGGCGTTGACGATGCCGCGCACTTCGTCCCACTGGGCCAAGCGGCTGGCCACGGGACGGTCATCGGCGGTTGTGTGATTGAAGGTGCGCGAGGTGGAAAAGCCAACGGCGCCAGCCTGGACGGCCTCCTGAACCAGCCGCTCCATGGCCTTTTGATCGTCTTCGGTTGCGGCCTCCGAGAAAGCCCGCTCGCCCATGACATAGGTGCGCAAGGCGGAGTGGCCGATGTAACCCGCGTAGTTGATGCCCTTGGGCAGCGCCTCCACTGCATCCAGGAACTCCGGGAAGGACTCCCAACGCCAATCGATGCCCGCCAGCATGGCCTCACGGGAGATGTCCTCGGCCCGCTCGAGGTTGCGGAACACCAAATCGGCCTCGGCCTGCCGACAGGGCGCCAGGGTGAAGCCGCAGTTGCCCATCACGACACTGGTGACGCCGTGGTAGCAAGAGGATGCGCCGATCGGATCCCAGAACACTTGGGCGTCCATGTGCGTATGTCCATCGACGAAGCCGGGCGCGACCACGAGCCCCTCGGCGTCCAAAGTTCGCTTGGCGCGTTGATCAATCCGGCCAATTGCGGTGATGCGGCCATCGCGCACCCCTACGTCCGCCCGGTAGCGGGCGCCGCCGGAGCCATCCACCACCACGCCGTTTTTGATGAGCAGGTCGTAGGTCATGTGTTCCTCGCGTCCGCCGACTGGAAATCGCTATCTTACCCGTGGTTCCCCGTCAGCCGTCGTTGGTGAGCTCGCGCACCGCCCGGTAAGCAGCGTTGAATGCGCCGTCAACGTAGGCGTAAGCCTCGCTGTCGGCGTTGGCGATGGCGATTTGTCCGACCTGTTGGCGGCCGATCACATGCGGCCCCGCGCCTCGGCCCCAAGCCGGGTCGTCCCACAGGTTTAGGTATTCGTGGCTGTAGCCGTGCGGCCAGCGATTGACGGTGATGGCCGCGATGTCGCGCTCCACATCGAGGCCATGCGGCCCCCAAGCCGCATCGAGTTGGTCGAAGATCCCCGCCTCGTACTCCGCGAACGGCATCTGGTACATGGCCATGCGCCCGGCGCGAAACTGCTCGAACGGATCCCCTGACTGGCCGCAGGCTGGCGTTTGCCAGCACTGCAGCACGCAGGGCTCGCTCGGCTCGGCGGTGAAGGCGTAGCCGCCCATGCTCACCGGAAAATCCATGCCCGCGATGGTCAACAGGCCGGATGGCGCGTAGAACTGGCTGATGCCGGATCTCTGGATCGCCTGCCAGTTGTCGAGCGCCACATTGATGATGCCGAGCGGCACCTTTTCCGGATAGGCCAGCGCCTCGCGCTGCACCTTGCCGACGTCCGGACACAGATGGGGAATCATGTTGTTGTAGCAGGCCAGCACGCTGTGCAGCGCCCGGGAGCGATGGACCTCGCCGCCGCTCACATAAGTCAGGTCCACGCCGCCGGCGCGGTTTTCGGCGCGCACCGCGGTGCTGCCAAGCCGGATGCGCACCCGATGGTTGGGATCGTCCAAACGGGTGTAATCAGCGCGTGCCATCACCACATCGTCCATGGACGCGCCTGCAATGCTGCCCGGAATCAGCGAGCGAACCAACAGCCTCGCTACGCTGGCATTGCCGTCGGGGAAGTGAAAAACATAGGGCTGCTGCTCGTCGCGCGCCTCAAGTTCGTCCTCCAGATACGGGTAAGTGGCCTCTGCCGCCGCCTCACCCAACCAGCCTTCAATGACCCCTTCGGTTACCGAAAGCACGTCGAGGCCCGCGCCCCAGAGCGGGCCTGAACGCCGGCGCATGAACTGAATGCCCTCATCGGTGAAGCCGTAGGCGGTGCGCAGAAATGCCTCGGCTGGGGTCTTGTTCGGCGCGGCCAGCATTTCGCGCACTGCCGGGGTGTCGCGCATGGCGCCCGCCGACAGCGCAGTCAAACCGCGGCGGGTGGCTTGCGAAACGGGGAACTCAGCGATGCGACGCGCCTTTTCGGCTTGGCTTGGGCCGCCAAACGGCGAGAACGCATCAGCAGCCAAACCGCTCCGGCCATTGTCCGCGCTGCGGAACAGCGCACCCTCGGTCAGCCCGTGGCGCCGGTCGAACTCGAAGTCGAAATAGCGGCGGAACGGCCCCGTGCGAAAGCCGAGTTCCTCAAGCAACCGCTTCGCCACCAATGAATAGCCCCGGGGCGACGAAAGGCTCTGGCTGCCGCCATAGCCCAGCAGGGTCTTGCCGCGCACGGTGAATTCGTTGCGCTTGGCATGGCCGCCGAAATCGTCATGGTTGTCGAGAATCAGGATGCGGGCATCCGCGCCAATCCGCTGGCGGTAGAAGTAGGCGGCAGCAAGGCCGGACAAACCCCCGCCAACGATGATGAGGTCATAGATCGAATCGGTCTGCGCCTTGGGCCGCGGCCAAGTCTTGCCGTTCCAGGCCAAATCGTGGGCGACCTCAAAGGAGCCGGGATGGGCGCCGCGCAACCCGGTGAGCGCCGGCGGATAGGCGCCTTCAGGCCTTTCGCGAGCGAGCGCCTCAAGGGGTGCTGCGCCCGTTCCGGCGGTCAAGGCCAGCGCAGTGCCCTGCAGAAAGTCCCGGCGTTTCATCGACGGGGCTATTCGGGTTGACCTGCCGCTACGCTTCGGGCAACGCCAAGCTCCGCGAGTTGCACCGCAATGTCCTCCGCAGCGGTAGCCGGGCGCACCTCGCGGTCGATGGCGATAATGGTGCCGTCCAAGCCCACATAGAAGGTCTGCCGGGCAGCGTAGCCCGCCTCAACCAGCACCCCGTACGCAGCGGCGACCTCCTTGGTGGGGTCGCTCAACAACGGGAAGTCCGCTTGCTGTTGGCGGGCGAAACCAATGTTGTCGGCCAACGGATCGACGCTGGCCATGAAGTAGGCCGCCTTGAATTCACGGATCAGATGCCCCTTTTCGGCCAGCGACTTGCACTCAATGGTGCAACCGCGCGTGTAGGCCTTGGGAAACCAAGCCAGCACCACCACCGATTTGCCCCGATGGTCCGCCAATCGGTGAAGCTCGCCATCGGAACCCTGCAACTCGAAATCAGGGGCGGGATCACCCACTTCAATGCCGTGGCCCGTGAGCGGCGCAACCGCCAACAACAAACTGATTGCGAATCGGCCCATTGCCTTCATGTTCATGCCTTCCTTGCGTGTGTCTCGATCAGGTAGCCTACCCGTTCCTAGGACAAAGGCGAAGGCACAATCTTTGGCGCTCTTTGGTAGATCGAATGAAGACCGCCCGCCCCGATGGCCATGATGCCCCATTGGCAGGTCCATCCGGGCACCGGCCCCTACTTGTTGCTGGTGCATGGGTTTCTGATGGGCCCCAATCAATGGCATCCGAATCTGGCGGCCTTGGGCGCGGTCTGCCAGCCGGTGGTGGTTGACTTGCTCGGCCACGGTCGCTCTGCTGCGCCAGCGGCTGCCGAATGCTACCAACCCAGCGCCTACATTGAGGCCTTCGAAGCCATCCGCCAAGCCTTGCATGCGCAGCGTTGGTTCCTTTGCGGCTATTCCCTGGGTGCCGGCTTGACCATGCGCTACGCCCTGTTGCATCCCGAGCGCATCATCGGCCATGCCTTCACCAACTCCACATCAGCCTTGGCCGATGCCGGCCAGGCGGCTCTTTGGCGAGCGCAGGGCCAGGCATCCTCGGCCCGCATTCTGGCCGGGGGAAGCAAGGCCATCGAACGCATCCCGGTGCATCCGCGGTTCGCGAAACGAATCGACCCGGCCAGCCGAGCCTTGGTCCTAGCCGATGCGGCGCTGCTGAAGCCGCAAGGCGTCGCCAACACCATCCGCTACACGACGCCGGCAGCGTCGGTGCGTAGTGAACTAGGCGACAACGAGCGCCCGGCCCTGCTCCTGAACGGCGTGCGGGAACGACGCTTTCAAGCCCACCGGCACCACATCGCTGAAAACATGCGCCACGCGCGGATCGTCGATCTCGACGCCGGCCATGCCGTCAACCTGGAAGCCGCCTCCGGCTTCAACCAAGCGTTGGCCGAGTTCGTCGAGCAATGTCCCACATCGTAGATGTGCTGATCGAGGAGCGGGCCGCAAGGCTCCATCAGCGGCCCTTCGTTTGGCGCTTGGTGCGCGCCTTTCTCTACCCGTTGATCGCCTATCCTCGGGCGGTGGACTTGATCGACCGCGTGCAGCCGATGTCCGGGCAGCAGATCTTCGACCACTTGAGCGAAATGCTGCGCTTGCGGGTGGAGATGCACGGCCTGGAATGCCTGCCCGCCCAAGGCCGGGCTCTGGTCACGGCCAACCACCCCGCCGGCATTGCCGACGGCATCGCCCTGTATGACGCCATCAAGCGCGTACGCCGGGACGTGGTCTTCTTCGCCAACCGGGACGCCGTGCGGGCAGCGCCAAACTTGGCCGAGTTGGTGATTCCGGTGGAGTGGGTCGAGGAGCGCAGGGATCACGCCCGCAACAAGGAGACCGTGCGCCACATGGTGCGGGCCTTCCGCCAGGACCGGCTGGTGGTGATCTTCCCTTCAGGGCGCTTGGCGCGTCCGAGCCTCAAGGGATTGATCGAGCGGGAGTGGACCACCACGGCGGTCAACCTCGCCCGGAAGTACGCCTGTCCCATCGTGCCGGCCCACCTCAAGGCCCGCAATTCATGGCTTTACTATCTGCTGTACGCGATCAACACCGAACTCAAGGACATGACCCTGTTCCGGGAACTCATCAACAAGGAACGATGGAAGTACCGAATTCGCTTCGGGCCGGAGATTGACGCCGGTGGCAGTTCGGACCCGGCCCGACTCACCGCCGAGATGCGTTCATTCGTCACCGGACCGCTGGCGCGGGGGCCGGCCCGCTTCGTCGCTCAATCCGCCAGGCGGTAGGGCCGTTCGGATTTCAATTGCTGATCCCCGCAACTGGACAGCACCGGCACCGGCTCCTCGCTCGGCGCCACGTTGACGAGAAGCGGACTTCCGCCGTGGTTGAAGGTCACCTCGGCGTGGCCTTCGCCCTCCTTCAATGCAACCCATTCCAAGCCATCACAGTCTGCGAACCCCTCCGCCGCCTGCACCGGCTTGGGATAGCATGAACGGCCCCGGAGATAGCGCCGCGGCACCGCGCCCGCTTCCACTTCGGCGACGAATCGTTCGACGGAGTCGTCGCCGGCATCGGGGCCAGCCATGCCCACCCGTCCGTACAGCACCCCCTGCGGCAGCACCAGCACGTTGGGCGCGAAGCGGTGGCCACCAAGATGGGTCACTTGCCAGACACGCTCCCCGAGGCGTTCGCGCAGCTGATTGTAGAGGGGCAACCCGAAACGGGCGCAACACAGGTCACGCTGGCCGTTGGTGCAGACGAAGTAGCGAGGGGCCTCGAGACGCTCGCCTGAATCGCCGCGGAACAGCGTCTCGACCGGTGTTTGGATCAGACCGTCGTAGCCCGGTCCGCCTGACTCAAAGGTGCGCAGCGCACCGTCATGCTGAATCAGCAGGCGAGTGTCCGGCCGGTCTATTTCCGGCTGGCGGATGAACTGCGCGCGCACCTTGTGGCCTTGGCCTTCAAGTGCTTCAATACCGTGCGTCAACCAGCCCCGGACACCCTCGCCCAAGGCATTGTCCGAAATCGCCTTCGCCCGCCAAGCGGGACGGTATTCAAGCAGCAGCCAAACGTCCACCACGGCGGCAGTGCCGAGCATCGGCTGATCGGCGCTCGCCTCGCAACAATAGACTCGCTCGTTCATCGACAGCATTTCATCCCAAGCCAGTCGCCCAAATCAAGGCGTGGGCGGGACGCGCCCGTTCCAAGATTGGGGGGTTTCGCGATTCACAGAGCGGGCAGGTGTTGACAACTTGATCATTGACCTTGCTTCGATGCCGTTGCTCCGCTAGCTTTAGCCGCTTCAACTAAGGATCGACTTCATGGAAGCCACGCGGCAATTGGCCCAGCGCGTCGTTGATACGCGCACCGAGCACATTCCCCAGGCGGCGCGGGTGGTCGCCCGCCAAGCGTTGATGGATTTCATTGGCGTTGCGATTGCGGGCGCTCGGGAGCCGCTGGCCGACATTTTGGCAGAGGAAATCGACGCCGAGGGGGGCCATCCCCAGGCGCAGCTCATGGGCCGTCCGTGCCGCGCCTCAGTGCGTCAGGCGGCGCTGTTCAACGGCTCTGCCGGCCATGCCCACGACTACGACGACGTCCACAATGCCATGACCGGCCATCCAACCGTGCCGGTTGCGCCCGCTGTGCTGGCGCTGGCAGAGCATCTCGGTCGAAGTGGCGCCGACGTCATTGCCGCCTTTTGCGCCGGGGTGGATGCCGAGTGCATTCTGGGCCGATTCGCAGGCGCCAACCACTACGCTCGAGGCTGGCACGCCACCGGCACCTTGGGCGCTTTCGGCGCCGCCGCTGCGGCGGCCCGCATGCGCAATCTCGATGCGGCCCAGACGGCCGCAGCGCTGGGCATTGCCGGCACCCAGGCCGCGGGCCTCAAGTCCCAGTTCGGCACCATGTGCAAGCCGCTGCATGCGGGCCATGCCGCCGCCACGGGCGTGGATGCCGCCAACCTCGCCGCCCGGGGCTTCACCAGCCGCTTGGACATTCTTGAGGCCGACCAGGGTTTCCTCGCCACGCAAAGCGAGTGCGGCAGCGCCGAGCAATGGCAAAGGGCGATGGCGGTGCCCGCCTTCACCCAGGACATTTGCTTCAAGTACCATGCCGCCTGCTACCTCACCCACTCCTCCATCGAAGCGATTCGGGCCTTGAGCGAGCGCCATGGCCTTGAATCCAAGGACATCGCCGAGGTGGACATTCGCGTTGACAAGGGCCACCTCAAGGTCTGCAACATCCCCGAACCCGCCACCGGGCTGGAAGCCAAGTTCAGCTTGCGCCTCACCGCCGCCATGGCGCTCTCCGGGGTGAACACGGCCAGCATCGACGTCTTCACGGACGAGTTGACCGAAGACCAAGGGCTCACGGCACTGCGCGACCGGGTTAGGGTTGCCGCCCACGCGGAACGCAACCCGGACAGTGTCGTCAACATCCGCACAATGGATGGCCAAGTCCATGCCGAAGCCTGCAATGTCGCCATTCCCATGACCGATCTCGATGCCCAGTGGGACAAGCTCGAAACCAAGTTCCGCGCCTTGGTTGCCCCCCGTCTGGGCGATGCCGCAGCCGATGCCATCATCGACGCCTGCCACGGACTTGAGCAGGCGGACTGCGTCACGCCACTGATGAAGCTGCTGGCCAGCGCCGATGGGTGACGCCGACTTTCGCGATCGGGCGGTGCTCAAGGCCAAGGGCAACCGCTTCGAGGACATGACGCCGGGCCGAGTGTTCGAGCACCACTGGGGACGTACCCTAACCGAAGGCGACAATGCCGCCTTCACCACCCAGACGCTGTCGTTCTGCCCGCTCTACTTCAATGCGCCCTATGCCCAGTCCCTGGGGCATCCCAACGTGCAGGTCAATCCGCTGCTGGTGTTCAACACCGTCTTCGGGCTGAGCGTGGAGGACTTGAGCGAAGGCGGCGGTCCGTTCCTCGGCGTGGACAATTGCCAATTCATCCAGCCGGTCTATCCCGGCGACACCTTGACGGCCCGAAGCCAAGTGGAGAACGCCAAGACCTCCAGCAGCCAGCCGAAGTTCGGCATCGTCACCTGGCACACGCAGGGCTTCAACCAGCGCGGCGAGGCGGTGATCGAGTTTCGCCGCACCAACCTCGTTCGCAGGCGGAGCGGCTGATGGCGCTGACCGGTGACGACAACTATTTCGAGGACTTCGAGCCGGGCGCGGTCATGCGCCACGCGCGGGGCAAGACCATGTGCGAGCAGGACAATGTGGGCATCACGCTGCAGGTGCTGAACACCGCGGAGGGACACTTCAACGAAGACCTGATGCAGAGGAACGCCATGGGCCGCGAAGGCTGGAACTCCCGGCTGCAGTTCGGCGGCGTCACCATCGCGATGGTGATCGGCTTGGCCATGCAGGACACTGGCGAGAACGCCGTCGCCGAACTGGGCCTGGACAAAATTCGCCTCAAGGCGCCCGTGTTTCACGGCGATACGCTGTACGCCTACAGCGAAGTGCTGGAAAAACGCCAAGGCGACGAACCGAACGCGGGCGTCGTCGTCTTCAAGCACTACGGCGTCAACCACAAGGACCAAGTCGTGTTCGAAGGTGAACGCACGGTCCTGGTGAAGAAGAGGCCCGCACAACCGTGAAGATTGATTGAACCCGTTCTTGGTTGCCATGAGCCGACATCCCAGTCGCCCCCGGCGCTGCCAGCTCTCCGTTCCCGGCATTTCCGAAAAATTGATGGCCAAGGCCTCTGGCCTCGACCTTGACCATGTGTTTCTGGTTCTGTAGGATGGGCGCCCGAGGGCTGGTGGTCGAGGCCATCAACGGTTTGGAATGGCGCCCGCGCACCGTCTGCGTGCGCATCAACGACGTGGACACCGAATGGTGCCACGACGACATCATCGAAGTGGTGACCGGCGCCGGCGCCAAGCTCGACACCCTCATGCTCACCAAGGCCAAGCGGGCCGCGGACGTGATTTTCGTGCACCTCATGCTCGACCAACTCGAAAGGAAGCTCGGCCTCACTCGGCGCATCGGCATCGAGTGCCTGATCGAGGAGGTGGAAGGCATGATGAACGTCGATGAGATCGCCGCCTGCTCCGACCGCCTGGAGTGCCTGGTGTTCGGCATGGGCGACTACTCCGCCAGCCAGCAGATGCAAATCGCCACCGTGGGTGGCTCGGGCAGCTATCCGCCCGACCTCTGGCACTATCCCCGCTACCAAATGACCATCGCCTGCCGGGCCAACGGCATCGATCCGGTGGATGGCCCTTACGCCAACTTCCGCAATCCCGAGAGTTACCGCAAGGAGGCTGAACGGGCCCACGCGCTGGGCATGGCCGGCAAGTGGGCGATCCATCCGAGCCAAATCGAACTGGCCAACGCCGTCTTCACACCCTCAGAAGCAGAAGTCGCCTCCGCCCGGGCGCAAAAGGCGGCCTACGATGAGGCGCTGGCCCAAGGCATCGGCTCAATCAACGTCGATGGTGTGATGGTCGATGCAGCCAGCATTCGCATTGTGCAGAACACCATCGACCGTGCCGACCTGATCGGCATTTGAATCCAAATCCGATTCCCAATGACTGAGCACTACCTAACCGACGAGCGCCGCATGATTCAGGATGTCGCGCGGGAGTTCACCAAGAACGAAGTGCTGCCGGTGGCCAACGCGCTGGATCCGGTTCAGGGTGAAATCCCCATGGCGCTGCGCGACAAGATGGGCGAGATGGGCTACTTCGGCATCCAGATGGCTGAGGAGCACGGCGGCATGGACCTGGGCGTGTTCGAATACTGCCTGGTGGCCGAGGAACTGGCGCGGGGCTGGATGAGCGTGGCCAGCATCATCGCCCGGGCCGCCTCGCTGATGAGCGTCGGCGGCTGGCCGGAGGACAAGCGCCGCGAACTGACCGCCAAGGCCGCCCAAGGCAAGTACTTGGCCGCCGTCTCCCTTTCCGAGCCCAACGTCGGCTCCGACCTCGCCTCAGTCAGTTGCCGGGCGGTGCTGGACGGGGATGAATGGGTGATCACCGGCAACAAGTACTGGTGCACCTTCGCCGACGGCGCCGACTACATTCAGTTGCTGGCCCGCGCCGAGGGCAGCGACGATCCGGCGCACAAGGGCCTGAAGAACTTCATCATCGAAAAGGAGCGCGGCAGCCTGCCGGAAGGCTGTTCCGGCTCACCCATCCCCAAAATCGGCTACTTCGGCTGGAACACCTTTGAACTGGCCTTCGACGGCTGCCGCATTCCCAAGGAGAACGTCATTACCGGCGGTACCGGCGACGGCTTCAAGAACACTGTCAACTGGCTCAACGTGGCCCGGGCGCATACGGCGGCCCGCTCCATCGGCCTGGCCCGGGGGGCGTTGGAGGACGCCATGGACTACGCCCACGAGCGGGTGCAGTTCGGCGTCCCCATCGCCGACTTCCAGGAAACCCGCTTCAAGATCGCCCGCATGGCCAGCGAAGTGGAGGCCGCCCGGCAACTCATGTACCACGTCGCCACACTCATGGACAACGGCGAAAAGGCGGACCGCGAAGCCGCCATGGTGAAGTGGTACGCCAGCGAAATGGCGGAGCGGGTCACCTCGGATGCCCTGCAGATTCTTGGCGGCGCCGGCTACACCAAGCTGCACGCCGTGGAACGCTACTGGCGCGACGCCCGCCTGACCAAGATCTTCGAGGGCACCAGCGAGATTCAACTGCGCATCATTTCCGACCGGCTGCTGGGCAGGCCGTCGAGCCGGAATCTGGCTTAGCCGCGGAAACGGCAACCCATCATGAGCGCCCTTAGGAAACTGGTCGTTGACGGGCCGTTCCCCATGCGCCGAGGCGCCTTGGACAGCCCCACCATCGCCTTCGAAACCCTGGGCGAACTCAGTCCCAAGGCGGACAACGCCGTGCTGGTCTTCACTGGCCTCTCGCCATCCGCGCACATCGCCTCTTCGCCGGAAGACCCCTCAGCGGGTTGGTGGGAGGACATGGTCGGCCCGGGCAAGCCCATCGACACGAACCGCTTCCTCGTCGTCTGCGTCAATTCCTTGGGCAGTTGCTTCGGATCCACTGGGCCAGCGTCGATCAATCCAGCCACTGGCACCCACTTCCGGCTCGATTTTCCGGTGCTGTGCCTCGAGGACATCGCCTCAGCAGGCGCCCAAGTGCTCGACCATCTGCGCATCGACACGGCCCACACGGTGGTCGGCGCCTCGATGGGCGGCATGACGGCTCTGGGCTTCGCCCTGCTCCATCCCGGCCGCAGCCGAAGACTGGTGTCGATCTCCGCCGCTGCGCGCAGCCAGCCCTTCGCCATTGCGCTGCGCTCCCTGCAGCGGGAGATCATTCGCCGCGACCCCGAGTGGCGCCAAGGACGCTACGACTTTGAAAAGGGCCCGATAACCGGAATGCGGCTGGCACGCAAGCTCGGCATGATCACCTATCGTTCAGCGGTGGAATGGGCGCAGCGCTTCGGGCGGGAACGGGCCACGGCGGAGCCACCCCATGAGCATCCATTTGGCATCGACTTCGAGGTTGAGTCCTACCTTGAGGCGCACGCCAACCGATTCATCGGCGCGTTCGACGCCAACTGCTACCTTTACTTGTCGCGGGCCATGGATCTGTTCGACGCCGCCGACCACGGCGGCACTTTGGAGCGGGCGTTCAGTCAAATCGAGCTGGACCAAGCGCTGATCGTCGGCGTGGAGTCGGACTTCCTCTTCCCCGCTCACCAACAGGCCGACCTGGCCGCCGCCCTGGAGCCGCACGTCAAGGCCGTTGATTACAAGTGCTTGAGCTCCATTCAAGGACACGATTCCTTCCTGGTTGACATGGACCGCTTCAGGCCCGCCATCGCTGGGTTCTTTTAGGGCTGGACTCGCTTGGCCGAAGTGATTAGCTTGAGACTACTCAATCGGAGTTGGCCCCTTGAACATTGAAATGGAAGCACCAAGCCGCGCGATGCGCACAGCCGTGTGTCCCCTCGACTGCGCGGACACCTGCAGTCTCGACATTGAAGTCGTCAACGGCCGCATGACCCAGGTGCGGGGCGGCACCGGCAATCCGCTGACTCGGGGCCGCATTTGCGCCAAGGTGGCGAGTGGCCTGGAGCAGCAGCTGTACGGCTCCGACAGGCTGACCACGCCGCTGGCGAAATCGCGCGGCGGGTTTCGGCCCATCGGCTGGCATGAGGCGCTTGACCGCATCCATCAGCGCTACGCCGAAATCATCGTCCGACACGGCGCCGAGGCGATCGTGCCGTTGGCCTATGGCGGACCCATGGGCCTGCTGGCGGGCGGCTCCATGGACAAGCGCTTCTTCAACCGGCTCGGCGCGACCCGGGTGCGCAATGAACCGCTCTGCAGCGGCACCTCGTCGGCAGCCTACGAGAGCGTTTTCGGAGAGGCAGGCGGCATTCCGTATACGGAGCTGGCTGAGTCCCGGCTCATTGTCATCTGGGGCAACAACATTACCGTCGGCCACCTGCACCTGACCAAGCCCATCCGGGAAGCGCGCCGCGCCGGGGCGAAGGTGGTGGTCATTGATCCGAAGCGCACGCGAATCGCCGACGACGCCGATCTGCACTTGCCCATCGTGCCCGGCACCGACGTTGTCCTCGGTTACGCGGTTGCCGCGGAACTCGATCGCCGCAACGCCATCGACCGCGCCTTCGTCGAGGCCCACGTCTTCGGCGCCGACCGCTATCTTGCCGAGGCTGGCAACTACTCATTGGCGTTCGCAGCCGAACACTGCGGTCTCGACCTTGATGCGATCCAAGCCTTCGTGGACTATTGGGCCACAATCTCCCCGGTCGGCATCTCGGTGGGTGTCGCGCCGGAACGCAACCAAAACGGCGGCGCCGGCCTGCGAACCATCTATGCGCTCGCCGCGCTGACCGGCAACGTCGGCGCACAAGGCGCGGGCATCTGCGATGTAGGGGCGCTCTTTCCGGTGAATCGCGAGGCCTTGGAGAGGCCGGATCTAAGAACCGGGCAGGCGCGAGAGTTCAACATCCTCGACGTGCCCGAGCGCATACTCGACAACGACTTGGACCCACCCGTCCAGTCGGTGTTCATCTACAACCACAATCCGGTGGCCGTCCACCCGCGTCAGCGAACCATGATGAAGGCGCTGTCGCGGCCGGATTTGTTCGTCGTCGGCTGCGACCTGACCATGACCGACTCCATGGCGCTCGCCGACATCGTGCTGCCAGCCACCTCGCACCTTGAGGCGGGCGACATCTACAAGGCGTATGGCCATCAGTACCTGCAGCGCGCCGAACAGGTTGTCGCGCCGGTCGGCGAGGCGCTGCCCAACACCGAGATGTTTCGCCACCTCGCGAAGCGCTTCGGGTTCGACGAGCCGGCCTTTGCGGAGACCGACGAGCAGTTGATCGAGCAATCCATCGACCGGAACCACCCAGCGCTAGGCGGTCGCTCGGCGCTCGAACTGCCGACCGGCGACTGCGTGGATGTTTCCCAAGGCGCGCGAACCCTGCTGCGCGGGGCGGCGCCCACCACGCCGAGCGGCCGGATAGAGCTTTACAGCGAAACCTTGGAGCAGTCCTGCGGCCAAGGGCTGCCCCGCTACCGCCCACTGGCGCGGCGGCGGCGCTTCCTGCTCATCAGTCCGAGTTCCGATCTGCGCACCAACTCCACCTTCGGCGGCGCGCCGGGCCACGATGACGATCTGGCCATTGAAATGCACCCTGCGGACGCGGCCGGTGCCGGCGTGTCGGACCGGCAACCGGCCCGCATTTGGAACGACCAAGGCGAACTGGTCCTGCCGGTGCGCATCAGTCAGCGGACCCGCCGGGGAACCCTTTACGTGCCCAAGGGCGGATGGCTGCGCAGCTATCCGGAGGGTGCGAGCGTCAATGCGCTGGTGCCCGGCCACCGCTCGGACCTCGCCGACGGGGCCTGCTACAACGACACTGAAGTCGATATCGCAACGGCCTGATCCGGCGAGCCTTTGGGTTGACCCAGAACGGTACGCCGCCGCAGCCGAAGGAACCACCGGCCAGCCGCTAGGCTGTCTCCATTTGTTTCATGCGAGCCAACAGCTCCGCCGTGCGGAGTCGCGGACGTGCAGGGAACAGGCGCATTTCCCCGGGCGTTCCCTCTCGGACCGAGGGCGTCCCGCCCTCGATTGGGCCATCGGGAGGCGCTTTCCATCTGGAAGCTGAGAATTTGTTCCATGAAAGGCCCGTTCAGGGTGTTGCAGGGTGTCTGGCGAACTCGAGCAACGCCTCCGCGCTCAGATAGCCGCCTGCCAGCAGTCGCCGTTTGCCACTGCGCTCGCCCAGCACCGACGGCAACGCGTTGGTGCCGAAATCCCGGGAAGTGCTCATTTGAAAGCGCACGGCGGCGCGCACCCGCTCCGACCCGGCAGCCCGTAGAAACGCCTCGGCATCCAAGCCGCAGTCACTCGCAGTTGCGGACAGGACTTCAAGATTGTTGATATCCATCCCCTCGACGAAGAAGCGCGCCTGCAAGCGATGCAAATAGTCGAAGGGTGGGGCGCCAACCAACTCCCGAACCGCCTGCACGGCAATGCAGGGCAAAGTGCTGTTGTAGATCAGGGGCGTCGGCAGCTTGAAGCCAAAAGCCTGCCCGGTGGTGGCTTGCACCTCGCGCCAGATGCCCATGAGGTGGTTGCGCCCGAACTCGCCGATTGGCTGGGTGCCGTGGATGTTGATGCCACCCAACAGCACATCGAATGCCCCCGGCAACACCGCCCGCGCCCGATCAACCTCCGGCGTCATGCCCCAACACCAGGAACACATCGGATCGGTGACGATGAGAATCTTGGTGCCGCCCAGTCGGCCTGAAGAGCGCCCGAAGGGAGATTCCTCAGTGGCTATCCGGAAGTTCTCCTATCTGACTGGAGCACTAGTTTCCTTGATCGCGGGTCAAGGTTGCCACATGAGTCAACTTTTGCGCCCGGCGACCGGCCACTCGTTGGTCTGATCGTTGTCGCTTTGCAGGGACAGGCACTGTCACTCTTGCCGTTCGATGTTGAGCAGGGGCAGTGCGCCACCGCCGTTTACTTGAGGCAGTTGGCCATCCCATTTCTCGGCGATGCGCAACTGAATAAGGTCGGGATTGTCCCGGAGCGCCTCGGCTTCCCGACGGATCGCTTCGGCGCGGGCCTTCGAGGCGGCTTCTATTTGGTAGGCCTCGGCGTCCGCCGCCAAAGTGCGCTCCGCTGCGGCGGCTTCCGCTTGAGTGACCCGGCGCAGCTTTTCGTTCTTGGCCTTGAGGGCCTCCTGCTCGGCCTGCACCTTCTCTTCAATGGCACGGTTGAATTCGTCGGAAAAATCGAAGTCGGTGATGGCGACGTTGGCGAGCATCACCGCTCCGGATACGCCCTTCTCGCTCAGGGTCGCATTGACGAAGGCCTCAATTGACTCTTGAATCTTGGTTTTCACCTCCGCCCGCCGGGTCACGAGCTCCTCGGCCGTGTACTGGGCGGTGATGGCTTTGACCGACTCCAGGATCGCCGGGGTAATGAGCGTTCCCTCCAGCATGGCGCGGGTGCCGATGCGCTGGTAGGTGGAGGGCATCACCGGTCCGGACAGGGAGTACTGCACCGCCACTTGGGTCCGCACCACTTGCAGGTCCTTTGACGAGGCGCCCGCATCCGCTTGGGCGGCACGGAGCCTGATGTCCATCTCCTCCACCCCATCGATGAACGGGATCTTGAGGTGGAAGCCTTCGGGCAGATGGTCGGGCTGCACGGCTCCAAGCCTGCGCACCACCCCGACCCGCCCGCTGTCAACAATGACAAAGCAGGACGTGATGACGATGAGCGACGCTATGATGCCAGCGATAATTGCGATGGCGTTAGGAATGCCGAAGCCCAGTTTGGTTTTGTTGGACATGTCAGTTGCCCCCCTTTGGATTTGTTGGGTGTTCTTCCGCCAAATAGACTTCCTTCAATGCCAGTTCATCTTGGCGGGACGGCCCTGGATTCTCTTTGGCCCTGCGTCCAACACCGCTTGATGAGGCCTGTGCTCAAAGTTCATCCACAATGACTCCTGCCTCGGTTGGCGCACTGAGTGGCAGTTGCGTAGCGGGGCATCCACCCGGCGCCAGTCTGCGTAAAGATGCTCGTAGAGCGGCGTTTGGTAGCCGGATAATACTGCACGACCACGGATGAATTCAGTACTGCTGCCAACTCCCCATGCTCGGCGTCGGTCATTTCGTGGCCGTAGGCGGCCTTGTCGCCGCGGGCGGCATGGACGTATGGAGGATCGAGGTAGAAGACGGTTTCTGGCGTGTCGTAGCGTTGAATGACCTCGATGGCAGGCGCGTTTTCGATCTGCACACGCTGCAGGCGCTGAACGATCTCCGGCAGCGCCTCAACGGAACCCAGCCAACGGGAGACAGCACCCGCCATGCCGGCGCGCGAGGTGAGGACGCAATGCGCCCACCGGCCTTCGCTGCTCGTCTGGGCAAGCCCGGTTCGGGTTTGCCGGGCGCGCACGAAGAAGCGCCGAGCTCGCTCGAAGGTGGGCAGATCCGGTTCGTACTCGCAGGCCTTGGCGAGTTCCTCGCGGGAAAAGGGCGTCAGGCCGATGGCGCGGATCAATTCATCACTGTCATCGCGCAACACTGTAAAGAAGTTAACCAGCTCCCCATCAATGTCGTTGTAGGTCTCCACGGGCGCGGGTGGTCGATTGAGAATCACGGCGGCAGAGCCGCCGAACACGTCACAAAAATGGGTGGCATCTTCTGGAATCTGCGGCAGAATGAAGGGCAGATGGCTGAATTTGCCGCCGTACCAGCCGAAGGCGATCAGTTTCCTGCGCTTGCGCGAACCTTTGGCGATGCGCCTTCCACTGCCTGTGCTGTTGACCGAGGGTTGTGAGCTGTTCATGCCCATCTCCAAGGTTGCGACTTTAGCCAGATTAACCTATCTAGGTTCAATCGTCGGTTTGGTCGGTATTTGTATGGATAAACAGTAATCAACAAAGAGCGCGGAGTCCATACCTATTTTGCTCTCACTGGACTCGCTTCTCGGTAGCGACGTTCGGTTGGGGCGCGGCTTGGATGATCGCGCACCCACTCTCGGTCACCACGCCGACGCTGGCGCAGTCGGGGTACTCCGCCTCCCGCAAGGCGCCCAGGCAAGCTGTGGCCTGGACTTCGGGGATGCAGGCCAGCAGGCCGCCGGCGGTTTGGGGGTCGGCCAACAGCTGGACGGCAGGGTCCGCCGGCAGGCAGCCGCGCAGTTCGAAATCGGTTAGCCGGGCTTCGTTTTCGGGCTGCAGCACGCTGGCCGCGCCGCGCTCGAAGGCCATAACTGCCCCATCCAGGGCGGGCAGCCTGTCCAACCAAATCTCAGCGCCCAGGCCGCTGGCATCCAGCATTTCCGTCAAGTGCCCAATCAGGCCGAAGCCAGTGACGTCGGTGGCGGCGCGAACGCCGTGCCGACGCAGAACGGCAAGCGCTTGCGCATTGGAACGGTCGAGGCGGCGCAGCGCGTCCTGGACTTGGGCAGTGGGGACGAGGCTGCGCATTTGCGCTGCGAGCAGTACGCCGACGCCTAAGGGTTTGGTGAGAATCAGCAGATCGCCCGGCCGAGCGCCGCCTTTGGTGAGCGGTGGTTCCACCGCCGCGCCGCTGACCGCCAAGCCCAAGGACAGCTCAGCGCCTTCGGCGGAGTGGCCACCGACCAGCGGCACGCCATCCGCGTTGAGCACGTCAACCGCGCCAAGCAGCATTTGGACCAGCTCATCCTCCATCAACGCTTCCGACATTAACGGCACTGTGGCCAAGGCCATGGCGCTGGTTGGGTCGGCACCCATGGCGTAGATGTCGTTCAGGCAGTGATGGGCGGTCAGGCGTCCGAACCGGTAGGGATCATCCACCAAGCTGCGAAAGCCGTCGATGGTCAGTGCCAGGGGTGCCGAATTGGGGGCCAGCAGCGCCGCATCGTCACCGATCCCTTGCATCAGGTGAGCGGCCGATTGAACCGGCAGCCGCGACAGCGCCCGGCTGAGCACGCCGGCGCCGATCTTGGCGCCGCAGCCGCCGCAACGCATGGCGTCCAATCCATCGCCGCCCGCGGGCTCCGTGTCATCCATGCTCGGCAGAACTTGATAGCGCCTCATGAAGCGCCGATCAATCCACCGCTTCCAATGCCACGCCCAGCGCCCGGAAATTGCAAAGGCACCTCTCGAAACCACCGCTCGGCCGTCGCCGGTACCGATCAGGCTCAAGGCGTGGCGCTGGGGCCGGTAGCGTCGCGGCGAACGACCTTCGACAGCGCGGCGCAGATTGCCCGCCAGTGCGGGACCGGCGCGCACCGCGTAAACGCCGGATTTGGGACGAGCACCGCTGTCGAAGTGAGCGATGTCCCCGGCTGCGTATACCCGTTCATCGGATACGGAGCGCAGGTGCGGGTCCACGCGAACGAACCCCTTGTCGTCGGTGGCCAGCCCACTGTTGCGGACCCAAGGCGGCGCCTGAACACCGGTCACCCAGAACAGGTGATCGAACGGCACCTCCGCGCCGTCCCGCAGGCGCAATGCCTCCGGCGTCCCTGACGCCACCGTGCCGCGAACCAATTTGATGTTCGCCTTTGCCAGCTCGCCGAGCAGCAGCTTCCTCGCCATGCGCCCATGGCCGGGCAGGATGTCGACGGCAACCACCTTGATGTCGATGGTCTCCAGCAGGGCCCGGCGGGCGGCCAGGGCCAATTCAAGGCCTCCGGCGCCGCCGCCGACGAACACCAGCTTGGCGTTGGGGCGGATGCGCTCGCTCAGATTGTCCCATTCAGGCAGAAAGCGGCCAATGGGCTTGACGCAGACGCCCAATTCGACTGGGGCTTCCGGCGCCGCGCCGCTGTTGATGGACAGCAGGTCGAAGCGAACGGGCGGCCGCTGCAGGCATTGAACCAAGCCATTGTCCAAGTCGAGCGCGGTGACCTCTTCGTCGATGAGACGAGCCCCCGCGAAGCGGCACAGCGAACCGAGGTCGATGTGAATGTCGTCCCAATCATGAAACCCGGCGATGTAGCCGGGCAGCATGCCCGAATAGGGGGTGTGAACCTCCCGGGCGATTACGGTGACTCGAACGCCCTCCAACGGCGCCATGCCGAACGACTTGAGTGCCTGAACATGGCTGTGTCCCCCCCCAATCAACAGCAGGTCGCGACGGGGCGGTTTGGGTGGCGCTTTCACGGAGTCCGCCAATCCCGCTATGCCGATGCGCGAAGCAGCGGCCCTTCGCGCCGTGCGAGGGTGGCGGAAGGCTGTTCCAAGCTTGGCAGCATCGTCACGGCGGCGCCCGGGCATTCGTCGAAATAGGCTGCGTTGAACAGGGTTTTGAAGTCAAGGCGATCCTGGTCCGGGCGGAAGCCGTGCCCGGTTGGCGGCGCCAGCAGGCGCCAAGCCGAATCGAAGCGGGCGCCAATGGAGAAGAAGCTCTCTTTAGGGTCCAGGGTTGCGCCGTAGCGGAGATCGCTCAAGGTGACCTCGAAGCCATTGGCCGCTTGCTGCACCACGGGAAAGCTCCAGCCCATGGTGAACCAATCAAAGGTGCGGCCTTCCTCCGTGGCCGCCAACAGCGAGGCAGCCACCCGGCCGTTCCTGGGCGCCCGCCCCCATTGGATGGCGCACGGCGACCAAGTGGAGAAGTAGCCGACCCGCACCTCTTGCGGGGTGCGCACGACGACGCGCCGGTAGTGCACCTGCAGAATCGTGGGGAAGGCGCTCAACTCATAGTCCGCCAAACCCTCGGCCGCCAGTTGCGCGGTGGCGAATTGCGCCGTTTCACGGTTTTGCGCCCATCCGTATGCGAGGTAGGCGCAGCTCAAAGCCAACGCGGCCAGGGCGGAAGCCTTGCGGCGGCGCGGCGATTTGAGCCAAGCCCCGGCCCCCAGCCCACCGAGCAGGATCAAGGTGTACACCGGGTCGATGATGGGCATCGCATTGACCGCAAACCGCCGTTCGGAAAACGGCGCGAACAACTGCGTGCCGTAGGGCGTCAACCAATCCAGCACTGGGTGGGACAGCAGCGCCAAGGTGGCCACGGCCAGCCACCAAAGGTGTTGACGGCGCCAATGCAGGCCATCGCCGAATCGCCGCCACAGCCAGTGGCCAGCCAGCGGGCCCACCGCCAGCAGCACGATGAGTGAGTGGGTGATGCCCCGGTGGTGCTTTAGGGTGTCAAAGAAGTCGCCGCCAATCGAGAAGACCACGTCGATGTCCGGAGCGGCCCCCAGGGCGGCGCCGGCAACAAGAACCCCCTTGGCCATGTCGGCGGGCGCTGCGCTGCGGGCGGCAATCGCGCCAAGCGCCGCTTGGGAGAACGGATCCAATCAGATCACGCCTTGCGCCGCCAAACGGGCGATGTCCGTTTCGTCATAACCGAGTTCAGCGAGCACCTCGGCGCTGTGCTCACCCAATTCCGGGGCATTGCCGATCGGCACCGGGTCAAGCCCTTCAACGTTGACCGGCGGGCGAATGAACCGCGCCCCGCCAGCGGCGTCACTCGGCGGGGAAAGCAGCCCGCTGCCCGCGACTTGGGGATCGTCAGCCAAGTCATCGACCTGGCCGACCAAGGCCACCGGCGCGCCGGTTTCGGCAAACCGCGCCATCCAATGACCGCTCGGCTCGGCTGCGATGCGCGCGCGCAGCCGCTCGATGAGCGCCTCGCCATGGGTGATGCGGACTTCGCTCGTCGCAAAGCGCGCATCATCGCTCCAGTCCTCGGCCGCCAGCCCCCGCAGCACCCGCCTGAACTCATCGTCGGTGCGCACCATGGTGAACTGCAGCCAACGACCGTCCGCAGCGCGGTACAGAGGGCGATTCCAGAAACATCGGTGGGCGTCCTGGTAGCCAGCTGTTTCGGCGCCGCAAAAGCGCGCCTGGGCGATGCAGGAGGCAGCCCAAGCGCCATTGGCCAGCAACGAGGTGTGCACCATGCGCCCCTGCCCCGTGCGCTCCCGATCGAGCAGCGCGGTGACGATGCCGGCGTAGAGCGCCACCGCCGTGGGATGGTCGCCCATGCCCGGCAAGCACTGGGCCGGATCCGCTCCCGGCGCGCGCACCAAGTCCATCAACCCGCTGCGCGACCAGTAGGCAACCAAGTCGAAAGCCTCGCGGTCGCGTTCCGGCCCGGATTCGCCGTAGCCGGTGAGCGAGGCGTAGATCAGCCGCGAATTGCGCGCCTTCAAGTCATCGTAGGTCAGACCCAGTTCCCCGCGCAGGGCCGGCGGCTGGTTGGTGATGTAAACGTCAGCCTCCGCCGCCAGTTCGAGCAGGATGCGCCGTCCCTCCGCCGACTTCAGGTTCAAACTCAACGAGCGCTTGTTGTGCGCATCCAGCAGCCAAGCGTAGTTGACCTCGGCATCCGGAGTGATGGAGAAGGAGGCGAAGCGCCGGTAGTCATCGCCGCGTTCCGGCCTTTCCACCTTGATGACCTCGGCACCATAGTCGGCCAGCATGGTGGCGGCCACCGGCGCGGCGATCCAAGTGCCCACATCGAGCACCTTCAGTCCCTGGAAGATCGTCATGCCGCCGCCAATCGGGACGCCGTCTTGGCCAGGTGGGCGGGGCCCCGCAGCCGCACGCGTTCGAGCAGATGTCCCTGGGTGTCGAGCAGCGCCAACGTGGGCGTCTGCATCACCTGCAGGGAGACGGCGAGGTCGGCGCTGGCCAAAACCCGTTCAGGAGGCAAGCCATGACGATTCGCGAAGTTCGCCAAGGCCGTGCTGGCGGCGCCGCCAACCAGGACCAACGGCAGCGCTTGGTAGCGACGAACCGCGGCCGCATAGCCCGGCAGCAGCGACTTGCACACCGCGCACTCCTCGTTGACGAACAACAGGGCGAGGGCCCGATCTTTGGAAAGCAGCCGCAAGGAACCCGCGAAGCCCGCTGCCGTGTCCACTCGAACGGCGTCGAGATCGACTCGGTCCACCTTGCCGGCCTCCCGACGGGCCTGCTGCAGCAGGCCACCCACGGGCGCGGTGCGCTCATGGAGAACGCCGATCTGGCGGGCCAAGGACAGCGCCACGGCACCGAGTGCCAGCAATCCGAGCAGCAGGCCAACTTGGGAGGCGATGATGAGGGTCACAGGTTGCGCCGTTTGATCTCCCGGCGCAGGCGCGTCGTGTCGGATTCCAAGGGCTCGGCGAGTTCCGACGGATCCAGGCTGCCTTCCGTGTGCGCCCACATCTTGATGCCGTCATAGGTGATGTACTTTTCGGGAATCACCTCGAGAACGATGCGCAGCGGCGAATTGAGCATCTCCTCAAAGGCCTTGGCCGCTTCCTCCTCAGGCCGCAGGGCGCGGGCGAAGTCCGGATAGAACCAGTCCTTGGTCTCGCGATCCTCATGCACCACGCAGCGCCCCTTGATGGTTATGGTCTTCGACGGACCGAGCTCGGTTCCCGTGCTGGTGATGACCACCGACACCTTTGGATTGCGCCGCACCGCCGAGATGCGGTGCCGATGGGCGCCGGCGGTGAGCCAAACGCGGCCCTGGCGCCAGATGTAGGACATGATGACCCCCATGGGCCATTCGTCCTTGGTGCACCAGTTGAACACGCACTCGCGCTGGGTGAGCAGCAGCCGTTCCTGATCGTCGGGATTGAGTCGGTAAATGGAGACCAATTCATAGTTTTCCAGATCGTCGGACATAGGCAATGTTCCTGTTTGGCAGTGAAATCGATTGTAACTCGCTGGAGGCAGTCGGCTATTCCGCCTTTGGCTTGCGCATCCAGCGGCTGGCGGAGGCGGTTTCCTCCACCGCCTCACCGGCCTTGGCCCAACCATTGAAGCCAGGCTCCAAGTGGGCCACGTCCGGATAGCCCATGTCGAGCAGCGCCTTCGCCGCCAGCACGGAGCGCCCGCCGGCAGCGCAATAGACGACGATGCGCGCCTGGGGGGTGAAGTAGTCACGATAGTAGGGGCTTTCGGGGTCCGCCCAGAATTCCAGCATCCCCCGGGGCGCGTGGCGGGAACCGGGAATCGCCCCCAAGTCCACGTATTCCTGAATTTCCCGCACGTCCACGAGCAGCAAGTCATCGCGCTCCCGAAGCTCGCGCTTTAGTGCCTCGACGGAGAGGTTTTCAATACCTTGCTTTATCTCCCCGACGGTTGCAAAAATGGATCTGATGCCCACGGTTCGGCTCCTCCGCAAAAAAGCGGCATTCTTGCAGATTTCCCGGCGCAATGCTGGCGCGGCGCGTTAGAGGGTATGATGGGCATCCGGGACACAGGCGGGAGGAACGAACGTGAAATCGCGTAGGCAATTCCTGAAGGCGGGCGCTCTTGGCACCGGCGCTGCGGCCATGACGCCGGTGCTGCCGCAGGCGGCGGTGCGGGAGGCGGATGGCGCCAACCGGGTGCGCCGCTACGTGAAGCTGGGCCGCACCGGGCTGGAGATGTCCGACATCTCGTTTGGATCAAGCCGGTTGCGCGAGGGCGAGGAAGGCCTGGTTCGCCACGCCCTGGACAAAGGCGTCAACTACTTCGACACCGCCGAAGGCTACACCGGCGGCCAATCGGAGCGGGTGCTGGGCAATGCGCTCAAGGGCGAGCGGGAGCGCGTCATCATCGCCTCCAAGACCGCCGCCCCAGCCACCGCGTCCAAGGAGCGGATCATGGGCGAGTTGGAGGGGAGCCTTAAGCGCCTGCAAAGCGATCATGTGGACATCTACTTCAACCACGCCGTCAACGACCCCGCCCGGCTCGACAACCCGGAATGGTTTGAATTCTGCGAGCGTGCCCGGCAGCAGGGCAAGATCCGCTTCACGGGAATGTCCGGCCATGCGGGGCGCTTGGTGGAATGCCTCGACCACGCCTTCGACAAGGACATGGTGGACGTGGTCCTGGTGTCGCTCAACTTCGGCCAGGATCCCGAGTTCCACGAACGCTTCACCCGGGGCTTCGATCTCGTCGCCCGCCATCCGCAACTGCCGCGGGCCTTGCGCCGCGCCAAGGAACAGGGCGTCGGCGTCATCGCCATGAAGTGCCTGATGGGTGCCCGCCTCAACGACATGCGCCCCTACGAGCGGGACGGCGCCTCATTCGCCCAGGCGGCCTTCCGTTGGACCCTCTCCCAGCCCGACGTTGACGCACTAGTCATCTCCATGACCTCAACGGCCAAAATCGACGAATTCCTGGGCGCATCGGCCTGGCAATCGCTGGCGGCGGGCGATCGGGCGCTGCTCGGCCGCTACGCCGCCTTGAACGGCGCAAGCTACTGCCAGCAAGGCTGCAATGACTGTGCTGGGTCCTGCCCCTTCGGGGTTCCGATTGCCGACGTGCTGCGCACCCGCATGTACGCCACGGACTATCAGGACCTGGACTTCGCCCGCCGGGAGTACGCCCAACTCGAAGTCAACGCCAGCCCCTGCCTCGGCTGCGATGGCGCACCCTGCCTGGACGCCTGCAGCCACGGGCTGCCCATTGCCGAACTCTGCGCGCCCACCCATCGGATGCTGGCCTAGTGTCTCGTCAAGCGTCATATGTCGCATCAGCGTTCGCCCTTCGGGAGCGCCAGCGGCGCGCCATCGCTTTGTTGCAGCCCTTGGCAATGCGGCCAGGCATTCCCTGCGGACTGCGCCTCGCGCTGAGGCGCCGCTGACGCTCTGATGCGACATATGACGCTTGACGAGACACCAATGCTCGACGACATTCTGGCCGCATTCAAGGACGGCGCGATCGAGGCCGATGAGGCGAGCCGCCGCATTCGCGCAACCTTCTACCAAAGCGTTGGCCAACCGAGCGCCGCCCATTCGACCCTCGACAGCGACCGCCTGGCGCGCACTGGCGCTTCGGAAGTGATCTACGGAGCGGGCAAGAGCGCGGTGGAGATCGCTGATCTGGTCGAGGCCCTGGTCGGGGCGGGACAAAACGCCCTGGTCACCCGAACCGGTCCGGAGGCCTACGATCAAGTGCTTGAACGCACCCCCGCCGCCCGCTACCACGAAGCGGCATCGGCCATCACCGCCACCGTTCAGGAGCCGCCCAAGGCCGACACCCTGATCGCGGTCATCACAGCCGGCACATCGGATGCGCCGGTGGCCGAGGAAGCCGCGGTCACGGCGGCCTTTTACGGCAATCCGGTATTGCGCGTTCGCGATGTGGGGGTGTCGGGCCTGCACCGGTTGCTGGCCCGGCTCGAGGAGATTCGCCAAGCGCGGGTGGTGATCGTCGTGGCCGGCATGGAGGGCGCCCTGCCCAGCGTGGTTGGCGGTTTGGTGGAGGCACCGGTCATCAGCGTACCCACCAGCGTCGGCTATGGCGCCGCCTTCGGCGGCGTCGCCGCGCTGCTGGGCATGCTGTCGAGTTGCGCCGCGGGCCTCGCCGTGGTCAACATCGACAACGGCTTCGGCGCCGGATACCTCGCCCACAAGATCAACAGGCTTTGAGCATGGCACCGCAACTGCTGTCCATCGAACTCACCGCCAAGCTGGACGCCCTCAAGGCCAGCCTGAGTGCCATGGAAGGCGCCTTAGTCGCCTATTCCGGTGGTGTGGACAGCTCCTTGGTCGCCTATCTGGCCGCCGAGGTGCTTGGCGCCAAGGCCTTGGCGGTCACTTCCGGCAGCGCCAGCCTCAAGCGCTCCGACCTGCGTCTAGCGGAGCGCTTGGCCGATGAGTGGGGCATGCGCCATCGGGTGATCGTCACCGACGAACTCAGCAAGCCCGACTACCGCGCCAACCCGGTCAACCGCTGTTTCCATTGCAAGACCTCCCTGTACACGGCGCTGGCGGACATCGCCCGGCAGGAGGGATTCACCGAAATTCTCAATGGCACCAACACCGACGATCTCGGCGACCATCGGCCCGGCCTCATCGCCGCCCAGGACTTCGCCGTCCGCTCGCCCCTGGTGGAGGCCAGCGTGAACAAGGCGGGGGTTCGCGCTCTCGCGGCTCATCTCGGCCTCGACAATGCCGAGAAGCCGCAGTCCGCCTGCCTGTCGAGCCGCTTTCCCTACGGCGCGTCGATCAACGCCGAACGGCTTGCCCAAGTGGAGCAGGCCGAGGAACGCCTGGCGGCGCTCGGCTTCGTTGAGTTTCGTGTCCGCCACCATGAGGACGTGGCCCGCCTAGAGATCGGTGCCGGCGAACTCCAACGAGCGCTGGCGCTGCGCGAAGCGCTGGAAGCCGAAATTCAAGCCTGCGGCTACCGCTTCGTGGCCCTCGATTTAGGCGCCTTCCGTTCCGGATCGTTGAATGAAGGCATCATCGAAGCGACCAACATCGAATAGGCAACCCCATGATTGAACGCATCCCCTTCGGCGGCACCGGCCATGCCAGCAGCCGCATCCTCTTCGGCGCCGCGGCGCTCGGTGCGATGCGCCAAGACCGGGCGGACAAGACCCTGGACCTCCTGCTCGAATTCGGCGTCAACCACATCGACACCGCCGCCAGCTACGGCGACTCGGAACTGCGTCTCGCCCCCTTTCTGAGTCGGCATCGTTCCGACTTCTTTCTCGCCACCAAGACCCATGAACGCGGCGCCGCCGGTGCCCGGGCGCAACTGCACCAATCCTTGGAGCGTCTGGGCGTCACGCAAATTGACCTCGTGCAGATGCACAACTTGGTGGACAGGGACGAGTGGAAGACTGCCCTTGGCCCGGGCGGCGCCCTTGAAGCCTTGGTGCAGGCCAAGGCGGAAGGCTTGGTTCGCTTCATTGGCGTGACCGGCCACGGCACCTGGGTGGCGCAGCGGCATCTGCAGAGCCTTGAGCGCTTTGCCTTTGACTCGGTCCTGCTGCCCTACAACCACACCATGATGAGCCAGCCTGTTTACGCTCGGGACTTCAGGCGCCTGCAGGCGCTTTGCGAAAAGCGCAACGTGGCCATGCAGACCATAAAATCGGTCGCACGGCGGCGTTGGCAGGACGCCGACCCGGACCCGCACTTTTCTTGGTACATGCCGATCAAGGAGCCTGCTGCCCTGCGCCGCGCGGTGCATTTCGTGCTCGCCGAGCCGGGACTGTTTCTCAACAGTTCCAGCGACGCCACCCTGTTGCGCCCGATTCTCGAAGCCGCCAGTGAACCGATCGAACCGCCAAGCACGCAGGCGATGGAACGGGACGTGGCCGAGCACGGCATGGCGCCCCTCTTTGTCCGTGGCGAATCCGACGAGGTTGTTCTGGCCCCTGCTGGATAAATCTCCTCGATGGAGCCTTCCCACTCGCAGCCTTCCCACTCGCAGCCTTCCCACTCGCAGCCTTCCCTGTCCGTGGTGGTGCCAACCTTCCACGAGGCTGCAAACATTCCGGTCCTCGCTGAACGCCTAAGCGCGGCGCTCGACGAGCGCGGCATCGAATGGGAGTTGCTGCTGGTCGATGACGACTCCAACGACGGCAGCGAAGCCATCGCCAGGGAGTTGGCGAAGCGGCTGCCGGTGCGCATGACCGTGCGCCGTGCGGCCCGCCGTGACCTCTCCCTGTCGGTGCTTGAAGGCGTGCGGCTGGCTCGATTCGACCGGCTGGTGGTGATGGACGCTGACCTCTCCCACCCTCCGGAACGCATCACCGACCTGCTCCGAACATTGGATGACGGCTGCGATCTGGCGCTTGGCAGCCGCTACGCCACCGGCGGCACCGTGGACCGCGATTGGAGCCCCTGGCGCTTTCTGACCTCCCGCTTGGCGACCGCGCTGGCCCAGCCCCTCACCCGCTGTTCCGACCCCATGAGCGGCTTCTTCGCCATCGATCGCCGGCGGCTGCCGGACCTGCGACAGTTGCGCCCCATCGGCTACAAGATTGCCCTGGAGCTCATGGTGCGCGGGCGCCTGCGCGTCAAGGAAGTGCCGATCGGCTTCTCGGATCGCGCCGCTGGCACCAGCAAGATGAACGGCCGGCAGTGGATCAACACCGCTCGACACCTGCACCGCCTGTATCGGCACCGATTCGGCGGCTGGGCGCGGGCGATCTGGTTCGCGGCCGTCGGCGCCAGCGGCTTCTTGGTTGATGTGGTTTTCTACCTAGGTCTGCAGTGGGCTGGCGTCAACCACCAACTGGCGCGGGCGCTTTCCTTCTGGCCAGCGGCGAGCTGGAATTGGGCACTGCACCGCCGCATCACCTTTAGGGAACGCCCGCGCCGTCCCCGTACCCGGCAGTGGGCAGAATTTCTCGCCGCCAGCTTGGTCGGCCTTGGCGTGAACCTAGGCACCTACCTCGCCCTGACCGGTTGGATCGACTTCTTCGACCGCCATCGATTGTTGGCGCTGATCTGCGGCGTGGCCCTCAGCGGCGGGGTCAATTTCCTGAACTCAGCCCGGGTCGTCTATCGCCAGCAGGCCGCACCTTGACCCGGATAACTCACCAAGTCGCTTATCCAACACTCGAATACCTTTCAATTTCAATGAATTGCCTATTCCATTTGAGTGTTTCGCACGGTGCAAACCGCGCTGACCGCGCCCTCGCTTGTCTTTTGGCGGCGCGATCATCGCGGCTCTTGGTGAAACATCCGGGTTATGCCGACCGCGAAGCGGACCCTCTCCGGCCCAAGTAGCTGAACAACTGCCGGTCGTGGCGGCTGGCTGCGGAAAACCGCTCGGGACGCGGCCAGGGTGGCCAGCGCGGCGGTTCGCCCCGCGGCTGGTCGCCAATCACCGTGACCCGCTGGATGATGCGCTCGCTGGCGAAGTCGTTGAGCACAAAATGCTGGGTGCAACGGTTGTCCCAGATCGCCACCGTGCCCTCTGACCAGCGATAGCGCACGGTAAAGCGCGGGTTTTTCACCCAATTGGTGAGATAGCGCAGCAGCGCATCGCTTTCGCCGGCGCTCATTTCGACAATGCGCCGGGTGAAGTGCTCGTTGACATAGAGCGCCTTGCGCCCGGTTTCAGGGTGTTCCCGCACCACCGGATGCACCATCATGCTGTCGGGCCGGTTGTGGGGTGCGGCGTCGTGCAGGGCAGTCAAGCCGAGACACAGATCCTGCATCGGCGGCGACAGCTCCTCAAAGGCTGCATAGAGGCTGGTCCAAAGGGTGTCGCCGCCGGTCTCCGGGCACTTCACCATGTGCAGAATCGACATCACCGCGGGCCTTTCCTGGAAGGTCAGGTCGGTATGCCACTCATCGGCAATGCCACCGTGGCTGGCGGCCAGCTCGAAGAGCTCATCTCGGTCGGTGAATGGATTCTTCAGGTTGGGGTGCGACTCCAAGGTGCCGAAGTGACGTCCAAACTCGATGTGCTCATCAACGCTGATGCGCTGGCCAGGCAGGAAGAGCACGAGGTGCCGAAGCAGCAGGGAGCGGATCGCCTCAGCCTCCGCCGGGCCCGCCGCGGCGAGATCAAAACCACGCACCTCGGCACCGAGGGCGCCCGCCAGCCGAGTGACCTCCACGTTCGAGTGCCCTGCCTGCGTCATCCGTCGCTCCCCTTGAACCACCTTGATGGGCTTGATTCTACTTGCACGGGAAGGCGAGTAGAATGCCCCGCGCCCGTCGCGTTGCGGAATAGCCTTGACCGTCGAAATCATCCCAGTGACCAACAAGCGCCTGCTCAAGGCCTTCATTAAGGTGCCTTGGCCCATCTACCGCGACGATGGCGCTTGGCGGGCGCCCTTGGTGCAGGAGCGCCTGATGGCCTTCTCCCCGAAGTCGCCGGTGTTCGACCACTTGGAATGGCAAGCTTGGATCGCGCTGCGAAACGGTCGGCCCGCCGGCCGGATCACCGCCCAGATCGACGCCTTGCATCAGGCGCAACACGGCGAGGGGACAGGCTTTTTCGGGCTGATTGAGTGCGAGGACGATCAGGACCTCTTTGGCGCCCTGCTCAATATCGCGGAGGATTGGCTGCGCCATCGGAAAATGCACCGCATCATTGGCCCGATCAATCTGAACATCAACCAGGAAATCGGGTTGCTCACCGAAGGCTACGACACCCCACCCTACTTCATGATGGGCCACGCCCGCCCCTACTACCCCCAGCGCATCGAGGATCTCGGCTATCAGCCCTGCCAGCACATGCTCGCCTACGAAGCGGCAATGACCTACGAAGAACCCCGGGCCGTGGCCGTGCAGCGCAAACGGCTGGCGCGGCGCATCGCCTTACGCCCATTCGATCGGTCGCAAAAGCGCGCGGACCTGGAACGGCTGCGCAACATCTTCAACGACGCCTGGTCCGGCAACTGGGGCTTTGTCCCCTTCACCGAGCGGGAGTTTCAAGCCCTGGGCCGAATGCTGCTGCTGATCGTGCCCAATGACCTGATCTGGCTCGCCGAAATCGACGGCGAAGCAGTCGGCTTCATCGTCTTGCTGCCCAACATCAACGAGGCGATTGCGGACTTGAACGGCCGCTTGCTGCCATGGGGATGGGCGAAGCTGCTTTGGCGATTGAAGGTCCGGCTGCCCGCCAGCGGCCGAGTTCCGCTGATGGGGGTACGCCGCCATCTGCACGACGGCCCGCTCGGCGGCGGCGTCGCCATGAGCCTGATCCAGCGCGCCCGGGAAACCGGCCTCGGGCATGGCATCTTAACCTGTGAGACCTCGTGGATACTGGAGGACAACAAGGGCATGCGGGCCATCATGGAGCGCATCGGCGGCGTGGTCAGCAAGCGCTACACCGTTTACGAAAAGCGGTTGGTGCCGCCGTGAAGGCGATCGTGCTGGCGGGAGCCCGCGCCGACGAGCCGTCCGGTGGACGCCACGGCGACCGGATGCCCACGCCCCTGACCCCGGTGGCGGGCGTCCCCTCCCTAGTCAGGGCATTGGACGCCCTGCGTTGCTCCGAGACGGTGGACGGCGGCCTGCTGGCCGGCCCGGAAATGCGGCATGGCCGCCATGGCGGCACTGTCGCCGAACTGCTCGCCGCCGGGGACTTTGCGTGGTCCGCGCCAGCGACCGGCCCAGCCGAGAGCGCACTAAAGGCCATTGAGCGCCTCGACTCCTGGCCGATTCTCTTGACCACGGGCGACCACGCCCTGCTGAGTGCACAAACCGTTGATGGCTTCTGCGCCGCGGCGAGCGCTCAAGACGCCGATTTGACGGTGGGCCTGGCACCCCATCGCTTGGTCGCCGAGCGATTTCCGGCCCTCAAGCGCACCCGGCTGCGCTTTGCCGACGCGGCCTACTGCGGCACCAACCTCTTCTACCTCCGCAGCCCCAAGGCGGCACGGGCCATCGCCTTTTGGGTCAACGTGCAGGCCAATCGCAAACGGCCTTGGCGGATCCTGGGGCGCTTGGGGTGGCGCACCCTGGCCGCTTATGCCTGCGGCCGCCTGAGCGTCGATGGCGCCTTGGCGGCGCTGTCCCGGCTGACGGACTGCGCTTTGGGCTGGGTGGCCGTTGAAGATCCCCTGGCAGCCATTGACGTGGACTCCGCCGCCGATCTTGCCGTTGCGGAAGGGATACTGGAATGCCGGTCCCGCTCCTGTTAACCAACCCGAGGGCGGGGGTGGACAAACACCAACTCGCCTTTCGCGGAGAGCGGTTCGTGCTGGGCACCGGGCCGCTTCCGGATCTGTCCGCCTTCAGCCTGCTGGTCCTCGCCGGCGGCGACGGCACCCTGCAACGCACCCTGACCGAGGCGCTTGCGCAAAAGCCGGCCAGCGCCCTGCCGCCCATTGCCGTGCTTCCGGCTGGGCGCACCAACATGTCGGCCGCGGACCTCAATGACCACCGACGATTCGCCCAATGCGCCAAGGCGCTTGAACCGATGCTGGACGGCCCCCTGCCCCCCGCCACCGTTCGACCGCTGGTTCGAGTGGATCAGGCGGACGACCACCAATATGGCTGGTTCTTCGGGCTCGGCGTGGTGGCCTCCGGGATCGCCCACTGGAGCGGACGCCGCTCCGATAGCCAGTTGGCCACCACCCTGCGCACGGTTTGGTCTTCGGCAAGGGGATATCTGGCCCCCATCGAGCACCAGGCGATCCGCTGGAACGGCGAAACGCGGCAGGTGTTCGCGATGATCGCCACCACCCTCAACCGGCTGCTCTTCGGCAGCCGTCCCTATTGGGGGGACGGCGAGGGGATGCACAACACTTGGGTGTTCAGCGAGGCCCGTGGCAGGGTGCGCCGCAGCTTGCGGCTGCTCAGTGGCGATGCCTCCTTGGGCCGGCTGCCCGGCTACGCCAGCAGCAATCAAACTGGGCTCGAACTCGAACTCGACGGTCCTTACACCATCGACGGCGAGCTGTTCCACAACCAGGGCCCGCTGCGGCTTTCCCTGAGCGAACCCCTGCGATGGCTGTCGTTGTGAAAGGCCAAGGTGAGGTCGCGGAACGGGATGCGCCCAAGCCGCGCGTCGCCATTCGCTTGGGCAAAGTGGTCATGCGCACGTTCGACGCCTTTCTCGCCCGCCATTCGCGAGTCGCCACCACGCCCTTCATTGATCGCAGCGCCTTTTCCTGGGTGCCCGCGCTGGAAGCCGAAGCCGCGGCCATCCGCACCGAACTCAACGGCATCATGCGCCATCCCCAAAACATACCCGCCTTTCATGAAATGTCACCCGACCAGGTGCGCATCTCCAAGGGTGACAATTGGAAAACGTTCGTGATGCGCGTATTCGGCCACCGGATCGACGACAACTGCGCCGCCTGCCCGAACACCGCAGCGCTCATCGAAGCCCTGCCGGGCGTGCAGAACGCCTGGTTCTCGATCCTGGCACCCGGCTACCACATTCCCCCCCACCGGGGACCGACCAAGGCCCTGGTGCGCTGCCACCTCGGCCTGCGGATTCCCGCCAACGCGGCGGACTGCTGGATTCGGGTGGGCGATCAAGTGCGCCACTGGGAGGACGGCCGCTGCCTGCTGTTCGACGACACCTATGAGCACGAAGTGCGCAACGACACCCCGGAATCCCGAGTGGTGCTGTTCCTGGACGTGGAGCGCCCCTTGGACCGCGCCGGAGAGACCTGCCGGCGGCTGGTGCTGGCCCTGTTTCGAGCAACGGCCTACGTCAAGCGCCCGATGGCGAACATCAAGCGCTGGAACCAAGGGCTGCAACGGCCGTAGACCCCATGCTGACCGACTTCACCCATGCGAAGTCGCCGCGCACGGCACAAGCCGACGTCTGCATCATCGGCGCCGGCGCCGCCGGCATCACGCTCGCCCGGGGCCTGACCGGCCAGGGTCTGCGCATCCTGCTGCTGGAGAGCGGCGGCCTGGACTACAGCCCGGAAACCGCCGCCCTCGGCGTCGGCGACAACATCGGCTCCGCCTACTACCCGCTCGAGGACAGCCGCCTGCGGTTTTTCGGCGGCACCACCAACATCTGGGGCGGACGCTGCGTCCCCTTGGACGACATCGACTTTCAAGCGCGGGATTGGGTCGCGCACAGCGGCTGGCCCATCAAGGCGTCTGAACTGGCCGATGGCTACCGCGCAGCCCATGAGGACTTGGAGGTCGCCATGCCAACGGGTTCGCGGGATAGCGACGCCGAAAGTGAGCAGCCCTGGGGCGCCGCGGCGCTGTCCATGGATGCCAATCGCTTCATGAGCCGTTGTTGGCGCTTCGACCGCCAGCGGGAGCGCTTCCATGCCAAGCATACCCAGGATGTGCTCAAGGCATCGGACATCGAAACGCTCATCAACGCCACGGCGGTGCGCATCCAAGCCAATCCGCAGCGATCAGGCATTGAGCACGTGCTGGTGCGCAACGCCGGCGGACGCATCGCGAAGATTACGGCCAACGCCTATGTGCTGGCCTGCGGCGGCATCGAAAACGCCCGCCTGCTGCTGGCGTCGAACGATGTCGAACCGCACGGCATTGGCAACCGCCACGACCAGGTGGGGCGCTTCTTCATGGAGCACCCACACGGTCGCCTAGGCCGCATCCAAACCCGCGAGCCCTATCGCCTCTGGGACGCATTTCGCATGCGCTTCCCAACCGGCGGCGTGCCCGTGGCGCCGGTCCTCCTGCCGACGCCCGGCCTGCAGCGGGAACGGGGCATCCTGAACACCGCTTTGACCTTCAAATGGCAACGCAATCCCGCAGCGGGCGTGCCCCGCGCTCGACGAATCTATCAGGAGTTGAAGACCGAGCTAGCGCCCGGACGGGGCAACCGGCGGCTCTGGCACGCCTACCGGGGATTGCGGTTCGCCTACGCCCGTTCCCTGCGCCCCCTAGTGACCCGCGGCCTGATGCGCCTGCAGGAGTTCCAACTCAGCGTCATGATCCGCGCTGAACAAGCGCCCAATCCGGCAAGCCGCGTCGTGCTGTCTAGCACCAGGGATGAGTTTGGGTGCCCCAGGGCGAACTTGGACTGGCGGCTTGGCGAACAGGATAAGCACACTCTGCGCGAGTTGGCGCGGGCCCTGAACGACGAATTGGTGCGCCTCGATCTGGGCGTTGTCGAACCATCCCCTTGGCTGGAGGAAACCGGCCTCGATTGGCCCGTGGACGGCACGGTGGGCAACCACCCCATCGGCGGCTATCACCATGCCGGCACCACCCGCATGAGCGCCGACCCTGCCGATGGGGTGGTGGACCGCAACTGCGCGGTCCACGGCTACCCCAACCTCCAAGTCCTCGGCAGTTCCGTGTTTCCCACAGCGGGCTGGGCCAACCCGACCCTGACGATCCTCGCCTTGGCGCATCGATTGAAGGTGCACTTGCTATCGAGGCGCACTGACTTGCCAAGGCACAAAATCGAGTAAACTGTTCCAATGAAGGTAATTGTTCTATCCGCTGGCCAAGGCAAGCGGCTGCTGCCGTTGACCGAGGATCAACCCAAGTGCGCCCTGATGCTCGGCGAACGGACGGTGCTCGGTTGGCAATTGGAGGCGTTTGCGGCCGCCGGGGCCACCGAAGTGGTGGTGGCCACGGGCTTTCGCGCTGGGCTCATCGGCCGGCTCGTCGAGGACTACGCCAAGCTTGAAGTGCGCACGGCGCACAATCCCTTTTTCGCTCATTGCGACAATCTTGGCACTTGCTGGGTGGTGCGCCATGAAATGACCGATCCGTTCATCATCGTCAACGGCGACACCTTGTTCGAGCCGGAGGTCTTCGCCCGGCTCATCAACAGCCCCGACGAGCACCCCATCACCTTGGTCACCAACGTTAAGGACAGCTACGACGATGACGACATGAAAGTGATCGTCTCCGGCAATGAACTCAAGCAGGTGGACAAGAAGCTGCCGACGGGCGAGGTTCACGGCGAGTCCATCGGCATGATCCGCTTCCAAGGTGACGGGCCCCGACTTTTTCGGGAGTGTCTCGAATCCATGATGGCCGTCGAATCGACCTTGGGCCGTTGGTATCTGTCCGCTATTGATGCCCTCGCCGCGCAAGGCTACGTCGGCATCACCACCACCGGCAGGCACGATTGGTGCGAGATAGACGACCGCAAGGACCTGGAGCATGCGCGCACCACCGTGCCGCTCTGGTTTAAGGGCCGATTGTCGGCCACGGAGAAGCTGGCCGGCGCCATTCGCTGAAGAACTCAGAACCCGAAAATGTCGGCCAGAGCCAAATCAGATCCCGTTAACAGGCCTTCAGCGCCAGCCTTTCCGGATTGCGCTGACTTCTTCCCATAGCGCCAGTGCCGCGTTGCGGGACGCGTCCTCGAACTGGGAGCCTTCTTCGGCGGTGCCAGCGTAAAGCACGGAACGCGAGGCGTTGATGATGAGCCCTTGACGGTCGACATCGAGGCCGGCTTCGAGCACTTGCGCCAAATCGCCGCCTTGGGCGCCGACACCCGGAACCAACAGCGGCATGCTGCCGACAACTTGGCGAATCTGGGCAAGCTCAGCGGGATAGGTTGCACCTGCCACCAGCATCAGGTTGCCATCGCGATTCCACTCCCTTGCCGCCGCCGCAACGCGCAGATACAGCGGCGCTTCGGGGGGATGCCTCTGCAGCCAGCCGCTGCCCGCGTTGCTGGTGCGGCAAAGCAGGAACGCGCCCCGCTCGGGGCGGCGCAGGAAAGGGCGAACGCTCTCCTCCCCGAGATAGGGGTTGATGGTCACTGCATCCGCGTTGTAGCGCTCGAAAACCTCTTTGGCGTACAACTCAGCCGTGGCGCCCACGTCGCTGCGCTTGGCGTCAAGAATGACTGGAATCTCCGGCCAGCGCTGGTGAATAAAGGCAATGACGCTGGCGAGTTGATCCTCCGCTCCTTCGGCGGCGAAGTGGGCCGCTTGGGGCTTGAAGGCGCAGACCAGATCGGCGGTGGCCTCGGCGATGGCGCAGCAAAAGTCGCGCAGGCCCGAAGGGGATCGACGAAAAATTGCTGGCAGCCGGCTGCGAACCGGATCCAAACCGACGCAGATGAGCGAGCCGCTCTGCGCCCACGCCTGCTTGAGGCGGTCGAGAAATGTTAAAGCGGCGCCCACACGGCGAATTATAGTGGAGCACTAGTGCGCTGTCAGTTCCCGCTCCGCCAGCACCCGCTCGACCGTTTCAACAATGGCGCGGGTTTGGGCATCGATTTCCAAATTCACCCGATCCCCCCGGGCCACCGAGCCTAGGGTGGTGCGGGCGATGGTCTCGGGAATGAGGCTCACCTTGATGCGCTTTGCCGGCGCGTCCACCGCAGCGATCGTGAGGCTCGCGCCATCGAGTGCAGCGAAGCCCTTGTGGTGCAGAAAGCGCAACCAATCGGCCTCCACGCGAAGCCACAAATTGCGTTCGTTCTCCCCTTCCTCGACGGCATCAACCGCAGCGGTGCCGGCGACGTGGCCGGAGAGGATATGCCCGCCAATCTCATCGCCAACGCGAAAGGAGCGCTCGACATTGACTCTGCTGCCCTGCGCAAGCACACCGAGATTGGTGTGGTCGAGGGTTTCGCGAATAACGTCGAAGGAGGCGTTGCCCGCCTCAACTTCAGTAGCCGTCAGACAAACGCCATTGACGGATACGGATGCGCCCAAGGTCAACCCCTCCGACAACTCGCCAGTATGGATGCCAATGCGCCGCAGGCCAGGTTCATCCATGACTGAGGCCACCTCGCACAATCCTTGGACTATTCCGGTGTACATGGCTGTGTCGCCGTGAAGGCGGCAATGAGGCAAATGCTGCTAAAGCGCCGACGCGAGCTGCTCGCGCCGTTTCGTTTCCCGGTCGATGAAGGTGATCCACTGCTGACAGATGCGCTGATTGGATTGGTCGCGCAAGCGCCGCGCCTCGTTGCGGCAGGCGGAAAAGGAGGCCCGGGCGGCGGTCAAGCGGTCACGATTGTATTCGCACATGCCACGCACAATCTGGACGCTCTGCATTTTGCGCAGTCCGCCCTTGTCCAAGGCGTTGGAGGACGCCGAAACGCACTGGCTGAACTTGTCGGCCTCCAAGTAGAGCTGCGCCAGGCTTTCGTAGATTCTGCCGTCATCAGACAGCTTGGCAGCCTCCTCGAACACGGGAATGGCCTTGTCCACTTCCTGGGAAAGTTGGTACGCCTGTCCGAAGGAGCGCAAATTCTTGTCAGTGCGCTCTATGACCTCGGCGTCAAACCCCTGGTCCATGACCGCTGCAGCGCGAATGGGCACCTCTTCCTGCATCAGCAAGCCAGCCAAGGTGGTCAGGTCCGACTCGCGCGTCAAAAACCCGGCTTCATAGGCGGCCATCATGGTGTACACCTGCTGCTTTTCCATGCCCTCCTGGCCCTGGATGCCTGCCAACCGTATCCAATAGTCCCGCTTGGGGAAATCACGCACCAGAATTTCGAGAATCTCCAAGACTTTGGGCCAATTCTCCAATTCGAAATAGAGATAGTTGAGCAGCGCCCACCAATTTTCCTTGACGGCAGTGCTGCGTTCCTTGGCCACGGCGATGCCCCGTTCGATCTGGTCCACGGCATTCGGGTAGTCCTGCATCTGGTAGTAAACCTGACCCATGAAGATGTGCGGTTGCGGCCCCGGATTGTTGGCCTTGGAAATCCAGATTTCCATGTAGCGCAAGGCATCGTTGTACCGCTCATCCACAAAGCACAGCTGCGCCAAGGTGTAGAGGGTGGTGGTCTCCAAGCCTTCCGGAATGTCCTCCCCCTGCTTGATGACTTCCTGATAGTGGCGAATGGCCGTGCCGTAATCCTCCCTGGAGAAATGCACGAAGCCCAGCATGTTGTGAATCTGGCCGATTTCGTTGCCGTTGTAGCGGCAACTACGGCCCCGACACCGGTCCAGCATGCTCTGCAACACCGCTTGCGCCGAGTCGAGGTCCTTGAGATCGATGAATTCCTGCGCTTCGGCCAACTTCTTGAAGGTGGCCTCGCTCATGGACGGCACCCGCCGCGTCTTCTGCCTCGGCTTCTCGTCCTCCTGGCCCAGTGCCTCAGGCGCGCCGCCGAACGTGAGGCCCGGAGCGATCTGAATGCCAAACACCATAACCACCGCCGCAGCGAAAGCGACTGCCAGGCCGCAGAAACGCCTGGCCAATGTTCTTAAGGCTGTGCCCATCATGGCCCGCTCCTACCCGTCCTGCAGCTCGAAAGTGATTCGATTGCGTACTCCCGCCACGTCAATCGGTTCGCCGTTCACTACCTTGGGTTTGTACTTGAACTTGAGCGCGGCGTTGACCGCGGCGCGGTCAAAAATGCCCGGCGGCTTGGACTCGATCACCATCGGATCCCGCACCGCGCCTGTGCGGGTGACAACGAACTCCAACAGGACGTAGCCCTCAATGCCCCGAGTTTGCGCTCGGCGCGGATACACCGGCGCGACCTTGACAATGGGCAGGTACTCGCCATCGGAACTGAATCCCCCCGTGCCGCCGACATTGACATCCATATCTATGTCCACGGCGCCAATATCGACGCCTTGCGATACGTCAGAGGAATCGAAATCCGGACGGGGCATGTCCGGGGGCGGTTCGTCCGGAGGCGGAGGCGGCTTCGGCTTGCGCTGCTTGGTCTCGATTGAAACGTCGTCCTCAACGCGGACAAAGTCCACGATTTTTCCTGAAAAGCCATCGTCAAAGGGGCTCTTGTCGCTCTTGATTAGCGCCTGCATGAGCAGGTACAGGGCAAACGTGGCGACGGCCCCAAAAGCGACGGCAACCCCGAAACGGATCAACATGCTAAGGCTCGGTGGAAAAGGCGACGTCGGACAGGCCGGC
>JAQAJJ010000038.1:0-24078 GCA_028278675.1 Candidatus Azophilus lithoversatilis
CGTCGGCTCAAGGGTCGTGCGCGCCGCCCGGTAGGTGCGGGACTTGCGCAGGTTGTAAAGGTGGCCGTTGGACAGCCCGGCCAAGCGCTCGAAGCGCCGCTGGGGGGCTGCCGACACAGGGACCGGGCGGTTTGGGGGTGCTGGTCGGATGTGCGGGTTCAGTGCCCGCGGCGGGGATCCGGCGGTGGGGCGGCCCCGCCGTGCGGACACGGCGTCGAACGGTCGGGAGGTCGCTCAGACAGCGGGCGCGGCAGGTGGGGCGCGGGCGTCCTCCAGGCGCACCATCGCGCCGTACAGCCAGTCGAGCCGGAGGTTCGTTTTGGCGAAGCGCAGGCACGTCCGGCGCGCCGTGTGGACCATGTGCGCCGCCGTGCGCATCACGTAACGAATGACCTAGCGGATGGCGTGCCCGCGCGCCTTCTTCGGCGGCGCCGTGAACTGCACCGCGCGCAGCAGCACCTGCGCGATCTGGCCCAAGGCGCAGAACGCTTGGTTGGCCCGGTAGCCCCGGCACGGCGGGTGGTGCAGGTCCATGTCCCGGAGCGGCCCCTTTAAGGCGTTCTCCAACCTGCCCGCAGGGTAGGCGCACTGCTTGCCCCGGTGCCGCAGCACCAGCTCCTTGAGCGGCAGGTCGCCGCGCGAGACCAGGATCACCGTGTGCTGCGGCACCAGAAGCCCCTGGCCGTTCTCCGTCCGGCGCCCGGACCCCCACGTAGCGCTGCTTCGCGTGCCACCCGCGCGGGCGGTGCGTCGCTAGGACGGCCTCCTCCTCCATGCCGATGTCCGTCCACGCCGCGCCGCCAAGCCCCTCGACCTGCTCAAGAACCGGCCCGCGCCATGCGTCGTTCGTCCGGCTGATCGAGTAGTTTCAGCCCCGCTCGGCGCGCGGCCGGACCAGCCCCCCCTTGTAGTAGGCGTTTTTGTCAGTACCGGATTACTACTCCCCAAAGTGCCGATTGAAAATTCCCCACTTCGGGTTGTCGCCAGCGCCCCCGCGGGGGCGCTGGCGGCAGGCCGGCGATCGGTGTTCGATGGCCCCTGGTCCGCCGCCCGCCGCCCGGCTGCAGCTGCCCCGCCGACCACAGCCCGCCCAGGAACGTGGCGTGCAGCCAGTACCCGCGGTGGCCGTCGCAGCCCTTGCGCGCCCGCTCGAACAGATGACCGTCCACCTCAATGCCGGTCGCGTCAGTGAACAGCGCAACGCACCCTCGCGCCTCCACCTCGTGCGCGACAATGGCCGGGGCCACCCGCTCCGCGAACCGCACCGCCGCATCCCAAAGGCCCTTCACGTCGGCGGCCCCGAGGCGGACCAGCCACTCGCCCGCACGGCGCGCCTCCGGCACCTGGCGCAGGCCAAGCAGGGCGCGCGCCACCCCATCCGCCCGCAGCGGGTCCAGGTCGGACAGCGACCCGTGGCCCCGCGCCAGCGACGCAACGATGGCCCACAGCGTCTCCGCGTCCGACGCGCCCCGGTTGCTCACCTTCACCGAGACCGCCTCGCCGAGCAGCTCGAACAGCTTTGCCGCCGGGGCGAGGACCGAGGTGCCCCCGAAGGCCGTCAGGTCCAGGTCCTTGAACTCGCACTCCACCTTCGGGGGACGGATCCGCCGCTTCCCCACCGCCTTCCGGGACTGCTTCCTACGCTTGCCCAAGGTTCACCTGCCAAGTCAGTGTCCGGGAAACCCATTTTTCGCACGTAAACCCCGATGGGGCGGACCGCTCCGGCAATTCCGCCAGATCCGTATCAGGGGATTAAGGTGCAAGCACAGCTCACTGAAGGGTCACTGAAGCGCCGCGACTGCGATACTTCAGTTGACGGCCACCCTTCCCTCGGGCTTGAAGCCACGGCGCTAGGGGTGATTCGGCGAAGGCTTGCAGATTCGAAGGGACCGCTACTCGAATGGCTCGCTGTAGCTGAGCGCGACGAGATGCGCCTCGAACTCACCGTCGGCCTTGCGCAGGTAGGTTGGCCGACGGCCCTTTCGGCCGCCCAGCGCCGCCCCGGCAGACTGTTAGGTTGAGCGCCCAGATGCCGCCGCCGACCTGTTCTACATGCCCTTTGCCGATACGAATCTGCTCCATCGGGCCATTGGCATCTGCCGGACTAAGAGTCTTGGCCGTTCCTGTAGCACCGCCAACCAGCCCTTGTCTCCGCCACGAAACGTAATTCCTGTGCAAGAGCGCTGGCATTGGTTGCGTTTGCCAGAAAGCGGCCGAGCATTTGGCCGGAAAATCCTGGCAGATTGCCCAGACCATGAAGGCCGATCAATTCAATCAGCCAAGCCGGTGCACTAGCATGCTCCCAATATCGACTCATTCTTTGGCTAGTCTGCCCGAAAACGGGCTTCGCGAAACCGATGACGTTGTCGGCCTCGTCGAGAAAATAGACGTTGGATATAGGTGGGGAACTCGGTGACTTCGGCAGTATCCAACCCCGTACCACCCACTCGTCCGGTCTGTTGCTTGGTCTGACTTCCAGGTGGGATGCGCACGGTTCGTGTAGCTGACCCAAAATGGCCGACAAGTTGTGGCCCATCCGGTGGGGCCACAACTCTGCGTAGATGTTGCGCTTGAACTCACGAAGGTGCCCAATAATCCGGAGCCACACTTCCTCTCTGTCCTGCCAGAGCCGCCTGTCCGTTGGACGCGTTGTGTGATTCATGGCGACTTGGGTCATTGTGTCGACCCAATAGGCATGAGAATAGCGAAGCGAAGTGTCAATCACTTTAAGATTCCCAAAGAACAGGACGAGTACCAGTAACAGTGCCAAGATACCGAACATCCACTCTGAACGGAATTTCACTCCCAATTCGTAGGCCGCCGCGAGCAAAACGCCCACAACGCTGGTCCAACCCAATAGCGACCAAGTTCGAAATCGCGGCCTCAAGGCTTCGCCCAGTCCGTCCTCCAGTGCGATGCGGCCGAACCCAATCATTAGCCCAGCGGCCATCGTGAACAAACCTATGAGCACAAAAAAGCAGTAGAGCTGGCCGACTTTATCGATGGGTCTCGCCAGCAATACTCGAAGAGCCGCTATCACAACGACAAAACAACCGAAAGCTCCAGCGATCAGGCTGTTCTGTAAGTTCTCTATTGATAGGCTTGATTGGCCAATCAGGTTCCATGCACTACCAAACATTGCAATGCTGAATGTTGCTAGGGAGACAGGATCGAACTCATAGCCCGGCGAACTTCCGCCATCCAAAATGGGCCACACCGTGGCCGTCAAGCCGATCAAACCGATTCCCATCGCAGCCACTAGTACAATCGGCTTTTCGCGATTCGCAACGACTCCGGGAAATGCCAACAACCAAGCCGCGGCTCCGGTGGTAAAGCTGGCGGCAGCCACCGCGGCTGAGCTTACAAATCCGGCAAACGGCCATGGTCTGGTTAGTGACCCGGCAATGCCCGATGCGAAAACGCAGCGCCCAACGCGCCAAGCACGACCAAGTGATTGTGTACGCCGATGCCCCAAAACAGCGTTCTCGGAGCACCCAAAAATAACATTACTGCGCCCCAAATGAAGACAATGCCTACTACTTCGATCCAACTCCTATCTCGCTGCCAAGTTGCCTTGATCCAGCCAGTGGCCAGTAGGACGGACGCCGCCAAAAGCAGTCCGACGTTGACTAAGGCCAAATTACTCATTCGACCGTCAAAAAGTAGGTAGTTTGAGAAGAAAATGAAGTTTGGAATTATCATCAAGTGCTTGTTTTCACGCCCGAAAATGGAGTCGATCGTATCACGCTGAAAAAAGTAGTGAAGGTAGTGCCGCCAGTCGTCGTCGGAGAGCAACGGATTGGTATAAATCAACATCGCAGCGGCACTCACGTAAATCGCGAGTGCTGAGACGCTTGCTATCACAAACCAGGTCCATGTTGACGAGGTTGCGCTTGCCGACCGGGCTCTGGGGAAGGCAAAGTACCTTAACAGCAAGTAGTTTGCGGTGATCGCGGGGGCGAGCCCAAGTACCTGCGCTGGTAGCGGATCGACTAGTAGATAGGCCCAGAAGAACGTAACCAACCCAACGTTCAGGGCCATGCTCACCGCTAGCGCTAGCCCATACTTCAAAGTGTTGGCGATATCCCGGTTAGACCTGAAGACAAAGGTGGAATGAGCCTTGAAGTGGAAAGGTATCAGAATTAGGAAGGCAAAGGCGGCTGCACCCGCTGGACTCATTCCAAGCGATACGCAGACTGCGTATATAGTGAAGTTCAGCCCGGTGGTGCCGAGCCCTACAATGATGAACCTAAGGAACTCCTGCAGGGCCTCCTTTTGCTCCGTTTCCCGTGAGAACTCTATGATACCGGACCCACCTTGGCTCATTGCGGAAGGTTGTCGTGCCGCTCTATGTAGAGCGGTCGTTCCTTTACTTCATCGTAAATGCGGCCCAAGTACTCGCCCATGATTCCTAGCATGATGAAGTTGAGCGATGAAAAAGCCAAGATCATCATGATTGTCAAATAAAAGCCGGGCGGATTCCGGCGAATCAGTACGTATTCCGCAAGCAGCCAAACACCGAGCGCGGCTGCGACCAAGATCATGGCTATCCCGACTTAGGTCCATATCTTCAACATGGTAGAAGAGTGTGAAACCAATCCATCCAAAGCCAAATTCCACAACCTGACTACTCCAAAACTGCTTTTGCCCTTCGGCCTTGCCGGTCTTTCGTAAGGAACTGCAACGCTCGGAAAGCCCGTCCAAGAGTAAAGCCCCTTCATGAATCGGTTTTTCTCCCGACAGGCCCGAAGTGCTGAGGCAGCATCAGGCCCAAGTAGTCGAAAGTCCCCACCGTGTGGGGGGGTCTGAGTCGCGCTGACCAGATTGAATGTTCGATAGAACAGGCTCGCTGTCGTCCGCTTGAAGACGGAGTCCTGATGTCGGTCAACTCGCACACCGTATACGTTTTGATAGCCTTGCCGATAGTGCTTTACGAATTCACTAATGAGTTCAGGAGGGTCCTGGAGGTCGGCATCGATAAATACGATGGCTTCGCCCTTTGCGTGATCCAAGCCTGCGGTTAGCGCTATCTCTTTGCCAAAGTTCCGAGACAAACGAACGGCACGTACATTGCCGTGCATTTGTTTGATGTCATGAAGCGCCTTCCATGTGCCATTGGTGCTTCCATCGTCAATAGCCACTACCTCCCACTGTAGGAGTAGTTCCTCCAATATGGGGAAGATTCGTTGAAAGAACCGACCCACCACCTCCTGCTCGTTGTGCATCGGCACAACCACGCTCAGTTCAATCACTTCTTCGTTTGCATGAGGCATAGACGAACACTCTCACTTCGGTTTGCAGATCAACAGCCGCTCGAACTTAGGATCGTCATGTAGAACCTCGATCGACTCAAAGTTTTCACTAAGGTCGGCGATGCCGGGTGTCTCTTTGCGGACGTCGAGGATGATGCGTCCTGTCGGTTTCAGCAGCCCTTTTGCTAGATGCAAGTAGGTGCTGACAGGAAAGTGAAATCCCCATGCCAGCAACGAAACGATCAAATCAACGCTGCCACGGTGACGTTTCAGCAGGTGAGGCGAATCGGTCGCCTCAACGACTTCCATTCTGTCCTCGGAATGCCCATTGGCGATGAGCGTTTGCCGGAGTAGTTCCAGAGAATTGTATGCCGCCGCTTGTTGTGTGAATCCGAAATGGACTGGATCGATTCCGCTTTTGTCTACTAGGATGTAGTAAGGGCGAGGTCGATGTGTCGAGCTCAAGTAGCGGGACATGACTATCTCCAGACCGCCGATGCCAGGACCAATGCTGGTGACCTTAGAAACGCTGGATCCCAAGTGTGGTTGTATAGTGCCGAATTCACGAGTCATGATCTGAGTGTACTTCGAGAGGATCGTCTTGCTTCGATAGAAGGGCTCAACATGAATTGAATATTGGCGATACAGATGTTTCGCAAAAGGTATACTGCAGTAGGCCTTGTAAGCCAGCTTGCCGAGTCTGGTATAGTGAATGTAGCTACCCAAGGCTTGGGCCTCAAGGCGTTGCAGCGAAATGTACTTTGCTGCTTTGGTCTCTAGTAAAATGGGTTGAACTTGCGTCATTGTTGGCGAATCGATTTAGAAGTTGAGGGAAACGAGTAGTTGGGAATCAATGGCCGTGAAGGCTGAGTTGGCGAAGTATAGTGGCACGACGTTCTTTATGCACTACAGCATGATATCGAGGGAGTTGCGCTGTTGGGTTTTTCGGCGGGTTTCCGGTCGGCGCCGGCCGAACGAGCGGCGGTTCGTGGGCCGTTGGTGGCGGATTTGCGCTTCCACGACGGGCTGCCCCAGGGCGTCGGCGTGAACGCCCGGCGGTCCGAACCCGCCAAGCGGATGCGCACCACCCGCCCGTAGCCGCCGGCCTTCGAGCCGCCGAAGCTCCGGCAGCCCCTCGACATCGCCCCAGGAAAAAAGCACACTCCGTTCCGTCGCCATGTTCGTCTCCCGCCGCGGAGCGGCACTGGTTTCTCACACGGCCATCCTGCCCCATGGCGACCCCTTTTCCCAGGCTTCCCGCACCCATCCCCCCTTGGGGTGGAAATCCGGGAATCCGGCCCCCGCCGCGCCCCCGGAAGCCGCCAATCAACGATCGTTCCGGGGGGAACGAAACCCTTGCGGCGGGCCGCTCTCCGAACAGCGCAACTCCCCCATATCGCCCACCCAAAGGGAACTAATCGCTCAGGCTCGCGGCCTTCTGGCCGACCTAACCGAACACCTCCGCCACGAGGTCGAATCGGAGTAGCTTCAGGCCGAGCCAAGCGCTCCGGACGCACTACTGCGGGCCCGAGGAACCGTCTTCGTGCTCCAGTGCCGCGTCGCGACGTCCACCGCCGCCCTCCACGACGCCATCGGGGCGGTCAAGGCGCACGTCTCGCAAACCCGCGCGTCGGGCCTTGCGGCGGAAGTCGTTCCCGTACTCGCCGTCCCTTTTCATGGGTGCCACCGGGCTCGGCGCTGCGTGGTGCATGGGCCGATACGCCGCGTTCCGGATTGCCAGCGTCTATGTCCACCACGAGGATGCCCTCGACGATCTCCGCGACCTGTCCTTCCGCCCGACCGATCGAGGCACCAACGTGTGGGTGCTCGTGCCGGCCGACGCCGGCGTGTTTCAAGGCGTCGCGACGAAGAACGGCCTTCATTGCGTTGCGCCCGCCCTGGTTTACCCGAATCTCCACGCCCACTCCGAGCGAGCCCGCGACGTTGCGCACGAAGTTTGAAGACATCACCTCGACTGGTCGAAAAGCCAATGACCGTCAAGCCGTCTAACGCCGCCTACGCCCGCTCCGCTCTCGACACCCTTCGAGAGGACTTCATCGAAAACGACGGCTTTGGTCCGCGCCGGTGAACTCGGCCTTGACGCGGCGCCCTTTGGAGGAGTGTTTAGCCGCTCGGTAAAACGAGCTTAGCTACCGCTAGCGTAATCAGCGCGGCGGCAACCATACCGCCGACCACGCCCCCCAACACCCATGCCTTAGTCGCCATGTGCTCCATTTGGGTTTCAAGGCGTGTCAGACGTTCGCGCCCGTTGCCATTGTGGTCGGTCGGGGGAGTTTGGCTGCTTCTGGGAAATTCCTCAACGTTACTCATAGCTGCTCTTCCTGCTTGGCGGCGGTGAGCCATTGGACCGTATCTGACGGAAGCACCCCGCTGACCGTCCCATCCGACATCGCACTGACGACGCCGGTCAGTGGGTCGCCCGGGCCAGTTGAAATTCCTATCGCCTCCTTCACGGCCTTGGCTGTTGCAATCCCCGAAGGAGCGACGAAGGCCAGTCTGTCAGTCACGATATGATGTCGGTTGGGTCATTTTTCCCTCAGCAAGTCCCATACTCCTTCGTGGGGGTTAACCCGGATATTGCACGAGTTGTTCAATTTTCGAGAGCCTGAGCCGGTTCGTCATGTTTCCTGACGCTCTCGAACGATGCGGGGCCATGTGACGCCGCTTCGGCACGGCTTGCCCGCCGTGGGGGGGCCCCGCCCCCCACCCCCCGCGCCGGGGACAGCGCTCGGGGGAGGTCAGGGCGGCTGCGGGGCGAGTGCGGCGGCGACGCGTCGGAACAGGTCCTGGCCGGGGTGCGAGCGGCTCATCAGCAGGCGAACCAAAGGTTCCCCATCGGGAAGCTGCGCTTCCCGCAGGCGCACCCGGCGGGTGTTGGACAGCGCCACGGCGCCCACCTTGAGCAGGGCGAGGCGGATGGTCTGCGGCGTCGCCCTGGCCAGCTCGGTCGCCGACAGGGCCATGCGCCGCATGCCCTCGATGAGGACGTAGGCGAGGCCGCTGAGCAGCAGGCGAAGCTGGTTGGCGTGGAAGTCGCTCGACGAGGCCCGGGCGGCGAACAGGCCGAGCTGCTGGTCCTTGATCCGGTTCTCCATCTCGCCCCGGGCGCAGTACATGTCGTCGTAGAGCCCCTGCGGGTCGTCGGCCACGTCCAGGTTGGTGACCACGAAGCGGGTGTTCGCCCCCATCTCCCCGTGCTCCGCCTTCACGACCACCCGCCGCCCGCGCGGCCACGTCCGCGCCGCGTAGTCGAAGTCGTCGAACAGGCGAACCGGAGGTTCGTCATCAGGAAGCTCCGCTTCCCGCAGTCGCCCCGGAACACGATGTCCACGTCCGGCCACTCGCGGCGCAGCGCCCTCACCAGCAGCGCCAGCACCGCCCCCGCCCGCCACGCCGCGTCCCGGTCGCTCGGCTGCAGCACCGCCGCCAGCAGGTGCCGCCCTGCGAAGACGTACAGCGGCAGGTAGCAGTAGCTGCGGTAGTGGCGGAGCCAGTGGCGGCCCTCCTGCATCCCGTGCAGGCCTGCATTCAATGCAGGGTGATGTCGGTGGCGTCGAAGTCCAGCACGACCCGCTTCGGCGGCTTGGGGTGCGCCTGCGGGAAGCGGAGCTTCCCGATGACGAACCTTCGGTTCGCCTTCACGAACTGCTCGAACAGCACCTCGTGCAGCGCCATCGCCTCTGCCGGGTCGGACTTGCGCTCGAACCGGCACAGCGTCGACGGGCTCGCCAGCGCACCGTCCCGCCCGGCCGCCGCCTGCGTCGGCGGGTCGCGCCTCAGCGCCCCGTGGTCGTTGAGGTCCTCGTGGCCCAGCGCCAGGGCGTGGACGCGCTGGCGGACGATGGCCAGCGTGGAGTGGACCACGCTCCTCCTGCGCCGGTCGTCGCCCATCGCCTTCGCCGCCGCCCGGGTCAACCCCATGCGAAGGTCGGCCTCCGCGAGCAGCAGCGCGCCACCGTTCGAGGTGACCTCCGCGCCCGTGAACTCGGCCTCGACGCGGCGCCTTTTGGAGCTGAAAAGTGAATGGCCTTTTGATATCGTTTCGTCACGGCGGGTGTCCCTCTTAAGATGGAGCTAGCACCCTGATTATCAAGGGCATTCCACCGTTCCTCAACTACATTCGTGCAGTTTCCGGGTTAACGAGCGTGATTAGGTAAATGGTCATGGAAGTTCATTAATGAGCCCTTCGGGCGTTTGGCCTCAATTTCGCTTTCCTCTGGAACTCTCTGCCTGCTGGCTGCACTCAGATAGTAATAGGTTCGGCTATTCCGAATGGTCAAACAACCCTGCGTGGCCTGTCGTCGGCACTATCGGTCACACATCCCTAATTCGATAGGCATAGCCCCATGAACTTACGCGATCTCAAGTACTTAGTGGCCCTCGCCGAGCACCGTCACTTCGGTCGGGCTGCCGATGCCTGCTTCGTCAGCCAGCCCACCCTGTCCACGCAGTTGAAGAAGCTGGAGGAAACCCTTGGCGTGACGCTCATCGAGCGCAACCGGCGCCGGGTGATCCTCACCCCGGTGGGCGAATCCATCGTGGCGCAGGCGGACACCGTGCTGCGCAGCGTCGATCAGTTGCAGCGGCTTGCGGATGAGCACCGCGACCCCTTGGGCGGCGACTTTCGCTTGGGGCTAATTCCGACAGTGGCGCCCTACTTGCTCCCCTTGGTGCTCGCTCCGGTGCGCCGCGCGCTGCCCAAACTGCGGTTGCAGATCACCGAAGGTCAGACCGCAAGGATCACCCAGATGCTGCAGGCCGGGTCGCTCGATGCGGTCATTCTGGCGTTGCCGCTGCAGGAGGAGGATCTGATGCAGACCCCGATCTACAATGAGCCCTTCCACTTTGCAGCCTCGGTTCACCATCCCAAGGCATCCCAGGCTGCCATCACGGAGGCGGAGCTCGACCGGGAACAGGTGCTGCTGCTTGAGGACGGTCATTGCCTGCGTGACCAGGCGTTGGCGATCTGCAAATCCCGCAATGCGGTGGAAAACGCTGACTTCCGCGCCACCAGCCTCGAAACCCTGCGCCAGATGGTGGCCGCCGACGTCGGGGTCACGCTGATGCCGAAACTCGCCATCACGAACGCCGCCGCCGGTGTGCGCTACATCCCATTCAGCGGCGCCAATCCGCCCCATCGGACCATTGGCGTCTGCTGGCGGAGCAGCGCAACCCGCACGCCGTTGCTCAGAGAACTGACGGAAATACTCACTCAGGCGGTTGCTAGCCGAAATCTCTGAGCAGCGAGTCGCGAACCTCGCCCCCCACTTCCGCCTCCGAGGCCATGGCCGGATGGTCGATGCCAAAGCGCAGGCACACCGCTTGGCGCAGCGCGTCCACCTGCTCAGCGCTGAGTTCAAAGCGCAGGAAGTGGACCGCTGCGGTCTTGTCCTCGTTGGAACGGTCGAGGTCCTCGTTGGCGGTGGCGAAAACTCGGTCTCCTTCGCCCACTTGGGCCCAAACCCGGTGCTCGACGTCTTTGAGTTGCTCGAGCGCAAGGCGCCTTTGCTCGACATCCGGGTACTCGATCATGAAGGTCGCCTTCCAGTTGCTGCCATCTGGAATGAGCGGATTGTAGGCCTCGATTTCCGCCTCGATTTCGGCCGGCTCGAAGATGCGCTCCACCCGCAGCATTTCCTGCACTTGGTACTTCATGGTCAGGAAGTCCTCGAAGTAGAGCGCGGCGTGGGCGTTCAGGCGCACCCTTCGATGGCGCTTGTGGGCGATGACCTGGCGGCGGAAAGCAGGGCGCTCGCCCGCGTAGGCTTCGAGGCCCCAGAGCTTGGACCGATCCAGTTTTTCCATCTTAAGTCTCAGATGCCGTAGGCGAAGCGGGCCATGGAGATGGGATGCTCAGCGGCGTCCGCGTCGCCTGCGAGCGCGTGGCCGATCAGGCGCCCGGCCATGGGGCAGTCGGAGCCGAATCGGTCCGGTTCGGCCTGCTTCACCCGATTGACCACCGGGCGGACGATCTTCAGCGCCTTGGCGTAGGTCTCCGCCTTGGCGGCGTAGGTGCCGTCGTGGCCGGAGCATCGTTCGATGGCGGTGATTTCGGTGCCATCGATGAGGTTCAGGAGTTCGCGCGTCTTCATGCCGATGTTCTGCACCCGTTGATGGCAGGCGACCTGATAGGCCACCTTGCCGAGCGGGTGCTTGAACTCGGTGTTCAGCAGCCCGGCGCGATGGCGCAGCATCAGGTACTCGAACGGGTCGAAGAACGCCTGCTTCACGCGTTCCACGTCCGCTTCGCCGGGAAACATCAGCGGGATTTCCTGCTTGTACATCAACACGCAGGAGGGGATGACGGCCATCAGGTCATAGCCTTCGTCAACGGCGTTCAGAAAGATGGGCAGGTTGGCTTCCTTGGCTGCCGCCACCTTCTCCAGGTCGCCGAGTTCCAACTTCGGCATGCCGCAGCAACGGGCGTCCTTGAGCACCTTGACCGGTACGCCGTTGTGGTTCAGCACGGCGATGAGGTCCTCCACGACTTCGGGGCAATTGTGTTCGCCATAGCAGGTGGCGTAGATGGCCACTTTGCCCGTCGTGCGGTCCGAAGGCCTGGCCGCCAAGTCGCTGCCCACGATGCCTTGCACCCGCCGGCTGAGCGGCTTGGCCGCAAACTTCGGCAGCGGCGCTTCGGCGTGCAGCCCGCTGATCGGTGCGGTGGCCTTGCGCAGCGCCGGCGTCGCCGCGGCGGCATTGGCCGCTTGGGCGATGCCGGGTGTGGAGAGCATCTTGAACACTGGGCCGGTGCTGGTGATCAGGCGATCCCGCCAGCGGGCCTTGCCCGCCTTGAAGCGCTCGGCCTTGGCGCGCAGCATCAAGTGCGGAAAGTCCACCGCCCATTCGTGCGGCGGCAGGTAGGGGCACTTGGTTTGGGCGCACAGGTCGCAGAGGAAGCACTGCTCAACCACCTTGGCGTAGTCCGCCGGGTCCACGCCGTCCACTTCCATGGTGTCCGACTCATCGACGAGGTCGAACAGGGTTGGGAACGCGTCGCATAGGCTCACGCAACGGCGGCAGCCGTGGCAGATGTCGAACACCCGCTCAAGTTCGGCGTTCAGGTCCGCCTTGTCGTGGAAGGCGTCGGAGCGCCAATCAATGGGGCGGCGCTGCGGGGCTTCCAGGCTGCCTTCACGGACGGCCATGGTGAATCCTCTTTGGGGGAAACGGGGCTGCGGTCGCCAAACGTCGGGAGCTTGTGAGTGCCACAGGCCGCTTGAGCCTCCCAAGCGGCCTGCAGGCTACCAACAAGCCGCTGGCGCGCATCGCCTGTGGCGATGCGCCTCCAAGGCCTTTTGAAAGCGATTGGCGTGGGAGCGCTCGGCCTTCGCCAAGGTCTCGAACCAGTCGGAGATCTCCTCGAAGCCCTCGTCCCGCGCGGCTTTCGCCATGCCGGGGTACATGTCGGTGTACTCGTGGGTCTCGCCGGCGATGGCCGCCTTGAGGTTGTCGCTGGTGGTCCCGATGGGCAGCCCGGTAGCCGGGTCGCCGACCGCCTCCATGTATTCGAGGTGGCCGTGGGCGTGGCCGGTTTCGCCCTCCGCCGTGGAACGAAACACCGCGGCGACGTCGTTCTCGCCCTCGACGTCCGCCTTGGCGGCGAAGTAGAGGTAACGCCGGTTGGCTTGGGATTCGCCGGCGAAGGCGTCCTTGAGGTTTTGCAGGGTTTGGCTGTCGTTCAGATCCATGGGATTGCGTCTCCTTTAGGGTGATTTCAGCTAGGGTGATTTCAGCACGTGTCCACTGTTGGTTGCCGAGCCAGAATACACGCGAAGGCCTGGCTTTTGCCATTTGAAAGTTTGAATCAACGCCATAGGCGCTGTCTATCAAAATTGCCGGATTTTGAAGTTCACCCGTATGATAATCATTATCGTTTGGGGTACCCCGACGGCCTGCCGAGAGTTGAACGGTCCCCGGTCGGCGTTCCGGGCTAAAATGGCCGCCCTCCCCCGAGATGTGCGGTTGCCGTGGTTCGTCAGGAGTTGAGCCAGCTGGTGCGGCTGGCGTCGCCGATCATTCTGACCCAGCTCTCGCAGATGGGCATGGGGGTGGCGGATACGGTCATGGCCGGGCGGCTGAGTGCTGCGGACTTGGCCGGGGTCGCCCTCGGCGGCAACCTGTTTTGGCCGGCGATGTTGTTCATCACCGGCCTCATCATGTCGATAACGCCGTCGGTTTCGCAGCTTCATGGCCGCGGGCAAGGCGAACATGCCGGGGAGGTGGTGCGGCAGGCCCTCTGGATGGCGCTTGTCGGAGGCAGTGCGCTCATCGTGCTGCTGCGCAACGCGGAGCCGATTCTGCGCGGCATCGAAGTTGACCCGCTGGCCATCCCCATTGCTGGCGCCTACCTCAAGGCCCTGTCCTGGGGCATCCTGCCAATGCTGGGCTTTTTTGCCATGCGCTACCTGTGCGACGCGATGTCCTGGACCCTGCCGGCGATGGTGGTGGCGCTGTCGGGACTGGTGCTGAAGGTGCCGCTCAACGCCCTGTTCATCTATGGCGGGTTTGGCCTGCAGGGCCTCGGCGGTGCCGGCTGCGGCTATGCCAGCGCCGTCGTGATGACCGGCCAGATGTTAGCCATGGCCGGCATTGTTGCCTTTTCGCGCATGCGCAGCGCCGGCCTGTTCACCCGCTTCAGTTGGCCGGATATGAGCGAAATCGGGCGCCTGTTCCGGCTCGGCGCTCCGATTGGCGCCTCCCACTTTCTCGAGATCAGCATGTTCTCGGTGGTCACGCTGCTGATCGGCCGCCTCGGCGTGGATGCGGTCGCGGCTCATCAGATCGCAGGCAATGTCGCCGGGCTCACTTTTATGGTACCGCTGGCTTTGGGCATGGCGGCATCGGTGCGGGTGGGTTTCAACGTGGGCCGCCAAGATTGGTCGTCGGCGCGCCGCAGCGGCAACGTTGCGCTCGCCGTCAGCATCGGGTTTGGCATAGTCGCGGCAGTGGTCATTTACTTTTGCCGGGATCTCGTGCCGAGCTTCTACACGAAGGATCCGGCCGTATTCGCCCTGGGCGTCAATCTCATGCTGTTCGTGGTGGCGATTCAGGTTGTGGATTGCGCCCAGGGCACCGCCATGGGCGCACTGCGCGGCTACAAGGACACCCGTATGCCGATGCTGTTTGCAGGCCTTGCCTATTGGGGCGTGGGGTTGCCGTTGGCGGCTCTGTTGGGGTTTGGATTGCTCGGCTTGCCCGCCCTAGGGGTCTATGGCTTCTGGTCCGGCACCGTCATGAGTGTCACCTTGGCCGCGGTGGCCTTCATTGCCCGCTTTCAGTGGCTGTCGCGGCGGCCGCATCGAATTCGCTATCTAGCCGGACGTTAGCGCCCATGCTCTGGGTGTGGCTGACGCTAGGCGCTGCCTTCGTGCAGAATGTCCGCTCATTGCTGCAGCGGCAGCTCTCCGCCGCCGGCACCGGACCGTTGACCGTTCTCGGCGCCACCTATGTGCGTTTCCTCTACGCTGTACCGTTCGCTTGGCTGGGTGCTGCGCTCCTGTTCGCCGACCGCCCGGTCCCGGACGCCGGCCCGGCATTTTGGCTTACCAGCGCCTTTGGCGGTGTCGCTCAGATCGGCGGCACGGCTGCCTTGCTGGGATCCTTCCGGCGACGCAGCTTCGCCGTGGGCACCGCGTTCTCCAAGACGGAGGCGATGCAAACCGCCGCCTTCGGTTTTGTGCTGCTGGGCGATTCGCTGTCTTGGCTGGCTTTTGCGGGCATCTTGATCAGCTTGGTTGGGGTGGTCGTCATGACCGTGAAGCAAAGCCCCGAGGACCGGGCGCAGTGGCAGGGCGGAGTCGGCCTTGGCTTGCTGGCGGGTGCTGCGTTTGCGGTGGCTGCGGTCTGCTATCGGGGGGCCGCGCTCAGCTTGCCGGATGGCACCATCCTCGAGCGGGCGGTGGCGACCTTGGCGGTTGCCTTGACGGTGCAGACTGCGGCAATGGGCCTCCTGCTGCGCCTGCGGGAACCTGGCACCCTGACCGCCGTGCTTGCGGTATGGCGTCTCGGTGCTGCGGTGGGTGCGTTGGGCGCTTTGGCTTCAGCGGCTTGGTTCTCCGCCATGACTGTGCAGAACGCAGCGCTGGTGAGGGCGCTCGGCCAAGTGGAGTTGATGTTCGCCTTTCTCACCAGCGTTTGGCTTTTTCGGGAGCGGGTTCGGTGGCGCGATGCCTTGGGCGGCGGGCTGCTGCTGCTCGGTGTGGCGCTGCTGATTTGAGAACTTATGCGCCGTTGAGGATGTTCGGCCACTCCAAGTGCAGCCACGGGGTGAATTGGCTGGACTGTTCGGCGAGGCGCCGTGTCAACTCGGCGGGGGCTACCCAGGCCCAGTCCTCGATTTCCGTGACGTTGACCACCGGTTCGCCCATAAATTGCGCATGAAAGACGGAGCAGAGTTCGTGCTCGCTGCCCGCGGCGCCGAAGGCGGCGTGGTACTCAAACTTGTAGATGTAGCGCAGATCCCGCAGTTGCGCTGGCGGCATGCCCAGTTCTTGGTTGAGGCGGCGGCGCACAGCGGCTTCCATCGTCTCGCCGCGCCTGGGGTGGGAGCAGCAGCTATTTGACCAGTAGGACGGCCACAGGCGCTTGTCCGCGGCGCGCTTTTGGATCAGGACCTCGCCACGGTCGTTGAAGATGAAGGCCGAAAACGCGCGGTGCAGCACGCCCTTGCCGTCGTGGCACGACGATTTGTCCAGAAAGCCCACCGGGGTGTCCGCAGCGTCCACCAGAATGAGATCCTCGGCGTCAGAGGACACCACCTCCGATTTGGTGGCGCGGGCTAAGCTGCTCATGGGGTCCTCTATCGTTGTTCGGAATGTTGACGATTCTAACGCGATTTGTTGTGCAGCGCGTTGGCGGCGGACTCGTAGGACCACAATCCACTCTTGATGACGCCGATGCCGAAGATGACCACGGAGATGGCCATGCCGGGCAGCAGACCGGCCATTGGGTCGAAGCGCTCCACGAGGACACCAAGCAGTATCGCGCTTACCGGGGCGGAAACCATGAAGCTTAAGATCAAAACGGACAGGATTTTGGCGCCTTCCTCGGGCGGCGCCAGTTCCTGGACGACGGCGCGCGACAGGGTGGTCGTCACCCCTTGATTGATCCCCCAAACGACGAGCGTGGCGTAAAACAGGGAAAGCGGGGGTGCCAGCCAAATCACCCACAGGATCGCCACCCGCGTAAGCTGCAGGACGAGAAACAGCCGTCCTGGCCGCCGCAGCGGCATGAAGGGCAGCAAGGCCACGTTGGAGCCGATGGCGCCGGTGGTGAAAATGATCAGCACGATGGCGAAGGTCTCCGCATCGCCCAGATAGATTTCCTTGACGATGTAGGGAATGACGATGATGTAGGCGCCGGCGTTGAACAGGCTGCTGAGGAAGTTGAGCCCGATGACGTTGCGGACCAGCGGCATGCGCAAAACGGCCTTGAGGCCAGAGCCGATGTTGGGTCGCTGGGCGCAACGGGTCCCAGGCAGCGAGGGCAGCCGCCAGACGGCGACCAGGCCCGCAAGGAAGGTCAGCGATTGGATGACGAGCACGGTGGCAAGGCCCAGATTTTCCAGTTGGCCCCCTACGTACATCCCGCCAATGCCGACCAACGACGTGGTGATGGTCATGATCGTCACCGCCCTTTGGATGTCGAAACGCGCCACCCGGGCGAGGGTGGATTGGCGGACCGGATCGGACAGCGATTGGATGCCAGCCATCAACACGCCGAAGGTCACCACCCACCAGTAGCTGAGCAAGCCGAGCTCGAACACCATGGCGATGGCGAGGGGCGGCAGGCACATGAGCAGGTGCATGACGGCCAGATAGGAACGCCCATTGAAGCGGTCGCCGAGCACGCCGCCAATGAGCAGCATCGCCAACGGTGGAAATTCGGCCAAGGAGCGGGCGATGCCCGCTTGGTCCGCGGGAACTTCCAGCACCCCCACCAGCAGCCAGGTGAATAGGAATCCCTGCAGGCTCATGCCCGCCATCCACAAGCTGGAGCTCGCCAAATGCCATGGGTAGGCCGAACGGGGTGGAGGGGATTCAGTTTTCAAGCGAGCCTTCAGTTTGCCCCACAGCGGCGCGCCATTAACGCCGAAGGAACGACTGGCCAGCCGCTGGGCGATACGGCCTAGCGCCAAAATCCCACTTATTGATCGGACAGGACACTCCGGGGATGATACCGCGATGCGCGATCGGTCCGTCGGGACGATCGGGCACTCAAGGCCGGATTCAAAAAAAGGAGAAGACCATGAAAATCGGCGTCGCCATGGCGTTCAACCACATCACCCCGCCTGCCTTCATCGGCGAGGCCGCCAAGGCTGTCGAGGCCGCTGGTTTCGACGCGATCTGGCTGCCGGAGCACGTCATCTTCTTCCCGGAGTATGAGTCCCGCTATCCCTATTCGGCGAACGGCCGCATCCCCGGGGAGCCGGAGGGCATTCTCGACCCCTTCGCCGCCTTGACCTACATCGCCGCCCACACCGAGCGCGTTCGCCTTGGCACGGGCATCTGCCTCGTGCCTCAACGCAATCCCGTGTACACGGCGCGGATGGTGGCGGATCTCGACTACCTTTCCGGTGGCCGGGTGGACTTCGGCGTCGGCATTGGCTGGCTCAAGGAGGAGTTTGACAACCTGCAGATGGACTTCGGCAGCCGCGCCGGCCGCACGGTCGAGTATGTCGAGGTGATGCGAGCGCTCTGGAGCCCGGGGCTGGCCGCATACGAAGGCGAGACTTACCAGCTTGCGCCCTGTCACTTCAACCCCAAGCCGGTGCAGTCGCCCCATCCGCCCATCTTCTTCGGTGGTGAAAGCGAGCCGGCCCTGCGCCGCGTCGCCAGCCACGGCGACGGTTGGTACGGGTTCAATCTCAGCCCGGAAGCGTTCGCGGAGCGGCTTAGCCGTCTGGATGCCCTCCTCGCGGGGGCTGGTCGCAGCCGGGCCGATGTGCAGATCTACGTCGGCCCAAACCGTGACTCCCTGAACTCCGACGCCATCGCCGAGTTCGAGGCCCAGGGAGCCAACCAAGTCATCGTGCCCCTGATGGCGGCCAGCCTGGAGAAGCTGAAGCCGCGCATGGAGGCCATGCTGCGGATGGCGCGGGGCTAGTGCCCTGTCCGGCTAATTCGTGTGATTATTCGTGGCCCTTTCGCCCCTTGGCCGCGTTGCTCCGCCTTGTGTGGGGCCTGCCCAAGGGACGAAAGGGCCTAGCGCCTAAAACCCACGAATTAACCGGACAGGACACTAGCAACCTGCTGTCCGTTGGAGTTTGGCTGGTGCCGAACTCCGCTCAACACAGATTGGGATCGTGCCCCGTGCCCCGCGCTTGGAGCGATAGCGGTTGCCTACCCGTTCACGGCAGCCATGTAGGCTTCGATGCGCGCCAAGTGTCCGTCTGCGTCCGTTTCGCCGGCGTTGTGGGTGGCAACGGCGAGGTGGGTGGCGCCCATGGCCCGCCACTTTTTGGCGTGCGCTTCCCAGCGTTCGGGGGTGCCGCCAGCGAACTGAGCTTGAGCTTGGATGCCGAAGCCGTCCCAAGGTCGCCCCGCCGCCTCGCGATGGGTGCGCATGGCGTCGATGCAGGCTTGGCTTTTGGCGCTGGGGCCACCGAGCGGCATCCAGCCGTCGCCAAGTTCCGCGCAACGCTTGAGCAAGGCGGGGGCACCGCCACCAAACCAGACGGGCACGGGCCGGGACGGGCGTGGATTGATGCCGGCTTGGGTGATGCGGTGGTAGTCGCCCTCGAAGCTGAAGGCGTCCTCGCTCCACAGGCGGCGCATCAGGCTGACCTGCTCCGCTTGGCGCTGGCCGCGGTTGCCGAAGTCCTCATTCAGGGCTTCGTACTCCACGGCGTTCCAGCCGGTGCCGATGCCGAGCCGCAGCCGATTGTTCGACAGCAGCGCCACTTCCGCTGCCTGCTTGGCCACCAAGGCGGTTTGCCGCTGGGGCAGTATCAGCACCGTGGTGACCAACTCCAGGCGGGTCGTCACGGCGGCGACGAAGGCATAGAAGGTGAAGGGCTCGTGGAAGGCGATGTCCTTGTCGTAGGGGCCGCTCCAGCCGCCGGGCCGGTCCGGGTCGGCGCCCAGCACATGGTCGTAGATCAGCAGATGGGTGATGCCCAAGGCCTCAAGGCCCTGGACATAGGCCTTGATGGCTTCCGGATCCGTGCCGATTTCGTTGTGGGGCAGAACAGCGCCGATTTGCATTGGTTTTCTCCGCATTGGGTTCAGTCGCCGGGGCGTGCAACCTACCACATCGGTGCGCGGGCGATGGGGCGTTAGCAGTCACAAAGCGTCGATGTCCCCCGGTCGTGTTGGCGATTACGTACAGACCTTGCGAGTTGCGGGCCCGATGATGGTGCCATGTTCGCAAGCCGAATTCAGCCATGTGGTCGATTGCCGCACAGCAGGCCCGACCCTGTGCTAACTTTCTCCGTGGCCAACAGCGCCTTGAGCCGCCAGCCGAAGGAGGTTGCCATGAGCGAAACCCAACCGCTTCCCGCCACCGGCCTGCCGAACTTCCGGCGGCCATTGGCCAAGCCGCGCAAGCGCCCGGTGCTGACACGGGACGACTACCCGGAATCGGACGGCAAGCCGGTGGGTGAGACCCAAGTCCATGTGCGGGTTCTGTTCGGCCTGCTGGGCGGACTCCTGCTGGCGCACAAGGGCCGCAATGACGTCTTTGTCGGGTGCGACCAGCTCATGTACTACGAACAGGACAACATCAAGGCGTTCCTGGTGCCTGATCTGTTCGTGGCGCTTGGGGTCGAGCCGCGTCCCGATGCGGAGCGCCAGACTTGGCGAATCTGGGAGGAGGGCGGCTACGGCCCGGACTTCGTGCTGGAGGTGACCTCGAAGTCCACGCGCGGGGAGGACGAGGGGCGCAAGAAGGTGATTTACGAACGGCTTGGGGTCCGCGAGTACTGGCAGCATGACCCGACGGCGGACTACTTGAAGCCGGAACTGAAGGGCCATCGCCTAGGCGCCGGCGGCAAGTTCGAGCCGGTGGTTCTCGAACGGCGCGGCGAGCTGCTCCTGGCGCCAAGCCTGCTGGGATTGGAACTGCATCTGCAGGACGGCAATCTGCGCTTCTTCCATCCGAACAACGGCTGCCTGCGGACGCACGAAGAGGAAACTGAGGCTCGCCAAGCGGCCGAACAAGCTCGCCACGCGGCCGAACGGGCACTGAGGGAGGCGGACGACGCCCGGCGCGCCGCCCAGGCGCGGGTCGCGGAACTTGAGCGGCGCCTCCGCGGTCATTGAGCTAGGCTCCCTAGCAGCCTGCGCCCTGCCGCCGGTCTCGGTTCGGAAGCAGGTGGCGCTGGCCAAAACTCAATGGGCGCGAAGTTTCGCGCCAGCGAAACGCCAACGAACCTTGGCACCCAAGGAGCTGCGTGTGCGCCGAGTTGCGAAGCAACTCGCACGTGCGCCTAAGGCGCACGCCTTCAAAGGCCGTCCGCCGATGGCTTAGAATGCGCTCTCCTTTCCTCATCTCCAGATAACCATGGCGGAACCGGCGGCAACGACGGGCACCTTCTCCTTTGTGCGGATGGAGCACGAAGTGCTTGAGTTTTGGGAGCGCTCCAAGGTCTTCGAGCGCTCCATGGACCAGCGCCAAAACAAAAAGCCCTACATCTTCTACGATGGTCCGCCCTTCGCCACCGGACTGCCGCACCACGGCCACATCGTCGCGAGCACAATAAAGGACATCGTGCCGCGCTACTGGACCATGAAGGGGCGCCATGTGCTGCGCCGTTTCGGCTGGGACTGCCACGGGCTGCCCATCGAGCACGAGATTGACAAGCAGTTGGGCATGTCCGCGCAACAGGCGGTGGCGGAGCTTGGGGTGGCCGGCTACAACGACGAATGCCGGGCCATCGTCGGGCGCTATGTCGCTCAGTGGCGCCAGACCATTACCCGCCTCGGCCGCTGGGTGGATTTCGACAACGATTACAAGACCATGGACGCTTGGTACATGGAGTCCCTCTGGTGGGTGGTCAAGGCGCTGTGGGGCCGGGGGCTGATCTACCAAGGCAACAAGATCATGCCGGTGTCCACCGCCCTAGAGACGCCGTTGTCGAATTTCGAGGCCACATCCAACTACATGGACGTGCAGGACCCGGCGGTCACGGTGCTGCTGAAACTGAGGGATGAGGAGGCGTACCTGTCCGTCTGGACCACTACGCCTTGGACTCTCCCGTCAAATCTGGCTGTTTGCGTCAACGCACACCTCGGTTACGTCAAGGCCCGGGACGCCGCTTCGGGCAGGAACATCTACTTTGCTGAAGAGCGGCTCGCCGCCTACGGCGATCTTGAGATCAAGACCCGGCTGCGCGGCAGCGATCTGGTCGGACGGTTCTACGACCCCCTCTTCCCCTACTTTGCCGAAGAGCGGGTGCGGGGCGCCTTCCGAGTGGTGGCCGATGACTACGTTACCGCCGATGAAGGCACCGGCCTTGTGCATCAGGCGCCGGCCTTCGGGGAGGACGATGCGCGGGTGCTCAAGGCGGCGGGCATTGAGGCGTTCGTGTGCCCGGTCAACATGCAGGGCCGATTCACCGAGGCGGTCAGCGACTTCTCTGGCCTCTACGTCAAGGACGCCGACCGCGCCATCATCCGGCACCTAAAGGACGCGGGCGCCCTTTACCGCGAGGATGTGGTGCAGCACGCCTACCCCTACTGCTATCGGTCGGATACGCCGCTGATCTACCGCGCGGTGCCGAGTTGGTACGTGCGGGTCACGGATATCGTGGACCAATTGCTCGCCGCCAACGCCGAAGTGCGTTGGGTGCCGGAGCACATCAAGGACGGCCGCTTCGGCAATTGGCTCAAGGGCGCGGTGGACTGGGCCATTTCCCGCAACCGGGTGTGGGGCACCCCGATTCCCATCTGGATCAACGATGTGTCCGGCAAAGCGGTCTGCATCGGTTCGCTGGACGAGCTTGAGGCCCGCACCGGGGTGCGGCTCGAGGACCTGCACCGGGAGCACGTGGACCCGCTGACCTTTTCCGTCGACGGCGAGGACGGCACCTACCGCCGCATCCCGGAGGTGCTCGACTGCTGGTTCGAATCCGGTTCCATGCCGTACGCGCAGTTGCACTACCCGTTCGAGAACCAGGACATCTTCGAGGCGGGCTTCCCGGCGGAGTTCATCGCCGAGGGACTCGACCAGACCCGGGGCTGGTTCTACACCCTCACCGTGCTGGCCGCGGCGCTCTACGGGAAGCCTGCGTTCCGCAACGTCATCGTCAACGGCATGGTGATGGCCGCGGACGGCAAGAAGATGTCCAAGCGGCTGAAGAACTACACGCCGCCGGACGAACTGATGGAGACCTTCGGCGCTGACGCCTTAAGGCTGTACCTCATCAATTCCGGTCTGGTCCGGGCGGAGGAGCAGCGCTTCGCCGACGCCGGGGTGCGCGACATGACGCGGCGCGCCCTGCTGCCCTGGGTCAATGCCTTCGCCTTCCTGAAGACCTACGCGGAGATTGACGGCTGGTCGCCTGAAAAAGGCAGCCACCCCGGCGACAACATCCTCGACCAGTGGATTTTGTCCCGGCTGCAGACGTTGAAGGAAGGCGTGACCCGGGAGATGGACGCCTACCGGCTTTACAACGTCGTGCCCAGGCTCTTTGAGTTCATTGAAGACTTGACCAATTGGTACATCCGCCTCAACCGCAGCCGGTTCTGGGGCGAGGAGATCACCGCCGACAAGATCGCCGCCTTCGCCACCCTGCACTCGGCCCTGCAGGAGCTTTGCTTGGTCATGGCCCCATTTGCGCCGTTTCTCTCTGAGCACCTCTACCAAATGTTGTCCCAGTTTGGCGGCAGCAAGCCGAAGCCGGAATCGGTGCATCTTTGCGACTACCCCAAGGCGGAGCAGGGCTTCGTCAAGCCCGCCTTGGAAACCGCTGTGGCGCGAATGCGGCAGGTGATCCTGCTCGGACGAGCGCAGCGCGAAGAGGCTAGGATTGGCCTGCGCACTCCCTTAAGGCGGCTCACCATTGTTCACAGGGACCGGGACCTGCTCGGCGAGATCGGCAAGCTCGGCACCACCATCAAGGCCGAACTGAATGTGCAGGCGTTGGCCTTCGACAGTGACGAAGCGCGCTACATTGAACTGGTCGCCAAACCCAACTTCAGGGTGCTCGGCAAGCGCCTTGGCAAGCGCATGAAGGCCTTTGCCGCTGCAATTGGGTCACTGTCTGCTGAGCAGATTGCCGGGTTTCAGGCCGATGGCGAGCTCATGCTCGACGGCGAACGCTTCGGCCCGGAAGAAATCGCCGTGCAACATCAACCCCTGCCCGGCTCCGGCGCCGCGACGGACGGCCAAATCAGCGTGGTTGTCGACTGCACGTTGAGCGATGACCTGATTCGCGGGGGCTATGCTCGGGAACTGGTCAACCGGGTGCAACGGGCGCGCCGGGAGCGCGGGTTCGCCGTATCCGACCGCATCGTGCTGCGCTATGAAGCCGTCCAGGCCTTGGCGCAGGCCGCCGATGAACACCGGGACTACATCATGGGCGAGACGCTGTGCACCACCTTCGAGCGGGTCGAGCTCCGCGACGTCGAAGCGCCCATCGAGGTGGAGATCGACGGGATGGCGCTACGCTTCTCAATGACTCGGGCTGTCTACTACAGCTAGTGTCCCGTCCCGCAAACAAGTGTGATTCCACGTTGTCGTTTCGGCTCCCGGCCGCGTTGCTTCGCAGAGCCTTCAGCCGGGGAGCGCGCGGGGCCCGCCCCTCGCCTGAGGAGAGCCGCAGCCGGGGCGCGCCGGGGGCCAGCCCCACCGCGCGGTTGCC
>JAQAJJ010000038.1:24445-48483 GCA_028278675.1 Candidatus Azophilus lithoversatilis
GAATAAACTACTGCGGTCGTCAATAGCAGCGAAATCACTGGGCGTGCTCCCGCCGCGTGCTCAACGTGCTGTCAAGCACTCCTGCGCGCGCTCAACGTGCCAAAGCACGCGTCCGCGCACCCAGAGCTTTCACTACTCTTGCCGACCTCGCTACGTTCATTCGTGCATAGGTCGGACTAGCGGAAGGCGGGGATGAGGTTGGTGAGTTGATTTTTCATGGTGTCAATTGCCTGTGAAAGCGGGTGTGATTCAGGACGGCTGAAACCTGACCGTCGCGACGGCCGGGGATGTCTGCTCAACCTTGAGGTGGCGGCAGTTCATGACCACAACCCTGCTTGGAGAGCCAGAGGGGCCGCAGGGGTGTGCGGGTCTTGAAAAATGGGCGGGGTAAAGAAGAGGGATACCCGTGGGAAGGGGGAGGGAGGGAGGAAGCCGGGTATCCCTCATGTTCGGCGCTATTCACTCAACCAGTGAATTCGTTTCGTGCTTGGCTGCGCATCCTTAGTCCCTAGAGTCGCTGGAGTCGCTGGCCCTGCATCGCGTCCGATGCACCCATGTTACTTTTGGTAACGCAAAACGCAACCGTAAGTAACGCAACAAGCCGTTGCATATATGCAACAAGCTATTGCAAAATGCAGGCCGCTTCATAGGCAATGGCTTGCATTCGGCGTCGCTATCTCATGGGCTCCAGCGGGCCGCGAAAGTTCAAGGTCCCTGTGAATGTGAGCGCATCGGCCCTGCAAAGCCGGCTAGGAACTCGGGGCTGGAGCTCAAGGCACGCGAAGGAGGGCGGGGAGAAATGGACTGGGACGACTTCAGGTTTTTCTCGGCGGTGGTGCGCGAGGGAACAGTGCGCGCGGCCGCCAAGGCCTTGAGCGTTCACCCTTCGACGGTTACCCGCCGTCTGGAGCACTTGGAGACCCGTTTGGGCGTTAAGCTGTTCAATCGCCGCGGACAGCGCCTGGCCCTCACCACCGCCGGCGCATCGGCTGCCGCGGGGCTTCGGCGCATCGAGCGGGACCTTGCCGGCATCGAGCATCTTCTTGAGCGGAGCGAGGGAGAAGTGGCCGGTCCTGTTCGGGTGGCCGTGCCCGGCTTCCTCATGCTGGGCGGGTTGGTTCACGACTTGGACGGCTTCGTCAGCGCTTATGGGGACATCCAAGTCGAATGGACGAGCGCCCGTTCGGCCGCTGCGCCTTTCGACGTAGCCCTCGAAGTGACGGCAGCGCCCCCCTTGGACCTCATTGGAAGAGAGATGGGTGCGGCGGGCTGGTCGCTGTACGGCCATCAACGCCTATTCGCCCGCTCCGGATCCGCTCTCAAGTGGATTGAGGCCGAAGGACTGGCCTGCGGAAAAACCTCTGCCTCGGCCATTGCCAAATTGAAGTCGAGCCACTTGGACGGAACGCCGACGGTGGCTCGCTGCAAAGGTCTTACGCGCCTGCTGCCGCTGCTTCGCGCCGGCACCGGCGTGTCAGCGCTGCCTTGCCTGATCGGGGACGCGGATGCCGAGCTGCGGCGCCTGCCCGGCGGGGGTGTGGAGCGGGAGCCGCTCTGGCTGCTTAGGACGCCGGAAAGCCGTGGCACCCGCCGGGTGCAGGTGTTCGTGGACTATTTGCAGGCCGCCGTCCGAGCCAACGCGGCGCACATCCGCGGGGGTTGATGTTATGCTCGCTGAAAGCCGCTTCGTTGATCAACAGGAAGCAGAATTACTCCAGTGAACAAAGCCATCCCTTGGCTCGGCACACTGAGCGCGGTGGGCCTTGGCGTCTTGCTGGCGCTGGCGGGCAGCGACGGTGGCGACCGCGTGGCCGGCATTCCGGTGTTCGCGCTTTGCGTTGCGCTGGCCTTCGTCATCCAGTGGCTGGCCTTCGTGCCGGCTTACTTCGCGCAGAGCGAACGCTACTTTGATCTGACCGGCTCATTCACGTTCCTGAGCCTTGCCCTGTTCGCACTGGTCGTCTCGGAGCAGCCGGATGCGCGGGCCGCCGTCATCGCCTTGCTGGTCGCGTCCTGGGCGCTGCGCCTGGGTTCTTTCCTCAGCGCCCGCATCCGTCGGGATGGATTCGACCGCCGCCTAAGCCGAATCAAGAAGGACTTTGCGGCCTTTCTGCTGACGTGGAGCCTGCAAGGGGCTTGGGTGACGGTCTCGTTCGCGCCGGGGCTGGCGGCCATTGCGGCCTCATCGCGCGCACCGGCTGGTGGCTTTCTGATCGCTGGCGTTATCCTCTGGGCACTGGGCTTCGCCATCGAGGTGGCGGCGGACCAGCAAAAACGGCTTTTTCGCAGCCAGCCCGCCAACGCCGAGCGGTTCATCACCAGCGGGCTTTGGGCTTGGTGCCGGCATCCCAACTACTTCGGTGAAATTCTGCTTTGGACGGGCATCGCCGTGGTCGCATGGCCCGCGCTTCAGGGTTGGGCGCAGCTGACGCTCGCTTCACCCCTGTTAGTCGCCCTGCTGCTGACGCGAGTCAGCGGGGTGCGCATGCTGGAGGCGAGCGGCCAGCGGCGTTGGGGTGAAGATCCCGAGTACCGGGACTATCTGGCCCGCACCCCGGTCCTCATCCCGCGGCCGCCGCGACCGAGGCCCGTGTCTTCGGCGTGACGCTGGGACAACATCTCAAGGCTCTCGCCGCCTTCACCGCGGTGTCCTTCAATCTGCTGTTTTGGTGTGCGCCACTGCTCCTGGTGCTGACCGTTCGCCTGTTGGTTCCCAAGGCCCGGCCAGCCACCCACCGCATCAGCTGCGGAATCTACCGCAGCGCAGTGGCGTTTGACGACTGGTGGCTAAAGCGGGTGTCCGGTGCCCGTTGGCGTTGCCCGCGCCTGGATCTCGATCCTGAAGCGTCCTGCATTGTGGTCGCCAACCACCAATCGTGGGCAGACATCCTCCTGCTGCAGAGCGCCATCGCCCGGCGTGGGCCGGTCATCAAGTTCCTTTGCAAACGGGAACTCGCCTACATCCCGGTCTTGGGGCTCATTATGATGGCCTTCAACTTTCCCGTCATGCGCCGTCGAGGGCGCGTTGGCGGCTCCGTCGAGAATCGTCGACGTCAGGACCGGGAGCGGGTTCGTCAAGCCTGCGCAGTGCTGTTCGAGGCACCGGCGGCGATGCTCACTTTCGCCGAAGGCACCCGATTCAGCGACGCCAAGCGGCGGCTGTCCGACAGTCCCCACCGGTACTTGCTGCGCCCTCGGGCAGGCGGCTTCACGGCCATCGTCGAAGCCTTGGCCCCCTTGCGTCCGCCGGTTGTTGACCTGACCATCCGTTACCAACGCTGCGCGGGCTTTTGGGCATTCCTGGGCGGCGCCAGCGGGTCTGTGGCGATGGTGGCGCGCTGCTTTCCGGCCGGCGAAGTGCTCGATGCTGGACCCAAGCAATGGCTTGAGGAGCGCTGGCGGCTCAAGGATGAGCGACTTGACGCTCAGGGAATGGCGTGATGGAGCGCCTGAGCGTCCTGCTCGTTGAGGACCATCAGGCGTTGGCGGAGACCACAGCCGCCTATCTGGAGGCCTGCGGTCATGAAGTGGATTTCGCTGCCGATGGCTTGCTGGCGCTGCATCTGGCCGTGACCGAAAGCTACGATGTGGTGGTTTTGGACATCATGCTTCCGGGCTTGGACGGCTTCACGGTCTGTCGGCGCTTGCGCGAAGACGCCAAAATCGCCACTCCCATCATCATGTTGACCGCCCGTGATGAACTCACCGACAAGCTGGCGGGCTTTGGCGCCGGCGCCGATGACTACCTCGTCAAGCCCTTCGACATGCCGGAACTGGCCGCCCGCATCGAGGCGTTGGCGCGGCGGGTCAAGGGCTTGGCTTCCAAGTACGAAATTGGTGAGCTCGCCCTGGACGCGGATGCCTTGCGAGTCAGCCGCGCCGGCAGCTCGATCAGCCTGTCGCGAACCGCCTTCGAACTGCTCAGGGTGCTGATGCGGGAGTACCCGCGCGTGGTGCCGCGCCGCGATCTGGAGCGCGAGCTGTGGCGTGGCGAACCGCCGGAGAGCGACGCGCTGCGCAGCCATCTTTACAATCTGCGCCAAGCCTTGGATCGGCCTTTTGCCCAAGCCTTGGTGACGACCGTTCCGGGGCGCGGCTACTGCCTGCGCTTTCCCGGTGATGAACGCGATGCGGCCGGCGGCTGAGGCGTCCCAGCGCACATCCGGGCTAGAATCCGACGGTGACGGTGGTGCCGCGCCCGGGTTCGCTGCTCGCCTCAACAGTCCAGCCGTAGTGCCGGGCTAGGCGGCGGACGATGGACAGGCCGAGGCCGTGCCCGTGCGCCGCGTTGCGGCTGGAGTCGGATCGAAAGAACGGTTCGAAGGCGTTGGCGAGCTCCTCGTGCGACATGCCGGCCCCGGTGTCCTTGATTCGGATCCCCGCGTTGAAGACGACCACCTCGACCTTTCCGTCCTGGGTGTAGGTGAGGGCATTGCGCAACAGATTGCCGACCACGATGCGCACCACCTGAGGGGGCGCCTCGACCCGCAAATCGATGTCGCAATGCATTTCGAGGCGGTTGCCGCGCTGCTCGGCGAGGGTCCGCATGGCCGCCACCTCCTCCCGGATCAGGGAGCTGATTCCGGTCGCCTTGCCGCTGAAGGCGGCGCTTTCCTCGCGGGCGAGCAGCAGCAGCGTCTCCAGCAGCGATTCCATGTCCTGCACCGTGCGGCGCATGCGAGCCAGGGCCAGGCGATCCTGTCGTGGACGTTTGGCGTCGCGTTCGAGAAGGTCGAGCGAACCCTTGAACACGGCGACTGGGGTGCGCAGCTCATGGCCCGCGTCCCGCGTGAACACCCGCTCCCGCTCCAAGGCGGCATCGAGCCGTTCGGTGAATTCGGTGAGCGCATCGATCATGGTGGCCACTTCCCCGTCGGCGCTGTCGCCTAGGGCTTCCAGATCCAGCTTGACGCTCCCCGACCGATCCAGGTCGACCGCTTCCAATTGCCTCGCCAAGCGGACGATGGGCGACAGTGCGGCTTGCGACCAGCGATAGGCGATGAACAGCGCCGCATAGATCAGCAGCAGCACGATGGACAATGGCACCGTGCCGAAGTAGAAGGCCAGATCGGACACTCGGTCCGCGTCGAACACGAGGTACAGCCGCGCCTCGCCACGATCCGACACGTGGATGATGCGACTGCGCTGGCCGAGTTCGACGCGCCGAAAGCCGGGCCGCTCGTCGAGCAGCTCGGCTGGCAGCGTGGGCCTGCTCGCCTCTGCCGCCTGCCCGTTGCCGCTGCCCTCACGGTCGTGGCGGCCGAGGCTCAAATAGCCGCGCATGTTGGCGGTGTCCGGCAGGGGCTGGTCGGGATTGGCTTCATGCCGCGTCCAGAAGTGCGCGGCCTCCAACACCAATGCCCGCCGCGTGAGCAGGTCCTCGACCACCAGTTGGGTGATGTAGATGCCGATCAAGGTGGCAATGCCGATGACGGTCAATTGCAGCGCGAACAGCCGACCCAGGCGGGCGCTTAAGCCCCGGTGCCGGGTGCCGCGCTCAGCCACGGTTGTTGAACAGGTAGTGACAGACCAGCCAGTCGTTGCCGTTGTTCCAACCGAACAGCTCTTCGCAGGCCATTAGGAACATGCGCCAGCGTTGCCTTTGGATGCGGCTGCTTACCTTCGACGGAGCACTCGCCGCAGAGGCGGGATTGAGCGCCATGCGCACCGCCTTGCCATTGGCGTCAAGATTGCGCAACCAGGCGCGAGCGGTCTTCTGGTAGTGGCGCCCAGAGAGCAGCCAGCGCCGCTCGATGCTCAAATGGTCCTGAAAATGCAGCAGGGTGTCTTGGGCGGGCATGAGGCCGCCGGTGAAGAAGTGGTGGCCCATCCAGTTGGCGCCGCCCTCGGTTTCAAACGGATACATGAGTCGCCAGTGGCCGAAAATGTGCACGAACAGCTTGCCTTCCGGCTTCAGCCATTGGGCAATGCCGGCCAGCAACGCCGGGTAGTTGCGCACGTGCTCGAACATCTCCACGGAGACGATGCGGTCGAAGCGGCGATTGAGATCGTCGTCGATTCGTCTTTGCGGCTCCAAGGTGCTCGCCGGTGCGGCTTCGTCGCGGGAAGCGCTTGCCCCTGCGGCTAGCTGGTTGATGTCGGCGGTTCGAACCTCAACGTTGTCGAGGCCCATCTCAATTGCGCGGCGATCGATGTAGGCTTTCTGGGAGCTCGAATTGGAGATTGCCACAATGCGCGAGCGCCGGTAGCGGGCCCCAGCCCAAAGGGCGAAGGCGCCCCAGCCGCAGCCGAGATCCAGGATGCGCTGGCCGTCCGCCAACCCGGCGCGCTCGGCGCAGAGCGCCAGCATCCGATCTTCGGCATCGGCTAGGGTGTGCGTTCCGCTGGGCCAGTAGCCGGCACTGTACTTCAAGCGTGGGCCAAGCACCTGAGCGAAAAAGGCGGTTGGGACTTCGTAGTGCTGCGCGTTGGCCTCGTGGGTCGCCACTGCGATGGGTCCCTGCCGCAGGGCGTCAAGCACTTCGGCGTAGCGGGCGGAGGCCGCCTCCACATCGTCGGCGCCTTCCTGGCGCAGCCGGGCGCCCAGCAAGTGCCGGGTGCCCAAGCGGATCAGGGCATCCGGGAGGAATCCGCGCTCGGCGGCGCGCAGCAGCGGGTTCATGGGCTCTCCAGGGGCAGACGCCAGATCGGACCGCGTCGGCCGGGCATCGTGAACAGCATCTGCACGTCGCTGATCGTCCGTTCCATGAAGCCGCCTTCGCAATAGGCGAAGTAGAAGCGCCACAGGCGCAGGAAGCGCTCATCGAAGCCGAGCGCCTTGGCCCGTGCCGCGTTGGCGTCCAGACGCCGGCGCCACTCGCGCAGTGTCCAAGCGTAGTCGATGGCGAAGTCCTCCAGGTTGGCCAGTGACAGGTCGGCTTTTGCGGCGGCTGCGGTCAAGACCGATACGGATGGCATGAAGCCGCCCGGAAAGATGTGCTTCTTGATGAAATCGGCGCGGCGAAGCGCTCGGCGGTAGGCGCTGTCGCGAATGACGATGGCCTGCATGGCCATCAGGCCTTCGGGACGCAGCAGCCGTGCGCAAGCGCGGAAGTAGACGTCCAAGTATTCATGGCCGACCGCTTCGACCATTTCCACGGACACCACTTTGTCGTAGCGCCCGCGCAAATCCCGATAGTCGCACAGCTTTATCTCCACTTGGCCGCTGAGCCCGTGCTCCGCCACCAATCGGCAGGCACGCTTGCGCTGGGCTTCGGAGATGGTGGCCGCGGTCACTCGGCAGCCAAAGCGCTCGGCGGCGAACAGGGCGAGCCCACCCCAACCGCAGCCGATCTCCAGCAGATGGTCGCTGGGCTTGAGATCGAGTTTACGGCAAAGGCGCGCCAGCTTGGCCTCGCTGGCTTCGTCGAGCGGCTCGTCACCCCGGTCGTACACGGCGGCAGAGTACATCATGCGTCGATCCAGGAAGAGGCGGAAGAGTTCATCGCCGAGATCGTAGTGGGCGCTGATGTTGCGGCGGCTGCCGTGCCGGCTGTTGCGCCGCCGCCAGTGGCTCATGGCGTTGGCCAGCGCCGCTGCCGCGGCGGCCCAGCCGTCGAGGCTTTCGAGGGCGGGCCGATTGCGGGCCATGACGCGCACCAAGGCGACCAAGTCGTCGCAATCCCAATGGCCGTCCATGTAGCTTTCGCCGGCGCCCACGGATCCTTGCAAGGCCAGCCGGCGGTAGAAGGCCGGGTCATTGACGGTCAGGCGAACTTCGGGTTCGCCGCGGCCATAAGTCCGGGTGCGGCCGAACGTCGAGAGCTTGAGCGTGCCGCCTTCCACCACGCCGAGGGCGCGTTGCACAAGGCGCTGCGAGAGCGGTTCGCGGGTGCCCTTCATGCGGACTCCTTCATGGCTGGCTTCGCCTTTCGAGGCTTGAGCGGGTGTCGCCTTGGCGCATGGCCGACACCGGCGGGACTGATCTTCGGAAGCTGGGGCGCTTTCGCGTCCGCCTCCGGATGGCGGTGAAAGGGCGTTCGCTTTAGGAACAGCATTGCCGCCTGCCAGTAGATGCGGACCAAGGTCAGGGCGTTCTGCGCCGGCCACCGCAACGCGCCCCAAGCCGCCTCCAGCCGGGTCAGCGGCCGGGTGCGCAGCGAGAGGCAGGCGAACAGCGGCCCCTTGCTGTTGCTGAACCGCATGGCGATGCGCAGCCGACCTTCGGAGAATCGCAGGCGCAGCCGATAGTGTCCGGTCATGGGCAGGAATGGCGAGACGTGCAGCCGCTTGGCGAAGCGGAAGTCGTAGCATCCTTCCGCCCGTCGTGCCGATTGGGCGTCGAGGACGTAGCAGTGCCGCTCATCCCAAGGGGTGTTGTTCACATCGGCCAAAAGGGCGGTGAGTTGGTCGCCGCTGAAGCAGAAGTAGAAGTTGACCGGATTGAAGGAAAATCCCAGCGAACGGGGCTGGGTGAGGGCAAATATGCGGTCTCTTGCGCCGCGAGCGCCCTTGAGGCCGCTGGTGGCCAGCCGCTTGCGGATTTCGGCAACGCTGAGCAGATGACCCTGGTGTGCGGACCCGGGCAGCCAGCGGTTCGACAGCACCGGATGCCCAGCGCCTTCGACATCCAGATACAGCATCCACAGGGGGTAGCGAAAGGCGTGGCGGCGGGGTAGCCGCCGAACGTGGACCACCGTGCCGCGGCAGCACATTTCAGTGAGCATGAGGCCGCGCCGCACACTTGCTGATGTTCCCGACCTGCTCGGCTTGGCATTGCTCGCGCAGTCGCCGAGCGGCTTCCAAACCGCTGCGGAAGCCATCTTCATGAAAGCCCCAACCCCAATATGCGCCGCAGTAGAACGTGCGGTTGCGGCCGCTGATTTCGCCAAGGCGGGCCTTGGCCGCATGGGCGCTGGCCGTGAAGATGGGGTGGCGGTAGTCGCATTCCAGCCAGATGTCGCGTGGGGTTTGAGCAGGGTTTAGGGTGACGAGGAGCGGCCGCGGCGCGTCCAGGCTTTGCAGGCGGTTCATCCAGTAGGTGCACTCGAAACGGCCTTTGGCGTCGGCGCGCACGTTCCAACTCGACCAAGCCACCCTGCGCCTTGGCATGACCGATGCGTCGGAGTGCAACACGGCGCGATTCGGCTGGTAGCGGATGGCGCCGAGCACCGATCGCTCGTGGTCCGTCGCATCGAGCAGGGCCAACGCATCGTCGCTGTGGCAGGCCAGGATTGCGTGATCGAATCGCCGGCTGCCCCGATCCGTGGCCACCGTTACGCCGAGGGCATCGCGGCGCACTGCGTCAACCGGAAGGTCGGTGCGCAATTCGCCTTTGAAGGTGCGGCGGAAGGCGCTGACGTAGGCTTGCGAGCCGCCTTGAACGACCTCCCACTGAGGACGATTGCGCAATTGGGTCATGCCGTGGCGGGCCATGAACGCGGCGATGTGGCTGATGGGCAATTCCCTTGCCCGCTCGGCGGGCGCCGACCAAAGGGCTGCGCACATGGGCACCAGGTGGTTTTCCGCGAAGGCCTCGGAATAGCGGCCTGCCCGCAGGAAGTCGGCGAGTGGTTGCGGGTCTGAATCGGCGATGCCGGGAGCCTGCCGATAGAAGCGCAGGATGTCCGAGAGCATGCGCAGGAAGGTGGGTCGGACCCGATTGCGGCGTTGGCAGAACAGAGCGCCGAGGCTGGACGTGCCGTATTCCAAGCCGTCGGCGGTTGAAACTCCGAATGACATTTCCGTTGGCTGGGTCGCCACGCCGAGCGCATCCAGCCAGCCGGAGAACAGCGGGTAGTTGCGTCGATTGAAGACAATGAAACCGGAGTCCACAGCGTAGGCGCGGCCGTCGATCAGCAAAACGTGGGTGTTGGCGTGGCCGCCCAGGCGGCTTTTGGCCTCAAAAAGCGTGACCTCGGCAAAGGCTTGGCAGGCATGGGCCGCGGCTATGCCCGATACGCCGCCGCCGATGACCGCCACCCGCATCAGCGTCCCTCAGCCAGCAGCCGTTTCGATGGAGTCTTCAGATCCCACACCAATCCCAGAGCGGCCAGCAGTCGCAGGCCGAGCCAGCCGAGGTCGAGTTGCCACCAATAGAAACCCAGGCGGGCCGAGGTGGGCTGGCGATGGTGGTTGTTGTGCCACCCCTCGCCCATGGTCAAAATTGCCAGCCAGGCGTTGTTGCGGCTCTCGTCCGCCGTGGCGAAACGGCGCTTGCCGAAGCGATGTGCCACCGAATTGACCATGAAGGTGCTGTGCATCAACGCCACCGTGGAAATGACGTAGCCCCAGACCAGCAGCTGCCAGCCGTTGGTCTCGGGAACGATCGGATGCAGGGCTTCGCCCAAGGCGAACATGGCGGTTGCGTAGGCGATGGGCGCGGCCAGGTCGAAGCGGTTCAGCCAGCGCAGCTCCGGGAATCGGGCCAGGTCGCGAACCCGGTGCAGCGCCGGCCGAAAATTGGCATGGCAAAGAAACCAGCCCATGTGCGACCACCAAAAGCCGCGCTGCGCCGAATGCGGGTCGGCGAGGGTGTCCGTGTGGGCGTGATGCCGCCGATGGTGCGCGGCCCACCAAAGCGGCCCGCGCTGGGTGGCCGAGGCGCCCAGTGCCGCGAAGACGAACTGCACCGCTCGATTGGCGCGGAAGGCGCGGTGGGCGAAGCAGCGATGATAGAACGCGGTGATGGCGAAGAGCCTAACCGCATAGGACAGCAGGGCTGCCGTGGCGGCCGCTGCGCTGACTCCCACCCAGAGTGCCGCAAAGCAGGCGAGATGCAGGCCGATGAATGGTGTGATGCGCAGCCAGGCCACCGACTCTTCGTTGGCCGTTGAGGATGAGTTGAGAAACCAGCCAGCCGGAATGCGGTTCATGTGCCCCTCGTGAATTCGCGTTGTCGCAAACTATGAAGAGAGTCGTGTGAAGGTGGCGTGAGTGATGGCAACGGGCGAATTCACGCGCTCTTCACCGCGGCGCTGTCCTGGAAATAGGCGGTCACCTGCGGGCGCCCGCCGCGGAATTCGACGCGCCGTTGCTTGGTCTTGAGTTGGTAGTCGTACATCGGGTCGTAATACCAGGTCAGCAGTCTTTCAATCCAATCTTCATGGTCGCCGTCGCTGAAGCCTGCCTTGAGCGCTTGGCCAACTTCGACGTGCCGTTTGTGGCCCAAGCGCTTCTCGATGCGGTCCAGCGCCGCTTGGTGGCGGCTGAGCAGGGCCGCTTCGGAAGTGCCTTGGGCCAAGGGTTCGTCCACGTACTCAGCGCGGATGTGGGCGATGCGTTCGGCGATCGGTGCTTGGAGCAGTACGATGGCGGCCTGCTGCATGCAGGCGTGCCAGGACTGCGGCAGGGCCAGCCGCCCGATGGTGCGGCTTTCGTCCTCGACGATCAATCGGGGGCCGCGATGCTTGAGGTAGTCGATGGCCAAGGCGTTTTCGAAGGCAATGGGTGTGGGCTGTCCTTCTCCGTGGCCGCCGAAGGCGGAACCGCGATGCCGCGCCAGAGCTTCGAGGTCGATCGCTTCCGGCAGCGTCTGGATGACCGCCGTCTTGCCAACGCCGGTACGGCCCGCCAACACCAGCCAGCGTTTGGTTGCGACAGACTCGTCGTGCCGTGCCAGGGCCTCGAACGTGTCGAGGCAGACTTGGCGCAGCCGTTTGTAGCCGCCTTCCACGCGCGGCACGGTGCAGCCCGAGTCGCGCAGCCAGGATTGGGCAATGGTGGAGCGCAGTCCGCCGCGCCAGCAGTAAATCCAAGCCTCCGGATGCTGGGTCACGAAGTCTGTCCAGCCTTTGATGCGGGCGTCGCGGACCGCACCCGCAACCAGTTCATGCCCCCTGCGGATAGCTGCGTCCGGCCCGCGCCGCTTGTGCAAGGTTCCTACCTCCGCCCGCTCTTCGTCGTTAAGAAGCGGCAGGTTGACAGCGCTCGGAAACGCGCCGCGGGCGAATTCCGTCGGTGCGCGCAGGTCGATCAGGGGCACATCCTTGGCCAGCAGGTCGGATGGCGTCATGGGTCGTCTTGGGGCGATTGACTGTGTCGGCTGCGCGTGCGGCGGCAGGTTAAGGCGCGGGCTCGATCACCGGTTTGCCGGCGAGGAAGAGATCAAGATGCTGCTGCAGGATGTCAAGCACGTCGTCCCGGTCGGTGTGGATGGCTTCCTGCAAGGCCATTTCCTGCAGACGCACCGCTTCGCGGAAGTTGCCGGTGGCGGCGTAGGTGGCCGCCCAAGTATCCAAGTACTCGGGCTGCGAGCGAGCCTGCTCGTTGCTCCTCATCAACTTGGTCATGATGCGATTGGCGAAGCGCCCGCGGCGCAGGCGCGAGAGGTCCGACACGGCCAGTGTCCAAGCCACTTCGTTGACGATTTCGGCGTTGTCCGGGCCAGCCTTGGCGGCGTCCCGGTACCATCGGTGCGCGACGCGCAGGTTTTGCTCAGTAGCGACGCCTCGAGCGTGGAGGTTGCCGAGCATCAACATCGCTTCCGGATTGGCCGTGTCCTTCACCGTCTGCTCAAGCCAAGCCACCGTGCGGGAATCCCCGGAGCCGCGCTCGCGCATCAGATAGCGGGCATAGCTCAGTCTGGCCGTTTCGTTGTTGAGGGCAGCGGCGCGAACGAAGTAGGCCTCGGCCTGTTTCGAGTCCTTCGCCACCTTGTTGCCCGCGTAGTGCAGGTGGGCTAGGTAGAGCAGGGCGTCGCTGTTGTCGAGTTCGGCGGCTTGCTTGAGGAGTGGAATCGCCGTTTCCGCGTTGTCGCCACCGAAAGCGTCGCTCAGATACATTGCGCCGAGCGAATACATGGCCTCGGAGGAGCCGAGCGCAATGGCCTGCAGGTAGTTGTCGAGCGATTCGCTGAGCGCCGCCTGCCGCTCATCCTGCGAATCGGCCCGGTTGGCCCTTGTCCAGTGAAGGCGGGCCAGAATGCTGTTGGCGATGACGTTGTCAAAGCGCGATCCGGCTTGCAGCCAGCCGACGGCGTCGTCCATGCGGCCGCGGCTGGCCAGCAGCGCGCCCACCGCGGTTTGCGCCGCCGGGTCGCCTTGGCGGGCCAGCAATCCCATGAGTGCCAACGGCGAAAACTCAGTGCCGGCCGCCGCTTCCTCAAACCCGCGCTCGGCGGCGCGGTGAATGCCGTCCAGGGTGAAATGCAGAGCTCGCAGGGGGCCTCGTTCGGGCCGGCCCTGCATCATCATCAGCAACGGTGCCGCGTCGGTGGATTGATAAATTGCGCCCACCGGGGAGAGACCCTCCGAACGCAGGAAAATCTGCGCTTCGATCGGGGTCGCGGCATTGTAGGGGGCATCCTCGTCGCCCGTCGCACCGGCCGACATCGCCGCCTTGGCCGCATCGGCCCAGGCGCTGTGCTCGCTGGCCGTCTTCGGCGCATCCACATAGTCGTAGAATCGCTGCAGCACACGGTGGCCGACCAAGCTCCCGGGGTTCAGATCAAGGATGGCGGTGCCGATGGCACCGAGCTTGAGCGGCTCGTACTCCACTAGCTTGATGGCTTCGCTTTCGAGTTCAACCAACCGGTCCATGCGTTTGGGCAGGTTGTCGCCAGCCAGAAATTCGGCCCGAAGTTGGGCGGCGACCAAGAGCTCGGGGTCATCGTCCAAGGAAGCGGCCGCCACGGGGGCGGGTGTCGATTGGCAACCGCACAGCAGGGCCACAAGGCAGAGCGTCAATCCGAGGGCGGGCGAAGGCATGACTTCTTTATAGCACCCTTTGCGGATTTTGCGCCATCACAGTTTTTGGTTGACACGCTCTGCGCCGTGCGGAACCAAGGCGCCAAGCTCGGCGATGAACTGTCGCCCGGACTCTTATATGATGCCGTTGTTCCACCGCAGGGAAATTGGCTGATGGCTTTCCAACTCAAGTTGCAGCTGCCGACTGCCGAGCGGGCGCTGCCCGGCCGTGCTGAGCCGATGCCGGTTCCCGGCGAGCACTTCGTCAATGGCCGTCCGCTGGTTGGCCCTTATCCGGATGGCTTGCGCCAAGTCGTTTTTGGCATGGGCTGCTTTTGGGGGGCGGAGCGGCTGTTCTGGCAAACCGATGGGGTGTTCACTACCGCCGTCGGCTACGCCGGCGGGATCACCCCCAATCCGACCTATGAGGAGGTCTGTTCAGGGCGGACCGGACATACCGAGGCGGTGCTGGTGGTCCATGATCCGCAGCAGGTCGGTCTCGACGATCTGCTCAGGGTGTTTTGGGAGGGCCACGACCCCACCCAGGGCATGCGGCAGGGCAACGATGTCGGCACTCAGTATCGATCGGCCATCTACCTGGAAGCCCTCAGCTCGCCCCAGTGCGGCGCGCCGCTGATGTCGAAGGAACAACAGGCCAGCCGGCGGGCTGTCTCCAGTTGTTGCACGGAAGATGGGCTCGAAGCCGCCTTGGCCTCCCGGGACCGCTATCAGGAGGCGCTGACAGCGGCGGGCTACGGCGCGATCACCACGGAAGTCAAGGCGGCGGCGCCATTCTACTACGCTGAACCCTACCATCAGCAGTACTTGGCCAAGGTGCCCAACGGCTATTGCGGCCTCGGCGGCACGGGCGTCGCCTGCTTTGGGGTGGCCGCCGGCGGTTGAGCGATGCGGCTTGGCGTCGGGATCGATTTCGGCACGACGAACTCCACCGCCGCCGTTTTTGACGGGGAGCGGCTTGAATTCATCGGCCTTGAGGACGGTGCGCCGATCATGCCGTCGGCCACCTACATCGACCGCGCCCTGCAGGCTTGCGTCGGCCAGCAGGCCATTGATCGCTACCTGGCCGGCAACACGGGCCGCACCGTTGAGTTCATTCCTGAGGTCATCGGCGCCGAGTCTGAATTCGTCCAGCACGGCGACTCGGAACATCCCGCGCCACTGGAGACCGCGACCAAGGCGATCTACGGCAAGCCGCTGATTGACAGCGGCTTGCAGGGACGGCTGTTCCGCGGCCTGAAACGCCTGTTGGGCGATGAGCGAACCCGGCGGTTGATGGTGTTCGACCACCCGTTCCGAGTGGTCGCGCTGATCACCCCGATACTGCGGCACATAAGCAGGCGAATCCAGGCCGCCGGCATCGAGAACTGCACCCGAGCCCACGTCGGCCACCCAGTCAACTTCGAGGGGCGCGCGCCGCATCGCAACCGCACGGCCTTAGCCCGTTTGGGCGAAGCCTGCCGCCATGCGGGCATCAGCGACCAGCGCCCCTTCGCCGAACCCATCGCCGCGGCGGTCCGCTATCTGCACGGTCGGACGGGGATTGACGGGGAGTGCCTGCTGACCGTGGATTTCGGTGGCGGCACCTTGGACTTCTGCGTGCTGCGTCGGCGCGGCGTCCGCTTTGACGTGGCCACCACCCACGGCATCGCCCTCGGTGGCGACCGCATCGATCAGCTGCTGTTCCGGGAGCTGCTCTTTCCCCTGCTCGGCAAGGGCGAGGTCTGGCGCCGGCGGGGCATGAGCCGTGACATCGAGACCCGTTTCCCCTTTGAGGACTATGAGCAATTGCTGCTCAACTGGACCATCGGCTACACGCTCAACCAGAATAGGTACACTACCGCGGTGATGGATTGCATCGCCCAAGGCGGCTCCGGCAGGCGCAAGTTCGGCCGCCTGCATGAACTCATCCGGCGCAACCTCGGCTATCTCGCGTTCCAGTCCATCAAGGCCTTCAAGGCGGCGCTGTCGATGGCGCCGGAAGCGGTGCTGGACATTCCCGAAATTGACGTCCGGTTGGAACTGGCCCGCCCGCAATTTGAAGCGCTCATCGCCGAGCCGCTGGCGGCCTTTGCCGCCGCCCTCGATGAAACCCTGGCCCGGGCGGGCACCGCCGCGGCGGATGTGGACATCGTGCTGCGCACCGGGGGCTCCAACCTGATCCCCGCCGTGCGGCGCATTCTCGATGAGCGTTTCCCCGGGCGTGTGGTGGAGCAGGATCCCTTCACCAGCGTTGCCGCCGGATTGGCCATCGCGGACTACTGTTCAGAGCACTAGCTCACCTCCGCTGGCGGCGGCCAATCGGGATTTAGCGTCAGGAAGAAATCCTTGAGCATGCGGTAGGTCAATCCCCAGACGAAATGGCCTCCGGTGAGCCGATAGCCGTTGAACACCGTGGGCTTTCCCGCCATGGGCAGGGTTTGGGTGTCGTGCAGGCCGTTGGCCGCCAAGGAATCGAGTGGCGCCCAAACCACTTCCGCCACTTCGTAGTTGAGATTGAAGCTGGGGTCGCCTTCAAGGACGAAGACATGGGGCGCGATCAGCATGTCGATTCGGGGGCCGCGTGGCGCGGCATAGTGATGATCGAGGGCGCCGAGGTACTCGCTGGTGGCAAGGTTCAGGCCGATCTCCTCGAGGGTTTCGCGAACCGCGGCCGCCTTGAGATCGGTATCGGTCCCTTCCCGGTGGCCACCCGGGAAGGCCATTTGGCCGGACCAGGGATCGCCTGTCTTTTCGGCTCGCTTGATGAACAGGATTTCGGTTCGGCCAGCCTGCTCCCGCAGAATGACGGCCACCGCCGCTTGCCGGGTACGGCGTCCCGGGGTGACGGTTTCACCTTGATGGCCAGCGAGGCGCCGACGGATGCTGGGCAGATCAATCACTGGAATGTGGCTTGGTTTTGTCCGAGTTCAGATACCTGTAAGTCGGGTCGGAGGCGCTCCGCCTAGGGCCGACTGATCCCCTCCGCCATCAAGGTGGTTTCGCGAAGCGAAGCGGCCAACGCGACCCTCAGGTCGCGCTGGTTCTTGAGTCGGGGGAAGGCAATGTTAACCTTGATGCCCCAATTGCCTCAAAACCGCCCCATGCCCCCAGCTCGCCAAGGCCATCACTGCTTCGTTTGCGGCCCCGACAACCCCATTGGCCTCAAGGTCCGCTTCCGCTTGGAGGACGATCTGTGCTTGGCGGAATTCACGCCTGATGAACGGCATGCGGGCTACAGCGACGTCACGCATGGCGGCATCGTCTTCAGCCTGCTCGATGACGTCATGGCCAATTGGCTCATGCTGAAAGGCATCGTCAGCTTCACTGCCAAGGCGGACATCCGCTACCGTGCGGAGCTGCCGATCGGCGCCGCGGTGCGCCTCGAAGGCCGTTGCCGGAAGCGCAAGGGGCGTTTGGCGCAGATGGAGGGACGGATCATCCGCCTGGATAGCGGCACCTTGGTTGCAGAGGCCACAGGGAGCTTCATGATTGCCGCCTGATGGGTCATGCCCGTTTCGGCTCGAAGTTGCCAAGGGTTTGCTTTCGACCTCTCTATTTCTGATTTTATATTTGTAAATCAAATAATTATGAAATCTGTCCAGACGCAGACGACGTCGGCGTGGTGGACCTTGGCGCGCTTTTCATGGCGAATGTCGCACAGCCCATCGCTCAAGTCGTTCAAGTTTGACCGGGGCGCTGGATGGCGGCGATTGGGGAGATTGACCACAGATTTGGAACTGTGGAGTTGCTAGGGTGGCCATCCGCTTTACTTTTGGAGAACGATCATGATGAACATGCACCAAGCAACTGCCCCAGCAGCCTTGCGCGAACTGACCACCATTGAGTCCCTTGCGGTCAGCGGTGGCGTTGTGAGCTACTGCTTCCTCGGCCCGCATGGCGCCGGCGGCGGCTCACGCGCACCTTCGGCGGTCCACGGCGTACCGGTCGCGCCGCCTCTCCCGGTCGCTCCTGCGCCAACGAGGCCCCCGCTGGACCTGAACTTCCAGCGTTAGGAGTCGTTTGCCGTTGCAATGAGCCGGGGTTTCATGCGGCGTCATGGGGGCGCCATGGGGCCTCGGCCTTTTGATCGAGTGTGCTAGCATGACCGACATGGCACCGGATGCGTGGATCATCATCAGCACGGGCGTCGCCGGTGCGCTCGTCTCGGCCGGACTGTTGATGGCCATGTTTTTGCGGCTGCGGGCGGAGCTTCACCCCGGCATCGCCGATCGCCGCGCCGACGGGGCGTAGATGCGCACCGAAGTGCAGGCGAAGATGGCCGAGATGCGCGCCGACATCGACAGCATCCGCAAGCGCCTGGTCCGCTTGGAGGTCATCTTCGAGCGGGCTCATCCGTCGCTCATGACCTTGGACCCTGTGGTGCCTGCGGCACCCGGTTGAGGTCACCGAGGCGCCGCGGACAATGAGCAACCACAAAAGTCCCGGTGCCATCGGCTTCGACACGCTCTCCCTGCATGCCGGGCAGGCGCCGGATGCCGCCACTGGGGCGCGGGCGACGCCGATCTACCAATCCGCCTCCTTCGTGTTCCCGGATTCGGACTTCGCCGCTGGGCTGTTCAACATCGAACGGGCCGGCCATGTTTATTCGCGCCTGTCCAACCCGACCAACGCGGTGCTTGAGGAGCGCATTGCGGCGCTCGACGGCGGTGTGGGAGCCATCGCCACCGCCAGCGGCCAGGCCGCCATGCACTTGGCGGTGGCGACCATCTGTTCGGCAGGCGATCACATCGTATCCAGCCGGTCGCTGTATGGGGGCACCCACAACCTGCTCGAATACACCCTGCCGCGCTTCGGCATCGAAACCACCTTCGTGGATCCGCGGGATCCCGCTGCCTTTGCCGCCGCCATTCGGCCCAGCACGCGGCTGGTGTTTGGCGAAATACTCGGCAATCCGGGCCTCGAAGTGCTCAATGTGCCGGCGGTGGCCGAGGTGGCGCACCAAAACGGCTTGCCATTGCTGGTCGACGCCACGTTTGCCACCCCCTTCCTGTGCCAGCCCATTCGGCTGGGCGCCGACTTGGTCATGCACTCGGCCACCAAGTTCCTCAGCGGCCACGGGGTGGTGATCGGTGGCCTGCTCGTCGATGGTGGCGCGTTCGATTGGGAGAGCGGTCCGTTTCCCACCATCAACGAGCCCTACGTCGGGTTTCACGATCTGGTGTTTGGCGAGGAGTTCGGTCCCGCCGCCTTCATCACTCGGGCCCGCAAGGAGGGCATTCGCGACTTTGGTGCCTGCATGGCGCCGATGACGGCCTTTCAGATCCTGCAGGGGCTGGAAACGCTGCCGCTGCGCATGGCGCGGCATGTGTCCAACGCCCTGCGCGTGGCGAAGTTTTTGGCCGGCCATCCGTTGGTGGAGTCGGTCAGCCATCCCGGGTTGCCGGACCACCCGGATCACGCGCTGGCCCGCGAACTGCTGCCCAAGGGTGCCGGGGCGGTGTTCGGCTTCACGGTGGCCGGTGGCCGTGAGGCCGGCAAGACCTTGATTGAGTCGCTCGACATCTTCTCCCATCTGGCCAACGTCGGCGACGCCAAGTCCTTGGTCATTCATCCGGCGAGCACCACCCATCACCGCATGGACGCCGAGGCGCTGAAGGCGGCTGGCATCGGCGAGGGGTTGATCCGCCTGTCCATCGGCCTTGAGGATGCGGACGACTTGGTGGCCGACTTGGGACGCGCCCTGAAGCGGGTGGGCAAGAGTTATTCCAAGTGAGGTTAGAGGTGGACGGCAAGGCGGCGTTCGCCGCCACTGGCAGTGCGCCTCATGCGCCGGGGCACCGGGCGGCGGTCTTCATCCATGGCGCTGGCATGGACCACAGTGTTTGGGTGATGCCGGCCCGTCACTTCGCCCGGACGGGGTTGAACGTTTTGGCTGTGGACCTCCCCGGCCACGGGCGCAGCCACGGCCCGGTTCTCGATTCGATTGCGGCGATGGCGGAGTGGGTGGTGCGGGCCATGGATGCGGCGCGTCTCGAAGTTGCGGCGATCGTGGGGCACAGCATGGGCTCGCTGGTCGCCTATGCGCTGGCGGCGCGGCATCCCGACCGGTGCCGAGCGCTGGCCCTGCTCGGCGCCTCCGCGCCCATGCCGGTGACCGATGTGCTGCTCGAAGCCGCGCGCGACAACGACCACGCCGCCATCGACATGGCCAACACTTGGAGCCACAGTCCCCGCGCCAAGCTGGGCGCCTCCCCCAACCCCGGCATGTGGATGCTCGGTGGCGGGGAGCGCTTGCTGGAAACGGCGGCGCCGGGCGTCTTCCATGCCGACCTCGCCGCCTGCAATGGCTTCGACCCGGAGGCGGACGCGGGGCCGGTTCGGTGCCCGGCGTTGGTCGTGATTGGCGAAGCCGACCAAATGACTCCGGCGCGTGCGGGCATCCGGATTAGCGAACGCATGAAGGATGCCCAAGTGGAGCGCCTGGCCGGATGCGGCCATGCCATGCTCTCCGAGCAGCCCAACGCGGTGCTCGACGCCTTGACCGCCATCGTGCCCTAGTGTCCCGTGATGCAAAGCAATGATCTTTCAAGGAAGCTTGAGTCGACCGCAATCACTGGCCAATCGAGGAGTGCCGCCCCACTTGGCACGCAAGCGCCGGATTCGGGCACAAGCTCCGGTCATCATAATTCAACCCATTTGTGACGCTGCACACTGACGCGGAGGAACCATCCATGCTTGAACTCCTATTCGCCGGCATTCTCTTTGTCGCCGCCCATCTGGCAGTTAGCAACACGCGCTTGCGCCCCATGCTGATGCGCCGGCTCACCAAAGGGGGCTATGCGGCGTTCTATTCCGTGTTGGCCCTGGCCACCTTGGTCTATTTCGTGATGGCCTACAACGACGCGCCCAGGCTGCACTACTTCTGGCCGCTGGAGCCGATGCTGTATTGGGTGCCCAAGGCACTGATGCTGATGGCCTTCATCCTCTTGGCGGGCGGCATCTTGGGCGCAACGGCGACCTCGGAAGCCTTGGCAGGCTGCGCTGCCAACGAAGCGGCGCTGGCCAAGCTGACCGCTGGCATCAACCGCATCACCCGTCACCCCGTGCAATGGGCCTTGATCCTGTGGGCGGCTTCCCACCTGGCGGCCAACGGCGATGCCGCATCGGTGGTCTTCTTCGGCGGATTCCTGTTGTTGTCCTTGGTTGGCAATGGGTTCGCAGACCATAAGAAGGCGCGGTCCCTAGGCGACGACTGGCAGGCGTTCGCGGGCACAACCTCCAATGTCCCCTTTGCGGCCATCGCCGCCGGACGCAACAAATTCGCGTGGCGGGAGTTGGCCATGCCGGCTGCGGTGGGCGTCGTGCTCTACTTGGCGTTCTTCTGGGCCCACGACTGGGTTTCGGGGGTGGACGTCTATTGGTAGTTTGCCGGTTGGCGGCCAGCCAGCGCCGTTTCGGCAGAATGGGTCACCGCTCAGGGGGGCCGCCGGCGTCCTGCCAAGACGTTCCGCGTCGGCAGTTTCCGGAATCTACGGGGGCGGCGCGCAGACCAGGTCTTCGACCTCGACGGTGACCGATCGGTCGGTTGCCGCGTTGGCGCCCCGTTCGTCGGTGACCGTCAGCCTGATCGTGAAGGTGCCCGCTTCGCCATAGGTGTGCGAGGCGGCAACGCCCACGGCCTCGTATCGGTCGCCGAAGTCCCAGTCGTACTCGAGCTTGCCGCCCTCGGGATCCCGGGACGCGCCGGCGTCGACGCTCACCGTCAGCGGCCCATGCCCGCCGTGTTGATGGAGATCGAAGCTGGCCGACGGTGGCGGGTTTGGCGACTTTGGAGCCCCCAGCAGCGTCGGCGGAGGCCCGTCAGGGTTTCCGGATCCACCCCCGCAAGCCGTGGCCAGGAATCCGCAGCAAGCGGCCGCGACCAACCGGCGAAGCGGCCGCTCAAAAATCGCCATTCGCGTCCTCCTCCCGCCCGTCCGCCGCATCACCCGACTGGCCAGTCAAGCAGCGGATCTCACCGAGTTCGACGCGCTCGCCTGCCGCGGGCACGTCGAAGCCGCGCCCAAGCGCGTTGTCCGTGATGGTGATGCGCACCCTGTTGGCGGCATGGGCTTGACTGAAGGCGAGCAGTTCGTTGCCCGCGCCGAGCGGCCCGCTCGTGCGCACCAACTCCGTCCCGGCGTCGAACGTGAGGCCCCCATCGTCGGAAAGCTCCACGCGGAAGTCCGCCGCCTCGTCACCGCTTGCGGCGGCGTCCGCGCCCCACACCGCCAGTCCGGTCAGGCAGTAGCTCGCCCCGAGGTCCAACTCAATCAGCGGCTCCGGCTGGCCGCCATCGAAATAATGGCCCGGCCCGCCGCCCGGGGCCGTTGCCCAGGCGGCGTCCGGACCGCCATGCCTGACCGCCGCCAGGTTGTCCAGCCTCGGCGGGGCCGACAGGCCGCTGCCGTCGATCAGCCGCACGGCCATGCCCGGTTCGGCCACCCCGGCCAGTTCCCCGATGCCCGCCGGCGCCAGCACCTGCCGGGCGCTCAACGGCTCGGGACCCGACAAAAAGCGGATCTCGCCCAGCCCCACGCGGCCGCCGCCGTCCGACCGCTCCAGCCCCCGTCCATATGCATTGTCGGTGATCGTCAGACGCACTGCGTTCGCATCGTGCACGCGATTGAACCGGATCATCTCCATGCCGTCGCCCAATGGAGCGCTCGTCCGCAAAACCTCCTTCGACCTGCCCCAGTGCGCTCCGCCGTCGGTGGAGAAGGCCAGCTCGAAGTCGGTCGCCTCATCGCCGCTGCCGTCGAGCCCCCAAACCGCCAGTCCGGTCAGGCTCCGGGTGCGGCCCAGCCGCACGTTGAACTGCGGGTGCGGATGCGCGCCGTCGAAGTAGTAGCCGGTCCCGCTCCGCGCGGCCGTCCGCCAATGCAGGGGCGGCCGCGCGTAATCCGACGAATGCCGCACCTCGGAAACGTTGTGCTCGAGCGGCACCGCCGACAGGCCGCTGCCGTCAATGAGCCGCGCCGCGGTTTGCTCGGCATCGGCGTCTCCCGTCGTCTGGTCGATGCCCGCCGGGGTGACCACCCGGGTGGCCTGGACCGGCGGCGGGCCGGCCAGGAACCGCAACTCGCCCAGGTGCGCCCGATCGCCGCCCGACGATGCGAGTCCGCGACCGTAGGCATTGTCCGTGACCGTCAAGCGAACATGGTTGGCAACCCGCTTGCCGGGAATGGGCAGCTCCTCATGGCCCCCGGCCAGCAAGCGGCCGGTCCCGACCGTTTCCGGCGCCTCGCCGTAGGTCATGCCGCCGTCCGCGGAAAACTCCAGCCCGAACGCCGCCGCCCCGCTGCCGCCGTCCGCGGCCGCTCCCGCGCCCCACACCAGCAGGGCTTTCACGTCGAAGAGGCCGCCCAGGTCGATCTCGAACACTGGATCCGCACGGCTGCCGTCGAAGTGGTACGGGCCGTCCGCGCCGCCGGTCCCAGCCATCCAGAAAGTGGCGGAGCTCGACTGGCTGGAGTGGGTCACGGCGGCGAGGCTGCCCAGCATGGGCGGCGCCGACAGGCCGCTCCCGTCGATCAGCCGTTCGGCCACGAAACCGCCTTGGGCGCTGCCCGCCACCTGCTGGATGGAAACCGGCGTGATCAGCTGCTCCCTGGCCGGAGGGACGACCGTCACCCAAATCTCCAGCACGCCGGCCGCGGCGCCGCCCTGGCCGTCGGACACCCGGTAGTTGAACGCATCCCGACCGGCATAGGTCGCCTCCGGCGCATAGGTCGCCACCGTCCCGCTCAGGCTGGCCGCGCCCTGGGCCGGGTCCTCGACCGAGTAAGTCAGCGGGTCGTCGTCCGCATCCCGCGTCAAAGCCGACAGATCGACGTTCACCGGCGTGCCGGCCAGCGTGCTGAACGACCCGTTCGACGCCACCGGGTCGTCGTTGATCGGCGTCACCGTCACCGTCACCGTCGCGCTGTCCGTGCCGGCGCCGTCCGTGGCGGTGTAGTCGAAACGGTCCTCACCGTTGAAGTCCGCCGCCGGCGTGTAGGCCAGCGAACGACCGTCGGCCGCGATCGCCACCGTCCCGTTGGCTGGCGAGGTCACCGAACGCACCGTCAGCGTGTCACCGCCCGCGTCCTCGTCGTTGGCCAACACGTCAATCTCCACCGCCTCGTCCTCAGCGGTGGTCGCTGCATCGTCGTTCGCCACGGGTCCGCGCTGTTGGGGGCCGCACTCGTAGCCGGGGCTTGCGGCGCCCTTGCCGCCGCCGTGGCCGTCGGCGTAGGTCACCGAGGCCCGCAGCAGGCGGCCCACGTCGGCCTCTGCCGGCGTGTAGCGGGACGACGCGGCGCCGGCGATGTCGCTCCAGCTGATGTTGCCGCCGTCGGACGACTGCCACTGCCAGCTCTCGCCCGATATGCCGCCGTCCGGGTCGCCGAGGCCCGCCGCCACCTCGATTCC
>JAQAJJ010000038.1:48732-49070 GCA_028278675.1 Candidatus Azophilus lithoversatilis
GCGGCCACCGGCGCGCCGACCGCCGTGCCCCCCGGGCTGTTCTCGTCCACCGTGCGGGCGGCGGCGCCGCCGTCGTGGAACGCCGGCGCCGCCTCCGCCGCCACCGCGACCGTCGGCGGACTCGCGGCGCCCTTGCCGGCGCCGTGGCCGTCGGCGTAGGCCACCGTCGCGCGCAGCAGGCGGCCGACGTCGGCCTCTGCCGGCGTGTAGCGGGACGACGCGGCGCCGGCGACGTCGCTCCAGGCGCCGCCGTCGTCGCCGGACGACTGCCACTGCCAGCTCTCGCCCGATATGCCGCCGTCCGGGTCGCCGAGGCCCGCCGCCACCTCGATTCCAAC
>JAQAJJ010000039.1:0-16938 GCA_028278675.1 Candidatus Azophilus lithoversatilis
TTCGCTATCGCAAAACTCCGCAGCGAACGACGGGAGCGTTTTCGGACTGAGCGCGATGAATGGTAGTCTTCACGAAACAAAATAGGAAAGCGGCGGATTGGACAGTGATCGATAGTGACAAACCGGCTCGCGGCAGTTGTTCCCAATGGCGGTTGACCAAGGATGACCCAACGCTTCGCCACTGACATTCTCATCATCGGCGGCGGTGCTGCGGGGCTGTCCACGGCGTTGAGTCTGGCGTCCGATGCACGGGTGACCGTGCTCTGCAAGGGCCGCGCCGAGGCCAGTTCCTCCCAATGGGCACAGGGTGGGGTGGCGGTGGTGACCGACCCGGACGACAGCCTCGAGGCGCACGGCCGGGACACCATCGCCGCCGGCGCTGGGCTTTGCGATGAGGAGATCGTCCACTTCACGGTCTCCCAAGCGAGTCGGGCGGTCAATCGCCTGCGCAGCCGGGGTGTCACGTTTGACTCGGTGGGCAACGAACTGGACCTGACCCGCGCGGGCGGCGATTCATTCCGGCGCATCCTGCACGTGGCGGACGCCACCGGGGCAGCCGTTGTGGACACCCTGACCAAGCGGACGCTGGACCACCCCAACATCGAGCTGTTAAACGACCGGGTGGCCATCGACCTCATCAATCTGAGCAAGCTCGGTCGCCGCGGCAACCGCTGCGCCGGGGCCTATGTGCTAAACCGCAGCACCGGGCACGTTGAGGTGTTCCAGGCGCGTTTCGTGGTATTGGCCACCGGCGGCGCCAGCAAGGTGTACCTTTACACCAGCAACCCGGACGGCTCCACCGGCGACGGCATCGCCATGGCTTGGCGAGCGGGCTGCCGCATCGCCAACATGGAGTTCATCCAGTTCCATCCCACCTGCCTCTACCACCCGCACGCCAAGTCGTTCCTGATCTCCGAAGCCGTGCGCGGCGAGGGCGGAGTGCTGACGCTGCCCGACGGCACCCGCTTCATGCCCAACTTTGATTGCCGAGCGGAGCTCGCGCCCAGGGACATCGTGGCCCGGGCCATCGACCATGAGATGAAGCGCTTGGGCGCGGACAGCGTCTACATCGACATCAGCCACCGTCCTAGGGCCTTCATCGAGGAGCGCTTCCCTACCATCGCCCGGCGCTGCCGGGAGTTCGGCTACGACATCACGCGGGAAGCCATGCCCGTGGTGCCAGCTGCCCACTACACCTGCGGCGGGGTGGTGGTGGACAAGACCGGCCGCACTGACATCCCCGGCCTCTTCGCCATCGGTGAAGTGAGCTGCACGGGGCTGCACGGCGCCAACCGTCTGGCCAGCAACTCACTGCTCGAATGCCTGGTCTTCGCCGACGCCGCCGCCGAAGCCATTCGCACGCAGCTCAACCGTCCCCACACGCCGATCGAGGCCCCCCACTGGGACGAAAGCCAGGTCACGGATTCCGACGAGGATGTGGTAATCGCCCACAACTGGGACGAACTGCGCCGCTTCATGTGGGACTACGTGGGCATCGTGCGCACCAAAAAACGCCTGCAACGTGCCCTGCATCGGGCAAATTTGCTCAAGCAGGAAGTCCACGACTACTACAGCCACTATCGAGTGAGCAACGATCTCATCGAACTGCGCAACCTGATCGACGTGGCCGACCTCATCATCCGCTCGGCGTTGCTGCGCCACGAAAGCCGGGGCCTGCACTTCAATTTGGACTACCCGGAAACGCTGGCCGAAGCCAAGGACACGATCCTGTTCCCCGGCTCAGTTGAGCACTTGGATTTGATGCGGCCCTACGCGGAAGGCCGTTAGCCCAGCTGCCTCGCTATTGGTCTTCGGAGCAAGCGGCCTTCAAATCCCTGCGCAGCCGGGCGAAGGCCTCGGCGCTCACCTCGTCGCGATAGACCCGCAGGGTTTCCCTGCGGAGCCTGGACGGTCCGCCGTTCCAGGTGACGGCGAAGCGCGACAGGCGCACCCAGCGCACAGGTTGGGGAAATTCCAATTTGATCTCCCCCGTCGGGCGCAGGATCCACAGCCACAAAGCCATCAGCGCCGCTCCCCCGTTGCCAAGCCAGATCCAGCCGCCAACCACCCCGACAGACAACTCACCAGCCCAAGCCAGCCAGCGCAGACGGGCGGGCACCAAGCTCATGCGCGCGCCCGGTCGAAACGCCGTATCAGGCCAACGATGCGGGCCAGATGCGGCTCCGCGGGTTCGGACCGGCCCTGCAGCCAATCGTGGAGTTGCCAATCCTCCCTCTCCAGCAGCCGGGCATAGGCCTGCCGGTCGGCGTCCGACAGCGCCTCGAAGCAACGCTCGAGGAACGGCACCAGCTTGAGCTCGACTTCGGCCAAGCCCCGGCGGCTGCGCCAGTAAAGGGCACCGCCGGACTTCTCCTCCTTCGCGCGCAAACTTTCCTCCATCACTCGACAGCCGACTCAAAGCGGGCAACAATCCTGCCTCAACTGGCAACTACCGGGCAATGGCCATGGTCGGCAACTCGCCGCAGACATCTCGCACGTCCCCGACCGGAAACGCGGAAGGGAAAACCGGTGCACTCGTCCTTAACGACCTCGGCGTGCTGACCTTCGACGGCCCCGACTCGGCATCGTTTCTGCAGGGCTATCTCACCATCGACTTGGACGTCTTGGGCGGCGAACCGATGTTCGCCGCGATGTGCAACATCAAAGGCCGGGCCGTTTTGACCGGCTACGCTTGGCGCGACGGGGAGCGGGTGACGCTGGTTGTCCACCAAAGCCTGTGCGCCTTGACGCTGGCCTTCCTGCGGCCCTACTTGGCGTTTTCACGGACCCAAGCGAACGATGCAACCCTTGACTGCACCCTCATCGGCGCAATGGGCACGGGCCTTCCGTCCCCGGCCTACGACCTCGATGGAGTGCGCCAGCTACTGGTCCTGCATGAAGACGGAGTCGGCAAAGCCCAAGGACTGTTGTCAGGGGGACCACAGCTCAGCGCCAGCGACTGGCGCAACGCGGCCATAGCCCGGCGGGAGGTTTGGCTCGAGGCGGCCACCTCCGGCTCCTTCCTGCCGCAAATGCTTGCGCTTGACGAGCTCGGCGCAGTGAGCTTCACCAAGGGCTGTTATCTGGGCCAGGAAGTGGTCGCCCGGGCGCAGCATCGAGGCGTGGTCAAGCGGCAACTGAAAGCACTCGCTTGGGCGGGTAGCGAACCCCACCTCGGCGCCGAGTTGCGCGGCGCCAATGGCAACGCGGCGGGCGTTGTGGTCGCGACGGCGGCAGCAAGCGCGAATGAGGGGGCGGCGCTCGCCGTGATGGGCCGTCACGCCATCGAACCGTTCTCCATCAAGAGCGGCGCAAGCGTTTTGCGATGGGTGGAAGCCTAAAAGAACACGAACGAACGGACCACCGCATTTTTCCTGCAAGGCGCATCGGCCGGCGCGGTGGGGTCGATGCAGGCGCTGTGGAAGGACCAGCGTGACACGGACCCATCCGTGATGGAATCGTAGCACTTCAGCATCGAAACCTCGGTGGGCGTCTGCTGCGGAACCCAATACCACTCGTGTTCAGAACGATAAGTAAAGCGGGTAGTCTCCCCCACGCGGTCGTCATAGATTCGGTAGTTGGTGATGTAGGGTTGGTCGGCGAACGAGGGCCAGGCACAGAGCACGAAGGGGTTCTGACGCACGGTTTCCATCGGCTTGGCGAGATTGATCGACATGAACCGGCGCGACATCTTGGCGTCGGCCTGCCGCTCGGTGTAGCGCTGCTCGCGCCCGAAGTTGCGCAGGTTTCTGGTCAGCAGCTCGCGGCAGCGCACCCGGCCGCTGTTGTCGTTGAGGTCGTTATGCACCAAGTTGGCGTAAAAGGCGTTGACGCCGGGGTTCTTGTTGTCCTGGTCCTCCGTGCGGTCGCCCTCGTAGTCCTTGTCGAACACGTCGTGGTTGTACACGAGCGCGTCCGTCGCCTCCGGGAAAAACGCCAGCAGGAGCCGTTCCATCTCCGGGTAGAACACGCGCTCCACCTCGGCGGCATCGTAGAAGTTGCGGCACTTGGATTCGCAGCGCGCCAGCGCGACGCCGAGCCGGTCCATGCATTCGGGACTGTACGGCGAGAGGCCCGGGTAGTACTCCCCGATGCGCCGCGCATCGCGCAGCACCTGTGGAAAGTAGAGGCAGCGCCGGCCACTGTCGTGTTCGTCCTTGCGCAACGCCTTCGCCTCGGCCTCGCGGGTGGGATCTCGCCACAGGGCATTGGAGGAGACGACGGAGTAGGACGGCTGCTCGTGCGCGGTGTAGCGCAACGGCAACGCCACACCGCCTTCGGGGGCCTCGATTTTGTTCGCCCGAATGTAGTCCAGGCATTCCGCGTAACGGCGAAATCCGATGCCCCACGGGGTCTCAATGGGGCCTGGCGGCGCGTTCTCAATCATGTCGATAACGGCCTGCCCCCCACCTTCCGCAATCTGGGCCAGCGCCGCCTCCGTCGCCGCGGTGGTTCCGGCATCCCCATCCCGATCCAGTGACGCAAAGGACCGGCCACCATTGGCGGCGATGGGCGGCGGCTGCCCGCCCGTGAGTTGGAAGGGGGGCACATAAGCCAGCGCAATGGGGTTGGCAATGGCTTCGGCTGGATTCATTGGACTCCTCCAGTGGCAAAAGGTGAATTATGGCACAAGGGATTCAGTGGTCGTGGCCGTGGGGCCGTTCGGCAAGCGCCTTCCGGCGAGATTCCAGCCCCGCACCGGTGGCGAGTCCCTTGGTGATCAGCAGCGCTTCCAAGGCTACCTGGAAGTGGTCGTAGTATGCGTACTCATCGTCTTGCGTCGCGTTTTGCGGCGCTTCCCGCAACCCGTGACGACGCGCGATGGCTTCAATCAGGCTCGCCTGAAATTCCGGCCACTCGAAGCAGCCGCTTGCGCAGAGCGCCCAAGCCATGCCAAAAATGCGGCCCTGCCAAGGTTCGGCAAAGGCCAGTTCGCCGTTGGCCATCGGTGGTGCCAACGGGCCTTCCAAAGCGAATTTCTCAGCGCTCTCCAAAACTGGCTTCCCTTTAACGAGGCGCTGCCTCAGACCAGCTCGAGGGTGGTCGTCGGGCGCAATTGTTCATTCAAGCAACAACCTCATCTGGCGATCAAGAGATCTAAAGTCCCACTCCGATCATGGCATCGCGGCTGACGCGGTCCAGCAACGCCTGCTCACTCAAGCCGACAGCGCCCTGCGGTGCTTGGGGCAGCACCAAGTAGCGAATCTCGGCGCTGGAGTCCCAGACCCGAACTTCCGTCCGCGCGGGCAACTCAACGCCGAATTCCCCCAATACCGCCCGCGGCTCACGCACCACCCGGGAGCGGTAGGCCGGATCCTTGTACCAGCGCGGCGGCAAGCCGAGTAGCGCCCACGGATAGCAGGAGCATAGGGTGCAGACCACGATGTTGTGGACCTGCGGCGTATTCTCAACCACAACAAGCTTGTCCACCTGGCCACCGGTGAAGTTGAAGGGCTTGATCGCCTCGGTGCCATCCGCCAGCAACCGGGCCTTGAAGTCCGGGTCGCGCCAAGCCTTGACAACGACTCGGGCACCGTTCATTGGGCCAACGCGCTCGTTGAACAAGGCGATCACTTCGTCCACGGCCTCGGGCTTGAGCAAGCCCCGTTCAATGAGAATGGACTCCAGGGCTTCGGCCCGCAGGGCTTGGGGTTTCGCTTCGCTCATGATTGCGCCGCCCTGTCCAAGTAGGGTTCAAACAGATCCAGGCAAACCGCCGTGCCGGGTTCCGCGCCAGTACCCCAAAGCGCCTGGCCGGGGAAGCAAATGGTGTAAAGGTGGGCGGGCTGCTCGCCATGGCCGTGCGCGTTGGCATCGGGGAATACCCAGCCGTCGTGCCACGCGATCACTTCGCCCGGCTTGCCCCGAGCGTAGGCCGGCAGACGGGTGTGGCCGGCCGAAGATGCATCCTGCGTGACCACCGCGTCGCCAACGGCGAACTTAGGTGCCGCCGAGAGCGGCCGCTGAGCCGCCAAGCCCTCCGGCGCGTAGCCAATTTGGTCAGGCGCGGTCGATGGCTGCGCAGCGACTCGTCCAAGCGAATGCCCAGAACGCCGAACCCGGTCATCAATTTCGCGCTGGCGGATCAACCCGGCCTCAACCAGCAGCGTCTCGATACCGCCGAGCCAGCGGCCGTAGTAGCCGTGGTCGAGGTAGGCCACGGGATCGATGCGCTCCACGGCATGGCGGAACTGATCGACGTTGCGCATCACTCCAGCGGCGCCCAATGCACCCGAAAGCGCAAACACCACCGCCTCCCAGCGTTCATGGAAGGCGGGCTCGTTGGCTTCGCGAACGATCTGCCCAAAGCCGTGCTTGCCGCCTAGGTCGTGTATGCCGTCCATGCCGTTGGCCAGTAGATCCCGCCGATTGGAACTGGCATTAGGCGAAAAAAATTGCTTCAGCGCAACTCGACCAATGGAGAAAGGTTGCGGAAGAGCAAGGAAGGAATGACTTCCTTGCCCAACCGCCAATTCCTCTTGCATGGACTTTCAGGATGGGCAGAGTTTTTCATGTCAACTGTCCCATCGGACCTGAAACCCACTTGTTCATCGCGCAACTTCACCCTTTGGCCAACAAACATTTTGCTGGGCAACAACGGCCCGTCGGAGTTCACCACGCGATGCCAAGGCAAATCCGGATACCCATTGTTGACTAGATAGTCAGGCTTATGAAAGCGTTTGGGGCGCCATCGCGGAAAGTCCCGAAGAGGCGGCCAACCTGAAGATGCGGTCCCAACTTATGGACGCGTTGGAAGCGCACATCACCCGCGAGTGCCTCACGCAAGCGGAAGCGGCCATGCGATTTGGCGTGTCACGGTCACGGGCGGACACGGGCGGACGAACTCACCAACGGTCAGATCAGCGCCTTCGCCATCGACAAGCTGATCAACATGGCAAGACAGGCTGGGCTATCCACCCAGATTCAAGTTGCACTTGACCAACCCGCAACACATCAGATCGGACGTTAGCCCATGGAGGGTGCACAGCTAAGCACTCATTGGTCTCAAATCAGTTCAATTTTCAAAATCATACTTTACATTTAGTCCCCCAAAAGTATAGTCCATCTATGATTTCAAGGGACATCTGGCTTGATCGGCTAACGGCAGGGTGGGCTCAGCGCCCCGTCGTCTGGCTGTCTGGCGTCCGGCGCGTAGGCAAAACCACCTTGGCGCAGATGCTGCCTGATGCTGAGTACTTCAATTGCGACCTGCCCTCAGTCCGGCGTCGTCTGGACGATCCGGAGTTCTTCTTCGACGCGCTGCCGCCCGATGCCGTGGTGACCATTGATGAAGTGCATCGCCTTGATGACCCCAGCCTCCTGCTGAAAATCGCGGCGGATGCGCACCCCAAGATGCGAGTGCTGGCAACCGGTTCATCAACACTAGGCGCCACCCGCAAATTCCGGGACGCGCTTACCGGGCGCAAAGCCAGCGTTCACCTGTGCCCCGTGCCTTGGCATGAATGCCGCAGCGCCTTCGGCATTCGGGACCTGGACCGCCGCCTCCTGCATGGCGGGCTGCCGGAACAGCTCTTGGCCACGCAGCCGGAGGCCGACTTCTTCGCCGAGTGGATCGACAGCTTCTATGCGCGGGACATTCAGGAGCTGTTCGGCATCCGCAACCGCAAAGGGTTTCTGACCCTGTTGCGTTTGCTGCTCCGGCAAAGCGGCGGTCAGGTGGACTACAGCCGGCTGGCGTCCCTGAGTGAACTGAGCCGTCCCACCGTCAAAGCCCACGTCGAAGCCATGCGAATCGCCCACGCCATCCATCTGCTGCCGCCCTTCCACGGCGGCAGCAAGCAGGAAATTGTCAGCCGCCCCAAGTGCTACGCCTTCGACACCGGCTTCATCGCCCACGAACGCGGATGGGAGCAAATCCGCGAAGAGGACCGCGGCCCGCTATGGGAGCACCTGGTGATCGACGCGCTGCGGATGCAGTTTCGCGACGACCAAATCTTCTACTGGCAGGACAAATCGCGCCGGGAGATCGACTTTGTCATCCGCCGCAAGGGCAGGCACGTGGACTTGATCGAATGCAAGATCAACCCGGACAAGCTGGATGCAGGGGCAGCCCAGGCGTTTCGACGCATCTACCCAAACGGGGACAACTACGTGGCGGTGCCCCACGTGCCGAGCCCGTGGCGAATGCGCCGGAAAGGATTGGTGTTCAAGGTTTGCGAAGTCCCGACCACGCAACAACGACATGCACGCAGCTAATGAAAGTAAGGCCAAATCGCCTTACCCTGGCTGACATTGCGTGCACAGGTTCCATATCATGGCCATAGCCCTTACCGTCACCGCCAAAGGACAGGTCACGCTTCGAAAGGATGTGCTCCAGCACCTCGGGGTGCGGCCTGGCGACAAGCTCAGCGTCGATCTGCTCAACGACCATCGCATTGAGCTGCGACCGAAACCGGGGAAACCGGCATCAACGATCTTCGGCTTGCTGGTGCAGTCCAATACGAAGCGCCTGACGATTGAAGAGATCGGGGAAGACGCTGCCGCCGGCTGGGCCGGCGAAGGGTGAAGATCACCCTCGACGCGAGCGTCCTGCTGCGCACCGTCCTGCGGGACGACACTGAACAGGCCGCTGCAGCCGAAGCGCTGCTCGCCCGCGCAACCCTGCTCGCGATACCTGTCCCGGTCTTCTGCGAGTTTTCCTGGGTGCTCCGACGCAGCTAACGGCAGACCGCAACCCAAGTCGCAGACGCGATTCAAGCGATCTGCGCCATCGGGGCGGTTGCAACCGACGTGCCTGCGGTCGAAGCTGGCATCAAGGCACTGCGCTCCGGTGGCGATTTCGCAGACGGCGCTATAGCCCGACAGGGAGAGAGACTTGGCGGGACGGTTCTGGCAACGTTCGACCGGCGCGCTTTGTCGATCCCGCGCCAAGGTGGCCTAGCCGCGGCTGAGCCGTCGGAGCTAGTGAACTAGACGACAAACGGCCACGAAGCAACTTCTGGACACAGCCCCATTGACAAGGGACGCAACGCGGCCACGGGCCAAGGGGCGGACGCCCTTCGGGAGCGCCAGCGGCGCGCCATCGCTTTGTTGCAGCCCTTGGCAATGCGGCTAGGCATTCCCTGCGGGCTGCGCCTCGCGCTGACTCTGATGCGTCATATGACGCTTGACGAGACTCTAGTGCCCTTTTCGCAAGGCGCAGCCTACTCCCCACCCACCAACACCGGCCGGTACAGCCACTGGATGCTGGAGAAGTCCAGCCGTCCTGCGCCGTGGGTCTGCTCATGCACCCGGTAGAGGTTCTTGGCCAGCCCACCCATAGGCACTGAGCTGCGGGATTGTTCGGCGGTGGTCATCGCCAGCGCCAAATCCTTGGTCATCAGATCGACCAGGAAGCCGCCTTGGTAGCCGCGGCTGGCCGGGACACCGTCCATGACGCCGGGGAAGGGGTTATAGACTTTCAGCGCCCAGTTGCCTCCGGAGGACTGCTTCATGATTTCGGACAGCACCTTCGGATCCAAGCCGTTGTCCACGCCTAGGGAGAGGGCCTCGGCGGTGCCCGCCATCTGGATGGCGAGCAGCATGTTGTTGCAGATCTTGGCGATCTGGCCCGCGCCGTTGGCGCCGGCGTGGAAGATGTTGGCGCCCATCGCCTCCAATAGCGGCCGTGCCCGCGCCAAGGCGTCCGCGTCGCCGCCGACGATGAAAGTTAGGGTGCCGTTTTGGGCGCCTGCGGTGCCGCCGGAGACCGGGGCGTCGAGCATGGCAATGCCCGCATCAGTGGCGGCGGCTGCGACCCGCCGGGCCGTTTCGGGGTCGATGGTGCTGCAGTCGATGGCAAGCGCGCCCTGCGGCAAGCGGGCCAGAACGCCCTCGTCCAGATAAAGTCCAGCCACATGCTTCCCAGCGGGCAGCATGCTGATGAAGACATCGACGTCCGACGCTGCATCCAATGCCGACGCTTGGGCCAACCCGCCTTCCACGCCGGCAATCAACTCCGGCACCAAGTCAAAAACCTTCACCTCGTGGCCGGCCGCGGCCAGGTTGGCGGCCATCGGACCGCCCATGTTGCCGAGGCCGACGAATCCAACTGTGCTCATGGGTTTTTCTCCTACTGATCGCGGTGAAAGGGTACCAAATGAATTACTGCTTGCGCCGGGCGACCCCGCCTCCCCCTTTGGCCAGAGCCAATGCCTCGTGAGCCTACTGATCGCTGGGAAAGGTTACCAAATGAACCACCGTTTGCGCCCGGGGACCGCTTTCCCCTTCGCCAACAACCCCGCTTCGTTAGTCCAAGTCGTCGAGGGGGTTGTCAGGCCACGGCGGCTCGAAATGCGCCAACACATGGGCCGGGGCGAGTCCGTCCAAGCCGCCGAACTTCCACTTTGGAGCGTTGTCCTTGTCGATCAGCAAGGCCCGCACACCTTCGGCGAAGTCCGTGTTCAAGGCGCAACGGGCGCCAATGACCATCTCCATGCGGAAGCAGTCCGCCAAGCTCATGCCCGGGGCCCGGCGCAGTTGCTCAATGACCACGCCGACGGTGGTGGGGCAGCCCCGCTCCATCGCGGCGACGCTCTTGCCGAGCCAGCCGTCGCCGTCCAAGGCGCGGATCTGCCCGATCACGTCATCAAAGCCCTCGCCCAAGCGCAGCGTCTCTGGAATGGCGCTGACCTGCACATCAGGCATGGAGGGCGCGGGCAAGGCCGCAAGAGCGCCTTCGACGCGCTCCCCGTCGCTGGCGTCGCCCGCATAGTTCAAGGCCAGCAGCGATTCAAGCACCGCGCCCCGTTCGGCAGTGGCTACCCGGTGGGTGCCGACGCCGATGGCGCAGGCGTCCGCGCCGTTGAAGTGCGCCCCGGTGCAGCCGAGGAAGAGGGCGATGTGTGGTTCGATGCTGCGCAGCATCGCGGTTCCGCCGGCGTCAGGGAACAGGCCGATGGTTACTTCCGGGTAGGCGATGCGCGAGGTCTCCGTTACCACCCGGAAGCGCGAAGCGGAGAAGATGCCGAGGCCGCCACCCATCACCACGCCGTGGCCGACGCTGACCACCGGCTTCGGGCAGGTGTGGATCAGGTAGTCCATGCGATATTCATTTTCAAAGAAATCAAATGGATAGCTGTCCACCGTGTGGTCCGCCGCATGGTTCTTTACCATGGCGTGATAGAGCGCCTGAATGTCACCGCCCGCACAGAAGGCCCGCTCCCCGGCGCCAGTGAAGAGGATGGCGGCCACCCGTTCGTCCGCACCCCAGGACCGCAGCGCCGGCGAGATGATGCGGGTCATCTCGACGCTGAGGGAATTGAGGGTCTTCTGAACGTTGAGATGGGCTTCGGCGACGACTCGTCCGCCGCCGGCTTCGTGTTCGCGCAGCACGACGCTGGCGTTTTCTTCATTGAGGGTGCGCATGGGTCAGCCGTTGATCCACTGAGGTTGGCGCTTCTCCAGGAAGGCGTTGACGCCCTCCTTTTGATCCTTGGTGTCAAACAGCCCCACAAAGGCGTCCCGCTCGGTCGTGTAGGCACCGGCGATGTGCCCCGAGCGGGCCTGCTGGATCAGCCCCTTGCAGGCGGACACCGCCGGCGGGCTCTGCTTGCCGACGCGTTCCGCCAAGGCCAAGGCCCGGTCCAGGGCAGCCCCCTTCTCGACCACTTCCTCCACCAAGCCGATTTCAAGCGCCAAGTCCGCGCCCACCCGCTCGCCACAGAGAATGATGCGCTTGGCCCAGCCCTCGCCCACCGTCCAAGCCAAGTTCTGGGTGCCGCCGCCGCAGGGCAGCAGGCCGACGCTGGCCTCCGGCAACGCCATCTGCGCGTGCGCCTCACCGATGCGGACATCGCAGGCCAAGGCGAACTCCAGCCCGCCGCCCATGGCGTAGCCGTTGATGGCGGCAATGCTGACGCCCCGGAACGCGGACAAGGCCTCAAAGGCACCGCCGAAGTTTTCAGCCATGCCCCGGGCCACGCCTTTGTCGCCTTCCGCAAATAAGTTGAGGTCCGCGCCGGCGGAAAAGAACTTCTCCCCTGCCCCGGTGACTACGACGGCGTAAACGTCCGCATCGTCGTTGGCCTGTTCGACCACCGACTTGAGGGCGCTCAAGTTGTCGGCGTCCCAAGTGTTTGCCGGCGGGTTGTTGACGGTGATGAGCAGGGTGTGGCCGCGCTGTTCGGTGAGCAGCTTTTCGGATTGGGAGTGGATCACTTTACAAACTCCTTGGTCTCGTTCGGTCTCGTTGCAGTGGGAAATGGAATGACGAACTCGATGCGCAAGCCAACCTACAGCACGGTGCTCGCGCCTTCGATCAACAGGCGGCGGCCGATGATCATGCGCATGATCTCGTTGGTGCCTTCCAGAATCTGGTGCACCCGCGTGTCGCGCACATGGCGCTCAAGAGGGAATTCCTTGATGTAGCCGTAGCCACCGTGCAGTTGCAGGGCGTCGTTGCAGATGTCGAAACAGAGGTCGGTGGCAAGCCGCTTGGCCATGGCGCAGTAGGTGGTGGCGTCCGCATGGCCGCGGTCGAGCTTGAAGGCGGCCAAACGCACCATCTGCCGGGAGGCCACCAAATGGGTGGCCATGTCCGCAAGTTTGAACTGCAGGGCCTGGAAGCTGCCGATCGTCTGGCCGAACGCCTTGCGCTCGCCGAGATAGGTGCAGGTTTGGTCAATCGCGGCCTGAGCGGTGCCCACGGAGCAGGTGGCGATGTTGATGCGGCCACCGTCGAGGCCCTTCATGGCGATCTTGAAGCCTTCGCCCTCGGCGCCCAGACGGTGGCTTTCCGGCACAAAAACATCCTCGAAGTTGATCTGCCGGGTGGGCTGGCTGTTCCAGCCCATCTTGGCCTCCTTGCGCCCGAAGCCCACGCCTTCGGACCGGGCATCCACCGCGAAGGCGCAGATGCCCTTGGCGCCGGGCTGCACACCCTCGGCATTAACCAGGCGGGCCATGACCACGAGCACGTCCGTGTCGCCGGCACCCGATATGAATGCCTTGGTGCCGTTGAGCCGGTAGCCACCGTCCACTTGCCGGGCGGTGCTCTTGAGGGCCGCCGCATCGCTGCCGGCACCCGGCTCGGTCAGGCAGTAGGAGACCAGCGCCTCGCCGCTGGCGAGCTTCGGACAGAAGCTTTCGCGAGCGCCTTCGGTGCCGAATGTGGCGATCATCCACAGGGCCATGTTGTGAATGGTCAAAAACGCGGTGGTGGAGGTGCAGCCCCGGGCCAGCTCCTCGAACACGATGCTCGCGTCGAGCCTTGACAGGCCCAGCCCTCCTGCTGATTCGGGTGTGTAGAGGCTGCAAAACCCCAACTCCCCCGCTTTGGCCAGCGCCGCCTTGGGAAACTCCTCGTTCTCGTCCCACTGCGCCGCAAGAGGCGCGAACTCGCCCGCGGCGAACTGCCGGGCTGCGTCCTGATAGGCGAGCTGCTCGTCGCTCAGTTCAAATTCCATGAGCAAATTCTATCCCTTTTTGGGGCATTGTCCGTTTTTCGTGATTCCCGGCTTCGCCGACGAGACGCCCTCAAATGAAGGCGCGTGCCACATCAGGCCACGTCGAACCAGTCGATGGGCGTCTTGCCTTGGGCTTCGAGATAGGCGTTGGCGCCGGAAAAGTGCCGGCAGCCGAAGAACCCCCGGTGCGCCGACAGTGGCGAGGGATGGGGGGCGGCCAGAACGCAATGCCGGGCTGGATCGACGATGGCCCCTTTCTTTTGCGCGTAGCCGCCCCACAACAGAAACACAAGCCCTTCCCGCTCAGCATTGAGCACTTCGACAACGCGGTCGGTGAAAGTCTCCCAGCCCCGCCCCTGATGGGAACCGGCTCGACCCTGTTCCACAGTCAGCACCGAGTTCAGCAGCAGCACCCCCTGCTTCGCCCAAGGGATTAAGCAGCCTTTGTCATCGTAGAGCTGCAGGTCGGAAGTGCCGAGATCGTCGTTGATCTCCCGGAAGATGTTGATTAGCGAAGGGGGCAGCGCCACGCCGGGGTGCACGGAAAAGCAAAGACCGTGGGCTTGGCCGGCGCCGTGGTACGGATCTTGGCCGATGATCACCACCTTGACCGCGGGCAACGGCGTCAGGTCCAAGGCGTGAAAGATGTTGCTGCCGCGCGGATAGATGGTCTTGCGCACTTCCCGCTCGGCTTGCAGGAACGTCCGCAAGCGCTGCATGTAGCCCTTCTCGAACTCCTCGGCGAGCGCCGCCTTCCAAGTCGGCTCCAGGCGAATCCGATCCGCAGCGCCGTTCAATGTCAACCGCTCCGCTCGCTTGGACGCATCAGGGGAAACAGCAGCACATCGCGAATGGAAGGCGAATCAGTGAGCAGCATCACCAGCCGGTCCACCCCAATGCCCTCGCCGGCGGTCGGCGGCAGGCCGTACTCAAGAGCCGTGATGTAATCGTCGTCGAAGTGCATGGCTTCGGCATCGCCGGCGCTCTTGCGTTCAGCCTGGCGGCGGAACCGGTCGGCCTGGTCATCCGGATCGTTGAGCTCGCTGAAGCCGTTGGCGATCTCGCGTCCGCAGATGAACAGTTCGAAGCGGTCGGCAACGAACGGATTGCGGTCATTGCGCCGCGACAGGGGCGAGACTTCCGCCGGATGTTCGGTGATGAAGGTCGGTTCAGCCAATTCGCCTTCGACCTCAGCTTCAAACAGCGCCATTTGCAGCTTGCCCAATCCCCAGTCGTCCTCGACCGGCGCGTTGCGCTGCAGCAAGCAGCCTCGCAGGCGGTCCGCGTCGTCGATTTCCGACTCATTCAACAAGCCTTGGCGAACGAGGGATTCAGCCAGGGTTACGCGTGCGAAGCGCTTGCCAAAGTCCAGACGGCGTCCCTGATAGGAGACCTCCGCGCTGCCGGTGGCATGGACGGCGAGCCGTTCGAGCAGTTCCTCGGTCAACGCCATCAGGTCCCGGTAGTCCCGATAGGCCCAATAGAACTCCAGCATGGTGAATTCCGGGTTGTGCCGGGCGGACAGACCCTCATTGCGGAAGTTGCGGTTGATCTCGAACACCCGCTCGAAGCCGCCGACGGTGAGCCGCTTCAAGAACAGTTCCGGGGCCACGCGCAAATAGAGCGGCAGGTCCAGGGCATTGTGGTGGGTGATGAAGGGTTCGGCGTTGGCGCCGCCGGGGATGACGTGCATCATCGGCGTCTCGACTTCAAGAAAGTCCCGCTCCACGAAAAACGCCCGCAAGTCCTGCACGATCCGCGAGCGCACGGCGAAGGTCCGGCGCACGGGCTGGTTCATGATGAGATCCAGGTAGCGCTGACGGTAGCGGGTCTCGGTGTCGCTTAAGCCGTGGAACTTCTCCGGCAAGGGCCGCAGGCTCTTGTTCAGCAGCACGACTTCCTGAGCCTCGACCGTCAGTTCGCCGCGGTTGGTCTTCATCAAGCGCCCGCGCACTGCCGCGATGTCACCGATGTCCCAAAGGTCCCGAAAGGCTTGGTAGGCCTCGGTGCCGAGGCCATCCCGCGTCAGGTAGCACTGGATGCGCCCGCCGCCATCCTCCAGGGTGATGAAGCTGGCCTTGCCCATCACTCGACGCAGCATCACCCGGCCAGCGACGGCGGTGGCCACCGGGTTGGCGTCGAGCTGCTTCTTGTCCCAATCCCCATACTGCGCTTGGAGCGCTTCTGAGATGGCCTCGGGACGGAAATCGTTGGCGAAGGCGCCGCCCGTCGCCCGCCACTGATCGTGGCGCTGGCGCCGCACCTTGCGCGCATCCCGTTCGGGTGTGCTGCCTGTTTCGCTCACGTTACAAACCGGCCTTCAGGCTCGCCTCCATGAAGGGATTGAGATCGCCGTCGAGCACCGCGCCGGGGTCGCTGCGCTCAATGGCGGTGCGCAGGTCCTTGACTCGGGATTGATCGAGCACATAGGAGCGAATCTGGCTGCCCCAGCCGATGTCAGCCTTGGCATCCTCAATGGCCTGCTGCGCCGCTTGGCGCTCCAGCATCCGCAGCTCGTAGAGCTTGGCTCGCAGTTGCTTGTACGCCCGGTCCTTGTTCTGGTGCTGGGAGCGCTCGCTCTGGCATTGGACCACGGTGTTGGTGGGCAGGTGGGTGAGGCGCACGGCGGAATCGGTGCGGTTGACGTGCTGGCCGCCGGCGCCGCTGGCGCGGTAAGTGTCCACGCGCACCTCCGCCGGATTGATGTCGATTTCGATGTCATCGTCGATCTCCGGCGAGACGAACACCGACGCGAACGAGGTGTGACGACGGTTGCCGGAATCGAAGGGCGACTTGCGCACCAGCCGGTGGACGCCGGTTTCGGTGCGCAGCCAGCCGAAGGCGTATTCGCCGCTGACCTGCACCGTGGCGCTCTTGATGCCGGCCACGTCACCGGGGGAGAGTTCCACGATCTGCATCTTGAACCCCTGCTTCTCGCCCCAGCGCAAATACATGCGCAGCAGCATTTCCGACCAATCCTGGGCTTCGGTGCCGCCGGAACCGGACTGCACCTCGACAAACGCGTCGTGGGCGTCCATCTCGCCTTGGAACATGCGCTGGAATTCGAGCCGCCCGAGGCGGACGTCCAAACCATCGAGCGCCTCGTCCACCTCGACGAGAGCGGTACCGTCATCCTCCGCCGCGGCCAGTTCAGCGAGTTCGCCAAATTCGTCCAAGCCCCCCTGCAAATCGCTTAGAACGGTGACGATCTCGGTGAGTTCTGCGCACTCCCTGGATAGGCTCTCCGCCTTCCCGCGATCCGCCCAAACTGCGGCATCGGCCAGTTCCCGTTCGACCTCCTCGAGCCGTTCGCGCCGGCGGTCGAAGTCAAAGATACCCCCGAAGCGCCGCCGAACGGCCGCTCAGTTGCTTGATTCGCTCCCGAATTGAGGTGATTTCCGCCATGGTTTCAGCGCTTGAAAAAGGGGCCAGTATAACGCCTGCCCCCTAGGAAACCTCTGATCAAGTCCCGTTCGCTCAGCGCTTCACAGGTTGCGAATGGGAGCGATGTCCCAGCGGATTGGCATTGACC
>JAQAJJ010000039.1:17344-39529 GCA_028278675.1 Candidatus Azophilus lithoversatilis
GCATGAAAAGAGCCTTCAGCCGGAGAGCGCGAGGGGCTTGTCCCTCGCTGGACATTGTGTGGGGCCTGCCGCACGGTCTCGCCGCCGCCATCGGCGGGCCGAAGGCGGCCTTGCACCATCACGCCCGCCAGGCTCCTCTGAGCTTTCGGGACTTGATCAGAGGCTCCCTAGGGTGAACGGTGGCCGCGCATCCCCAATACGTCGCTAAACTCAGCCTCCGTTCGATGCGACTGCGGCTATCCGTTCCAACAGGTCGCTCTCGTCGTGGCAGTTCATCGCCAGCCGCATCAACTCGGCTTCATCAATGCGGGAAATCAGCCCGATGCTGCCCATCAGCGCCGTCGAGCGGACGAAGCCACGCGATTCCAGCACGGCCATGAACTCGAAAGCCTTGCGCACGCCTTCCATGACGCCTTCCGCCATGCCTTCCGCCCGGCTCTCCTCGCGCTCCAAACGCAGAAACAGATCCGGCCCACCGCCGTCCCGCTCAGCCATCAGGCCACCCACCCGCCGCAGCGCCGCCGTAGTCTCCGGCGACAGCTTCGACTCGTTGATCGCCGCGTGGATTTCCGCCGCCGTCCAGCTCGGAAACGCCACGCTCTCCGCTGCCTCCCGGAACCCGTCTGGGCCGTTGACGTAGATGGTCAGGCCGGGGATGGCCCCCTTCGGACTGCTCGGCAGCCGGCGTTCCGGCACGTCCACCCAGACCTCCGGGAAGCCGCAGGACTCGTACAGGCCGAGCTTGCCCCGGCGCACGTCGGTGGTCAGGTCCACCTCCAGAACCACGTCAGGCAGCGGGTCGGCTTCGGGATGGGGATCGCCCTCCACCCGCTCGTACGCCTGGACGGCATGGCCGATGGCCTGCGCCTCCTCGGGGCGCAAATGCAGCATCTCATCGGCCTGCAGGATGCGCACCCGCTCCCCTTCGGGATTGCGCACCACGATGTCTCCGGCGCCAAAGCCATTGATGGGCACACCGCGAAGGGCGGCGATCAGCCGCACCGACTGCACCAGCTCGCGCGACGGCCGCTCGTGGTAGGGGGTGGTCGGCTCGCGCACCATCCAAGCAGTCTCAGTGGCCGCCTCCCAAACCTCGTAGCGACCCTCGTAGTCGCTGATCTGATCGCTGGGAATGCGCAAGGGGCGACAGCCAGGAAATTCCGGACGCAACGACGCCGATACACGGGGCCCGCGAACGTAGGAGACCCGGGGCAACGGCTGTTCAGTTCTGCGGGCTGCGTTTTTCACAGCCCAGAGTCTATCCCCGAATCCCAAGAAGCCACAAGCGCAAGGTGAGGCTTTCCGACGAACGGGCCACGCTCCGAACGATCACCTCAACGGTTCGATCTGCGCCACGCGCAACTCAAGCGCCAGATCGCGGTAATCGTTCACCTCAAGGACGTAGGCGAGGCGCACCTGGCGGCAGTTCTGGAGCGGCTTCTGCCGGAAAGCGATGGCGCCGATCAAGCGATCGTCCCGCTTCACAACCAACTTGAGGTGCTCTTTGCCGACCACTCGTTGGCTCACCAGATCGAAGTCCCCGTGGAACAGCGGTTCCGGGAAGGCTTGGCCCCAAGGGCCACCTTCCGCCAGCCGCAGCGCATTGTCCAAGGTCAATTCGTCCGCTTCGAGTTCCCCATCGGATTCGAGACGTCCCTGCAGCGCCTCGACCGGCAGGCACCGGCGGACTTCCTCATCGAAGGCCTTGGCGAATCGATCGAGGCAGCGGCGATCAAGGGTCATGCCCGCTGCCATCGCGTGGCCCCCAAAACGGGTCAGAAGCGCCGGATCGCGAGCCGCAATGGCATCAAGCGCATCGCGGATGTGCAGTTCCGGGACCGAGCGGGCGGAACCCTTGAGTTCCACGCCCCCGTCCTCGCCGCCCGCTTCCGCAAAGGCGATGGCAGGGCGGTGATGGCGCTCCCGCAAGCGACCCGCGATCAGGCCGACCACGCCTTGGTGCCAGGACGGGTGGAACACCACGATGCCGAATTTGCCTCCGATTCCACCCTCCGCCTCGGCCACCAGAAGCTCCGCGTCCGCCAGCATCGACTGCTCGATGCCACGCCGTTCCCGGTTCAGTTCGTCCAGTTGAGCGGCCAAGGTCCGCGCCTCGTCCAAGCTGGAAGCCAGCAGGCACTGGATGCCGATAGTCATGTCGTCAAGGCGTCCGGCGGCGTTAAGGCGCGGCCCAATGGCAAAGCCGAGATCCGAGGCCTTGAGACGGGCCAGGTCGCGGCGACCCACTTCCGCCAAGGCGGCGATGCCCGGCCGACAGCGGCCGCTTCGCATTCGCCTGATGCCTTGATGCACCAGCCGCCGGTTGTTTTGGTCCAGGGGCACCACGTCGGCGACCGTGCCCAGCGCCACCAGATCAAGCCAGTCGGCAAGCGCGGGCTCGGGCCTGATGCGCTCGTCAAACCACCCGCTGGCACGCAACAGGGTGCGAGTCCGGCTGAGCACGTAGTAGATGACGCCAACGCCGGCAATGGCCTTGCTCGGGAAGGTGCAGCCCGGCACGTTGGGATTGACGATGGCGTAGGCGGGAGGCAGGCGTGGCCCCGGCAGATGATGGTCGGTGACGACCACATCGACGCCATGGGCGTTGGCCCGCTCCACCCCGGCAATGCTGGACACGCCGTTGTCCACGGTGACGATCAGCTGCGGCGACCGCAGCAACGCCAGATCGACGATCTCCGGTGACAGGCCGTAGCCGAATTCGAAGCGGTTCGGCACCACGAAGTCCACCGCGGGTGCGCCGAAAGCGCGCAGCAGGGACACGCCCAAGGCCACCGAGGTGGCGCCATCGGCGTCGAAGTCGCCAACGAAAAGAATGCGCTGACCTTCGCGCACGGCCTCAGCGATGCGCCCTGCGGCTCGGTCGATGTCGCGCAGAGCCGACGGCTGTTCCAAGCCGCTGAGTGCCAAGTCCAAATCGGCTGGCGACCCAATGCCCCGGTGGCCGTATACGCGGCGCAAGAAAGGTGGCACACCCGGCAATTCCGGGACCGGGCCACGGCGTTGAACAATCGGCTTCAGTGGGTCGGAATCCGGCACTAGCCGTTACTCATCGGCGAAGTGCGCCACCCGGATGCGGGTGATTTGGCCGACCACTTCCGGCACCTTTTGAACCAGATCCAAGGCTGAGTTCAGGGCTGCTTCCGCAACGGGCGCTGTGACAATGACGATTGGCACCCAGGATGCGCTGCCGCGGTCGCCACGAACCGCCGCCTCGCGTTGAATGGCGCCTTCGATGCTGATGCCGTGCTCGCCGAGGATGGTGGCCACCTCCGCGAAAACGCCAGGCGCATCGAGGCTCGGAATCCTCAGGTAGTACGCGGAATGGGTCCGTCCAATGGGTAGCGCGACTTGCTGGTCGCCACCAACCCGCCATTCGAATCCGTCGCCCCGGGCGATGGCAATCAAGTCCGCGACCACCGCCGAGGCGGTCGGGAGCGCACCTGCCCCCGCACCGTAATAGAGGGTGGGGCCCGTTGCATCGCCTTCGATCCAAACGGCGTTCATCACGCCGTCAACGCCTGCCAACAGGCTGTTTTGCGCCACAAGGGTGGGATGCACACGGGTCTCGCATCCTGCCTCCGTCCGGCGGGCGATGGCCAGATGCTTGATGCGATAACCCAGTTCCTTGGCATACTCCAAGTCTTCCCCGGTGACCTGCGAGATGCCCTCCGTGTACACCCCGGCAAACCGAAATTCCATGTCGAAGGCCAGCGCCGCCAGAATGGTCAGCTTGTGGGCGGCGTCGATGCCCTCCACATCGAAAGTGGGGTCGGCTTCGGCAAAGCCCAGTTCCTGCGCCTTGGCCAGCGCCTCGGCAAAGGAGACGCCCTGCTCCGCCATCGCGGTCAGGATGTAGTTTGAGGTACCATTGACGATGCCGGCCAGGGTGCCTACCCGATTGGCGACCAGCCCGGACCGCAGCGCCCCAAGCACCGGAATGCCACCCGCCACCGCGGCCTCGAAGCCAAGGCCAACTTGCTGCCGCCGTGCCTGCGCCAGAAGTTCGTTGCCGTGGCAGGCGATGATGGCTTTGTTGGCGGTGACCACATGCTGGCCGCGCTGCAAGGCCGTGCCGGCCAGCTTCAACGCCCGTTCCTCGCCGCCGATCAACTCGACCACGACGTCCACGTCGGCTTCGTGCAAGGCGTCCAGGTCAGTGCTGAAGTCGGCGCCGCCGAGATCAATGTCGGGCTTGGGAGTGCGGCTCGCCACCCGCACGAGCCTTAGCGGGCGTCCGGCCTGACGCGCAAGGCGTTCGGCCTCGTCACGCAGCAGCTTGACCACCCCACTGGCCACGGTACCAAGGCCTGCGACGCCGACGCGCAGCGGATTCAACTCAGGGGCATCCAATCGACTATCGCGGCTGGCCACTCACAGGCCGAGGGCCGCCGCCAGCTCGGCCGCCGGCAGATAGCCGGGCAGCAACGTGCCATCTTCGGTGATGATGGCTGGCGTGCCGGTCACGCCCATGGCCTGACCGAGCTGATACTGTTCCATGACGGGATTGGCGCAGGAACGATCGGGAATGGTCCGACCCATCTTAAGTTCCGTCATGGCGTGCCGCGCATCCTCAGCGCACCAAGCGGAAACGATCTTCTCGTAGGAGCGCGAGCCGGCGCCGGCACGAGGAAAGGCCAAGTAGCGGACCTCGATGCCAAGCGCATTGATCTCATCCATTTCCATGTGCAGCTTGCGGCAGTATCCGCAGTCCACATCGGTGAAGATGGCTACCGATGCCTTGGGGGTATGTTCGGGAGAAAAGGTGACCATGTCCCCCGCATCCACCTCGGCAAGCAATCGCTGCCGCTTCACCGCGCGGCGCCGCTCGGTCAGGTTGACGACGCCTTCGTCGCCAAGCCGGTAGAGGTCGCCGTCTAACAAGTGGCGTCCGTCCGGGGTGCCGTAGAGGAACCCGCCGTCCCCGAGTTCCACCAAAAGAACGCCGTCGATGCCGCTTTCGGAAACCGACGCCACCTTCAAGTTGGGGTTAAGCACCTCCAAGCGCTCGACTAGGCGCTCGCCCAACTCGGCGCTGGCCAAGCCGGCCAAACCCACTCCCAGCAAGACCCAGACCAAACGAAACATCCATCGCATGTTGATTCCCATATTGTGTCGAGACCAAGCGGCTCCCATGACTGCCGTTCGCCATCGCGTGCGAAACCAGCGCAGCATCGATGATACCCGTTTTACGCCCCTTTGCGCCCACCAGCAGGCTCCCGATAGCCCGCAGGACACCCCAAACCCGCCAAAAACGTGAATTCGTAACAGCGCTCCAACGCGGGCCATCCCCTCAAACCCCGACCGGCAGTCCACCCATGTAGGACATTGGCCCAAAAGACCGGGGGTTTTGGCCTGCATAAATTCCCTAAACAAAGCTGGACAATGGTGCCGCCAAGCCGCCAGAATCACCGGGAGATGTTCATGAAGCACCAATTCATCACCACCGTGGCCACCATCCTCATGGTCGGTGCCACCACTATCGGCGTCAACCTCAGCGTCATCCAAGCGATGGGAGAAGCCAACGATGCCCGCTTTGCGCAGTTTGACGCGCGCTTTGAACAAGTGGACAAACGCTTTGAGCAACTGGACAAGCGTTTCGAGCAGGTGGACAAGCGTTTCGAGCAGGTGGACCGGCGCCTCGACCTGATGGAGGCCCGTTTCGAGAAGCGCTTCGAGCGCATGGAAGCCCGCATTAAAGCCCTGGAGCGTCGGGTGGACGAAGGGTTCAGCGAAATGCGCACCGCCATTGCTCGCTTGGAAGGGCTGATTCAGGGGTTTCACGGCATTTCCCAAACCGCGGCTGACGGCTCCGCTCGCCAACCGGACCGCCCGTCCTAACGATTCAAACCGGACGGCTCCATGCGGCAAAGCCAGCTGCTCATTCCGACCCTCAAGGAGGCGCCCGCCGGCGCCGAGGTGGCCAGCCACCAGCTTATGCTGCGGGCGGGACTGATTCGTCAGGTCGCTGCCGGGCTCTACACTTGGCTGCCCTTGGGATTGCGCGTCATTCGCCGCATCGAAGCGATCATCCGGGAGGAGATGAACCGCAGCGGCGCCCAAGAGGTATTGATGCCCGTGGTGCAGCCTGCTGAACTTTGGCTGGAAAGTGGGCGCTGGGAGAAGATGGGGCCAGAGCTGGCGCGCCTCGTCGACCGCCATGAGCGCGACTTCTGCCTAGGTCCCACCCACGAGGAGATCATCACTGACCTGTTTCGCCGCGAAGTCCACAGCTATCGGCAACTGCCCTGCAACTTCTACCAGATTCAGACCAAGTTCCGGGACGAGGTCCGCCCTCGTTTCGGGGTGATGCGGGCGCGGGAGTTCACCATGAAGGACGCCTACTCCTTCGCCGCCGACCAAGCCGCATTCGACGCCACCTATCGCGAAATGCACGACTGCTACAGTCGCATCCTGCGCCGCATGCAGTTGGATTTCCGTGCCGTTGAAGCCGACACCGGCAACATCGGTGGAGCCAATTCCCATGAGTTCCACGTGCTGGCGGAGTCCGGCGAGGACACCATCGCCTATGCCTCGCAAGGCAGCTACGCCGCTAACTTGGAACGCGCCGTGGCGGCACCCCCGCCGCCCCGTCCGGCACCCGGTGAGTCGATGAGCGAAGTGGCCACGCCGGGCATGGCCACCATTGCCGAGGTGGCGCAGTTTCTTGAGGCGCCCGTGCGCCAGTGCGTCAAGGCGCTGGCAATTCGCGGCGAGGACAACCCGATTCTCATCATCCTGCGCGGCGACCACGAGTTGAATGCCATCAAGGCGCAGAAGCTTCCCGGCGTCAAGCGGCCGCTGGAATTCGCTTCGGAGGCGGAAATTCGCACCGCCACCGGTGCCAGCCCTGGCTCCATTGGCCCGGTGGGGGCGCAGGTTCCAGTCTTTGTCGATCATGAGGCGGCGGCCGTGGCCGACTTCATATGCGGCGCCAACCGCGACGGGCATCACTGGGTCGGCGTCAACTGGGGCCGCGACCTGCCGCTGGACGAAAGCCAGCTGCGCGACCTGCGCAATGTCGCCGTCGGCGACCCGGCGCCGAACGGCCAAGGTGAACTGAAGTTTCTCAAGGGCATCGAAGTGGGCCACATCTTTCAGCTGGGCGACACCTACAGCCAAGCCATGGGAGCTACCTTCCTCGACCGGGAGGGCAAGGCCGGCGTGCCGATCATGGGTTGCTACGGCATGGGTGTCACCCGTCTGGTGGCCGCCGTCATTGAACAACACCACGATGCCGCAGGCCTGCGCTGGCCAGAGGCGCTGGCACCCTTCGACGCCCACCTCGTGGCGCTGAACTACGGCAAGTCCGAATCGGTGCGCGAGGCCGCGGATGGGCTGCTGGCCGAACTTTCGGCTGCCGGCATCGCGGTTCTGCTTGACGACCGGCCCGAACGCCCCGGCGTGAAATTTGCCGACGCCGATCTGCTCGGTGTGCCGAGTCGCATCATCATTGGCGAACGGGGCTTGAAACAGGGCTGCGTCGAGGTCCGCATCGGGCATGGTGCGGACTTAGAGCAGATCGCGCCTACCGAGGTGATCGCCCGGCTGCGTTGACGTGCAGGGACGAAGCCTTCGGCCCCAGGCATTTCGAGGGCGGGGCGCCTTCGATTCGAAGCGTCCAATTCGAACCTGATTCAGAGGTGAAGAGCGATTCAGATCGTCAGCGGCGGTTCGTCCAGCGCCGCGAGTTGCTCCTTCAGGCTCAGAATGTGCTCGGACCAGTAGCGCGGCGTATCGAACCAAGGGAAGGCGCGCGGGAAGGCCGGGTCGTTCCATCGGCGGCCAATCCATGCCGCATGGCGCATCATTCTCAAAGTGCGCAATGGTTCGATCAGGCGCGTCTCACGCGGGTCGAAATGATGGAAGGCATCGTAAGCGGTGGCCAGCTTGTCGAGTTGCGCGATGCGTTCGGGCCGCTCGCCGGACAGCAGCATCCATAGGTCCTGAATCGGCGGTCCCATCAGGGTGTCGTCAAAATCGACGATGTTGGGCGCTTCATAGCGCCACAGCACGTTGCCGAGATGGCAGTCGCCGTGAATGCGCTGCACGGCCTTCAAGGCGCCCATGAGCGGTTCAATGCGTTCGAGAAGCTGTCCGGCCACCGCCTCGTAGGCGGCGGTCAACTCCAAGGGGATGAAGCCCTCGTCAAGCAGGAAGCGCATGGCATCAACGCCGAATCGCTGCGCCGTTAACGTGGTGCGATGCGCAAAGGGCCGCACCGCGCCCGCCGCATGCAGCCTTCCCAAGGTGCGTCCGACGATCGCCAGCGTGCCTGGCGCCTCGATGTCCGGCGCCCGGCCCGCTTGGCGAGGAAACACGGCGAAGCGGTAGCCCTCATGTTCAAAGAGCGTGCGTCCATCCCGCTTAAGCGGGGCGATGCAGGGCAATTCGAGTTCGGCGAGCTCCAGCGTGAAGGCATGTTCCTCCACAATCGCTTCGCTGCTCCAGCGACCCGGGCGGTAGAACTTGGCCACCACTGGCTCGCCGTCTTCGATGCCCGCTTGAAAGACCCGGTTTTCATAGCTGTTCAGCGGCGTCAGACCGCCATCCGCACGAAACCCGGCGCTTTCCAGCGCATTCAGCGTGAGATCAGGAGACAAGCCGGCATAGGGGGTCCGTTCTTCCTGGTCCGCAGGCACGGCAAAGCCCTTGTGGCAAAAAAAAACAGTTTATCGGATCGATCCGACCTTGTGTTGACGACCTTACGCCGCTTTCATAAACTGCCCGCATCCTTTGGGGTGGCGCATCGCCTGAGATGGCCAAGCCGGATGGTCCGGCACGGTCGAACCCATTGAACCTGATCCGGTTAATGCCGGCGTAGGGATTAGGAACGTGCCCAATCCATCCGCATCCTTCCCCCGCCCTTCCCGCATCGCATGCCGGGTCTCCGACAACGCCTAGTGAAGCATTCAATTCACCCATTGCCCCAGTCAGTTTCGACGCTCTCGACCGCGCTCTTCCTTGCCCTTCTCAATGCCAGCGTGATGGCCGAAGAGCGGGTCGAGGAGGAGATCATCGTCACCGCGACCTTCCACGGCACTTCGCTGATGGATGAGCCCGGCAGCGTCACGGTGCTCGCCGGCGACGTGGCCGCCGACCGCGCCGCCCGCCACGTCGAGGAACTGCTGGGCTTGGCGCCCAACGTCAGTTGGTCCACGGGCGCCTCCCGGAGCCGCTTTGTGCAGGTGCGCGGCATCGGCGACCTGGAACAGTACAGCGAGCCCAAGTACTACCCGGCGGTGGGCGTGACCATCGACGATCTCGAAGTGGGCAGCGCCGCCAATGCCGCCACCCTGTTCGACGCAGCCCAAGTGGAAGTGCTGCGCGGCCCCCAAGGCACCCGGTTCGGTGCCAGCGCCCATGCCGGGCTGGTCAACATCCGCACCCATGAGCCGACCGAAGCGTTCGAGGGCTTGGTAAGCGCGGGACTCGGCAACCGGGGCGCCTACAACCTGGGCGGCGTACTGAGCGGCCCCCTAAGCGAGACCCTGCAAGGCCGCATCGCCATTGAGCGCAACGTCAGCGACGGCCACTTCAAAAACGCCGCCTTCGATCGTGACGACCTGGCCAACCTTGATGAGTTGACCGTTCGGGCCAAGGTGCGCTGGCAGCCCAACGAGCGGTCTCGCTACGGCCTGAACCTGCTGGCCTTTGACAGCGACAACGGCTACGACGTCTGGTCGCTGGACAACAACCGGACCACCCAATCCGACGAGCCGGGGGTTGACCGCCAGGAGGTCATCGGATTAACCCTAACCGGCGATTGGCAACTGAGCGACCGATACAGCCTTAAGGCCTTGGCTTCCCGATCCGACGCCGACCTGCTCTACAGCTACGACGTGGACTGGATTGCACCCGCCTTTTGCGTCACCTTCACCTGCTCCTACGGCCACGACACGGCCGCCGAGTCCTTCGACCGAACCCAGGATCAAACAAGTCTCGAACTCCGGCTTATCGGCGGCGACGGATCATTGAACGCCGGGCAGTGGCGGCAGGTGGCGGGCCTCTATTTCAAGACCACCAATGAAGAACTGCGCTACACCTATCCGAGCGCTTGGTACGGCGACTACGCCGTGGCCACCGACTACGAGACCAGCCGCGCCGCAGCCTACGCAGAGCTGGAGTACGCCTTGAGCGATCGCCTTTCCCTCTCCTTCGGCGCCCGCTTGGAGGAATTCGAGGACGACTACGGCGACAGCAACGGCGTGGCCCACGACAGCCGTGAAACGTTGTTGAACGCCGAACTCCGCGCCAAGGTCCACTTGCGGGACGGCGGCTTGCTGTACGCCTCGGTAGCGGCCTCGGAAAAGCCCGGCGGCGTCAACGTCAGCGCAAGTTCCCAGTTCGCCCTGATGAGCGCCGCCTTCCGAGATTTCATGCGCCCCAAAATCCGTTTCGCCAGTGAGCGGCTGATCAACAAGGAACTCGGTTACAAGACCGTGGCTTTCGACGGGCGCTTGGCTGTGCGGGTCGCGGCGTTCCATACCGACAGGTCAAGCGCGCAGCTCGAAAGCTGGATGTGGGACGCCGCCGCGGGCCTCTGGATCGGCTACCTGGACAGCACCAGCGATGGGGAGAACTACGGCGTTGAACTAGAAACCCTGCTTGAAGTCACACCCAAGCTGCAAGTCTTCGCCAACCTCGCCATCCTGCGCACAGAGGTCGATGACCTGATAACTTTCGACCTCGACGCCTTCGACTTCCTCAGCCGCAGCGGCCGGGACCAGACCAAGTCACCCAGGCATCAGTACGCGGCGGGCCTCAATGCCGCACTGTCCGCCAATCTATCCGCATCAATCAGCATCGAGGGTCGCGGCGGCAGCTTCTACGGCTACTACCACGACGGGCGCCTTGACGGCTACGATCTGGTCAACGCCAACCTCCGTTGGGCGACGCAGCGCTTTTCGCTCAACGTCTGGGCGAGAAACCTGGCCAATGAGAAATACGCCACCCACGGCCTCTACTTCGGCGCGGATCCTCGGGACGACTTCGGCTTCTGGAGCAACCAGACCTACGAGCAACGCGGGACGCCGCGCAGCTTCGGCATCGATGCGCAGTACCGGTTCTAGGGTTGTTTTATCGAACAAGTGGAGACAACCCCTGGGCTGGCTGGCCGTTCCTTCGGCATCGGCGGCGTGCCGGTCGGGGGCAAGCTGAAGGCTCATAGCCAACGGGACAGATGGGCCTCAATGTACGCTTCCACCGAAATCGCTTCCGGCCGAGTGCCGGGGCTTCCATGAAACAAGTGGAGACGGCCCAGCGGCTGGCCGGTTGTTCCTTCGGCGTCAGCGGCGTGCCGTTCCGGGGCAAGCTGAAGGCTCCCTTGAGCGGCGCTGACATGGCGATCGATGCTGGTGCCGGGACGGGGCAGCGAAAAGAGCGAAAACGAAAATCGCGCGCCCAGGTGCTCGCCGTGCGCCGGGGCGACGCGATGGTTGAGCGCCCGGATTCGGCCTGCGGTGAGCCACTCAAGCAGTTCGCCCGCAAAACCCACCACCCGGTTGGAAGGCGCCACGGCATGCCAAGCGCCCTCAGCATCCTGATACTCGAAGCCGGCCTCCACACCGAACGGGAACAGAGTGAGCAATGAGACGTCCGGATGCTCGGTCAGCCTCAGTGCGTTCTTGGGTTGCGCAGCCAATGCCGGCGGATAGTAGTTGGCCGACATCATGTGCCCGTAGCTCTCTTCATAGGGCTCAAGCAAGCCCTCGACGCCCAACTGAACCAGTAGGTCCGGCTCGATTTCCCGCGCAATCCGGGTCACTGCCGGCCACTCATCACACAGGAAGCGCTGCAACTCCCCTGGAAAGGCGGAACGAGGCGAGAAGTCCGAGATCACGAACGAATGCAGCGCATCCTCCGACCCTTGGTTCAGGCTGTCGGTCTGGCCCGCGAAGGAATAGCCGTCAAACGCCGTGTGATAGGCGCTTTGCAGGTAGCGTTGGCGGTAGGACCAGGGTCGCTCCACAAAGGCCCGCAACTGCGCCGGCAGTCCGCTCGCGGATAGCGCTGGAACGTCGGTGATGATGATGCCAGGTTGCCATGCCATGCGGATGAGCCCAACGGTTTAGCGCCTCAAGAGCGGGAAGCAGTGATGCCAGACAGTACCACTATAGAAATCATGGCGACTGGGGCGGGTCTGCTCTACATCGTGCTGCTGATTCGGGAGCGGGCCATCTGTTGGCCCTTCGGCATCGCCGGATCCCTGCTGAGCATCTACCTGTTCATCGACACTCGGCTTTACTCTGAAGCGATTCTCTACGCATTTTACGTCGGCATGGGCGTCTGGGGCTGGGTCCGCTGGACCGCCCGGGCCAAAGCGGGCAGCCACCCGGTCACCCGCCTGTCCACTCGAGGCAACGCCGTCTTGATCGCTGCGAGCCTCGCATTCGGCCTCACCTTGGGCCATCTGCTGGCCACCTTCACCGATGCCGAGCGTCCGCTGATCGACGCCATGACCACCAGTTTCAGCTTCGCCGCCACCTTTCTCGAGGTGCGCAAGACGCTCGACGCCTGGATCTATTGGATGCTCATCAACGTCGTGACGATCTGGCTCTATCAGGATCGCGCCCTCGACATCTACGCGGCTTTGATGGGCATCTACGCCGTGCTGAGCGTCGTCGGCTTCATTGGCTGGCTGCGGACCTACCGCAGCCAGCAAACCGCCTAGGAGCTTGCGCGGTAGGGTTCTAGTTTCCTTGATCGCGGGACAAGGTTGCCACACGAGTCAACTTTTGCGCCCGGCGACCGCCGAGTTGCGGAGCAACTCGATTGCGCCGCCAAGGCGGCGCGCCCTCTTATCGGTCTGAGGCATCGCCTCGTTAGCCCTGCTTGTCCTCCTGGGACAACGCCCAAGTGGACTCCAGTTGGTCCGCCGGCGGGCTTTGATTGGCGATCCAAACGCACATCTGCGGGTCCGCCTCGCGCAGCGTCCCGGAAATCCATCGCCCGTCCGCACGAAACTGGCCTTCGCCGCCCTCCCCTGAGACCTGCACGTTGCCGTCGGCCAGCAGACAGTAGGTGGCGCCGCCAAATGGATGGCGAATGCTGGGTCCTGGCGCTGCGCTCATGGGCCTTCCCCGACCCACTCGGTCAGCTTGTGATGCAGCCAGCGAACCTTTGACTCCTGGTAGTTGGCTAGCGTCACCCCGGATTTGTACGTGGCTTCGAGGCCCAACTGCACCTTGGGCATGTTGAAGGCATCCTGGTCAAAGACCCGACCCAGAAAGCCGAGCGCCGACGACCAAGGCTCATCTGGCCCCAGCCAGCGGATGGCTGCCGGCGGCGGGCGCTCGCCTTGGAACGGCGCCAGCATCATGCACTCCATGATGGCTGAGCGATGGTCGTTGCCGTTGGGGCGGAAACGGTAGGTGATGCGGTTGAAAGCGCCCCAAGGATGGAAGTTCGGGAACAGGGTGTAGTCCAAGTTGTCCACCATCTCCGCATCGCAGTACCGGTCCACCAGATCGCCCGCCGCCGGCCGCAGCGACTCCCGGCTCATGGCTGCGCTCCAGGCTCGGGGCGAGGTGCCGTCGGGCAATTCCGGCGCCGGCTGGCCTTCGGGAATGTCCAGCATGGCCCGCACGATGTCCTGATCGGTTACCTCGTAGTCGAGCAGCGGGCTGGGAGTGAGGGAGGGCGTGATGACCCGTGCGCAGTTCTCCCAGACATCCACTTGGCTATTCACGCAGCCGAGGCTCTTCAGGACCTGGGGGTGGGTGCCGTTGACGTGATAGGCCTCGCAAAAGGCTTCCTGGGCGATCTTCCAGTTGGCGGGCATGATCTTCGCCACATGGGCCTGCTTGTAAAGCTTGCTGAGATCCCAGCGCTCAAACTGCCAAGCCAGATCCTTGATGAAGTCCGCGAAGGGTGCGCAGTTCTGATCGGGATTGATGAACACGAAGCCGCCCCAGGTGGCGGTGGGAATCTCCGGCAGGGCGAAGTCCTTGTCGTTGACGTGGGGAAAGTCCCAACGGGCGGGAACATCCACCAACTGCCCCTCCAAGCTCCAGCAGAAGCCATGAAAGGGGCAACGCAGCTCCGAGGCGTGGCCGTCGAACTCCTTCAGCATCCGGCCCCGGTGCAGGCAGGCGTTTGGATAGCACTTGATGACGCCAGCGCCCGTGCGCAGGACAATGAACGACAGGCCCGCGATGTCGTAGCGGATGTGATCGCCGTTCGTGGGGATGTCCTCCTCCCGGCACGCCATCTGCCAGACCCGCTTCCACAACCGCGCAACCTCCAGATCGTGCCACTCGCGGGCCGTGTAGCGGGCGGCGGAAACATCCGCGTCGCCGAGAAACTTGGGGGATTGGGCGCGCAACACTTCCGGCACTTCGCGGGTGTCCTGATCGAGCAAGTCCTGATAGGTCAGGCCCGACGAGCGGGGCATGCTGTTGGGGTCGAGTTGCCTGGCTGCCTCGGCCATTGGCTCCTCCGTGATCGTTCCTTCGGTGGCGCAAGCTTACGCGGGGCCGATTGCGGGGGCAATGCGAACCTTGGCCCTTCGGAGCCAAGGTTCGTTTGCAGTTTCCCGGTCGCGAAACTCCGCGAACCAAGAGGGAGACCCTGCGTTTTCGCGAGCGCCGGTCTTGCGAGAAATGGTCAAAGTGGTTGGCTGCCCAACTGATCCTCGATCGATGCTTGGAGGCCCGGATGGCAAACGTTGCCCATGAAGTGCCCGTTGAGCTGCAGCCCGCCGCCGACGCCGCATTGGCCTGGATCAACCGCGAGCGGGGCGCCATCCGCCAAGCCGCAGAGGATGAATCGCCGCATGGCCGTCTTCGCGGGCGCGTGGGTCGCCGCGTTCGCGCTTCTGCCGCCCGGGTGGGTGGCCCTCGGCCTAGCCGCCTGGGCGGCGGTGGCGCTGCCCGGCGTCGTGGCGTTGCATCGCCGGTTCCAGCACATACCGCACGGCGAACCAGATTGAGGAAATGCTCCGCGACAATGCAGTCCCGCGTCTGCTTGTTCCCCAAGCTGATGCGGCGAAAGCAGGCTCAAATGGCCAGAACACTGATGTCCCTGCAAGCGATCAATCGACGGTCCGCTGTGAGGAGGGTTAGATCAAGCGACTTGGCAGTGGCGGCAATAAGGCGGTCTGCCGGGTCCAGATTGGGAAGGTGCACGGAGGTACTCGTGATGGCTGGCAGGTTCCGCAGTGTCCCCCCACGCCTCCCACTCATCCGCGCCAGCAACCGGCTCAATCAAATCGCCAAGGATGGTTCCCTGATTCCGCATAACGCCCAACCAAGCGCCGTTAGGTGGTTTGGGCGCGGGGACTATCTCGGCAACCGGCTTGCCGAACCGCGTAATCAATACGGGTTTCCCGGTTCGGCCAACCCGGTCGAGCACCGCCAAGCAAGTCGCCTTGAATTTTGAAATTTGAATCTCTTGCATGCGAGCCTTCAGCTTGCCCCAGAACGGCACGCCCCTGACGCCGGAGGAACATCCAGCCAGCCGCTGGGCTGTCTCCACATGTTCCATGAGAATAACTCTGTCATGGTCAAAGACCATGGTTCATTTGGTGATCCGAGCCGCATCCTGCCGCTAACTGCCAGACTGCCAGTACGGCGGGTTGTTCAGCGGCCCCAAGGTCTGTCCGAGCTGAATGAGCACCCCGTGGGCGCTCTTTGGCGAAATGAAGGCGTCGATGTTCTCCGGGTCGTCGAAGTGCTTATCGACGACGCGCACGCCGCCCTCCTCCAAGGTCAGGGTTTTGCTTTCCAAATCTGGCGTTTGCAGCGTGATGTGGTGGACGCCTTCGCCTCGCTTGTCCAAGTGGCGGGCGAGAAAGCCGTTGGGATCGATCGGTTCCAGGAGTTCGATGCAAAAGTCGTGCAGGTCGAGAATCGCCACCCGGAAATCGCCGCCGGCGGAGTCGCCAATGCGCCGCAAACTGGCGCCGAGCGCACCTTCGAAGAAGGGCAGCGCGCGCTCGATGCTGTGCACCGCGATGCCGATGTGGTCAAAGCGGCCGATGGGTTCATTGCTCATGGGTCAGGGCTCCTTGGGACTTGTGGCACGGGGAGGCGTCGGCCGGGTCAGCAGGAAAACCGCCACGCCGGCCAGAATGAAGGCTTGAACCCCGAACACCCATGCAGGAGCAGCGGCCAGCGCTGAAACCGCCAGTATCAGCGCCATGGCGGCCACTGCGGAAAGCTTGGCGGCGGTCGATATGGCGCGATGCGTCCGCCAGTTCTCAATCGGCGGGCCGAAAACGCGGTGGTTGAGCAGCCAGGCATGCAGACGCCGAGACCCCCGCGAGAAGCAGTAGGCAGCCACTATCAAGAAGGGCGTCGTCGGCAGCAGGGGCAGCACAACGCCGATGGCGCCCAAGCCCAGCGCGGCCCAGCCAAGCGCCATCCACAGGTGGCGGCGCGCCAACTGCCATGCCGCCATCAGCGCATAGCCGCCAACAGGCTGTCCAGGGTTTGTGGACCCTGAAGCTGGCTGCGCAAGTTACCGTCCGGGCCGATGATGACCGTCATCGGCAGCACCTGCGGCCTTTCGTACGCCCAAATCGCTCGCGGATCGTCAAGGGCAACGGGAAAGCGAATGTCCATCTTGGCGACCAACCGTTCAAGTGCCTCGCCCTCGATCCCGTCAAAGTTGACGCCGATCACGGCGGCGGCGAGCGCCTGATCCTCGTTGAGCGCGTTCAGCTCCTCAACCTCCGCCCAGCAGGGCGCGCACCACTCCGCCCAGTAGTTGACCACCAGCCAGCGCCCCTGCCAAGCGTCGAGGGCCTGCGTGCTGCCGTCGGCAAAACGCAAGGTGGGCTGCGCGTCGCATCCTGAGACGCCAGCCGCCAAAAGCGGCGCCAACAGCATCGCCAATATCGCCTTTTTCATGGGCTTCAACTATGATCACCACGATGGCAGGATCAACCCCGCAATCGATGACTGAACTCATCCTCTACCATAATCCCCGATGCTCCAAGTCCCGGCAGACCTTGGCGCTGCTCGAGGAACGCGACCTGAAGCCACGCATCATCCGCTACTTGGAAACGCCGCCGGACGCCGAAACCCTGGGCCGGCTGCTCGACCTGCTCCGCTTGGAGCCCCGCCAGCTCATGCGGCCCAAGGAGGCGCCCTACCACGCCCTCGATCTAGCCAATCCGGCGCGGTCGCGGGCCGAACTCATCGACGCCATGGTCGCCAACCCCATCCTGATCGAGCGCCCGATCGTGCTCGCCAACGGCAAGGCAGCTCTCGGCCGGCCCCCGGAAAACGTGCTCCACATTCTGTAACCCTTAATGCGGCAGCTTCCTTCGCCAAGCCGAAGTCAGTGAATGACGGGCGGTGGCTCCGCTGGGGGCGCCGATTCAGGCACCGCGAAGCGCCGCGTCCGGATTTGGCCGCGCAGCACGTCGGGCAACGCCTTCATGAAGGAGGCCATGTGTTCCGTTTGGTAGTGGGCGTTCAGGGTCGCCAAGTCCTCCCACTCCTGCATCAACAGCACCGTGTTGGCATCGCTTAGGCTGATGAAGAACTCATAGCTGATGCAGCCCTCCTCCTGCAAGCTCTCCTGGGTCATCCAGCGCAGCAGCTCCAACGCCTCGTCGCGCTGTTCGGGCAGAATCGGGATCAAGCCCTGGACGATGATCACGGACGGCCTCCGGCGCGAAGCGCCTCCTCGATTTCGCCGATGATGGCTGGATCGTCGATGGTGGAAGGCGCCACGACCGGCTCCCCGTCGATCAGCCTGCGCAGCGCCTGGCGCAGAATTTTGCCGGAACGGGTCTTCGGCAGCCGCTTCACCACCACCGCCTGCTTGAAGTTGGCAAACGCGCCCACTTGGGCGCGCATCGTGGCGACCAGTTCCGCCTTGAGCGCCGCGGCGGCAACGTTCACGCCGTCCTTGAGCACCAGCAGGCCAAAGGGCACCTGGCCCTTGTCCGCATCCCGAACGCCCACCACGGCGCACTCAGCGACCGCTGGGTGGCTCGCCGCGACCTCCTCAAGCTCGCCAGTGGAGAGCCGGTGTCCGGCCACGTTGATCACGTCGTCGATGCGGCCCATGATGTACATGTAGCCGTCCGCATCACGGTAGCCCCCGTCGCCGGTGAGGTAGAAGCCCGGAAAGCGCGACCAATAGGCGTCCACGAAGCGCTCATGGTCCCCCCACAGCGTGGTGAAGGCGCCCGGCGGCAGCGGATCCTTGACCACCACCGCCCCTTCCTGGCGGGGCCCCACCTCGCGGCCGTCCTCATCGACAACGCGCAGGTCGTAGCCCGGCACCGGCAACGTGGGCGACCCTGGCCGCGTCTGCATCAACTCCACGCCAGCCAGATTGGCGCACATCGGCCAGCCGGTCTCCGTCTGCCACCAATGGTCGATGACCGGCACATCCAAATGCTCGCACAGCCAATGGTAGGTGGGCGGGTCCAGGCGCTCGCCCGCCACGAACTGGTAGCGCAGCGAGGAGATGTCGTAGTCGCGCTTGAGCAGACAATCGGGATCCTCCTTCTTGATGGCCCGAAAAGCGGTGGGCGCCACGAAGAAGCAGTTTACGCGGTGGTCGGCGATGACCCGCCAAAACACGCCGGCATCCGGGGTGCGCACCGGCTTGCCCTCGAAGAGCACCGCCGTGCAACCCCGCAGCAACGGGCCGTATACGATGTAGGAGTGCCCGACCACCCAGCCGACGTCCGAGGCGGCCCAGAACACATCGCCCGCATCGACCCCGTAGATGGCCTGCATGCTCCAATGCAGCGCCACCGCATGGCCGCCGTGGTCGCGCACCACGCCCTTGGGCTTGCCGGTGGTGCCGGAGGTGTAGAGGATGTAGAGCGGGTCATGGGCGTCCACCGCCACCCAGTCAGCCGGTTCGCCGTCCGCCTCCCAAGCGGCCCAATCGAGGTCGCGGCCCGGCGTCAGCGCCGCTTCGCACTGCGGCCGCTGCAGCACCACGCAATGGTCCACCGGCTGCCTGGCCAAGCGCAGCGCCTCGTCAAGCAGGGGCTTGTAGGGGATGACGGTGGCGACCTCAATGCCGCAGGAAGCGCTGAGAACCGCCTTGGGGGCGGCATCGTCGATGCGGTTGGCCAACTCCGGCGCCGCGAAGCCGCCGAAGACCACTGAATGCACGGCGCCGATGCGGGCGCAGGCCAGCATGGCGATGGCCGCTTCCGGGACCATGGGCATGTAGATGACCACCCGGTCGCCTTGGCCGACGCCGAGGGCCGCCAAGCCACCGGCCACCTTCGCCACCCGGCTCTTGAGTTCTGCAAAGGTGAAGCGCACCACCGCACCGGTCACCGGGGAATCGTAGATCAGCGCCGTCTGCCCGCCCCGACCCTCGTCAACGTGCCGGTCCACAGCCAACCAACAGGTGTTGGTACGCCCGCCGCCGAACCAGCGCCAAGCGCCGTTGGCGTCCTGATCGAGGATGGCCTTGGGAAACTCCAGCCAGGGAATCTCCGCCGCCCGCTCCCGCCAAAAACTCTCGGGATCGGACAACGACTGGCCGTACAACGAAGCATAGGTCATGGACTTAAGGATTCCTTGGCATCCGTAACTGCGGAATCAGCCGGCCGCTACAGCGCCAGCGGCCTGCAAGTCGGCGACCTCATCGGCCGTGAAGCCGCAATCGGCCAGCACCGCCGCGGTGTCCGCGCCCGGCGCCCGGGCGGAACCGGCAATGGCCGGTTCAGTACGGCTGAAGCGCGGCGCGGGCGCCGGCTGGGTGACGCCGTCCACCTGCACGAACGTCTTGCGCGCTTGGTTGTGGGGATGGCTGGGCGCTTCGAAGATGGACAGCACCGGCGCGAAGCAGACGTCGGTGCCCTCCATGATCGCGCACCATTCGTCTCGGTTCTTTTGCTTGAAGACTTCCGCCAGCTCGGCCTTGTAGTCGGGCCACCGGCTGGCGTCCATTTGCCGGGCGAAGCGTTCGGGATCAACCCCGGACTTCTCCACCAGCAAGGCATAGAACTGCGGTTCGATGGAGCCGATGCAAATGTGGCCACCGTCCTTGGTCTCGTAGGTGTCGTAGAAGTGGGCGCCGGTGTCGAGCAGATTGGTGCCGCGCTGGTCCTTGAAGGCGCCACCCGCCGCCATGCTGAAGAACATGGCCATCAAGGAGGCCGCGCCATCGACCATCGCCGCGTCCACGACCTGCCCCTTGCCGGACTTTTGCGCCTCAAGCAGCCCGCAAACCATGCCGAAGGCCAAGTACATGCCGCCGCCGCCAAAGTCGCCCACCAAGTTGAGCGGTGGCACCGGCTTCTCCCCGGCGCGGCCAATGGCGTGCAGGGCGCCCGCCAAGCCGATGTAGTTGATGTCGTGGCCCGCCGCTTGCGCCATGGGGCCTTGCTGTCCCCAGCCGGTCATGCGCCCGTAGATGAGCCTTCCGTTGCGGGCAAGGCAATCGTCGGGGCCGAGGCCCAAACGCTCAGTCACGCCCGGGCGAAAACCCTCGAAGAGGCCATCGGCGGTCTCCACCAGCCGCAGCACCGTCTCGACTCCTTCCGGTCGTTTGAGGTCCACCCCGATGGAGCGCCGGTTGCGCGCCAAGACATCCTTGGACGCCGCCGGATCGGGGCTGATCCGATCCACGCGGATCAGCTCCGCGCCCATGTCCGACAGCATCATGCCGCAAAACGGGCCCGGCCCGATGCCCGCCAGTTCGATGATGCGATAACCCGCCAATGGCCCCATAGCCAATCCTCAAAGTCAACCTGCCAAAGCGCCAGTGTAACGATGAACCCAAAACAGCGAAACCGGCAGTTCGCCACCGAAGGCTCGCAAATAGGGCTCGCCAACTTGGAGTCGCGCCGCCAATTCCCTTAAACTACCGCGCTTTTGACTTGCGAGGAGCTGTCCATGACCTTTGTGGTGGGCGAAGCCTGCATCAAGTGCAAATTGACTGATTGCGTTGAAGTGTGCCCGGTAGATTGCTTCTACGAGGGGCCAAACATGTTGGTCATTCACCCCGATGAGTGCATCGACTGCGCCCTTTGCGAACCGGAATGCCCGGTTGAAGCCATTTTTTCCGAAGACGAGCTGCCTGACGATCAGCAGGACTTTCTTGAGCTCAATCAACGCTTGGCCGAAAGTTGGCCCAACATCACCGAACAGCAGGATCCGCCGCCGGATTCCGACGATTGGCGCGAGATCAAGGAAAAGCGCCACCTACTTGAAGAGTAGGCCTGCTGAAGAGTAGGCCTGCTGGAGCACTAAGACCGCTCACTTCAACACCGAACGAGGGCTTATCGGCTTGCCGTTCCTGCGGATCTCAAAGTGCAACGCTTGGGCGGCGCGGCCGCCGCCGTTGATGGCGGCGATGGGCTGGCCGCCCTTTACGCGCTGCTTCTCCTTGACGATGATGGGTTGGTTGACGCTGTAGGCGGACAAGTACTCGGTGTTGTGGCGCACGATCACCAAGCGCTCGAATCCGGCCAAACCCGCGCCAGCGTATACCACTTCGCCATCGGCGGCGCTCAAGACTTGAGTGCCGGGTCTCACTGCAAAGTCCAGGCCCTTGTTGGTGCCGCCATATTCGTTGACCACTCGGCTCGACGTCGGCCAGCGCCATGTCAAGCCGCCCGCTTGGCTGGTCGCCGGACGACTGGCCGAAGGCTTCGCGGACGGCTTCGGCCCTGCCTTCGAACGCCGTGGCGCCGACCTCGCCGCCACCGCCCGTCCGTTCAAGCGAAGCTTCTGGCCGGGAAGGATGCGGTAGGGTGGCCGCAACCCGTTCAATCTGGCCAACGTGCGCACCGATACCCCGCTTGAACGGCTGATCGAATGGAGCGTGTCGCCGCGCTTGACCGTGTGGACGGCCTGCCGCGGAGCGGCCTTGGGCACAGGACCTTCGGCAACCGGCCCGGGGTAGCGCTCAGCAACCGTTACGCGGCCTGGGGTGGCGCAGCCAGCAAGCAGTTGCGCTGCGCCAATCAGCAAGCACAGCAGGCCCAGGGAACCTCTGATCAAGTTCCGTTCGCTCAGCCCCTCGCTGCTTGCGGATGACGGCAGTGCCGCAAAGCAATGGCACCGCCGCGGGCTGGATCGGAACAGGTCCGACAGGCGTCTTGCCATCACGCCCTCAAGGCTTCTCTGAGCTTCCGGAACTTGATCGGAAGCGCCCCGGGTGAACAACAGCACCGCAGTCCACGCTTCATCCCGCTTTCGATCTCATCCGGGTCAGCAACCACAGAGCGCC
>JAQAJJ010000004.1:0-4804 GCA_028278675.1 Candidatus Azophilus lithoversatilis
CGCGATGCCGAGCCAGTCCGGATCCTCGATAGGACCCTCGTAGTAATCGGCCATGCCCATGCAATAGGGGGGCATGTTCTCGATGAAGAAGTTGGCGAAGTGCTCGGCGGCGACTACAGCTTCGATTTCTACATGGAGACCAAAAACGTCTGCATGGCCTACGGCACGCATCAGATGCCGGGGCTGGGCCGGTGAGTCTCTACTGCGTGCAAAAGCTGCTCTACAACCTCAACCGGGATGCGCAGGTTCGGCAACGTTGCGAAGACGACTTCGAGGGCTTGCTGACGGACTACGACCTCACCGATGAGGAACGTGAAGCCTTGGTTGACGGCAACATCGGGCTGCTCTACGTCATGGGGGTGAATGGGCAACTTCTCATGCACTACGCGGCCCTGCGGCAGTATGCTTGGGATGAGTACATCGCCGCCATGGGCGATGGCCTGGCCCGGTACGGCCCGGTCCGCCACGGCCTCTACACCACCACCGACGGGCAGGGAGCGGTTTAGCGCCATGGCGTTGGTTTACGCTGGCGTGTGCAGCCATGCGCCGGGCATTACCGGGCGGGCCGAGCGGGCGGAGCCTGGGCCGCGCGAACGCTTCTACGCCGCCATGCGCCGAATGGGTGCTGAAATCCGCGCCGAGCGGCCCGACGCGCTGGTGGTGGTCGCCGCCGAGCACTTCGCCAACTTCTTCATGGACAACATGCCCCCCTATTGCATGGGCATGGCCGATTACTACGAGGGTCCTATCGAGGATCCGGACTGGCTCGGCATCGCGCCTGTCGCGCTGCCTGATTCAGGCCATGATGGCGGATGTGGACTTGGCCTATGCGGAGGAATGGAAGTTCGACCACGGCATCATGGTGCCGCTCCACTTCCTGTTGCCGGAAGGGGACGTGCCGATCATTCCGGTCAACATCAACTGCCAAGGTCCGCCCTTGACGCCTCTGGCCCGCGCTTATGCCTTTGGGCGAGCGTTGCGCAAGGCCTGCGACGCTGCTGTGGAGCGCATCGCCCTGATCGGCACCGGCGGCATCTCCCACTGGCCCGCCACCCCGGATTCCGGCAAGATCAACGAGGCTTGGGACCGGGAATTCCTGGACCGCTGGCTGGTCAACGACCGCGCCGCGCTGACCGGTTACACCGATCAGGAGACTTGGCGTGACGCGGGGCAGGGCGGCTTCGAGATCCGCACTTTCATCGCCGTGGCGGGCGCGGCGGAAGGTTGCACCGGCGAACTATACTGCTATGCGCCCATTCCCATCTTTGCGGTGGGCTGCACGGTAGCGCGGATGAGTCTAAGGAGCCTCTGATCAAGTCGCGTTCGCCCAGCGCTTCAGTGGTTGCGGACCGAAGCGGCGTTTTGGTCGAGTGGCGGAATCGTGGACTGGTTGCATTCGGAGCGTTCCGGGTCCTGCGCTCCCGCGCAGGCAGGCACGATCGCGCCGGAGCAGTCGACCTGCTTCAAGCGGGTGCAACGTCGCACGAGATGCTCCCGGCATGAACAACGCTGACTTCCAACCGGTGTGCCGGGAAGCCCTCGATCCAAGGCACCACGCCGGTCCCGGCGTCATTCCGCGAACCGAGGGCGTCCGGCCCTCGATTGGGCGATTGGAAGGCGCTTTCCACCGGGAGGTCGGACATTTGTTCCAAGGAAGGGCGGTTCGGGCCATTGCCGCCATCGGCTTGATAGCCACCATCTCTGCCGTCCTGCTCGGATGCGCACCGGCTGGGCAGGACGATGCCCCGTCACCAAAGGTTGAAGCACCCTTCGCGGTGGGCAACACGACCCTGTTCATCCATGATCCCAGCCGGGGTTTTGACGAGGCGGCCGGCGTCGCCACAGGCCTGCGCATCCTGATCACCGAAGTCTGGTATCCCTTGCGTCATGGCGCCATCGACGGCTCCGTGCGCCGGGCCGTCCACGGTGACTATGTGTTCGGTGACCGGGCGGTGCATGAGTTGATGATGACTCAGACCACCTTCTTTCACCTGACCTCGGACACCGTGATTGGCGGTATTGATCCAGCCGCTATCGATGCCGCCATCGATGAGCTTTTCAGCCGCCCGCGCAACAGCATCACCGACGCGCCCATCGACGCTCAAGCGGGGCCTTTCCCGGTCGTGGTCATGACCCACGGCGATGCCGGCAGCCGCTACAACATGGAAACGGTTTGCGAGCATCTCGCGGCCAACGGCTATGTTGTCATCGCCCCGGAGCACACCGGCAACTCGCCGTACTCGATGATCGGACGCGATCCGGCCTTGGCGGCGGGCGGCGGCACCGGTGATGAAATCATGCAGTTGGCCGAAGTTGTCGAATTGCTGGATGAGCGCGGCGTCTATGGTTCACCGGACAACCACGGGCAGAGCTACACGCCCTTGGGCGCAGACCGTTCGAGCCCAGTGTTCCTCCAAGGACTCGATGCGGCCCTGTTGCAGCGTGTGCAGGATCTGCGTGCGACCCTCGATGAACTGCGGCGCATGAACGGCGAGGGATTTTTCGCCGATGCCCTCGATCTTGAGCGCATTGGCCTGATGGGACGCTCCTTCGGCGGTGCGACAACCTTGGCGGCACTGGCCTTGGAAGCCCGCTTCACCGCCGGGATGGCGGTGGCGGCTCCATCGACCCCGGACCTGCGCGCCCGGCTGCCCGCCGAGGCGCTGGCGCCTGCGGGCGCGGAGTCGGTCATTCTCAGCGCCGACGGCGCCTACGGCCTAGGCGGGATCGACAAGCCCACTTTCCTGCTGAGCGGTGCTGAAGACACGCTCATCATCGGCTTGGCTGCCAACATGGCCGAGGTCGCGGGCAGCCCCCCGCCCACTCCGGACAACCCTCATCCGGTGCTGCGCACGGCGTTCGAGCAGAGCCAAGTCCCTGCCGTCTGGGCCCTGCTCGACAACGCCAATCACGCCACCTTCGGGGTCTCCGGCGCCTATTGGTGGCCGCACCTCAAACCCAACCGCTTTCCCCGTCATTTCGATCCCGACACCCATTACGAACTGATTGGCGCTGAGCTCGCCCACCGAATCCAGCGGGACAAGGCGCTGGCCTTCTTTGACCTCACAATTCGCCAGGACCCAACCGCCCGGGATCGGCTGATTGACGACCGCTACGAAGCCGATGGCCTGCAACTGGAGTGGCGCAACCTTTGAATTGAGGAGGCAGACCATGGCGCAGGGAACGGCCTTCCCTCCCCAGCGGAGCAAAGGCGAGATGCTCCCAAATTGGGGAACGCTCCCGGTTCAACAGGAGTGTCGCGCTACCGAAACTGCAGCGCACAGGAGGTTTGCGCCCTCCTCCTGAATTTGGGAAGGTCCATCGAAGGGTTTGAGTTCAGTTCACTTCGAGCCGGTCGCCAATCGGAGCGGAGCGGGCGTCAGCCGCCAATTGGTCCGCGTTGCTGCCGGTCAGACTGCGCAGAAAGGCGATCAAGTCCTCTTTCTCGGATTCGTTGAGTCCCAACGGTTGAACGCGCTCGTCGGCGTTGGGGTGAGCGCCGCCGCGGTCGAAGAAGTCCACGACGGCGCGCAAGGTCGGCAGGGAGCCGTCGTGCATGTAGGGAGCGGTGAGGGCGACGTTGCGAAGGGTCGGGGTGCGGAACTTCCAGCGGTCGTCAATTTGGCCAGTGGCGTCGAAGCGGCCGAGGTCAATCGGTTTCCTTGGGGCAATGCTGGTTTTCACGTCGCCGTCCACATCGATGGTTTGGCCGGGGGCCACCTGCAGCTTGTCGATGGGCTGAATGCCGCCGCGGGGCATCCCGACGTCGTGGAACCGGTCGTCGGTGAAGTGGGCGTGGTCTTCGGTGATCCGATGGCAGGCGGCGCAACCGCTGTCCTTGAATACTGCAAAGCCGCGTTTGACGGCTGGAGCCACGGCGTCTGCATCACCGTCGAAGTGCCAGCGGTCAAAGGGAGAGTCGGCGGAAATCAGGGTGCGTTGATAGTCCGCCAGCGCCCAGCTCAGCGTGTTGATGTTGATGCCTTGGCCGAAGGCGCTTTGGAAGGTGGCCACGTAGCCGGGGATGCGGCGCAGCCGTTGCAGCACCAAGCCGATGGAGGGGTTGCCGAGTTCGTTGGCCGCCAGCAGTGGCGCGAATATCTGTTGCTCCAGGGATTCCTCCCGGCCGTCAAGGAACAGGGCGGGCCGATGAGCCACGTTGTACAAGGCGGGCGCGTTGCGTCGGATGGGGCGTCCCTCCATGCCCACCGAGGTGGCGAGCTCCCGCTGGGTGAAGCCCTGCTCGGGGATGTGGCACATGCCGCACGATAGGGTTTGGTTGAATGATAGCCGCCGGTCGAAGAACAGGCGGCGTCCGAGGTTAACGCTGGCTTGGGTTAGAGGACGCGGCGGCTCCGCAGGCGGCAGTCCCAAGGGCGGATTTTCCAGTAGCTGTGCCAAGCTGGGGCGCATGGGTGCCGCGGTGGTGGCACCGTTGGGTTGCGCCGCGCCTAGTGCCGACGAAACAACGCACAGGCACAGCGTGACGGTGAGCTCCCGAATTGCGCTGAAGGGCGCGAAATCCCCTCTGACTTTTCGCTGTGTCGGCTTGTTCAAGATAGTGCAATCTTGCGCTGAGAATAGGCGAAACGATCCGTGTTTGAGCCAAGATTACGTGATGTTGGCCGCGTTATCGATGCATCTCGGAGCCGTTGCACCGGACTGCCGGGCGCATGCGGGATGGCGGCTTTTGATAGCGAGGGGTGGGGCCCTCGCGCTCCCCAAGCTGAAGGCTGTTCCCTGCGAGGGGCGGACCCCTCGCGCTCCCCAGGCTGAAGGCTGTTCCCTGCGAGGGGCGGACCCC
>JAQAJJ010000004.1:5143-6753 GCA_028278675.1 Candidatus Azophilus lithoversatilis
CCTGCGAGGGGCGGACCCCTCGCGCTCCCCAGGCTGAAGGCTGTTCCCTGCGAGGGGCGGACCCCTCGCGCTCCCCAAGCTGAAGGCTCTTGGTGGTAGCATATCCCCCTCTTCAACGTACGGGGGTTGCGATGCGCGGAAAGTGGCTCGCTTTGATGGGTGGCTTGGCTTTGGTGGGCGCAACGGCGGTGGCCGATGAAACCTGCATGTCGCCCTACATGGCCAAGATCGTCGGTCAGGAGGACTTCGTTTACGTCTGGACCCTGGGCATGCCGGGGGTGGGCGATGAGCAGGACAAGCTGGTGACGGTGGACGTCAATCCGCGTTCCGGCACCTACGGCCAAGTGGTGGATGTGCACTCGGTGGGTGGGCGCAACGAGGCCCACCACTCCGGTTTCACCGACGATCGCCGCTATCTTTGGGCAAGCGGCTTGGATACCAGCCGGATATTCATCTTCGATGTGCACAGCAACCCCGCCAAGCCGCGCCTGCACAAGATCATCGATGACTTCGTCAGCCAATCCGGCGGCGTGGTCGGTCCGCACACCAGCTATGCGCTGCCGGGGCGGATGCTGATCACCGGGCTGTCCAACAACCGCGACCACGGCGGCCGCACTGGCATGGTGGAGTACACCAACGCTGGCGACTACATTGCCACCCACTGGATGCCCATTGAGGGCGACCTGCGCGGCGCGGTCAAGGGTGGCAGCTACGCTGACGGCTACGGCTACGACGTCCGGGTGCTGCCCCGGCGCAATCTCATGGTGACGTCCTCGTTCACCGGCTGGAACAACTACATGATGGACCTCGGCCAGATGATGGGCGACGCCGAAGCCATGAAGCGCTTCGGCAACACGGCGATCGTCTGGGACTTGCACGCCCGCAAGCCGAAGAAGGTGCTCGACGTGCCCGGCGCACCCTTGGAGATCCGGTGCGCTTGGGGTTCCAGCCACGACTACTGCTTCACCGCCACCGCGTTGACCTCGGAAATCTGGCTCATCTACGAGGACGAAGGCGGCGAATGGCAGGCCAAGGCGGTGGCCGACATCGGCGACGCCAGCAAGATTCCGTTGCCGGTGGATATTTCCATCGGTGCCGACGATAAGGTGCTTTGGGTCAACACTTGGAACGACGGCAAGACCCGTTTGTACGACATCTCCAATCCCCATGCGCCGACGCAGTTGCTTGAGCAGCAGATTGGCGAGCAGGTCAACATGGTCTCGCAAAGTTGGGATGGCAAGCGGGTTTACTTCACCTCGTCACTGCTGTCGAGTTGGGACAAGCAGACGGGTGATGCGGACTTGCAGTACTTCAAGCTCTACGCTTGGGACGGGGAGGCGCTCAAGCACCGCTTCACGTTGGATTTCATCGCCCAAGGGTTGGGCGCTCCCCACCAGATGCGCTTCGGCGCCTATGCGCTCTACGGCCTCTCGCCGCCGGTCAAGGTGGCGCAACGCTAGCGAGGCGGCGGCGAAGAGGGACTGCAGGTTCTCTGCGGCGCTTCGGCTGCGCGGGCTTTCATGGAACAAATGGAGACGGTCCAGCGGCTGGCGGGTTGCTCCTTCGACATCGGCGGCGTGCCGTTCTGGGGCAAGCTAAGGGCTTCCATG
>JAQAJJ010000004.1:6997-69018 GCA_028278675.1 Candidatus Azophilus lithoversatilis
GGAGACGGTCCAGCGGCTGGCGGGTTGCTCCTTCGACATCGGCGGCGTGCCGTTCTGGGGCAAGCTAAGGGCTTCCATGAAACAACTCCGATTCAAGACGAGGGCGGGACGCCGTGCGACCTGACGGTCGCATTGTAGTTTTGCTGGCGCGAAACTCCTGGCCCAATCGAGGACGGGATGCCTTCGAGCCGAAGGAACAGCTTCGGACGAAGGTCGGATCGAGGGCATCTTGCCCTCGTTCTCTTTCCCGGCGCGGGCTGAAGCGATGGTGGAGGATGCGGACGGTCGTGCTGATGGCGGGGCTGGGCTGGTTTGCCGTTTCATTCGGTTGGGCGGGCGAGGCGCCGCACGCCCATCCGAAGCCCCAAGTGCTTGCTCCCGGCTACGGTCGGCTGGAATTTGAACCGCCTCTGCCGGGCAGCTACGCGCTGCCGCCCCTTGGTATCGCGGCAGATGGCGACGTGCTCGACAGCCGCGGCCGAGCGACCAAACTGCACGAGTTGCTCGATGGTCGGATTGTGGTCTTGAGCTTCATCTACACCACTTGCAGCGACGTCAACGGCTGCCCCCTAGCCACCCATGTGTTGCGCGGCGTTCAGGACCGGCTGCTCGATGCGCCCAGCCTCAATGGTCAAGTGCGCCTGATCAGCCTCAGTTTCGACCCCGAGCGCGACACGCCGCCGGTGTTGGCCCGCTACGGTGGCTATTTCAAGGCGCCGGGCTCCGACTGGCGCTTTCTCACCACCCGCTCCCGGGTCGAGTTGGCGCCGGTGCTCGATGCCTACGGACAATGGGTGATCCGCGACCCGGAGCAGGGCGCCCTGTCGCACCTGCTGAGGGTTTACTTGATCGACCGCGAAGGGCGCATCCGCAACATCTACAGCGTCTCTTTCCTGCATGCGGAAACACTGCTCAACGACATCCGCACCCTGCTCATGGAGTTTCAGGCCACTTCCTGAAACTGGCTCCAAATGGGGCGCCGGGTGCGGAACCAATACTCCAGGGTGGTTCCCTTCCAGTTGTTCACCACCTTGCCAGCCGCGTTCTTGTACCAGCTCGCGCAACCAGTGGCCCAGATCGACCCTTCATCCAAGGACTTCTGCAGGTCGGCATTGAAGTCGGACTGAACTTCGGGCCGCACGTCGAGGTACTTGAGCCCGCGCCGGTTGAGCGCCTCGATGCACTGCAGGATGTAACGCACTTGGGCTTCGATCATGAAGATGATGGAGTTGTGCCCCAAATTGGTGTTCGGCCCGTAGGTCAGGAAGAAGTTGGGAAAGCCCGACACGGTGATGCCCATGTAGGCCTCCGCGCCTTCCCGCCAGGCGTCGTTGAGCCGCTTGCCACCAAGCCCGGCGATCTCCATCGGCGTCAGGAACTCGTTGGTGCGAAAGCCCGTGCCGTAGATGATGGCGTCGAAGGGGCGTTCGGTGCCGTCCGCCAGCGCAAGCCCGGCTTCGGTGACTCGGCTGATGGGCGTGGTCACCAGTGAGACGTTGTCCCTGGCCAGCGCCGGATAGTAGGTGTCGTCGATGATTACCCGCTTGCAGCCGATATCGTAGTCCGGCGTCAAGGCGTCGATCATCTCCGCATCATCGATCGTCGCCTTCATGTGCTCCAAGGCGGCTTGTTCCAGCTTGGCGCGCCGCTTGGACGTGCGCCGCATGATGGGAAACAGGGTGAACTCGTAGCGCAGCCAGATGAAGTAGCGGTACAGCTTGACCAGCAGCGGAAACCGCTGGAACGCTTTCAGTGTGGCGGGCGAGAAGGCATGATCATTGCGCGGGATCACCCAATGGGCGCTGCGCTGAAAGACGCTGACCTCCGCCGCCGTCTTGGCCACTTCCGGGACGAATTGGGCGGCGCTGCAGCCGTTGCCGATGACCGCCACCCGCCGGCCCGACAGGTCACGGCTGTGGTCCCATTGGGCGGAATGAAAAGTGATGCCCTTGAAGCGGTCGATGTCGTCCAGATCGGGCCAGGCCGGTTGGTTGAGTTGGCCGACTGAGGAGACCAGCACGGAAGTTCGCAACACCTCGCCGTCGGCCAGTTCGAGCCGCCAGCAAGCTTCGGATTCCTGGAACTGAGCGCGCGCCACCTCGACGTTGCAGCGCAGATGGGGGCTCAAGGCGTACTTCTCGACGCAGTCCTCCAGGTAGCCGAGGATCTCCGCCTGGCCGGGAAACAGCCGCGACCAATCGCGCTTGGTCTCGAAGGAGAACGAATAGAACATCGAGGGCACGTCGCAGGCACAGCCGGGGTAGGTGTTGTCGCGCCAAGTGCCGCCCGGCTCGGCCCGCTTCTCCAGGATCACGAAGTTGTGAAAGCCGGCCTTCTTGAGCTTCATGCCCATGCACAGGCCACCGACGCCGGCGCCGATGATGGTGATGTAGGGCTGGTTTTGGTCGATCAATTCAGTGCTCCCCAATATCCGTCTTGCAGCAGTCTTGCCATTGGCACGATTCTAATCGCTAGCGGTGAAGAAGTCCGCCCGCGGGGTCATGGTTTCATCGTACACTGGCTCGGCGAGGTCCACGCGGTACTTGGAGACGTCGGAGCCCGTGATGCCAAAGGAGCCAATGTTGTCGCGCATGTTGAGATACCAGTCGCACTCGAAGTGAGCGGCCAGCGCCGCCTCGCTCTCCCACCGCTCGAACACGCGGATGCGGCCGGGATGCAGGGGGTCCGGGCACCAGTCGTAGTCGAGGCAGCCTTCCTCGGTCAGGGCGCCTTCGATGAGAGGGCGGCCCGCGTCCAAGGCGGGGGCGACGTTTTCGGGCGGCAAGTCGATGGTGCCGGAGATGATGATCTTGGTCATGGGGCTTGGCTTCCTCCTGATTGTGATGAATCGCGGGCCCGGTGGGCAGACGCGCCGAGCGGCGCAGGCCGCCGTTGCTAGAAGAACTTGTCCAAGATCAAGCTGCCGATGGTCATGTCCGATATTTCCTTAAGTGCGCGTTTCATGAGTATATGCCTCTTGGTCGGGTTTGAAAAAGGGCATTCAATCCTGATGGGGTGGCCCCCGTCTTTAGCCAATCTCCCAACGCGGTGTCGGAAACTGTCCAACGTGCGCCGACCGGCTTGGGGCGAGCCGCGGGACCGCGGTTGCCCGGCACCGGCGGCGGGACTGGCGGTTCGGAATTGATGCAGGCGGCCGTCTGGGATCCCACGCAGGGGATGCGAACTTGACGCCTTGAGCGGGAATGGGTATCAACTCCCGCCTGCGGCCAACGATTAAGCACACGGAGACGTCATGGATATAGCCTACAGCGCCGAGGATGAAGCCTTCCGGGACGAAGTGCGAGCCTTTCTCGACACTCGGCTGAGCGACGACATGCGCCGGGCGGCAGCGCGAACGACCACCGTGTTCGCGGACAAGGACTTGGCTATGGCGTGGCAGGCCATTCTCGTGGAGCGGGGCTGGGCGGTGCCGTCCTGGCCCGCCGAGCATGGCGGCACTGGCTGGACACCGACCCAGAAGTACATCTTCGGCGAGGAACTCGCCAAGGCCGGCGCACCCGGCTTGATTCCCTTGGGGCTGCGCATGCTCGCCCCGGTGTTGTTCAAGTACGGCACGCCGGAGCAGAAGGCGCGCTACCTGCCGAAAATGCTCTCGGGCGAGCACTACTGGTGCCAAGGCTATTCCGAACCGGGTTCCGGTTCCGACCTTTCCAGCCTGAAGACGGCGGCCGTGAAGGACGGCGATGACTACATTATCAACGGCTCCAAAATCTGGACCACGCATGCCCAGTTTGCCGACCACATTTTTTGCCTGGTGCGCACTGACAGCTCCGGCCGGCCGCAGCAGGGCATCACCTTCCTGCTGGTTCCCATGGCGACGCCGGGGGTGACCGTTGCGCCGATCATTACCTTGGCCGCCGATCACGAGGTCAATCAGGTGTTTTTTGACGAGGTCCGGGTTCCCCAAGCCAACCGGGTGGGTCCGGAGCATGATGGTTGGAACGTGGCCAAGTATCTCCTGGAGTTTGAGCGCGGCGGCGGCGGGGCGGCCGTGCGGCTGAAGGTGTCCCTCGACCATCTGCAGGCCATCGCCGCCACGGAGCGGGAAGGGGGAGAGGCGCTGTGGTCGTCGTCTGGATTCCGTGCCCGCACCAATGCCCTGGACATTCGCATCATGGCATTGCAGTTTTCCGAGCATGCCACCTTGGCGCGCCTGTCCCGTGGCGAGTCGCCGGGTCCGGGATCCTCGTTGGCGAAGAACAACTCGGTCGACATCGAGCAGCAGATCAACGAGCTCAAGCTCGAAGCCGTTCATTACTACGGCCTGCCGCATGCCAACCTGATCTCGATGAACGGCCACGACGATCCCCGGGTCGGGCCGGAGCATGCCGAGACGGTGACGCCGCGCTACCTCAATTCCCGCGCCGCTTCCATCTTCGGTGGCGCCAGGGAAGTGCAGAAAAACATCGTCGCCAAGGTCGTGCTCGGTCTTTGAGCGCTGTTCCTCGAATCGGGGGCGGGATGCCCTGCGCCGAAGAGATCCCTCCGGGCCAACGGGAGTTTTGCGCCAGCAAAACTCCAACGAACCGAAGGTTCGCGGGCATCGTGCCCTTGCCCCTTTGGAGCGGGGTGTCATGCCCACCGCGGTTCTTCCGCACGTGCGCATGGCCAATAGGCAATCCGCCCAAAAAAATGCGTAAACTCTGACGCCATTACTGAAACCAAGGAGAGCGAATTCATGGACATCGGCATCTGCGTGGCTTCCCATGTGGGCGACATCGGCTACGTCGTGCGGGCGGAGGAGCTCGGCTACAGCCACGCTTGGCTGGCGGACAGCCAGATGCTCTGGTCGGACTGCTACGCCACCTTGGCCTTGGCGGCAGACCGCACTTCCCGCATCAATCTTGGCACTGGAGTGGCCGTCACCGGCACCCGGCCTGCCCCGGTCAATGCAGCGGCCATCGCCACCATCAATGCGCTGGCGCCGGGCCGCACCTTCTGCGGGGTCGGTGCGGGCAACACGGCGATGCGGGTGATGGGGCTGCCGCCGCAGCGCATCGCCAGCTATGACGCCTACCTCGGCGAGCTCAAGCCTCTGCTCAAGGGTGAGGAGGCGCTCCATGGCCCAGAGGGCGCACCCATCCGCCACATCATGCCCGACCAAGGGTTCGTCAACTTCGCAGACGAGATTCCCCTCTACGTCTCCGGCTTCGGCCCGCGTTCGTTGGCGTTGGCGGGCAAGCACGGCGACGGTGCGGTTTTGGCGCCGCCGGATTTCGGGGCGGCAATGGCCAACATCTGGCATCTGATCGAGGCGGGCGCCGAGGCCGGCGGGCGGACCCTTGACCGAGAGCGGTTTTACATGACCGCCCTGACCACGATGGTGGTCCTGGAGGAGGGTGAGGCCAAGGACTCTGAGCGGGTGAAAAGCCAATGCGGCGCCATGGCGATGGCGGCGGTGCACTACGCCTACGACCAATACCGCAATTTCGGCCATCAGCCGCCGAATGCGCTGGCGGGCATCTGGGCGGACTACACCGCGCTGCTGGAGTCGTTTCCACGGGAGCGCCGCCACCAACGCATCCACGCCGGCCACAACTGCTGGGTGCTGCCGGAGGAGGAACGATTTCTGACGCCGGAGGTACTGGCCGCCTCGTCAATGATCGGCACGGCCGATGAGTTGATCGAACGCTTGCGGGATTTGGCCGCTGGCGGGCTCGATCAAGTGATGATCCTGCCCAACTTCGACACGCGCTTTGATGTGCTGGAGCGAGTGGGCGCAAAGATCCTGCCCAACGTTTAAACGCCGTCCCTGCACGAAAGTTGAATCCGAGGAAGCTGCCATGATCGACACCTTGCGCCGAGAGTGGGCCAAGAGAAGCTGGTGGATGAACCTGACGTTCGCCTTCTGCCTGTACATGACCTTCATCTACATGCCCTTCGACATCTTCTTCAAGCCGATGGCGGAGGATGAGGAAGTCTGGTTCGGCTTCACCCTGCACGGCTTCTGGGCCAAGGCGACCGCACCCCTGCACTGGTTGATCTACGCCGCACTTGCTGCCGGATTCTTCAGGATGTCCGCCTGGATGTGGCCGTGGGCGGCAGTTTACGTCGCTCAGATCGCCTTCAGCATGCTGGTCTGGAATCTTCTCGACCCACGCGGGGGCGGCTGGCTTGTCGGCTTGATTGCCGGTGCCATCTTCCTAGTGCCCACCATCGCATTGTGGCGGGTGCGAGAAGCCTTCCAGTCCCCGGCTGAAGACGCCGTTCGAGCCGCTTGACAGGTTTTGGCCGCCATCGTGGCGAAACCGCTGGCGGTCGTTACCCGCCGCTGGCCCGCTTCGGTGGAGGCGCGTCTGGCCGATGCCTTTGATGTTCGCCTCAACGCCGACGACCATCCCTTCTCCGCCGATGAGTTGCGCGCCGCCTTGACCGACGCGGATGCGCTCTGCGCCACCGTCACGGACGATCTCTCGGCCGAGGTGCTGTCGGTGAGCGGGCGCACACGCATCATCGCCAACTTCGGCGTCGGCGTTAACCACATTGCCTTGGGCGCGGCCCGCGCCCAAGGCATCGCAGTGACCAACACGCCCGACGTGTTGACCGAGTGCACGGCGGACTTGGCGATGGCCTTGCTGCTGATGTCCGCTCGGCGAGCGGGGGAAGGCGAGCGTGAGCTGCGCGCCGGAAAGTGGAGTGGCTGGCGGCCCACACATCTGACCGGCACCAGAGTCTGGGGCAAGACCTTGGGCGTCGTCGGCATGGGCCGCATCGGCATTGCCACGGCCCGCCGTGCCCATCAGGGCTTTGGCATGCGCATCCTCTGCTTCAATCGCAGCCGAGTGTCCGGGACGGTGCTTGGCGACCTAGCGGCCGAACAACTGGACAGCTTGGACGCACTGCTCCCGCAAGTGGACTTCCTCTCCCTGCACTGTCCCGCGAACCCTGAAAGCCACCACCTGATTGACGCCGCCCGGCTGGCCCGGATGCGCCCGAGCGCCCATTTGATCAACACCGCCCGCGGCAGCGTGGTGGATGAAGCGGCGCTCGCCGAAGCCCTCAGGCAGGGCGTGATCGCCGGTGCAGGACTTGATGTCTATGAAGCTGAACCCGAGGTCCACCCGGCCCTCGCCGGCCTGCGCAACGCCGTGCTCCTGCCCCACATGGGCAGCGGCACCGACGCCACTCGTGAAGCGATGGGAATGCGTGTGCTGGACAACCTCAAGGCCTTCTTCGCAGGCCAAAAGCCACCCGACCTCTGCGACTAGTCAGACGGTACGGCGGCAGCTAGATTGGGTCGCAACCCCTCAAGCAGGCCTTCAATGCGCGCCACTCGCTGCTGCAGTTCCTTGATTTGCTCCGATCGAGCCCGGCCCTCAGTGCGCAATTCGCTGATGTCGGCTCGCATATCAGAGCGCAGTTCGGAAATGGTTCCGCTTTGGTGCAGCATCAGGCCAGCCAGCCCGATGATGCCGGTGATCATTATTCCGCTGATGGTCAAGGTGTCCTTTGACATGTCTTCATCCTATCACGTCCGATCGCGTTTTCGCGGCAGAGACGGAAGCGCTCATTGCCGCATCCTTGGATGGGTACGCTACGCATAGGGGAGGCGGAGCGATATGGACAATCTCTCCAATCCTTGTAGGAAACTGGCTCGCCGAACGGCTCGCCAGTTGGTGGGTCAGTCGGCGTTTTTCCGCTCGAAGTGGGCGGTGATCACTTCGCTGCCCAAGGTGCTGCCGTCGTTGTTGCCGATGGTGACGGCGGGCCAGCGGCCGTCGGCGAACAGGAACAGCACGGTGGCGCCTTCGGGACCGGCGACCAGCGGGCCGTAGCCCCGGTTGGCGAGGCCGATGCGGATGTCGCCGGCGTGGTGCCAGGTCGCGCCGACTCGCTGGGAGCCCTCCAGGATGATCTCCGTGTAGTCGCAGTCGTGGGTGTGCGCCTCGACCGTGCAATGCGGCGGGTAGTAGGCCTTGAAGACCGTCGGTGAGCCCGGTTGGTCCGGCATCCCCACCCGGTACATGCGGGTCTGGATGCCGCTCGGCAGGGTCACTTCGTCGAGGTCGTCCCAGGAGAATGCCATGTGGCCCTTGCGGCTGAGCTCGGCGCGGGCCTCGGCATCGGTTCTCTGGCCGTTGCTTTTGGTGTTTTCGGTCATGCTGGCCTCCAAGTCGAAGAAGCGGTTTGGGTGGGTGATTGGCTGGTTGGCATTGTGTCAGAGTCCATCGATTACCGCGCTAACGAGACGACGCCTCAGACCGACCAGTGGGCGCACCGCCCTAGGGGCGGCGCACGGAGCCGGGCGCAAAAGTTGGCTCATGTGACAGCCTTGTCCCGCCATCAAGAAGGCTGCTAGAGCGTACGTACCGCAACGAAGCGACTAGCGTCTTGACCCAAGCCGATGTTGTCCCGGTCGAGCAGTCGGTCGGCGCGGTAGCTGGAGCGCACCAACGGTCCGGATGCCACTTCGACGAAGCCGAGCGACAGGCCCATTGCCCGGTACTCCGCGAATTCGTCCGGATGCACCCAGCGCTCGACCGGCAAGTGGTGCGCCGTGGGGCGCAGGTATTGGCCGATGGTCAACAGGTCCACGTCGTGCTCACGCAAGTCGGCCATGGCTTGGCGCAGTTCGTCGGCGGTCTCGCCCAAGCCGACCATGAGGCTGGACTTGGTCAGCAGCCGGAGTTCGGTCCGTTTTGCCGTAGCCAGCACGTCCAGGGTCTGCTGGTAGCCAGCCCTGGGGTCCCGCACCCGCCGGGTCAGGCGCCGCACGGTCTCCAGATTTTGGGCGAAGACTTCGAGTCCTGAGGTGGCCACGGTGGCCACGGCTTGCGCATCGCCGCCGAAATCCGGGGTCAACGCCTCCACTGCGGTGGACGGGTTGCGCCGCTTGATGGCGCCAACGCAAGCCGCGTAGTGGCTGGCGCCACCATCGGGCAGATCATCCCGGTCGACCGACGTGAGCACCACGTAGCGCAACCCCATCAGGTGCACCGATTCCGCCGCCGCTGCGGGCTCGTCGGCATCCAGCCAGCCGTTGGGATTGCCGGTGTCCACTGAGCAGAAGCGGCACGCCCGGGTGCAGACGTTGCCCATCAGCATGAGGGTGGCGGTGCCATTGGCCCAGCACTCGCCGATGTTCGGGCAGTGGGATTCCTCGCAGACGGTCGCCAAGCGGTGGCTTCGAACGGTGCTCCGAACGGATTCAAATCGGGGCCCGCCCCGCAGCCGCACCCGCAGCCACGGCGGCTTGGCACCGGTGGGCGGCTGGGGGCTGGTGGTGGGCTTCACCCCGTCCTTGATGGCGCTGAAGCCCAGTGCCGTTCGGTATTTTTCGCCGCTTTTCGCGCTTTGACTGGCAACCATGCAGGGATTGTACTCCGTTAGTCAGTTGACCTCTTGGAACTGGAGGGTGTGCAGTCGCTGGTAGAGGCCGCCTCGGGCAAGCAGCTCTTCGTGGGTGCCGAATTCAGCGATGCGCCCGTGGTCGAGCACCAGCACCCGGTCGGCTTCCTGAATGGTCTGCAGCCGGTGGGCAATGAGGATGGAAGTGCGTCCGGCGGTCAGCTTGCCAATGGCGTCCTGGATGAGTTGCTCGGTCTCGGTGTCGATCGAGGCGGTGGCTTCGTCGAGCACGAGTATTTCCGGGTCCGCCGCAAGCACTCGGGCGAAGGCCAGTAGCTGGCGTTGGCCTTGGGAAAGGTTCTGACCCCGCTCCGAGAGTTCCGTGTCAAAGCCCCGCGGCAGGGCCTCGATGAAATCCAGCGCATTGGCGGTGCGGGCCGCCGCCATGGCCCGTTCCCGGCTGACTGCCGGATTGCCGAGCGCGATGTTGTCGAGAATGGAGCCGGAGAAGATGTGGAAGTCCTGCAGCACCACGCCGATGCGGCGGCGCAGGTCACGGCTGAGTATGCGGTTGACGTCGATGCCATCGAGAAAGATGCGCCCATCGTCGAAATCGTAGAAGCGCGCCAGCAGTCGGATCAGGGTGCTCTTGCCGGAGCCGGTGGGGCCGACAATGGCCAGCTTCTCCCCCGCTGCGATGTGGAAGCTCAAGTCCTTGAGCACAGGCACGTCCGCATCGTAGGCAAAGGAAAGGTGCGAAAACTCAATACCGCCCTCGAGCCGCTCCGGCAGCGCGACGGGGTGGGTCGGTTCGTGGATCTTCTCGTCCCAGTCGAGCGCCTGGAAGATGCGCTCGCCGCTGGCCATGGCGCGGTACAGGATGTTGGTCTGCTCGCCGAGGACGACGATGGGATGCAGCAGCATGTCCACGAAGCGGGTAAACAGCACCACCTCGCCCAACGTCAGATGGTTCTGAACCACCGCGCCGCCGCCGTAGTAGAGAATGACGCCGATGGCGACGTGGGCGATGGAGTCGTTCAGCGCGCCGTAGAGGGTCTCCCAGCGGGCGGTGGTCGTCTCAAATCCCAAGTTGCGCTGATTGATCCGCCGGTAGTCCGCCAGGTTGCGCTGTTCCCGTCCAGACAGTTGCACCACCTGCAGGCCGGCCAGGTTTTCCTGCATGTTCTGGTTTAACGCGGATACGGTTTGCCGGGTGAGGCGAAACAGCTTGCGGGTGGCGCGGCGGAAGGCGATCGTGGCCGCGGCCATGACCGGCAGGGCCAGCAACAGCATGCCGGTCAGCGCCGGGTCGATGGAGAGCATGATGAGCAGGGCGACCAGGAACGGCACGAACTCGCCGATTAGCGAGCCAATGCCGCGCAGCAGGTCGTAGAGGGCTTCGACGTCGTTGGTCACCCGCGTCATCACCCGGCCGACCGCTACCCGGTCGTAGAAGGCGGCGGGGCGGGTCTCCAGATTGCGGAAGAGGTCCAGGCGCAGATCACGCAGCCCCTTGATGACGGAATGGGTCAGGGTCATGCGGTGGGCATGGCCAGTGACGGCCCAGCCGACTTGCAGTGCCGCGTAGAGGATGCAGGCCGCCGCGAGCGGCTCGGCGCCGAGGGAGTTGGAAAGCCATTCAGTGATGTCCACCATCCCGAAGTCCAGGGCTTGGTGCTCTGCGTTGCCCTGAATGATCCAGTCGATGACCACGATGGAAACCACCACTGGCAGCAGCACCTGCAGGGTCGATGAGACCACCACCAGCAGGCCGCTTAGGGCGAACGTGATGCGGTAGGGGGCCAGCCACTGCAGCAGCCTGCGCAGGAGGCTCAAGTTGAGCGCCTTCCCGGACAGGTCCGCGTCGAACATCGAGTAGTCGCGCTCGGCCGATGCGGCCGTCATGAGGACGCTCCTATGCCCCAAGCCGGAACCGCCTTGCCGACTGGCTGGCCGCCGCGCTGCAGTCGTTCGAGTTCGGCGTAGAGTCCGTCCCGTTCAATGAGCTCGCGGTGGGTGCCGCCTTCAACGATGCGGCCCGCTTCCAGAATCAGGATGCGATCGGCATGGCGTGCGGTGGACACTCGGTGCGAGACGATTAACGTGGTGCGCCCTGATCGGGAGCGATTAAGGCCAGTCAGAATGCGCTCCTCGGTTTCGGTGTCCACGCTGGAGAAGCAGTCGTCCAGAATCAGCACCGGTGCTTCCCTGATCAGCCCCCTAGCCAGGGTCGCCCGATGCTTTTGGCCCCCGGAGAGGGTGACGCCTCGCTCGCCCACGATGGTTTCCATTCCTTGGGGGAAGCCCTCGATGGTGTCCTTCAGGTCGGCTGCCGCAGCGGCTGCCCAGATCCGATCGATCGGTCGCTGGGGATCGTCATAGGAGAGATTGTCCTTGAGGGGCAGGCCGAACAGGAAAGCCTGCTGCGGCACCAGTGCGACTTGCGCCCGCAGTTGGGCCAGCGGGTAGTCGCGCACGTCAACCCCATCGATGAACACACTGTCCGGCGGCGGATCGAACAGGCGGACGAGGGTCTTCAGCAGCGTGGTCTTGCCGGCGCCGATACGGCCCATTAAGGCGATCATCTCGCCGGGCCGGATGGCTAGGTTCACGTCCTTGAGTGCCGCGTCCCGGCCTGTTTCATGGCGCAGGGTCAGGGCGCGGATGTCGATGGCACCCTTGATGCGGGCAGGCGCCGCGCCGTTCGGCCGATCGGGCACTTCCGCCTCAAGGTCGAACACCTCGAACAAGCGATCGCTGGCCACCGCTCCCCGCTGCACCAAGTTGACGATGAAGCCAGCAACCCGGAAGGGCTGAACCACCATGTTGACGTACATGAAGAAGGCTACCAAGGCGCCGGGCGTCATCTCGCCGCTCAGCACCAAATGTCCTCCATAACCCAGAATGGTGATCGAGCACGCCGCCGCCAGAGTCGGCATCCAGGCTGTCATCAGGGAGTTGACCTGAGCTTGCCGGTAGAAGGCGCCGGCGTAGTTTTCGTTGGTGGCGGCGAAGCGGGCGACTTCGTTCTCCTCCTGGACCATCGCCTGGATGGTGCGAATGCCGGCCAGGTTTTCCTGGGTTTGCGCCGCTAGGTCCGAGAGGCGATTCTGGACCGCCATTGACGCTGAGCCCATTTGTCGGGACAAGCGCTTGGCGTTGTAGTAAATGAAGGGCATGGGCGGCAGCAGCAGCAAGGTCAGGGCCGGGGAGAAGTAGAGCATGAAGCCGAATCCGACCAGCGTGGCGTAGGCCATGATGATGATCAGTATGGTGCCCATGGCGATCAGCCGCTGGATGAGGCTTATGTCAGCCACCGCCCGGGTCATCATGTCGCCGATGCTGTGCCGGTTGAGGAACCGCGCCCCTTGGCGTTGCAAGTCGCCATACAATCGCTGGCGGAGATCGAAGGCCACTCGCTGCCCGGTGGTGCGCACCGCGTAGCGGGCCCCGGTGACCGTCAGGTAGCGGGCCAAGACCGCCGCGGCGATGCCCAGAACCGGCGCCCGTACGTCGCCATCGCCGGCCGCGATCCGGTCGATGCCCATAGCGAGAAAGAAGGGCACCAGCCCCTCGACCAGCCGCGCTATCCCAAAGGCGGCCACGCCCAACGACAAGCGCCAGCGGTAGGGCGCGATGAACGGGCTTAGGCGAAGCAGTGATTTCAACATCGGGGTTCGCTCCCTAGCCCGGGCGTCGCGTGGGGGTGAGCTAGGGCTGGGGCGTGGCGATCTTCAGGCCGTGCAGCCGTTTCGGCACCCATTCCAACCCCGTCGATTGGCGTTTCGCCACCGCACCGGTCACGCAGGCCAAGCCTTCGGGACAGGGACAATGGCGGTCCTGTCGATAGCGGAGCGCGGCCTTCAGGCGAGCTTCGGCCGGATCGCCGAAACCGTGTTCGAAGTCGTCGGGGATGCTGCAGCCAGGCAGTTCCACCCCCGCTGGCGTGGTCACGTTGGCGGGCGAAAAGCCGTCGGCGTAGTCACCGAAGCCCTTGGCGTTGACGCCGCTGAACTGAATCGTGAAGTAGGTGGTGCCGCAGTTGCCAGTGGGATAGAAGCCAAACGGCTTGCCGCAGGTGGTGGCGCCGACCTGCACCACATCGATGTCGATGCCGCGCAAGCTGTTGATAACTGACTCGCTGGCCGAACAGGTGCCGGCGCCCGTCAGCACGAACACACGGGGCAGATTCAGGCTGGGCAGGGGTTCGCCAGCGGGCGCGGAAAAACCCTGCGCGGAGTCGTGAAAGGGCGTCGGCTCCAGCACTTGGCCCGTGACGGGATTGAATTGCTGGTGTTTGTCATTGAATTGAAGTGCCTCGAACACCCGACCTTGGGCGGCCGACGGTCCGGCGATCATGAAGCCGAGCTCGCTGGCGATGTCCAGAAAGCCGCCGCCGTTGTAGCGCAGGTCCAGCACCAAGTCGGCGATCCCGGCTGCAGCGAATTCGTTTATGGCGTCGATCAGTTCCCGCTCCGCGGGGGCGATGAAGTCATTGAACAGCAGGTAGCCCACTGGCCCAAGATCCGTGTCGAGCACACTAACGTGCTGCACCGGGTCGGATGTGATCGTGGTGGCCTGCATGGTCACCGTTCGCGGCTCGTCGGCGCCCAGATCTTGAACCACGAATTCATGGGTTTCCCCCTCGGCGGCAGGAAAGAGCCCGCCGTTAAGGATATCCACGTCGGCTTGGCTGCCGGCGTTGACCAGATCGGTGCCGTCGATTTCAAGAATCCGCGTACCGCGCCTCAAGCCGGCTTGGCGGGCGGGCGATGCGGGTTCGATGTAGGCGACCACCGCTTCCCGGGGCGGTCGGCGGCTCAGCAGCACGATGTGGGCGCCGTAGCCCACCGAATTCCCGGATCGGGACAGGGCTTCCCATTGCGCGGTGGGATAGGTGAAGTGGAAGCGGTCCTTGTCGTTGCCGGAGGGGGTCATTTCGAAGGTTCTGAGCAAATCGAAGTACTCCGGCGTCGAGTGCAGGGCCGGGTCGCGATCAGTGATTTCATCGTACCAAAGATAGGTGTTGTTGCTCCAGGAGCGCAGCCAGTTGTTCTCGTCCAGCATCTCGCCCGGCATGTCGGCATAGACCGCGTTGCTGGTTGACGTACGCGGGTTGGCGCAAAAATCCTTGAATTTTGAGGCGGGTTCGAAGCGGCCTTCGACCCAGCCGCCGGTGACGGTGACGGTAAAGCGCACCGGCAGGGACTCGGCGTTGGCCTCGCCGCTGCTGTCCCGGGCGGTCACGGTGACGGTCGTGGTGCCGGGTGCGATGCCGTTGACGGTCAGCGTCGCGCCGCTGACCGTCACTGAGGCCACCTCCGCGTCGCTGGAATTGGCGGTGAACCGGTGGTCGTCCCCGGGATTGCCGTCGGAGACCGATGCCTGAATGCTGAGCGTTTCGCCGACAGCGACTGTTTGGTCACCGATGGCCCCGACAACGGGTTGAAGGTTGTTGTCGCTGCCGCTGCCGCCCCCGCCCCCGCCCCCGCAACCAGCGGCCAGCGTTGCCATGATGAGCGCTGCCGTGCGGCGGCGAAGCAGGCAAGCCGCCAGCTCGCCCCAGTACTTTGGGCCGCCGACAAATAAGTAACGACCGGCCGGCCATCGGGCGGTCTTCATTTGTTTCGAGGAAGTCGCATTGCGAGTCATGGCATTTCTTCTTGTGGAGTTGGTCGAGGGGCCGATTCCGAAATCGATTGCAGCGAGCGGCCTCAGAAAGTGGCGTTCTTCGGCGTGCGCGGAAAGGGGATCACGTCGCGGATGTTGTCCATGCCGGTCATGTACATCACCAGCCGCTCAAGCCCTAAGCCGAAGCCTGCGTGGGGCACGGTGCCGTAGCGGCGGAGATCCCGGTACCACCAAAGGTCATCACGGAGTCCCTGGTCCCGGAGCCGGCTGTCGAGCGCGTCCAGTCGCTCCTCCCGCTGGCTGCCGCCAATGATCTCGCCAACGCCGGGGGCTAGGACGTCCATTGCGGCGACGGTTTCCCGGTCGTCGTTCAGACGCATGTAGAATGCCTTGATGGCGCGTGGATAGTTGACCACCACCACCGGGCCGCCGACGACCTCCTCCGTGAGGAAGCGCTCGTGTTCGGATTGCAGGTCCGAGCCCCAAGCGAGCGGGAACTCGAAGTTGCGGTCCGCCTTTTTCAGCAGAGCAATTGCCTCGCCGTAGTCCAACCGCGTGAATTGAGCCGTACGCAGCCTCTGCAGCCGGTCCACTACGCCGTCATCGATGCGGTCGGCGAAGAACTGCAGGTCTTCGGGGTGCTCATCGAGCACTTGGCCGGTTACGCTCTTCAGGAAGTCCTCAGCCAAGTCCGCGATGTCGTTCAGGTCGGCGAAGGCGATTTCCGGCTCGATCATCCAGAACTCGGCCAGATGCCGGCTGGTGTTGGAGTTCTCCGCCCTGAAGGTCGGGCCGAAGGTGTACACGCGGCTCAAGGCGCAGGCGTAGCTTTCCAGATTGAGCTGGCCAGAGACCGTGAGGTAGGCGGGAGCGCCGAAGAAGTCCTCATTGGCGGGCCGGTTGAGCCGGTCCAGGGTGGACACCCGGAACAGGGCGCCGGCGCCCTCGCAGTCGTTGGCGGTGATGATGGGCGTATGCACCCACAGGAATCCGTGCCGACGGAAGTAGGCCTGCACGGCTTGAGTGATGCCGTCGCGAACGCGGGCCACGGCGGCAAAGGTGTTGGTGCGGGGCCGCAGGTGCGCCATGCCGCGCAAGTACTCGAAGGTGTGCCGTTTCTTGGCGATGGGATAGGTCTCCGGTTGGTCCACCCAGCCAACCACTTCGATGGCGCCGGCCTGTACTTCACGGTTCTGGCCGCGCCCTTGGGAGGCCACAAGAACGCCTTCAATGCGCACGGCGCAGCCCGAGCTTAGTTCGACAACCTCGCTGCCGTAATTGGGCAGCGAGGCCTCGGCGACCACTTGCAGGGTCGCCGGGGTGCTGCCGTCGCTGACGTGGATGAAGGCGAAGCCGCCCTTTGAGACGCGGCAGGTCCGCACCCAGCCCGCAACCGCGACTTGGTTGCCCAACTCAAGGTCGTAGCTGAGCAGCGCTTTGATGGAGTGGGGGGTCATGGCACTGCTGCTAATGCTCTTCCGGATCTAATGACGGCTGCATCCCAGCGTCTGGCGGGCTGCGGTCAGAGGCCAATGATACAGGCTTCAGGAGTGACGTTGGCCGGTAGCGGCATTGTATACGCGACGGGTGCCTCGGTTCAGAACCAGGCGGGACTGCCGGACGTTCATCGGGCGCCGCGTCGCGCAGCGACGCGAACGCTTCGCCTCCGGCGAAGCGCGGCTTGCCCAATAGTCTCAATTTCAGTAGCTTGCGCAAGTGGACAACTGGATGCAGCCATGAGCAACTTTCGAATGTTGGCGAGTCTTTTGCTTGGCGTTGCGCTTGTGGCAGCGGTGTTGCTTGCCGTGAACTTTTGGCCGTCTGGTGAGTCGCCGCTGATCGATCCAGGGCTTGAGCCTTTGGAGCCCTTGCCCACTCCGGAGGAGCCGCGCCAACCACCCATGCCAGTGCCCGAGGTGAGCGATGCGGCCCCGGCCGCAGTGGATGCGCCAGCTGTTGATGACGCCCCTGACCGGTCCTCCGAGGCTCAGGTGGCCGAGCCTGCGCCCTTGCCGCCGCTTGATGAGAGCGATGCCTTCGTCCGAGCGCAAACCAACGGCATTTGCCTGCCCTTGGCTTGGACCGTGGCCGACAGCTTGGTGCGCCGCGCCGCCATCCTGATCGAAAACGCCGGCCGCGGCGAACTGCCGCCCAAGCGGGGTGGCCTGTTGCCGCCATCGAGTGCGTTTCCGGTGCGCCGCGAAGGCGATCGTCTCTTCATGGATGAGTCGGGATACCGGCGCTTTGACGTCTACATGGATGAGCTGGAGGCCATTGACCCCGAACGCTTGGCGGATTGCATCCTATTGCTGGGCCCGTTGCTGGACCAAGCACTGAGCGAATTGGGTTATTCCGATGGCCCGCAAGCGGGCGTCGCCGCCGCCATCGAACGGATTTTGGCCGTGCCTGAGCCAATTGGAGACTTAAGGATTGAACTGGTGCAGCCGAAAGTTCTGTTCCAATACTCGGATCCACGCCTTGAGTCCTTGAGCGGCCTGCAAAAGCAGGTGTTGCGCATGGGGCCGGAGAACACGCGCCGGCTCAAGGCCTATGTGAGCCTGCTGCTGCCCCTGCTTGGCGACTCGCCCCTCGACTAAGGCGCCAAGTCGGGCCAGTAACCCGTCTCTTCAGTCCCCGAACCAAAACGCCAGGTTGCGCAGCAACTTGAACGCGCAGCCGCAGGCTATGCGCCGCCGCCGCTCCGAATCGCGCTCAGGTCGATGCCCGCCTTGAAGGGACTGCGCCGCTCGATCCAGTCGATGTCCTGGGAGACGTGGCGGCGTTCGGCATCCAGAAAGCGGGCCACGGCGTCGCGAAAGGCCGGCTCCCGAATCCAGTGAGCGCTGTAGGTGGCTTGTGGCAGGTAGCCCCGGACCACCTTGTGCGGACCTTGGGCGCCTGCTTCGACCCGAGCCAGCCCCTTGGCGATGGCGAAGTCGATGGCTTGGTAGTAGCAGGTTTCAAAGTGGAGGAAGCGATGATCCTCGATGCAGCCCCAGTTGCGGCCGTAGAGCGTATCGCCGCCGATGAAGTTCAGCGCGCCGGCGATGAAGCGGCCGTTCCGTTTGCACATCACCAGTAGGGTGCGGTCGGCCAAGGTCTCGCTGATTAGGCTGAAAAAGCGCCGAGTTAGATAGGGTGAGCCCCATTTGCGGGTGCCGGTGTCCATGTAGAACTTGTGGAAGGCATCCCAGTGGCCCTCGGTCAGATCCGTGCCGGTCACCCACTCGATGCTGACGCCGTCCGCCAAGGCGTCGCGACGCTCGCGTCGCAGATTCTTGCGCTTCTTGGAGGACAGGTCGGCCAGAAAGTCCTCGAAGCTGGCATAGTTGGCGTTGTGCCAGTGGAACTGCTGATCCATGCGTCGCAGATAGCCGTGCTGGCCTGCCGTCTGCCATTGGCGCTCAGGCAGGAAGGTGATGTGCAGCGATGAGACTTCGATCTGCTCCGCCAGTGCGGCGCAGGCGTCGAGCAGTTGCCCCTCGACCTCCCCACCCCCGTCGGCGCACAGCAGGCGGCGTCCGGTGGTGGGGGTGAAGGGAATGCTGGACAGCAGCTTGGGATAGTAGCTGCCCCCGGCGCGCTGCAGTGCCTCGGCCCAGGCGTGGTCGAAGACGTACTCGCCTTGGGAGTGGCCCTTGAGGTAAAGCGGGACGCAGCCAACGACTCGCTCGCCTTCGCTAAGAACGAGGTGGAAGGGCTGCCAGCCAGTGCGGCCGGTGGCGCTGCCGCTGGCTTCGAGGGCGTGGAGAAACTGGTGGGAAAGGAACGGATTGAACACCGCGCCCGGCGGGTTGGCGCAACCGTTCCAAGCGTTGGCATCAATGGCGTCGATGTCCCGTAGAACGCGGGCCGTGCGATTGCTGGCTGTCAAGTCTTTTCCTTGTTTGGGGATGGGGCACTATGCCGGTCCAGGGCGCTACTTACCATGCCGGGCACGGCGAGCCATGATCGTAGATAATGGCTTGATGGCTGGCCGTCTTCAATACAGCGCTCCGGTTCCGGTCTCTGCCGCCGAGCGGGATGCGCTTCTCGCTTTTGCGCGCCTTGCGGCCCGGAACGCAGGCCAACAGGCGTTGCGCTGGTTTCGAACGCCGATGCAAGTGGACGACAAAGGCGGCGAAGGCGTCTTTGATCCGGTCACGGAGGCCGACCGCGCTTGCGAACGGGCGCTTCGCGCAGCCATTGGCGCAGCTTGGCCTGAGCATGGCCTTTACGGCGAGGAATTTGGGCACCAGCCAGGCAACGGCCTGACTTGGGTGATCGATCCGATCGACGGCACCCGGGGCTTCGCCGCCGGCATGCTGCACTGGGGTCTGCTGCTGGCCTTGTTTGACGGCCAGCGGCCGATCATCGGTGTGCTGCGCCAGCCGTTTGTGGACGAGACGTTTTGGGGGGATGGCGAACGGGCCGGGTACGAGCGCGCCGGGCGGCAAAGACCGCTGGCGGTGCGAACCTGTCCAGACCTGGGCTCGGCGACCTTGGCCACGACCAGTCCGGACCGCTTTGAGCCGGGCGCGGAAGCCGCCGGGTTTGGCGCCTTGGCCGCCCAGGTCCGGATGACTCGCTACGGCGGCGACTGCTACCACTTCGCCATGCTAGCCATGGGGCACTTGGATCTCGCAGTGGAGAGCGGGCTTAATGCCTACGACATCCAAGCCCTGATTCCGCTGATCGAAGGTGCCGGCGGGCGAGTGACCGCTTGGGACGGCGGCGACGCCGCCATGGGTGGCAGAGTGCTTGCCAGCGGCGATTCGGCCCTGCATGCCAAGGCCTTGGAATTGCTGAATTCGGCGCCTGACTCAAATCCGGAAAAGCCATGTTAAGGTGCGGCGTCGGACGATTCGGGAGGTTGACAGAGCCATGAGTCGACTGCTTGGGCTGGTTTTGGCGCAATTGCTGGCAGCGGGCGCTTGGGCGGCTGCCAAGGGTGAGGCCGCGCCACTGGCCGCTGCCGAGGCAACGCCGGATCCCTACGCCTTGATCGCCGCCGCCATCGACCTCAACCGGGGCCTTACCTCCTACGTCGAGATGACCATGCTGGTCCATCGTCCCGAATGGGAGCGCCGCTCGGCCCTGGTCGGCTGGACCCGGGGACGCACCGACGCCTTGATCCGCTTCACCGCACCGGCTCGGGACGCTGGCAACGCCACCTTGCGCGATGGCGAGAAGATGTGGACCTTCACCCCCAAGCTCAACCGTGTTGTGCGCCTGCCGTTCAGCCTGATGTCGCAGAGTTGGGCCGGTTCGGACTTCTCCTACAGTGACATGTCGCGCACCGACGACGTGCTCAACTTCTACGACCTTGAGATCGTTGACACCAGCGAGGATGAGGACGGCCGCGCCATTTACCGCATCGATGCCCGTCCCCACGACGATGCGCCGGTCGTTTGGGGCAAGGAGGAATGGGTGCTGCGCGATGACCACATCGTTCTCTCCCAAACCTTCTACGATCAGGACATGATCGCCTTGAAGCGGCTGGAGACCTTGGAGATCAAGAACCTCGGCGGTCGCCTGCTCGCGGCGCACATGCGCATGTCGAAGCTCGATGAAGCGGACCACTACACCGAGATGGAGTACTTGGAAGCGGAGTTCGACCTGACCCTCCCGGACAGCGTCTTCACCACCTTCAACCTGCAAAGCGGCGCCCGCGGTGGCTGAGGCCGTGGCGGCCGGAGGCGCCCCGGCCGATTCCGCAAGCCCGCTGATGCCGGCCATCGCTTGGCGCAACCTGTGGCGCAACCGCCGCCGCACCTGGCTTTCCGCCGGCGCGGTCGCCTTCGCGGTGGGCCTGACGGGTTTCGCCATGGCGATGCAGGCGGGCATGTACGGTACCCAGATCGATTCCGCCACCGCCTTCTTCGCGGGTCACGTGCAACTCAAGCGGCAGGACTACATTGACCGGTCCCGCTTCGAGCATGTGATCGGCGGCGTCACCCCGCTGGTGCGCGAGCTGGAGTCGCGGCCCGGCGTTGCCTCCGTAGCACCCCGAGTGGAAGCCTTCGCGCTCGCTTCCGCGGACGACCGCAGCTTCGGCGCCCAGGTGCTCGGCGTTGATCTCGAGCGGGAGCGGCGCACCGTGCGCTTCTTCAATCGCGTTGCTGAAGGACGCATGGCCGAGCAGCCCGGCGAGGTCGCCATCGGTTCGGCCTTGGCGCGCAACCTCAGCGTCGGCGTCGGTGGCGAGGTCGTGGTGCTCGGCGCCGGCAAGGAAGGCGGGGTGGCGGCCATGGCGGCCACGGTGACCGGCATTTTCAACACGGGCATGGCCGACTTCGACCGCAGTCTCATGGTGGCTCCCATCGTCGCCGTTCAAGATGCCTTCGGTTTGGGCGACGAGGCCCACACCTTGGTGGCGCGCATCGCCGATGTGGACGATGCCGGCGAAGTGGCTGCAGCCCTGAACGCCGATTTGCCGCCGGGCGTGGTGGCCCGCAGTTGGCAGGCGGCACTGCCGGAAATCAGTCAGGCCATCGAAGTCGATGCCCTCGGCGGCGTGCTGGTGTACGCCATCATCATGCTGGTGGTGGCCTTCAGCGTGGTCAACACCTTCATCATGACCATCTTTGAGCGCACTCAGGAATTCGGCATGTTGCGCGCCATCGGCATGCGCCCGGGCACCATCATGGGCATGCTGCAGATCGAGGCGTTCTTCATCTGGCTGCTGGGCATCGGCTTGGCCTTGGCCGTGGCCGGCCCGGCGATTTTCTGGCTGTCGGAGTATGGCTTCCACCTCGGCGAGGCCATGTCCGAACTCGCCGGTCAAGGGCTGTTTCTGCCTGACCGCCTGCATGCCAAGGTCAACGCCTTGGTGCTGCTGACTTCCCCCTTGATCATGCTGGCGGGTGTGCAGATTGCGGCCCTCATACCGTCGCTGCGCATTCGGCGCCTGCGTGCGATCGTGGCCATCAGAGCGGAATAATGGCGGAGGTCAGCGCCGAAATCCCGACCAGCCGCCGTTCCGCCGGCTTGCCGGCCAGCGTCCTTGCCATCGCTTGGCGCAACCTGTGGCGCAATCCCCGGCGCACCTGGCTGATGGCGGGGAGCATCGCCTTTGCCATCTGGATGCTGGCTTTCAGCTTTGCCTTGCAGAAGGGCGCTTTCGACGTGATGACCGACAACGGCGCCCGGCTCTGGATGGGCCATGCGCAAATTCAGCACCCGGATTTTGAGGATGAGCCCCTGCTGGAAAACGTCATCGCCGATGCGCCGCGCCTGCGCCGCGCAGTGGAGACGCTCGACGGTGTTCTTACCGCCGCCCCGCGCACCGAGGCAGCGGCGCTGGTGTCGGCGGGTGAGCGCAGTTTCGGAGCGCTGGTGGTGGGCGTCGAAGCGGTGGCCGAGGCGCAGTGGTCGGGCCTGGCGGGCGCGGTTGAGGCCGGGCGCTATCTGGATGGTCCGGGCCAAGCCTTCGTGGGCGCCGCCATGGCTCGCAATCTCGGCATTTCGGTGGGCGATGAACTCGTGATGCTCGGCACCGCCAAGGAAGGCGGGGTGGCAGCGGCGGTGGCCGAGGTGACGGGCGTGTTCAGCACCGGCTCGGCGGCGCTGGACCGCTCCTTGGCGCTGATTCCCATTGCCGACTTTCGCACCGCATGGAATCTGGCATCCGGTGAAGCCCACCGCTTGGTTGTGGTGGTCGATGACGTGGGCGAGGCCCTGGACACCGCTCAGGCCGCAGCGGGCGCCGCTGCGCCGTTCCGGGTGCTGGACTGGCAGACGCTCATGCCGGAGGTTAAGCAATTCATCGACCTGAAACTCGCAGGCCTCTATTTTCTGTTCGTCATCATCGCCATCATCATCACCTTCAGCGTCGTCAACGCCTTTCTGATGACGCTCTTCGAGCGCACCGCCGAGTTCGGCATGCTGAAGGCGATCGGCATGCGTCCAGGCAGCATTCTCGGCCAACTGCAGTCCGAGGCGCTGCTGCTCTGGGCACTCGGCGTCCTGCTTGGCGTCGGCGTCACCTTGGGCCTGGTGCTTTGGCTTGAAGCGGTGGGGATGGCCATGCCGATCAATCCCAACGAGGTAATGCCCGGCCTGAACATGCCCGACCGGATCTATCCGTCCATGGGCTGGGGCGTGGCCGCGGTGGCCTGCCTGACCTTGCTGGCGGGCACCCAGTTGGCGCTGCTTGCGCCCGCGGTGCGCCTACGGCGGCTCAACTGCGTCGAAGCGCTGCGAACTCAGGAGTAGGGGAGCAATGCCGATCAAACTGCTGCTTCAGATGTCGGTGCGCAACATCCTGCGCCACCGGCGCCGCAACGGCATGATGCTGGCGGCGGTGGTGGTTGCGGTGGCGGCGGTGGTGATGATGAACAGCCTGATCCGCGGCATGCAGCAGGACATGGCGGACGCTGCGGTGGAAAACTTGGTTGGCCACGTCAAGGTGCTGGCACCCGGCTACCGGGACGATCCCGGCATTCAGAAAAACTTCGAGTTGGCCAGCGACTGGCGCCCACCGGAGGGCGTGCCTGAAGTGGCCGGTTGGGCGCTGCGGGTGCGGGTGCCGGCGGTCATCATGAGCGAACGGGGCACTCGCGGAATTCAATTCGTGGGCGTCAATCCGCGGCAGGAGGGCATCTCCTTTCTGAGCAGCGCGCACATGGCCGGCGATTCGCTTAAGGATGCCTCCGATGGCCGCATCATCATCGGCCAAGCCCTCGCCGAGCAGCTCGAAACCGGCCTCGGCCGGCGCTTGGTGATCATCACCCAAGGTGCCGACGGGCTGAACCGGGAGGCGGGCTTCCGCATCGCGGGCCTCTATGACGCAGACGGCGAGGGGATGGAGAAGTTCTTTGTCTTCACCGGCGTCAATGCCCTGCAGAAGATGGTGGGCGCGGAGGTTTTCACCGAACTCTCGATCCGGCTGCATCGGGAGCCTGCGCTGTTCGCGCTCAAGGAGACACTGGTTGAACTCTTCACCGGTCTTGAAGTGCTCGATTGGCGGGAGCTGGAACCCCAAGCGGCGGCCATGTTCATTTTCGCCGACGCGGCGGTGCTGATCTGGTTCTTCGTGATGATGGGCGCACTGGTGTTTGGCCTGGTCAACACCTTGATCACCTCGGTCATGGAGCGCATTCGGGAACTTGGCATGCTGCGGGCGGTGGGCATGCGGCCGCGCAGCGTGGTGGCGCAGGTGGTCATTGAGTCGAGCGTGCTCATGCTGATCGGCGTTGCTGCCGGCGTCGCCCTCGGCCTCGCGGGCATATTCGCCATGGGCGACGGCCTTGATCTTTCGCTGTGGTCGGAAGGTGTGGAGAGCTTCGGCATGCGCACGCTGCTGCGTCCCGTGCCCTTGGTGGATGACGTGTTGCGCATCGCCCTGTTGAGCCTCGGCCTCGGCGTCGTCGCCAGCCTTTACCCGGCATGGCGGGCGATCAAAATCAAACCTCTGGAGGCGCTTCGACGATGAGCGATGTCAACAATGGTGTAGTGGTCGATTGCGCCGGAGTCAGCCGCACCTACCAGGAGGACGCGGTGCCGGTGCATGCGCTGCGCGGCGTGGACTTTGAGTTCAGTCGAGGCGATTTCGTGAGCCTGTCGGGGCCCTCAGGTTCAGGTAAATCGACGTTGCTGAACCTGATCGGCGGCTTGGATCGTGCGGATGCGGGCACCATCTCGGTGGATGGCGTCATCGTGGACGGACTGAGCGAGACGGAGTTGTCGGACTTGCGTCTGCACAAGATCGGCTTCGTCTTTCAATCCTACAATCTCATCCCGGTGCTTTCGGCGCAGGAGAACGTGGAGTTCATCATGCAGTTGCAAGGGGTGGCGCCCGGTGAGCGGGCGGAGCGGGCGGTGGAGAGCCTGACCTCGCTCGGCATTGGAGACCTGGCCCACCGTCGCCCCGGCGAACTGTCCGGTGGTCAGCAGCAACGGGTGGCCATTGCGCGGGCGATCGTCACCCATCCGGTCCTGCTGTTGGCCGATGAGCCAAGCGCCAACCTTGACTCCGCCACCACCGAGGAGCTTCTGAAGCTGCTTCGGCGATTGAACGACGATCGCGGCATTTCAATTCTGACCGCCACCCACGACCCCATGGTGATGGGCTACGCCAAGCGCCGGGTGGTCCTGCGCGACGGCGCCATCGTCGAGGATTCCGCCAACTGACTGGTTCAAGAAAGCCCTTAGCTTGCCCCAGAATGGCACGCCGCCGACGCCGAAGGAACAACCCGCCAGCCGCTGGGCTGTCTCCATTTGTTCAATGGAAGGCACTTGCTTGCGGGCTGTTGCTTGCCGCTGGTTTTCCGGGCGAAGGCGGTGCGGTGGAAGTTCAGGCCCGCGCCAAGCTGTTCGGCACCGCCCAGGCCCTGCCCAGCCACGACCTGCAGCGGCGGCTCGACCGAACCCCGGCCTACGATGGCAGCGCCGACTTCCGTCTCATGCTGCGCCACACCGCCGGTTCCTTCACGATTCTGGCGGACCACGCCCTCACCTTGGTCAGCGGCGATTCCCATGGATTTCTGGGTGCCTTGCAGCCGACCTTGGATCAGTCACCGACGCAGGACGATCGCCGGGCGGTGAATCTGACTTGGGAAATCGAATCCGGTGCCCGGCATCGCAGTTGGGGGCGCTTGGATCGCCTGGCCGTGCAGTACCGGCTTGACGATTGGTCGCTGACCCTAGGGCGTCAGGCGGTAAGTTGGGGTAACGGCATGGTGTTTGCGCCAATGGACTTGTTCAACCCCTTCGCTCCAACCACGGTGGACCGGGACTACAAGGCGGGCGACGACCTGTTTCTGGCCGAGCGCCTGTTGACGGGTGGCGGCGACGTCCAGCTGCTGGCCGTGGCCCGCCGTGACGGCCAGGGGCGTCGCACGGGCCAAGCCGCCAGCACCGCCCTCAAGTGGCATGGCTTCGCCGGGCAGTTGGAGTTTGACCTGCTCGCCGCCCGGCACTACCGCGACCAGGTGTTCGGCGCCGGCGTTCGCTTCCCCCTGGGCGTTGCTCTGATGCGTTCCGATCTGGTTGCCACCCGCCTCGACGACGGCGGCTGGCGGCTGTCCGGATTGCTGAACGCCGATGTCAGCTTCGTCGCTGCGGGCCGCAACGCCTACGTGTTCACCGAGTACTTCCACAACGGATTCGGAGTCACCAAGCTGCCCCCCACTGCGGACCGATTGCCGTCCGCACTCACCGAGCGCTTGAGCCGGGGCGAGGTGTTCAACCCCATGCGCGACTACCTAGCTGTCGGTGGCAACCTCGAATGGCATCCGCTCATCAACCAAGCACTGACCCTGATCGGCAATCTCAACGATGGCAGCGTCCTGCTGCAAACCTCGGTCACCTACGAACGCGGCGACCACCAACGGCTGCAGCTCGGCATCGTCACGCCCTTGGGCCGAAGCGGCAAGGAATTCGGCGGGGTTCCGGTGTTCGGCGACAAGGTCACTAGCGGCGGAGCGAAAACCCTCTTTGCGCGTTGGGTGTATTACTTCTGACTGTTCGGCTCCAAGGTCAGCTGAACCCGGCCGCCGTCGTTGCTGAAGGCTTGGGCGCGTTCGGCTTCCACATCGTAGATGATGATCTCGGCGCTCACTCGGTCCTCCCCTTGAACCAAGGTGCTGCCGCCGGAGACCCGCACTCGCTGCTCTTCAAAATGATAGTCCAAGGTCGCCCCGGCCACCGTGATGGGCGGCTCGGCGGCTTGGTCTGATAGGGTGGCGGGGTCGCCCTCGGCGACCATGGAGACCACGTCGTTGTCTTCGCTGAAATACACGGTCAGATTGTCGGCGCGGATCTCGCGGTCGCCCTGAACGGCGACGACGCCACCGGTGTACATCGCCTTGTGCTCGGCGAGCAGCATCTCAAAGTGCCCCGCCTCAATGTTGATGGGCTGCGCGGAGGCCGCTCCCACGAAGGCCAGCAACAAAGCCAGCAGTGCCCATTGCATCGCTGCTACCCGGCCTTGGCGGCGGCGATGTTGGCCTTTCTGGCGTCAACCAACTGGGGCACCACCGCGTCGAGTTCATTGAGGTCCCAGACGCCCTCACTCTTGTGGAACCGCTTGATCACTGCGGGCTGCTGCATGATGCCGACGCCGCCGCTCGCGGTGTGGAATATCTCCGAGGTGATGCTAGCGCCTTCCTCGCCGCACAACCACACCACGATGGGGGCCACATGCTGCGGCCCGCCTTGGTCGAGCTCCGACTGATCGACCGTCTCGCCGCGGTTCTCGCGCAGCGGGATGGTCATGCGGGTCAGCGCCCCAGGTGAGATCGTGTTGACGGTGCAGCCGTACTTGGCCAGTTCGAGGGCCAGGACCCGGGAAAATCCGGCGATGCCCGCTTTGGCGGCGCCGTAGTTGGATTGGCCGAAATTGCCGAACAGGCCCGATACGCTGGAGAAGTTGAGAATGCGGCAGCCGGTGCGGTTGTGCTCGCGAATGTAGCGGGCGAACGGACGCGAGCAGCAGTAGTGGCCCTTCAGATGCACGGCGATGACCGCATCCCAGTCCGCTTCATTCATGTTGAAGATGGAACGGTCGCGCAGAATGCCCGCGTTGTTGACCAGAATGTCCATGCTGCCGAAAGCATCGACGGCGGTGTTGAGCAGGCTTTCGCCGCCAGCGACTTCGGCGACAGATTCGGTGTTCGGCACTGCTTCGCCGCCTTGGGCGCGGATTTCGGCGCACACTTGCTCGGCGATGGTGCCGGCGCCCGTACCGTCAGTGGCGCCACCGAGGTCGTTGACCACGACTCTGGCGCCCTGGGCTGCCATCAACAGAGCGATTTCCCGGCCGATGCCCCGGCCCGCCCCGGTCACCACCGCTACTTTGTCATCGAGTCTGCCCACAGCGCTTTCCTCGTTGCCATGCGATTGGAGAGCGGATACTAATACAATGCGGTGGGGTGAGGCGATGCCGGCAGGCTAAGGAGGCTCTTGGCACGCCCAAAGTCCGGCTGTTTCGCCGGCCTATCCCGCGGCTAGGACTGCGGAAGAGGAGGAGATTGGACGTGAGTGCGCACGGCGATGCGGCCTTGGCAATGATCACGGAGGTGTTGGCCGAGGGCGTCGATCATGCCGCGGTATTGCTGCGCCACTCCGCCCGCACGTTCGAGCCGGGGCTGCACGATCTCGACAATCTGCTCACCGATGAGGGCCGTGCGCTTTGCCGCCGCTTCGGGCGTGGCCTGCCCAATAACCTCACGCTGCGTGCCTACGCCAGTCCGGCGCAGCGCTGCATGGAGACCGCGCAGCTCATTCTTGAGGCGCACCGGGCCGAGGGTGGCCGGATCACCCGGCACCGGCCGATGGAGGCGCTCGGCATCTTCTATGCGCTTGACCAGATGAAGATGTGGAAAGGCATGCAGGCGGCGGGCGGCATGGCCAGCTACTTGGAAGGCTGGATGGCTGGCGCGGTGCCCGCTGATGCGATGATGCCGGCTCGTTGGGCGGCGCGGCTGGTGCTGCGCAGCATGACGGAAAAGCTGGCCGGTCCGGCAGCCAGCCCGCAACTCGACCTGCACGTATCGCACGACATGACGCTGCACCTGCTGCGCAGTGCGCTGCTAGGCGAGCCGCTGGACGGTCCGCCAGTGGCATTTCTCGACGGCCTGCTTGTGTGGCGGGCGCAAGGGGCCTTGTGGATGAGGAGCCAGCACGGCCCCCCGCAGCGCGTCAGCGATGAGTTAACCGACCGAATCAACCAAGGAGACTGAGCATGAAGCACATGAATCCAAAGAGGCGGCGCAATCGAGTTGCCGCCGCAACTCGCCGGTCGTCGGGCGCGGGAATTGAATCATTGGGCAAACTGGTCCCGCGATCAAAGGAAATCGCATTGGTATTGGGCGTGTTGAGCCTGATGATGGCGGCACAGGGCATGGCGATGACCGACTGCCAGCCTTCCAAGTGGGGTGCCCAGGACGAGGTGGGCAACGCCAACCTCATCAATGCGGCGTCGGTGCTGAAGGCGGCGAAATTGATCAAGACCGGCCAGACCTACAGCTTAGGCATCACCATCGACAGCGATACCCCGGCCTTCCCGCCCCGGAGCCTGTCGCTGACCGTGGTGCAGCCCAACCAGCAAGGTGGCGCCAAGCCGTTGTTCGACCGCTCCTACAACGACGACATCTTCACCGGCTGGCTTGGCATCGGCTCGCAGCTCGACGGCCTCGGCCACTTAGGCACCAACGACGAATACTACAATTGCAATCGGGCTGCGGACTTCTCCGCCATCACCGGCTTGACGCGATTGGGGATAGAGAAGGTGCCGCCCATCGTCGCCCGGGGCATCGTGCTGGACATGGCGGCCCATTACGGCGTGGCCCATTTGACGGCTGGTCAGGCGTTCAGTGTCGGGGACGTTCAGGCGGTCGAGAAGCGCCAAGGAACGCCGGTGCGCGAGGGTGACGTAGTGCTCTTCCATACCGGCTGGACCGACGCCACACTGGACGCCGACCCGCAACTATGGGCGTCAACGGCGCCGGGCAGTTCGGCGGCAGTGGCCGAGTACCTCGCCGCCAGGAATGTGGTTGCGGTTGGCTCGGACACCTGGGGCCTGGACGTGGTGCCTGCCGAGCATCCGGAAAAGCCCTTCCCCGGCCACGTCACGCTGCTCAAGGAGCACGGCATCTACATCCTGGAGACGATGAACACCGGCCCCTTGGTGCGCGACGGCGCCTATGAGTTCCTCTTTGTGCTGGGGCAGGCGAAGGTGCGCGGCGCGGTGCAGATGATCATCAACCCGGTGGCCATTCGCTAACGAGACGAATCTAGGACTGCCACGACGGTTGGCTTCAAGCGGGCGGGATGGCACTGGCTTAAGGTGACTTCGGGGCAGCCGTTGAAGTCCGCGAAGTCAGCGGCGGCGCCGGCGAAGGCGTCGAAAAAGCCCTCATCGACATCCCGTTCGATGTGCAGTTGCCTAATGTTGAGTTCGCCGCTGGCGCGATGCGCCTTGCAGTCCATCCGCCCGACCAGGCGGTCGCGGTACAGCAAGGGCAGGCAGAAGTAGCCAAAGCGCCGCTTTTCGGCCTTGACGTAGCACTCGATCTGGTAGTCGAAGTCGAACAGGGCGTTGACCCGATGGCGCAGGATGACCGCGTTGTCGAAGGGCGAGAGGATGCACACGGCGGCCGGTGCCGGCGGCGCCCGCCGTTCGAGCAGCTCGGCATCCGCCCACCACAGGCTGCCGTCGCCGGTTTGCAGGCGCTTAAGCCGTCCCTGGTCCACCCCATCCGCCAGCGCTTGGGCCACCGCCTTGCGCAGCGGTGCGCCGGGCTGCAAGTGGGTGAATGACTTTTGGGTGGCGAAGCCGTGGCTGCGCAGGGTGTTGCGCACGAGGTAGGCGGCGAATTCGTCCAGATCGGGAACCTCGGTGGCGACGCCGGGCGGCAGCGCCCGTTCCGGCAGGTCGTAAGTCTTCTGGAAGCCGTCGCGGCCAGTGATCATCAGTTCACCCTCAATGAAGAGCTGCTCCAAGGCCCGCTTGGCGGGTTTCCAGTCCCACCAGCCACCCCGGGACCGGCGGTCGTCCTCAAAGTCCCTGGACTTCAACGGCCCTTCCGTCCGCACCCGATCGCGGATCCGCGCCATGAGCTGGCGGTCGCTGCTGCGCTCCCAGCTGCCTTCGCCATTCTTGAACGCTTGCATTCTGCGCAGCGCGAAGCGGTAGTCGCGCATCGGCAGGTAGGCGGCAGCGTGGTACCAGTGCTCGAACACCCTGCCTTCCCGCTGCAGCTGGTCGAGGAAGCCAGGCCGGTAGTTGGGTACGCGGCTGCGCAGCACGTGGTGATGGGCGCGTTCGACAACCGATATGGTGTCGATCTGCACGTAGCCCAGTTGTTCAACCACCTTTGCTACCGCACCCTTACCGCGCCCGAACGGCGCCTGCTTCAATAGGCCCTGCTGGCCCAAGGCGATGCGCCGGAGCTTGCCTTTGTCTCTAATCAGGTCAGAATCACCCATCTTTGGCTGGAACACCTTGCGGAAAATGCAAATGTACCCCATGCGACGTTGCCGTTGGCCGTCCGCCCTCGCGCGGTTGCTTTTCAATGCGGCAGGCCCCTTGTTGGCCCTGCTGACGTCCGCTTGGGCCCAGGGGGCGAGCCCCGAAGCAGTGTTCGGCGCCAAGGGGGTGGTCGCTTCCCGTTCCCCCATCGCCTCAGAAGTGGGCGCCGCCGTGCTGCGCCGGGGCGGCAATGCTGTGGACGCGGCGGTGGCCACCGGCTTCGCCTTGGCGGTGACCCACCCGTCGGCGGGCAACCTCGGCGGCGGCGGCTTCATGGTGATCCGCATGGTGGATGGTACCTTGGCCGCCAACGACCATCGCGAGAAAGCGCCTGCCGCTGCCTTTCGGGAGATGTTCCAGGATGAGCAGGGCAATGTGATCGACGGGCTGTCCACCGCTTCGCACTTGGCGGTTGGCGTGCCCGGCTCGGTGGATGGCCTGCTCAGCGCGCTGGAGAAGTACGGCACTTTGGAGCGTCGCGAGGTGATCGAGCCGGCGGTGCGGCTGGCTCGCGAAGGCTTTCCCCTGCCGCACGATACCGCCCGCTCCCTTGCCGGGCGCCAAGCCGCCTTCGCGCGTCATCTGGCCAGCGCCGCAGTCTTCGCCAAGGGCGACGGTGCGCCCTATGGCCCGGCGGAGACTTTTCGCCAACCGGATCTGGCGGCAAGCCTTGAACGGGTGCTGCGGCACGGGCGGGCCGGGTTCTATGCCGGCGAGACGGCGGATTTGATCGTCGCCGAAATGCAGCGCGGTGGCGGCCTCATAACCCATGCGGATCTCGCCACCTACCGCAGCGTCTGGCGTGAGCCGATCCGCGGCACCTATCGCGGCCACGACATCATCTCCATGCCCCCACCCTCATCGGGCGGCGCACTGCTGGTGCAGATGCTCAACATGCTGGAGGCCTACGACATCGGTGCCATGGGCTTCGGCAGCGCCGCCGCCATGCACCACGTCATCGAGGCGGAACGGCGCGCCTACGCCGATCGGGCGGAGCATCTTGGCGATGCGGACTTTCATCCCGTTCCCGTGGCGCAACTGATTGACAAGGCCTATGCGCGGCGGCGTTTCAGCGACTTCAATCCGCAGCGTGCGAGCCGTTCCGTGGCGGTCGGGGCGGGCGCGGTGCCGCCGCCGGAGAGTCCGGATACGACCCATGTTTCAGTGATCGACAAGGATGGCAACGCCGTCGCTTTCACCACCACCCTCAATCTCGCCTACGGCTCCAAGATCGTCGCCGCCGGCACGGGCATCCTCTTGAATAACGAGATGGACGATTTTTCCGCCAAGGACAACACCCCCAACGCCTTCGGCTTGGTGGGTGGCGACGCCAATGCCATTGAACCCGGAAAGCGCATGCTCAGTTCCATGACGCCGACGCTGGTGGTCAAGGACGGCGGCATCTTGCTGGTCACGGGCTCGCCGGGCGGCAGCACCATCATCACCACCGTCCTGCAGGTGGTGATGAACCTCATCGATCATGGCATGGATCTCTCCGACGCGGTCGGCAGGCCGCGCTTCCATCATCAATGGCAGCCGGATCGGGTGATCTACGAGCCGCTGGGCTTTTCCCCGGACACCTTGGCCATTCTCAAGACTTGGGACCATCAACAGCTCGTGCCGTGGCCGTTCGGACGCGGCATAGGCGATGCCAACTCAGTCTTTCGAGGCGCGGATGGCTTCTACGGCATGTCCGATCCGCGCAACGCCGGCGGGGCGGTGGGGGTCGATCGGTTGGATGTGCGGCAGCCGCAAGGCGGCGGCTCCTGAGGTAGGTGGGGTTTGCGTTCCGAATTCTGGTTGGAGCGCTGGCGCAGCGGCCAGATCGGCTGGCATCAATCCGATGTCAACCGCTCGCTGGCGAAGCACTGGCCAGCGCTTGGCCTGGATAGCGACTGTCCCGTGTTTGTGCCTTTGTGCGGCAAGTCCCTTGACATGGCGTGGCTGCGCGCCCTGGGGCACCGGGTCATCGGTGTCGAGTTGGCGGAAACCGCCGTGCGCAGCTTCTTTGAGGAGGCGGGGACCCCGTTCAAGGTGTTCAACACCGCTGGTGACATGCCCCGCTTCAGCAGCGGCGGCATACACATCTACTGCGGCGACTACCTGGAACTGAGCGCTGCCCATCTGGAGGCAGCACCGGGTGCCTTCGACCGGGGTGCTCTGGTGGCCTTGCCTGCTGAACAGCGGGCTGTTTATGCCGACCACGTTCAGCGCATTCTGCCGGAAGGCGCCCAAGTGCTGCTCATTGCCCTCGACTACGACCAGACGTGTGCGCCCGGGCCACCGTTCGCGGTGTCAAAGGCGGAGTTAGAGGCCCTCTATGGTGGGAGATGTGGGATTCGCCTGCTCGATTCGGCCCGCACCAAGGAGCTTCCGCAGCACTTTGTCGAGCGCGGCATCGAAGAAGCCACGGAAGGAATCTACCTCATCACCAAGGTCGATTGATCATTGCCCGAGTTTTTTGGCCGCTCATGGGGGCAAAAAACCCGTTTTCAAGATCTTTGAACTTCGCCCACTGGCTCCATATTGACCGTGTCGCGGCGCTAAGCCGAACCAACACAAGGAGATGAAAGATGAATCTGGTCAATTGGAGCCCCATTCGCGAATTCGACGAGTTCCTCAATCAGTTCGGAGGCAGTGCGGTCGTACGCACCGGCGCCATCGAGGCGTCGGGCTGGCAGCCGCCGGTGGACATCGCCGAGGGCGAGGACGCTTATCACATCGACATGGAGTTGCCGGCTGTGGCGAACGATGACATCGCGGTGACGGTCAAGGACTCGGTGCTCACCGTCAGCGGCGAGCGTCGCCGCGAGGCGTTGGCCGATGGGCGGCGCCATCGGGTTGAGCGGCGATTCGGCAAGTTTTCGCGCAGCTTCCGGCTGCCGGAGGACGTGGACGAGGACGCCATCGACGCCGCCGCCAAGGATGGCCTGCTGCGCCTGAAGGTACGCAAGCGCGAGCAGGCAACGCCCCGCGCCATCCCTGTGCAGGCGGACCTTCGGTCCGTTTGAGCTTCGCTGAAGCGAAAGCGCGATCTGACGGTCGCGGCGGACCTTCGGTCCGTTGGAGTTCCGCTGACGCGAAAGCGCGACCTGACGGCCGCATTGGAGTTTCGCTGAAGCGAAACTCCTTGAGTAGGGGAGGGGTTTCCTTGGACTTGGGGAACCCCGCCCTTGCCGGTGTCCGAACCAGTGCTGTTTTGAGGCACAATAGGCGGTTTTCCATCCACTCCCCTGTGCGGAGCACTAGGACGCCGCCATGAGCAAAGACAGCTTCAACTGCAAACGGACGCTGAACGCGGCCGGGCGCGACTATGACTACTTCAGCCTGCCGGCGGCGGCTGCGGCCGGTGCCGGCGCCATCGGCCGGCTGCCGATGTCACTCAAGATTTTGCTGGAGAACCTGCTGCGCCACGAAGACGGCACCACCGTCGTGCGCGGTGACATTGAGGCGCTGGCCAATTGGGCGGACACCCCCCCCGGTGCTAGGGAAATCGCCTATCGCCCGGCCCGGGTGCTCATGCAGGACTTCACCGGCGTACCGGCGGTGGCCGATCTGGCGGCGATGCGCAGCGCTGTGGTTGAGGCGGGCCTCGATCCAAAACTCATCAATCCCCTTTCGCCGGTGGATCTGGTCATCGACCATTCGGTGATGGTTGATCGCTTCGGGGATGCGGCGGCCTTCAGCGACAACGTTGAAATGGAGATGACCCGCAATGAGGAGCGCTACCGATTCCTGCGCTGGGGACAGACCGCGTTCGACAATTTCCGCGTCGTGCCGCCCGGCACCGGCATTTGCCACCAAGTCAATTTGGAGTACTTGGCCCAAACCGTTTGGACCCGTGCGGATAACGGCCGGACGCTGGCCTACCCGGACACCCTGGTCGGAACCGACAGCCACACCACCATGATCAACGGCCTCGGCGTGCTCGGCTGGGGCGTGGGCGGCATTGAAGCGGAGGCGGCCATGCTCGGCCAGCCGGTCTCCATGCTGATCCCGGATGTCGTCGGCTTTCGGCTGACCGGGTGCATGGCGGAAGGCATCACCGCCACGGATCTGGTGCTGCGGGTGGTGGAGATGCTGCGCCGGCACGGCGTGGTCGGCAAGTTCGTCGAGTTCTTCGGCGACGGCTTGGACGCCTTGCCGTTGGCGGACCGGGCGACCATCGCCAACATGGCGCCCGAATACGGTGCCACCTGTGGCTTCTTCCCCATCGACCGGGAGGCCATCAACTATCTCGAATTGAGCGGCCGTGCGTCCGAGACCGTGGCCTTGGTGGAGGCGTACGCCAAGGCTCAAGGGCTGTGGCGCGATGCGGCCTTCGAGGACGCCGCCTACACCGACACGCTGTCGTTGGACTTAGGCACCGTGGTGCCGAGTCTGGCCGGACCCAAACGGCCCCAGGATCGGGTGCCCATGACCGAGATGGCCAAAGCGTTCGATGCGGCCTTGGAGCTGCAGGGCGGCGCGCAAGCCGCCGACGTGCAGGTTCGCCTGCCTGGATCCGACCACGAAATCGGTCACGGCGCGGTGGTCATCGCCGCCATCACATCCTGCACCAACACCTCCAATCCGGCGGTCATGTTGGGGGCGGGCCTAGTCGCGAAGAAGGCCTTGGAGCGCGGCCTCAAGGTCAAGCCCTGGGTGAAGACTTCGCTTGCGCCCGGCTCCAAGGTGGTGACGGAGTATCTGTGTGCGGCGGGCCTTCAGGCTCCGCTCGATGCCTTGGGCTTCAATTTGGTGGGCTATGGCTGCACCACCTGCATCGGTAACTCGGGGCCCTTGCCGGAGGCTGTTTCGGCGGCCATCGCCGAAGGCGATCTCGTGGTGTCCTCGGTGCTCTCCGGCAACCGCAACTTTGAAGGAAGGGTGCATCAGGAGGTGCGGGCCAATTGGCTGGCGTCGCCGCCCTTGGTGGTTGCCTACGCCTTGGCGGGCACCACCCGGATCGATCTATCCCGAGAACCCTTGGGTCTTGGCGCCGATGGCGAAGCCGTGCATCTCGGTGACATCTGGCCGACCGCGGCGGAGGTCGCCGAAGCCGTGGGCCGAGTCTCCGCACAGATGTTTGAGCGCCACTACGCCGATGTCTTTGCCGGCCCGGAGGCTTGGCGCGCCATCGAAGTGGAGGACGCCGGCACCTACGGCTGGCTGAACTCGACCTACATCAAGCAGCCGCCCTTCTTCTCCGTGGCTGGCGACCTCGATCAAAGCGTCGAGGTGAGGGGCGCGCGGCTGTTGGCGCTGCTGGGCGATTCGGTGACCACCGACCACATCTCCCCAGCCGGCGCCATTCAGCCCGACAGTCCCGCCGGACAGTACCTGCAGCAGCACGGCGTCGATGTGGCCGAGTTCAATTCCTACGGCTCCCGACGCGGCAACCACGAAGTGATGATGCGCGGCACCTTCGCCAACATCCGCATTCGCAATGCAATGACCCCTGATCGGGAAGGTGGCTACAGCATTCATGCACCTTCGCGGGAAGTCTTGAGCATTTACGATGCGGCCATGCGCTACCAAGGGGAGGGCACGCCCCTGGTAGTGGTGGCAGGCAAGGAGTACGGCACCGGCTCCAGCCGGGATTGGGCAGCCAAGGGCACGCGCCTGCTGGGTGTGCGGGCCGTCATTGCGGAGAGCTTCGAGCGCATCCACCGCTCCAACCTGATCGGCATGGGGGTCTTGCCGCTGGTCTTTCCGGCCGGGGAAAGTCGCAAGTCCCTGGCATTGCGCGGCGACGAGCGGATCGACGTGCGCCTGCCCAAGGGGCAGGATCAAATCCGCCCCCGGCAGGAGCTGGAGTTGGTGGTGCGTCGGGCCGATGGCAGCGAAACCTCGACGCCGGTGCTGAGCCGCTTGGACACCGATAACGAAATTGCCTACTTCCGCAGCGGCGGCATCCTGCAATATGTGCTTAACAACTTGACTAAGGCCGCCTGACCGGGGACTGCTAGAAGTAGATTTTCCCCAATGTCCAAGTCAGGGTAAGCAGCATGATCACCGTGAGGGGCGTGCCCACTCTGACGAAGTCCGAGAAGCGGTAGTTGCCGGTCGCCATCACCAGCAGGTTGGTCTGGTAGGCCATCGGCGTGGCGAAGCTCATGTTGGCTCCGAACAGCACTGCCAGCACGAAGGGTTCCGGGGGCAGGCCGAGGTTTTGGGCGATGCCGATGGCGATGGGTGTGCCGATGACCGCCGCGGCGTTGTTGGAAACCACGTTGGTCAGCACCGCCAGCAACGCCATCAGGGCACCGAGCACGATGAGGTGATCCGCTCCCAGGGTGGCGACCAGAAAGACCTCGGTGAGATAGTTGGTGGCACCGGTCTCCACCAACGCCCGCCCGAGGGCGAGGCTCGCGACGATGACGAAGAACACCGATGAGTTGATGGCGCGTATGGCGCCACCGACCGTCAGGCAGCGGGTCATCACCAGTAGGCAGGCGCCGGCGGTGGCGCTCACGGCGATGGGCATCAGGCCGCTCGCGGCAAAGGCGACAACGCCGACAAAGATAGCCAACGCCCGTTTGGCCTTGCGCGGTTCGGGCAGGTCCGAGGTGGCGTCGAGCACCAGAAAGTCGGTGCTTCGCTTGAGGCGGGCAATCTGCGTCCGAGCGCCTTGGACGAGCAGAATGTCGCCGGGCTGCAGCACCACCCGGGCGATGTTGTCCTCGAAGCTCATCACTTCCCGCCCGGCCCGGTGCACCGCCAGCACCACCAATTGGAACTGGTCCAGGAAGCGTGCGGAGCGAAGGTTGGCGCCGTCGAGTCGTGAACCGGCCACCACGGCGATCTCGGCCAAGCTCTGATTCTGCGCCGACAGGGCGCCATTGCCGGTGTCGCTGGAGTTAACGCTGTGCAGGCTTGCCTTCAAAGTGTCCTCAAAGATCTTGAGATTCTCTCGGGTGTCGCGCACCCGGAGTTGGTCGCCTGCCTGCAGAAGGGCGTCCGGCAACGGCATCAGCAGCATTTCGCCGCGGCGTATGCGCGCCACGCGCAGCTTGCCGTCGCAGAGCGCGGTGGCATCGGAAAGGTGCTTGCCAACGGCGGGGGACTGAGCGGTCAGGCGTAGCCGGGCCTCAAACAGGCGCGGCGCGGCGCTGGCCAGTTGAATGTCGCGGGCGGGCAGCAGCCGCGGCGCGATCAGCCACAAATAGACGAAGGCCACAATTGCGGCGATGGCCGCCGGATACACGAAGTCGAACATGCCGAATTCGGCAAGGCCCAGGTCGGACGCTACGCTGACCACCAGCAGATTGGTGGAGGTGCCGATGGTGGTGGCCATGCCGCCGACCAAGGTGGCGAAGCCCATCGGCATGAGGATCTTGGCGGGCGAGTTGTTGGTGCGCAGGCATACGCTCACCAGAATGGGCAGCAGCAACACCACGATAGGCGTGTTGTTGACGAAGGCGGAGAACATGGCGCCCACCACGAGGGTCGCCATGAACGAAAGAAAGGGCAGCTGGCTCCAGAAGCGGGCGAGCAGGCGTCCCACTGGCTCCAGGGCTGCGGTCTGCACTAGGCCTTGGCCCATCATCATCAGGGCGCTGACCGCAATCAGCGCTTCGTGGCCGAAGCCGGCGAAGAACTCGGTGGGGCGGAAGTCCCCGTAAGGAAAGAGCGAAAAGCCAATGGCCAGGAGACTGATCAGCCCGGTGCTCGAAATCTCCAGCCGCAGCCGCTCGCGGCTAAACAGATAGAGAGCGACCACCGTCAACAGCATCGACGCCAAGGCGTGGGGGTTGGGTATCTCGGGCATGGCCGTCAGCGGCAAACGATGCGATGCCTCAGACCAACAGGAAAACGGTCGCCGGGCGCAAAAGTTGACTCATTTGACAGCCTTTTCCCGCGATCAAGAGGTCTAAGAAAGCGGAGCATCGGTCAAGCGCATCGCAAATTCAAGGTGATTGCGCTGAGTTTTTGCGCTAACTCCGACCCAATTTCGCGCTCGATGGAGCCGTGCAGTTCACTTGGCTCCACCAAGTGCATGGCGTAGGCGATGCTGACGCCGGCCAAGAAACAGCTGGCAAGCTTGATTCGATCGTGGCTGTGGAAGTGTATTTCCGGCAGCAGGTCGCTCAACGCGATGCACAGAAAGGAACCGGCGGCGAAGGCCAGCGCGCAGCCGATCACAAAGTTTTCCGAGGCCCCGAATTGACCAGCACCCCAATAGGTTGCGAACGCCGCGATTGGGCAAGTCAGCGCGAAGGCCAGGTTCGCCACCCTTTGCGACCACTGGCTTAGGCCCTTGATCCGCATGGTGGTGACGACGGAAAGCGCATCAAGGGGCTTGTGCAGGGCGATGGCCAGAAAGACCCCGAAGCCGGCCAAGCCGGCCGCGCCGTCGTGGGTCAGCCGCAATGTCGAGCCCAACGTGATGCCCTCGGTCAGCGCATGCACGCCCAGGCCCGAGACGATGCCAAGCCAGCCGACTGTGCGCCCCGAGCCGCGGGAAGTGCCGTCGGAGCCGCTTATACGGCCTGCATGGTCGTGGAGATGCTTGTGCTCGTCGCTGAAGTCGTGCTCATGGAAATCAAGGAAAAACAGCAACATCAGGGTCGCCAGCATCCCCGCCATCATCCACCAGACTGCGATTTCAACCGCCTCATGACCCGATATTTGGGCTAAGGCGTGGGGCAGCAGGTGATAGGCGGCGACGCCGAGAATCAAGCCGGCCCCGAAACTCAGCACCATCTGCAAACGCGCGTGGGTGATCTGCGCACGACTCGGTAGCCAGCCGCCCAATAAGGAGGTCGCCAAGATGCCGACACTGTATGCCGCCAACAGCAGCAGGGCGTTTGACTCCACCGCAGGCTCGCCAACCACGGCCAATGACCCGCCAAGCTTACACGAATGGCTCCACCCGCCGCACCCGATGAAGCCATTCGACCGGATTAATCCGCCAACCGCACCCAATCGGGTAGGAAAGGCGCTTGCATGCCGATATCATCCGCACTTTTCCAGCCTGGGGCGGCGATGTGCCGTTCGGAGCGCTGAATTTCCTTGACCCGCTTTGGAGAGGTGCGCAATGGCTTCCTTGGATCGACGTGCCGGGCAACGCGCCGAACACCGCGGCGCGGAGCCCCCAGACGAAGACCTTTACCGAATCCGCCATAGCTTGGCGCATGTGCTGGCGCAGGCGGTACTGGAGTTGCGCCCCGGCTCCACCTTGGGTTTCGGCCCACCCATCCAGGACGGTTTCTACTACGACTTCCTCTTGAGCAAGCCGCTGACCGAGGCGGACTTCCCGGAACTCGAACGGCGTATGAGGAAGATCATCAAAAAGGCCCAGCGCTTTTATCAGGAAGACCTGCCCGCCGCCGAGGCGCTCGAACGCATCGAGGAAATGGGCGAGCCCTACAAGCGGGAGTACGGGGCGGAGCTGGTCGCCAAGCAGGGTTTAAGCACACTGTCCTTCTATCGCAACGGTCCCTTCCTGGATATGTGCGAAGGGCCGCATGTGGCGGACACCAAGCAGTTGCCGCGCGACGCCTTCAAGCTCAGGAGTCTGGCCGGCGCCTACTGGCGGGGCGACTCCGCCAACGCGATGATGACCCGCATTTACGCTTGGGCCTTCGCCGCCAAGGCCGAGCTCGACGATCATGTGGCGCGCTGGGAGGAGGCTCAGCGCCGCGACCACAAGAAGCTGGGTCGGGAGTTGGGCATCTTCACCATCGACAACGACGTCGGCCGCGGGCTGCCGTTGTGGCTGCCGAACGGCACCGTGGTCCGCGATGAGCTCGAAAAGCTGGCCAAGGAACTGGAGTTCAAGGCGGGCTATCAGCGGGTCGCCACGCCGCACCTTGCCCGCGAGCATCTCTACTTCAAGTCCGGCCATTTGCCTTTCTACGCGGATGACATGTACCCGTCCATGGAAGTCATGGATTCAAGCGATGTGCAGGAAACCGATGCCGCGGCGGGCGAGGGTGGTGCTGCGGTTAAGGAGGCCTACCGCCTGCGGCCGATGAACTGCCCCCATCACCATAAGGTTTTCGCGGCCATGCCGCGCAGCTACCGGGACCTGCCCCTGCGTCTGGCGGAGTACGGCCAAGTCTATCGCTGGGAGGACTCCGGGGCGGTCGGCGGCTTGGTGCGGGTGCGGGGCATGTGCATGAACGATGCGCACATTTACTGCACCGAGGAGCAGGTCAAGGATGAGTTCAAGGCCGTGATGCGGCTCTATCAAGCCGCCTATGAGGTCTTGGAACTCGACGACTACGTGGTGCGCCTGTCCCGCTGGGACCCCAAGGACCCCAAGGGGCGGGACAAATACGTTGATAACCCCGAAGCCTGGACCGCGTCGGAGGCCGTTTTGGAGGCGGTGTTGAAGGAGATGGGCGTCAACTACGTCGATGGCATCGGCGAAGCGGCGTTCTACGGCCCCAAGATCGACATTCAATTCCAGACCGTGACTGGCCGCGAGGAGTCGCTGTCCACGGTGCAACTGGACTTCTCCCAGCCCGCGGCCCTAGGTCTGGCCTATGTCGGCGCCGACGGCCAGACGCACAGGCCCTATTGCATTCACCGTGCCCCCTTTTCCACCCACGAACGCATGGTGGCTTTCCTGCTGGAGCACTACGCCGGTGCCTTCCCCACTTGGCTCGCCCCGGTGCAAGTGCAGGTGGTCACCGTCTCAGAGCAATTTGACGCCTACGGGACGGAGATCGTCGCCGCGCTCAGGAAGCACATGGTGCGTGCCGAACTCGCGCCCTCCACCGATACGGTGTCCAAGAAAATTCGCCAAGCAGCGATGTTGAAGATTCCCAACGTCCTGATCGTCGGCGAACGGGAGCAACGAGAGCGCACCATCACTCTACGCCGCCACGGCCAGAAAGCCCAGCACAGCTTGGCCTTGGATGTCTTCCAGACGGCGCTGCTTGAGACCATCAACGCCCGTTCGAGGGAGTTTCTGCTGCCGGATTAGGCATTCGCAGACCCGGGCCCCAAGTTGCGCAGCAACTTGATCAGGTTCCCGCGAGCAGTCGCGCTATTGCTGGCTGTAGGCGGATTCGCGGTCCAGCGCCGGTACTGGCGAGGATGAGGCTGCGGAGTCGCCGATCATCGCTATCTGGTGGCGGAAGCCGATCAGGTCGAGCAGCACTTCGCCAGCTTCGGCGAGCACGGCCTCGTTCGTGGGATCATCGGCTCGGTCTTCGGCCGCGGGGTCGTCCCCGGTTTCCAACTCGTCGAGGTCCTTGAACGGGGCGAGACCCTTGGCCAGCCGCAGGGTGTTTTCCACCTCAAGCCGCCAAGCGTCCTCCTTCGCCTTTTGGCGGCGCCGTTCGGCCTCGTTCAAGGACAGCTCGGTGTTCTGGCTGTCTCGTCGGATGCGCTCGGCCAAGGTGCGCAGATACGCGAAGTCGGGATTGTCCAGCGTTCGCTCGGCGTGGTGGGTGCGCAGGGTGGCGAGGGCCGGCCGAATGTTGTTGCTGCGCGGGTAGGCTGCAGGTCGAATGACGTCCCAAGGCATGGCGTCCTCCAAGCTGCTCTCGCCGATGTGCTCGACATCGTACAGGTCGGGGAACTCGATGTCCGGCAAAATGCCCCGGTGTTGGGTGCTCTGGCCGGAGACGCGGTAGAACTTGGCGGCGGTGATCTTGAGCTGGCCCCGGTTTAGCGGCACCAGAGTTTGCACTGTGCCCTTGCCGAATGTGCGGCCGCCAATGATGATGCCGCGTTCGTAGTCCTGAATGGCGCCGGCGAAAATTTCCGATGCGGAGGCGGACAGCCGATTGACCATCACCGCTAGTGGTCCGTCCCAGACGAGCGCTTCGTCATCGTCGGCGTAGACATTGGCCCGCTTTCTCGCCGCCTTCACCTGCACTGTCGGCCCCGACTTGATGAACAAGCCCGTCAGTTTGTCGGCCTCCTGCAGGGAGCCGCCGCCATTGTTGCGCAGATCGACCACCAAGCCGTCCATGCCTTCGGCCTCAAGCTCCCGAACGAGGCGCTCCACGTCGCTGGTGGTGCTGCGGTAGCTGGGATCGCCCTGCTTCAAGGCCTTGAAATCGACGTAGAAAGTCGGGATTTCGATCACGCCGATACGATAGTCGTGGCCGCCTCGGCGCAGTGTCAGCAGCTTCTTGCGCGCCGCCTGCTCTTCCAGCTTGACGGTGTTGCGGGTGATTTGCACCACCTTGGCAGTCTGACCCTCAGCCTTGTCCGGCACGACTTCGAGGCGCACCTTGGAGCCCTTGGTCCCGCGAATCAGTTGCACCACGTCGTCGAGGCGCCAGCCCACCACATCGATCAGCGGTCCTCGCTCCCCTTGGCCGACGCTGATGATGCGGTCGGCGGGCTTGATCTTGCCGGTCTTGGCCGCCGGCCCCCCGGGCACCAGCCGCACCACCGAGGTGTAGTCGTCCTCGCTGCGCAGCACGGCACCGATGCCTTCCAAGGACAAGGACATGTTGATGTTGAAGTTCTGCGAGACCCGCGGCGAGAAATAGCGTGTGTGCGGGTCATAGACGGTCGTGAAGGCGTTGACGTAGAGCCCGAAGGCGTCCTCGCTCTTGGTCTGCCGTGCCTGCTTGAGGCGGTTTCGGTAGCGCTTGGTCAGCAATTCCCGGATTTCGGCGTCGGGCTTGCCATTGAGTTTCATGTTCAGCGCCGCGGCCTTCAAGCGCTTGTCCCAGAGCGCGTCTAGAGCGGCCTCGTCATTTGGCCAAGGTGCGTCCTTGCGGTCCACCTCAAGTGCGTCGTCAGCGCTGAAGTCCAGCGCCTCCAGGCCGTCCTCAAGTTTGGCCAACAGATATTCGAAGCGGTCAGTCAGCCGCCGTTGGTGGCGGTTGAACATGTCGAAGGCCGGTCCGAGGTTGCCGCGCTTGAGCGCATCGTCAAGTTCATGGCGGTGCTTTTCCATGGCGGTCACGTCGGCGGCGGTGAAGTACATCCGCGCTCCGTCCAAAGCCTCAAGGTAGTTGTCGAATATTTCGCTGGAGGCCGCGTCGTCCAAGGTCTTGCGCAGGTAGTGGTTGTGGCGCAACTGCTCAACGATGGTCAGGGTCGTGCGCCCATGGACATCCAGCGGGGCGAGCGGGGCAGCCTCTTCGTCCGAATTGGCTGGCGCACTGCAGAAGGCGAGCAAAATGGCGTAAGCCGCCCAAGCGGGCGAGAGGTGGGTGTGTTTGACGCGCATGCCGATGGTTGCTGAGTGAAAGAACCCAATCATACCCGTACTCGCGCCGATTTGCCTAAGCGGCGGCGGGCGGAACCCTTCCGATACCGCAGCTGTTCCGCTTCAGCGCAGTCGCTGCGTCGGCATTGTCGATGTTGGATGGAACACTAGGAAACCTCTGATCAAGTCCCGTTCGCTCAGCGCTTCACGGGTTGCGAATGGGAGCGACGTCCCAGCGGATTGGCATTGACCTCGAACGGAGCGGAATCGATCCCTTGCCCATCGTGAAGCGCCGGCGCCGGCAGGAGCGAGCGACAGGCGATTGACGCTTTGCTTCTGGCAACGCCGAACGTCGAGGAGCTCCGCAAGGCACCACATGTGAAAGCGAAGGAGGAAGTCGAGGATGCATCGGCAAACTGGCGGTAGTGCCCGGGCGGCAAAGGCGGCAGTCAGCGATCTGACGGCGCTCGCGTCGGTGATCGGCCCCGCCAGTGGTTGCGCCGGAAGCATGCGATGGGTGGCAAGGGGATTCACCGCCGGCCCGACGAGCGCACAACATGTCGTTGCGCCTCGCGCTGACGCGCCGCTGACGCTCTGATGCGACATATGACGCTTGACGAGACACTAGGTGTAAACTCGCTTCACCAATTTGATCTTGAAGGGAATGTTCGATGAAGGGAAAGGGATGTCCGGTCGGCCTTCGGGCCGCAATGTTGTTTGCGGCCTGCGTGATGACGGCCTGTTCCGAGCCGGGTGGCACTGGGTCGGCGTCGGGCGAGGCCGTGGACCTCGCAGGACAAGCCGCCGAGGCTGGCTACCTTATCGGCCATCGTCAAGGGGAGCGGCTGCGGGAGGAGTTTGGGGCAAGCATTGACGGACAGGCGCTCGCCGCGGGCTTGGCGGATGGCCTCGCCGGGGCGCAGTCCCGAGTGGCCGAAGCCCAGGGCCAAGCCGCACTGGAAGCGATCCTAGCCGAACGGCGCACTGCCGCCAGTGCTGCGGGGGCGGAATTTCTGGCGCAGAACGCCGAGCGTGTGGAAGTGGAGGTTTTGCCCTCCGGACTGCAGTACGAAGTGCTCGTTGCCGCCGAGGGACCCAATCCAAGCGCTGACAGCCAAGTCACTACCCACTACGAAGGCCGTTTGATCGACGATACCGTGTTTGATAGCTCCATCGCCCGGGGCAGCCCCGCCAGCTTCCGTCTCAACCAGGTCATTGCCGGTTGGACCGAAGCGCTGCAGCTCATGTCGCCCGGGGCCAAGTGGCGGCTGTTCGTTCCGTCGGAGCTGGCCTACGGCGAGCGGGGCGCAGGCCGACTGATCGGCCCCCACGCCACCTTGGTGTTCGATGTCGAACTGATCAGCATTGACGACTAACGAGATGATGCCCCAGACCAGCGAGAAGGCGCGCCGCCTTGGGGCGGCGCAATCGAGTTGCTGCTGCAACTCGGCGGTCCGGGGCGCATGAGTTGACTCATTTGGCAACCTCTTCCCGCGATCAGGAAAACCAGACTCGGTGGTGTCAGTTGGATTCCAGCGACAAGCTCAAGCGAGCCGAAGCCATACGGGAACGTCTGCGCAGCGCCCCGGTCCGGCGCCGAACGCGCAGCCACGCTAGGCTGATCCGCACCATCCTGTTGGGCACAGTGGCCGTGGCGCTTGCCATCGCCTGGCTGGCGGACGCCTACGGCGTTGAGATGGAGGAGTTGCTGGGTGCGCTTACGGCCAGCGTGGGTTTTGTGGGCATCTTCGCGGTTTTGGCCATGCTTGTTGGTTTGCTGCTCGGCTTGGGACGCTCGATTCTGGTCAGGCGCCGCCGCATCAATCGAGCTCCGCCATGAACCGCTGCGGGCGCGGCTTGTAGAAGTCCTCGTAGTCCAGCGAAAAGGCCACTGCGGTGGCGCGTCCGAGAATTCGCTTGGCGTCCACGAAGCCGATGGCGCGGGAGTCTTCGGAGTTGTCGCGATTGTCACCGAGGACCAGATAGTGTCCTTGAGGCACCACCGAGGGCGGCAGGTTCCGATCGCTGGTTGAGCGCCCTTCGGGATGCAGCATGATCAGATGGTTGGCCCCCAAAATGGATTCCTGGAAGTAGCGTTGGGAGGGATGTGGGTCGCCGCCCTCAATGCCGACTTCGGCGGCGGTGAGTTCCCGATAGGTGGCCAGCTTGCCGTTGATGCTCAAGGCGTTGCCCTGCAGGGCGACCAAGTCGCCGGGTAGACCGATGACGCGCTTGACTAACAGCCGGTCGTCGAGCGGCGAGACGAAGGTGACCACGTCGCCGTGCGCCGGCTCCGCCCAGTGCGCGAGCCGTTGCAGGGTGAAGGGGATGCGCAGGCTGTAGGCGAGCTTGTCCACCAGGATGCGGTCGCCGACCAGGATCGAGGGAATCATCGAGCCGGAAGGCACTTGGTTCCAATCGGCGATGGCGGAGCGGAACACCAGCATGATGGCGATGAACAGCCAAACACCGCGCCACTCCCACAGCGTCGGTGCGATGCGCGTGCGCCACCCGGTCATGCGCACTGGTTCGTCTAGTGCCCGACGCCTTCGGCTTGCGGGGCCTGAAACTGGGCGAGTTGCTGAGCGGACGCCTCCTCTTGGTGTTTAGCCTTCCACTCGCTGTAGGGCATGCCGTACACCAGCGTCCGCGCCGCCTCCAGGTCCATCTCCAAGCCTCGCTCGCCAGCTTCAGCCCGATACCACTTCGACAGGCAGTTGCGGCAGAAGCCGGCCAAGTTCATCAAATCGATGTTTTGAACATCCTTGCGGTTGTCGAGGTGCTTGAGCAGGCGGCGAAAGACGGCGGCTTCGATTTCGGTTTCCAACTGAGGCATGGCGGCGGTACTTGTGATGGTCTGCCCATCATAGCCTAACCGCAGCTCAACCGCGCATGACGGACGCTGCCAAACGCGCTTCACGCGTGAAGCTGAAAGTGCTTCAATTTCCGGCCTGAACGCAGGAGATCACCGGCATGGAACTGCTCACCGATCCGTCCTTGTGGGCGGCGTTTCTGACCTTGACGGCGCTGGAGATCGTACTCGGCATCGACAACATCATCTTCATCTCCATTCTGACCGGGCGCCTGCCGCCTGATCAGCAGCGGCGGGGCCGGTATCTGGGCCTCACCTTGGCCATGCTGATGCGCATCGGCCTTTTGTTTTCGCTGACTTCGATCATGTCGCTGACCGCCGACCTGTTTAGGGCATTCGGCAACGCCATCTCCATACGCGACTTGATCCTGATTGGCGGCGGGGCGTTTCTCATGGCCAAGGCCACTCGGGAGGTCCACAATTCGTTGGAAGGCGCCACGCACGGCCACGGCGGCGGCGTCACGATGGGGTTCGCTGCGGTGATGGTTCAAATCGCAGTGGTTGACATCGTCTTTTCGTTGGACTCGGTGATCACCGCGGTCGGGCTGGTCGAACACATCGAGATCATGGTGGCGGCCATCGTCATTGCCGTGGCCGTCATGATGCTGGCCAGCAGCGCGATCAGCGATTTCGTCGAGCGGCATCCCACGGTTAAGATGCTGGCGCTCAGCTTCCTGATCCTCATCGGCCTGACCTTGGTGGGCGAGGGCCTCGACTTTCACACCCCCAAGGGCTACATATACTTCGCCATGGCCTTCGCCTTTGGCGTGGAGATGCTCAATCTGCGAGCGCGCAAGACGCCCGGCGGTCAAGTGGTGCTGCGCAAGGCACAGCTGGGGGACTTGATTCAGCCTAGTTGATCGCGAAGAAACACCCATTGGTTGGCGGAGGATTCGGCCGGCGAGAAACGGTAGCCCTGCCAGTCGAACGCCTTGAGAGCCTTCAGCGTGGAGACCCGGTTCTTGATGAGGTAGGCGGCCATCAGCCCCCTGGCCTTCTTGGCGAAGAAGGAAATGAGCTTGTAGCGCCCGTTTTTGAGGTCTTTGAAGGTCGGTGTGATGATCCGCGCATCAACGCGCGCGGTGTCCACCGCATTGAAGTATTCGTTGGAGGCCAAGTTGACCAGAATGGGCTGACGCTGGGCTTGGATGGCTGCGTTCAGCGCCGCCGTCACCTTGTCGCGCCAAAAGTCGTAGAGATCGCCGCCGCGTCCATTGCGCAGCCGAGTGCCCATCTCCAGGCGGTACGGCTGGATGAGGTCGAGGGGCTTGAGGATGCCGTGCAGGCCGGACAGGATGCGCAGGTGCTTCTGCGCCCAAGTCAGGTCCCGTTCGCTGAATTCGGTGGACTTCAGGCCCAAATACACATCGCCATTGAAGGCGAACATGGCCTGCTTGGAGTTGCGCTGGTTGAAGGGCTCGGCCCACGCGGCGTAGCGGTCGTAGTTGAGTTCCGCGAGGTTCGTGCTGATGCCCATGAGGTCCGATAGGTCCTGAGGCGCCAATTCGCGCAGTCCACGGATCAATTGGGCGTAGTCGTTCAGGAACGAAGGCACCGAAGACTTCCGGGTCGGTGCCCGGCCGTCGAAGTCGAGTGATTTGGCCGGTGAGATGATCGCGAGCATGGCTCTCCTGAAACTTGGTGTTCAGGGCCAATTCTAGCGGATAATGGAGCCAAACTGCATTCACTGGGGGTGCCCAATGTCCGTGGCCGAGAGGATTGAACGCAAGCTGGCGTCAGGGCTCGACTTAGTCCATCTTGAGGTGGTCAATGAGAGCGGCGGCCACAATGTGCCCGCCGGGTCGGAGTCCCACTTCAAGGTGGTGCTGGTCGCGGAAGCCTTCGGCGGCGAGCGTTTGCTGGCCCGGCATCGGCGCGTCAACGACCTGCTTCGGGATGAACTGGCCAACGATATCCACGCCTTGGCGATTCACACCTACACCCCCGACGAGTGGCGTGAGCGTTTTGGCGCTGCGCCGTTGTCGCCGCCGTGCTTGGGCGGCAAGCAGCGCGCGGCGGGGGGCCTGGGATGATCGTCGCCGCCTTCTACCGTTTCGTGCGCCTGAAAGGCCTTGAAGCGTTGCGTAGCCGCCTTGAGTCCCTCGCCGCCGGTTTGGGCCTGAAGGGCACCATTCTCTTGGCCGAGGAGGGCGTCAATGGCGGGCTTTGCGGTGCTCAGGAAGCGCTTGACGCCTTCATGGAGGCGCTTTGCGAGGATGAGCGCCTTGCCGGGGTGCCAGTTAGGCATTCGACGGCTGCGCCGGGCAATCCGGTCTTTCATCGGCTCAAGGTGCGCATCAAGCCGGAGATCGTCAGCCTGGGCCGGCCACAGGCCGACCCGCTCAAGGCCGCCGGACAGCGGGTGGCGGCGGCGGATTGGAATGCGCTGCTCGACCGCCCGGAGGTGCAGGTGATCGATGTGCGCAACGCCTACGAGACCGCCATCGGCGGCTTTCCAGGCGCCTTGGACCCGGACACCGAGCGCTTCCGGGACTTCCCCGACTTTGTTGACAAGGCTCTGAGCCCGGAGGCGCATCGGGAGGTCGCGCTCTACTGCACCGGCGGCATCCGCTGTGAGAAGGCGTCCGCCCACCTGCTCGGTCTTGGCTTTGAAACGGTGCATCAGCTCGATGGGGGCATCCTCAACTACTTGGCGAGCGTGCCGGCGGAGGAAAGCCGCTGGCGCGGCGACTGCTTCGTCTTCGACCAGCGCGTCGCCGTCGATGACCAACTGCGTCAAGGCCGTCATCGGCAGTGCTTTGCCTGCCGACGTCCGTTGACGCCGGAGGATCTGAGTTCACCGCAGTACCGGGAAGGCGTTTCCTGTCCGCACTGCCAAGGGCAGTTCACTGATGCGCAGCGGGCCGCGTTCCAAGAGCGGCACAGGCAGGTGACATTGGCCGAGGCTCGCGGTCGCCAGCACATCGGGGTGCCTTAGCCGGTGTTCCAAACGAGTTTCCACCCTGGGGGCTGGGGCGAGTGCCGGCAGGGAACAAGAGCCTCCCCGCGGCACGTCAATCGCCTGGAGGCACGGCGCTTGGCGCCATCCGAGGGCGCAAACCCTCGGTTCGCTATGCCCTCGAGCCGACGGCTGCAATCCGGGAATCGTCGCCGGGGCGGTTCAGTCTTCTAGCCCGACCTATTGACGACCTCGCCACGTTCATTCGTGAATAGGTCGGGCTAGGAGCCCTTTGATGGTGGGCCAGAGCGCGTCGAGCAGCAGGGGTTGGCCCTCGGCGGTGGGGTGAATGCCGTCGTCCTGCATCAGTTCGGGCTGCACGGCCACCGCTTCGATGAAGTCGTTCGCCAAGGGCACGTCGTAGCTCTCCGAGAGGTCGGTGAACACTTCCCGAAACGCTTCGGTGTAGCGGTGTCCGTAGTTGGGCGGAATCTGCATGGCTACCAGCAGCACGTTCCGGCGGAGCGGGTTGGCGGTTTCAATCATTTGCGCCAGATTGCGGCGGATGTTGGCCAATGGGTAGCCGCGCAGCCCGTCGTTGCCGCCGAGTTCGATGATGAGCAGGTCCGGGTCGTGGTCCGCAAGGGCCTTGGGCAGCCGGGCCAAGCCGCCGCCGGTGGTCTCGCCGCTCATGCTGGCGTTCACCACCCGGAATTGCGGCCCGTCGCTCGCCAAGCGGCGTTCCAACAGGGCGACCCAGCCCTGTTCTCGTTGAATCCCGTAGGCGGCGCTGATACTGTCGCCGAATATCAGTATCGTTGCGCCTCCGGTGGCCTCGGCCACACCTTCGGCGGCATTCGCCGCGAACGGCGCGACGGCCATCAATAGGAGCGCCAGCGGGAACCGGCGTCCGACTTTCATCCACCGGGACATAGAGAACCTCATGGAGCCCTGCGTTATTCGAGCATCTGGCATAGGGAAGAACGTTCCGACCGCGGAAGGGCGGCTGGTCATCTTGGATGGCATTGAACTGGAAATCAACGCCGCCGAAAGCCTAGCCATCGTCGGCGCTTCGGGTTCCGGGAAAACCACCTTGCTTGGCATTCTCGCCGGGCTTGACCTGCCAAGCGCCGGCACCGTTTGCCTGGCGGGCCGGGAGATCACTGCCTTGGACGAGGAGCAGCGCGCCCGAGTGCGCGGCGAGCACGTTGGCTTTGTGTTTCAGACCTTTCAGCTGCTGGCCAGCTTGACGGCGCTGGAGAACGTGATGCTGCCGGCCGAGCTGCGCGGCGACGACGACGCCTCCGAGTCGGCGTTGGAACTGCTGCGCCAAGTCGGCCTGGGCGAAAGAACCGGCCACTACCCCCGGCAACTGTCAGGCGGTGAGCAGCAGCGGGTGGCCATCGCCCGCGCCTTCGCCTCCCGTCCGACGGTGCTGTTTGCCGATGAGCCGACCGGCAACCTCGATACCGGCACCGGTGCTCGAATCATCGAGTTGCTGTTTGAACTCAACGAGGCCTTTGCCACCACTCTAGTGCTGGTCACCCACGACGACCGACTGGCGAAGCGCTGCGGCCGGGTGATCGAGCTCGAGGCCGGGAGAATCCGCCGATGAATCTACGTTTAGCCTCTCGTATGGCATGGCGCGATTGGCGCTCGGGGGAGCTCGGCCTGCTGCTTGCGGCCTTGCTGGTGGCCATTGGCACGGTCACTGCCATCAGCCTGTTCGTCGATCGATTGCATCAGGCGCTGCTGCTGGAGTCGGCCAACTTCCTGGCCGCCGACCGCTACATCGGCGGCTCGCGTCCCATTCCCGATGAGTTTCGCCGGGTGGCCCGGGCGCGGGGGCTGGATGCCGCGGACGTCCTGTCCTTTCCCTCCATGGTGTTCGCTGGCGATGAGCGCAATCAGCTGGTTGCCGTCAAGGCGGTGAGCGAGGACTACCCGCTGCGGGGGACGCTCATCACCGGCATGGAGCCCTTTGCTCGGGGCGCGCCGGTTGACGACGTGCCCGCACCGGGCGAGATTTGGATCGACTCGCGGCTCTTCCCCTCCTTGGGCTTGAGCTTGGGCGACACGGTGGAGGTGGGCATGGCGTCCCTCAAGGTGACCCGGGTGCTGGTCAAGGAGCCGGACCGGGGCGGCAGCTTCTTCGATTTGGGGCCAAGGCTGCTGATGAACCTAATCGACGTGCCGGCCACTCAGGTCGTGCAGCCGGGCAGCCGCATAGGCTACCGGCTGCTGCTGCGCGGACCGGATGCGGAGCTTGAGGCGCTGCGCGAGGAATTGGGGGTGGAGCCCGACTTCCGCTGGGTGAGCATTCGCGAAAGCAGCCCGCGCATCGGCGCCGCCTTGGACCGGGCGGAGAGCTTTCTACTGCTTGGCGGGCTGCTGGCGGTGCTGCTCGCCGGGGTCGCCGTGGCCCTGTCGGCGCACCGCTATTCCCGCCGCCATTACGATCATGTGGGCATCTTAAAGACCCTCGGTGCCGGGCCGGCGGGCATCCTCTACGGCTACCTCGGCATTCTCGGCGTGATTGGCGCTATCAGCGTTGCGCTGGGGCTGGCGGCGGGGGGGGGCTTGCACCTATTGGTCATTGAAGCCCTCGATTCCCTGATTCCCGTTGAATTGCCGCTGCCCAGCATTCGGCCCTTCGCACTCGGCGCAGCCACTGGCCTGATTTGCGCCCTGGCCTTTGCCATGCCGCCGCTCGTGCACCTCAAGAACATATCCCCCATGCGGGTCATTCGCCGTGACCTCGGTGCTCCCCCGGTGTCGGAGTGGCTCACCTACGGCACTGCCGCGGCAGGCAGCTTGACATTGTTGATTTGGTACAGCGGCAGCCTAATGCTCACCCTATGGACACTGCTTGGCGCCTTGACGGTGTTGTCGGTCTTTGGTGCCTTGGCCTGGCTGCTGCTGCGTGGCGGGCGGGCGATTGGCATGCAGGCGGGCAGCTTCCTGCGCTTGGCTCTTTCCGGTCTGCAGCGTCGCCATCGGGAGAACATCGCGCAGATACTCATCTTCGGTCTCGCCATCATGCTGTTGCTGGTGTTGGTGCTGCTGCGCACAGCGCTGATCGACGAATGGCGCTCGGCATTGCCGGAGGACGTGCCCAACCACTTTTTGATGAACGTCACGCCGGACCAGTTGGCGCCAGTGAATGCGCTGCTCGACCGCAAGACCGAACGCCAAGGGCCCCTCTATCCGATGATCCGCGGGCGGGTGGTTGCCGTCAACGACGAGGATGCCCAGGCTATCGGCCCCAGGAGGAGGCGGGTCCGCGGCTTTCCTCGGAGCGCAACCTCACGTGGACGCAGGCGTTGCCTGAAGACAACGAGCTGGTGGCGGGGGCATGGTGGCGCGCGGACGACGACCGGGCACTGGTGTCCCTGGAGGATGAGTATGCGCGGGAACTGGGCCTTGGCGTTGGCGACCGGATGGCATTCGACGTCGGCGGCCGGGCCGTGCAGGCTGAGGTCGCCAGCCTGCGCCGGCTTGAATGGGAAAGCATCCAGCCGAACTTCTTCATCATCTTTTCCCCGGCGGCACTAGAGGACTTTCCGGCCACCTACATGACGAGCTTCTTTTTGCCGCAAGAGGAGAAGCGATTCCTGAATCGGTTGCTATCCGAGTTTCCGACCATCACCGTCATCGAAATCGACGCCATCGTCGAACAGGTCCAGAGCATCGTTGATCGGGTCACTCAAGCGGTGGAGTTGGTGTTGGCGCTGGTAGTGGCTTCGGGTTGCTTGGTGCTGATCGCCAGCATCCAGGCGAGCCGCGATGCGCGAATGCGGGAGCATGCCCTAGTGCGCACTTTGGGTGGTGCCCGTTCGCTGATTCGCGGCAGCTTGGCGGCGGAGTTTGCGGTGCTCGGAGCGTTCTCCGGCTTGGTGGCGGTGGTGGGCGCTGAAGTCACCGTCGCGCTGCTGCAATCGCAGGTCTTTGAATTGCCGGCCAACGCCCACCCTTGGTTGTGGCTCCTCGGTCCTTTGGCCGGTGCCGGCCTGATACTTGCCGTTGGCATGGCCGGCACCCGCCGTCTGGTGTCCTCGCCGCCGATGCTGGTCCTGCGGGGGACGCAGTGATGGCTGCCTCCTCGGAGGGGCAGGCCCCTCGCGCTCCCCGGCTGAAGGCTCCTCCAAAGACCGCATACGAGCGCAACAAGCTGCACCGCAAGCTGCGGCGGCTGGTGGGTCAGGCGGTTGCCGACTACGGCATGATCGAGGCGGGTGACCGCATCATGGTGTGTCTGTCCGGTGGCAAGGACTCCTATACGCTGCTCGATGCGTTGATGAGCCTCAAGCGCAACGCGCCAGTGGACTTTGAACTCGTGGCAGTCAATCTGGACCAGAAGCAGCCCGGTTTTCCCGAAGACGTACTGCCAGCTTACCTTGCATCCCTAGGCGTCGAGTACCGCATCCTTGAGGAGGACACCTATTCGGTGGTGCAGCGCCTGACGCCACCAGGCAAGACCACTTGCCCGGTCTGCTCCCGGCTCCGACGGGGCATCCTCTACAACTGCGCCCAGTCGATGGGCGCCAGCAAGATTGCTTTAGGGCATCATCTCGACGACGCGGTGGAAACCCTCTTTCTCAACCTCTTCCACGGCGGGCGCCTAAAGGCGATGCCGCCGAAGCTGAAGAGCGATGACGGGCGCAACTTGGTTATTCGTCCCCTGTACTACGTGCGCGAAAAGGATATCGCCCGCTGGGCGGCGTTTGCGGACTACCCCATCATTCCATGCAACCTGTGCGGTGCTCAGGACAATCTGCAGCGTCAGGTCATCAAGACCATGCTGCAGGCTTGGGATCGGGAGTTTCCGGGTCGGGTGGAGAACATTGCCCGCGCACTGCGCCATGTGACCGCCTCCCACTTGGGCGACCGGGAATTGTTTGACTTTGACGGCTTGGCCCGCGACGAGTCGCTGTTGAGTGTGCTGCAAGTCGGTAATGGGACTGGGGCCGCGGCCAGCCGCTTGGAGATCGAATCGTGATTCGCTGTTGCAAAACGTCTGTTGATCGGGGGTGTTCCGCGCAAGGCCGCCAGGGGAGGCTGGTTTGATGCGTCACTTGGGCTTGGCGCTCGTGACCGTCACCGGGTTGGTCCTGCCCCAGTGGACGCTGGCCGAGGTGCGTCTGCACACAGCCGTCCATCGGGTGCACAGCTCGATTGGTGCAGGTGGCGGATTCAAACTCGAACTGACCGACGCCGCCTTGGTGGCAGCGGGGGATGAACTGCGCTACACCATCGCCTTCACCAACACTGGTTTGGTATCGGTTGACCCAGGCGCCATCGTCATCACCAACCCCATTCCCGAGTCCACCGAATACGTCTGGGACACGGCGGGCGGGGCCGATGCCCGCGTTCTTTTCCGCGCCAGCGCGACGGCCAACGCACCCGTTGACGATGCATCGGAGGCGGCGGCGGCTTTTCTCCCCTTGGATGAGCTGGTGGTTACGGAGGGCGGCGTGGTGCGGTCCGCTGCCGCCGCCGAGGTGCGCGCCGTCCGATGGATTTACGAAGTCTTTCTGCCGCCGGGGGAATCAAGCGAAGTCTGGTTCCACGTTCGGCTGCAGTGAGGCCCCCATGTCCAGGTTCGGAAACAGCTGGGGGTTTTCCGGACTCAACTTTCGCGGAGTTTCGCGAACGCGAAACCTCAAACGAATCTAGTGTCCTGTCCCGCGAATAAGGGGGTTGTAGGCGCTAAATCACTTTAGGGATCGAAGAGGCCACGGATAGTCACACTTGTTTGCGGAACAGCACGTTACGCGGAGTTTCGCGAACGCGAAACTCCAAACGAACCTAGGCCGAAGGCCTAGGTTCGCGTTGTCACACCCCGCGTTTCCTGATAAAAAGCGCGGTTCTCCGACTCTTCCCAACACGGGGGCGACCCATGCCATTGCAACTTAGGTCAACGGTTAAGTCCGATGGCCAGCTCGAACTCAGCTTGGCTGAGGTGAAAATGCCGGAGCCGCGGGAGGATGAGATCGTCATCCGTATCGAGGCGTCGCCCATCAATCCCTCGGACCTTGGCTTGCTGCTCGGATTTGCCGACTTGTCGACCATTGAGGCTGGCACAAGCCAGGGTCGGCCTGCCCTTACCGCCAAGGTGCCCGAAGCCCTCATGCGCCATCTCGCGCCCCGCTTGGACCAATCCATGCCGGTCGGCAACGAGGGCGCCGGCACCGTGGTGGCTGCCGGCGCATCCACAATCGCCCAAGGGCTGCTCGGCAAGACCGTGGCCGTGCTAGGCGGTGCCATGTACGCCCAATACCGCAAGATCAAGGCCGCCGACGCGCTCCAGCTCCCCGAGGGGACGACGGCTCGGGAGGGGGCGTCCTGCTTCGTCAACCCGCTGACGGCACTGGGCATGGTAGAAACCATGCGCATGGAGGGCCATTCGGCGTTGGCGCATACGGCTGCGGCCTCAAATCTGGGGCAGATGCTGCAGAAAATCTGCCTTGCCGATGGTGTTGAACTGGTCAACATCGTGCGCAAGCCGGAGCAGGTGGGGCTGCTGAAGGGCCTTGGCGCCAACCATGTCTGCAACTCCAGCGAACCGGACTTCATGGCGTCGCTGACCGACGCCTTTGCACAAGCCGGCGTCACCCTGGCCTTCGACGCCACCGGCGGCGGCTCGCTGGGCGGCCAAATCCTCACCTGCATGGAGGCCGCCGCGGCGCGCCGGGGTGGTGCGGTGGGCGGCTACGGCACCGATGTCTTCAAGCAGCTCTACATCTATGGCGGCTTGGACCGCAGCCCCACTCAACTGACCCGAAACTGGGGGTTCGCATGGAGCATCGGCGGTTGGCTGCTGCCCCCCTTTCTGGCCAAGATCGGCCCGCAAGCGGCGCAAGGCCTGCGCGAGCGGGTGGCCCGTGAGATCAAGACCACGTTCGCCAGCCACTACGCCCAGGAAGTGTCCTTGGCGCAAGCGCTGTCGGTCGAGGCCATTCAGACCTATGGCCGGCAAGCAACCGGCGAGAAGTACCTTATCAATCCGAACAAGGATCTGGGGTCGTGAACAGCGAGTCGTTGCAGTCGAATGCGCCTTAGCCGTCTGCTCGCGTCACCGGCTTTGGCCGCTTCGGCGGTGCTGGCTTTGGTCTTCCCCGCTCCGGCCGCGCTGTCAGCCGACCGGATCGAGGAGATTGTCGTCACTGGATCCATCGGCGAGCGCCTCGGCACGGCCGGCAGCGCGGGCCGCATTGATGGCGAGGCGCTGGCGGAGATCCGACACAACCACATTCACGAGGCCTTAAGCCGGGTTGCCGGCGTCTGGGTCGCCCGAGGCTCCGGCCAGGAGCACTTGACCGCCATCCGCTCAGCGGTGTTGACCGGCGCCGGGGCCTGCGGCGAGTTTCTCTATCTTGAGGACGGTCTGCCGATTCGCCCCGCCGGCTTTTGCAACATCAACAATCTGTTTGAGGTCAATGGGGAGCAGGCGGGCGGCATCGAGGTTTGGCGCGGCCCATCAAGTGCTGTGCTGGGTGGCAACGCCCTGCACGGAGCGGTCAATGTGCTCACCGCCAATCCTGAAGGCGCTAGCCTCAGCTTGGAGGGCGGCTCCTATGGCTACTACCAAGCCCGAGCCGCATTCGGTGGGCAAATTGGCGCGCACAGGGTCGGCCTGAGCGCCCACGGGAGCCAGTCCGACGGCTATCGCGATGCTACGGGATACGGTCAGCAGAAACTCTCCTTGGTCCATGCCGCTGGCTTCGGCGGCTGGCAGGTGCGCAACACCTTGAACGCCACCAACCTCAATCAGGAGACCGGCGGCTATGTGCGGGGCTTTGAGGCCTACGAGGACGGTGAACTGCGGCGCTCCAACCCCAACCCGGAGGCCTATCGGGATGCTTGGTCCTGGCGCGCCGCCAGTCATTGGAGCCGGCAGAAGACTCGGGCTTCGGCCTATTTGCGCCGGTCGCGCATGGTGTTTTTGCAGCACTTCCTGCCCGGACAGCCGACCGAGACCAATGAGCAAACCAGTGGCGGCGCGCTGGTCAGCCAAGGGTTTGCCGCCGGTGCCTGGGCCGGGCGGTTCGGCGCGCAGATTGAGGCCATGCAGGGCAGCCTCCTTGAAATCCAGGATGGACCGACGACCGGGTCGGCCTTCCTGGTGGCCACCCGTCCCGCCGGGCGCCACTACGACTACGGCGTCGATTCGATTATGGCGGCCGGCTTTTACGACCTGAACGGAACCCTGGTCGAAGGGTTGCGCCTAGTGCACAGCCTGCGCCTTGAGCACCTGAGCTATGACTACGAAAATCGCCACCTGACTGGCAACAGCCGTGACGACGGCTCGGCTTGCGGCTTCGGCGGCTGCTTGTACACGCGGCCCGACTCTCGGGACGACGACTTCACGGAAGTGGCTGGCCGCTTGGGTGTTGAGCGCGACTTCGGTGCCCGTCATTCAGGCTATCTAATGCTCGCCACCGGGTTTCGGCCGCCGCAAGCCACGGAACTCTACCGCTTGCAGCGGGGGCAAACGGTGGCGGACTTGGACAGTGAACGTCTGCTGTCGGTGGAGGCGGGCCTCAAGGGTGGCGCCTGGTCCCTGTCGGCGTTCAGCGAGCGGACCCGTGACTTCATTTTCCGTGATGCGAGCGGCTTCAACGTCAGCGACGGCAAGACCAAGTCCCTGGGGTTGGAGTTTTCCGGCGACTGGCAATTGGGCGACCACCGTTTGAGTCTTGCCCTCAGCTATGCCGTGCACAAGTACGATTTCACCCGTGCCGCCGGTCTCGGCGAACGGATCGAAGACGGCAACATGATGGACTCCGCGCCCCGCTGGCTCACCAATGCCCGTTGGCGCTACCAACCGGGCGAACACTGGTACTCCGAGTTCGAGTTGAACCAAGTGGGCGAGCACTACGTCAACGCCGCCAACACCGCCAAGTACAAAGGCCACGTGGTGCTCAATTGGCGCGGCGGATACAGGCTAAGCCAGCGCATCGATCTTTTCGCCCGGGTGATCAACCTGCTCGACGAGCGCTACGCCGACCGCGCCGACTACGCCTTCGGGAGCCACCGCTACTTCCCGGCCATGCCGGTCCAAGGCTATGTGGGAGTCAATCTGACACTCTAACTGCATTACCCATACCTGGACTGGCCGATACAACAAGCTGGGCATGCGCAGACGCATCGTTTCACTCCACATGCCGCTTATACTGTTTCGTTTTCCGCCGAAGGCGCCACATTGAAGCCGCCACTTCTTGCCATGACCGACCTTACCTGCACTCGCGGCGGGCGGAAGCTGTTCGGTAGCTTTGAACTGACCTTGGACGCGGGCCGCTGCGCGGAGATTCATGGGGCCAACGGCAGTGGCAAGTCCACCCTGCTGCGGATTGCCGCTGGGCTTTTCGCTGACTACAGCGGCGAAGTTGATGCGGCGCCGTGCCATTATCTCGGCCACCGTAATGGCATCAGCGCCTTGCTTTCGCCCTTGGAGAACCTCAAGCCTTTTGAGCGTCTTGGCCCGGGTTCGGCGCAGGGGGCGCTGGACCGCGTGGGGCTGCATAACGAATGCGAAGTTCCCAGCGGCCAACTCTCCCAAGGCCAGCAGCGGCGCGCCGGCCTCGCTCGGCTGTTGTTGGGCGATAGACCGTTGTGGCTGCTCGACGAGCCGCTCACCGCCCTAGACTCTGATGGCCGCCGCTTGGTGCGCGAACTCGTTGAGGCGCACTGCGGCCAAGGCGGGGCAGTGCTTTGCGCCACCCATCAAACGCTGGGCTGTTCGGCGTGTGAAGTGCGGCTAGGGGCCTGAACCGATGTTTGCCGTTCAGTTTCGCCGGGATTGGCTGTCCCTCATGCGCGCCAAGGATGAGGCCATCAATCCGCTGGTTTTCCTGTTTTTGGCGGCCACGCTGTTTGCCATCGCCTTCGGCGGCGAGCCGCAACGGCTGACGGGGCTCGCGCCGGCCATCATCTGGGTGTTGGTGCTGCTCGCCAACCTGCTGTCGTTGGAGGCGCTGTTCAGGCGCGACTTTGAAGATGGAACGCTTGAGCAGTTGGTGCTCCTCGCCGAGCCGCCGTTTGCCGCGGTGCTGGGCAAGGTGGCGGTGCAGTGGTGCTTGTCGGGCGTGGCGATGACGGTCTTGGCACCTATGGTCGCACTGCTGCTCAACCTGCCGGTTGGGGTGCTGCCAGCCCTGATGCTTGGCTTGCTGTTGGGCACCCCTGCCTTGAGCCTGATCGGGGCGGTGGGCGCTGCGCTGACCGTGGGCCTGCGTGGCGGCGGCGTTCTGTTGGCGCTGCTGCTGCTGCCGCTTTATCTGCCCGTGCTGGTGTTCGGCGTCAGCGCGACGTTGGATACAATGGCGGGAGTTGGCGCCGCGGCGCAGTTCTACTGGTTGGCGGCAATCAGCGCCATGGCACTGACGCTGGCGCCGTTCGCCACCACCGCGGCCTTGCGCATCAGCGTGGAGCAATCGTGACGCTTAAGGAATTTTGGCATCGGTTGGGGTCGCCCAAGTGGTTCTACCAAATGAGCGGCCGTTGGCAGAGCATCTTGGCGGCGCTGGCAGTGCTGCTGATCGTCGCCGGCATGATCTGGGGCTTGGCGTTCGCCCCGCCCGACTACCAGCAGGGCAACAGCTTCCGCATCATCTACGTGCATGTGCCTGCCGCCATTTTGGCCCAGTCGGTCTATTTGGCACTCGGCGCCGCCGGTGTGCTGCTGTTGGTGTGGCGCATGAAGATGGCCCAACTGGTGCTTGAGAACCTGGTTGGCTTTGGCGCTTGGATGACGGCGCTGGCGCTTTTCACCGGCGCGGTTTGGGGCAAGCCGACTTGGGGAACTTGGTGGGTGTTTGACGGACGCACCACCTCCACCTTGCTGCTGCTGTTCCTCTACTTCGGCCTCTACGCCCTGCGCCGGGCCATTCCCGCCCGGGAGGCCGCCGGGCGCGCCTGTGCCCTGCTCGCCGTCGTTGGCGTCATCAACATCCCGGTCATCAAGTATTCGGTGGAGTGGTGGACCACCCTGCATCAGGGTGCCACTTTCAAGCTGACCGAGGCGCCGGCCATGCCCGCATCGATGTGGGCGCCGCTGCTGGTGAACGTTCTGGGCGCATACTGCCTGTTTGCCGCCAACGTGGTTGCCAAGCTGCGCACCGCCATCCTGCGCCAGGAACGGGGTGCCGCTTGGGTCCGCGAATGGGCGCTACGGGAGAGCACACGATGATGTTCGACGATTGGCAGGCGTTCATTGCCATGGGCGGACATGGGCTCTATGTCTGGATGGCCTATTCGGCCGCGGTGGCGCTGCTGATCGCCAATCTGTCCGGGCTGCGCGCGGAACGGCGCAGAATACGCCGCCAATTGCATGACCAGTTGCGGAGCAGGGCGGAGGAGGGCAGTGATGCATCCCAAGCGCCGTAGCCGGCTGATGACCGTGGTCTTCGTGCTCACCGGCGCTGCGGCGGCGGTGGCCCTGATGCTGCGGGCCGCCAACGAGAACCTGAATCTGTTTTATCCCCCGGACCAGATCGCCGGAGGTGAAGCGCCGGTCGGCGTCGGCATTCGTGCCGGGGGCATGGTGTTGGAGGGCAGCATAGTTCGGGGCGGGGATTCGCTTGATGTTGCCTTCGTGCTGACCGACTACCAAGGGGCGGACTTCCGCGTGGCCTACAGCGGCATCCTGCCGGATCTGTTTCGCGAAGGCCAAGGGATACTGGTGCGCGGCCAACTCGGTGCGGATGGCATCTTCCAAGCTGAGGAAGTGCTCGCCAAGCACGATGAGAAGTACATGCCGCCCGAACTGATGCCCTTGGCCGAACACGCCGCCGGAGCGAGTGGTCGTCGATGATTGCTGAACTGGGCCATCTGTCGGTCATCTTGGCGCTTGCCTTGAGCATTGTCGGGGCGGTTTTTGGCCTGGGCGGCGCCCAAATCGCCCGAGGGCGCTGGGTTCAGGCGGCGGCATCGGCGACCTACGGCCAGTTGGTGTTTGTGGCGCTGGGCTTCTTGGTTCTCGTCAACGCCTTCGTCACCGATGACTTTTCGGTCGCCTACGTGGCGCGCAATTCCAACAGCCTGCTGCCCTGGCAATACAAGGTCAGTGCCCTTTGGGGTGCCCACGAGGGCTCGCTGCTGCTGTGGATCCTCATCATGACGCTGTGGATGAGCGCCGTTGCCGTGCGGGGCGCGGCCTTGCCCCGGGACTTTCTCGCCAGGGTGTTGGGGGTGATGGGGCTTTTGAACTGCGGCTTCCTGAGCTTTCTGCTGCTGACCAGCA
>JAQAJJ010000040.1 GCA_028278675.1 Candidatus Azophilus lithoversatilis
TCGGGGTCAGCATGAGGGGTCTGATTTTCATGTTTGGTTACTCCGTTCGTTACAAACCAGAAATTGACGGAGTGTGCCTCGGTGACCCGTGAAGCGCCAAAAACTATTTGTTTATCAGAAGGTTAAGTGAACTTCGGGAGACCTCCCGAAACGCTCGAAGACCCCTGATGCGCGGACCACTGCTATGAGGCAGGCAAGCTCGAGCGCCGGACCAACACCTTCAACGACTTCGTGGACGTGGCCCGGCACCTGACGGGCACCGGCCATGCCAAGGCCGGCCGCATCGCCATCGCGGGCGGCAGCGCTGGCGGCGAACTCATGGGCGCCGTGGTCAACCAAGCTCCGGAACTCTGGGGTGCGGTCGCGGCCCACGTGCCCTTCGTGGATGTGCTCAACACCATGCTCGACGACTCCCTGCCCCTGACCCCCATCGAGTGGCCGGAGTGGGGCAATCCCATCGAGGACGCCGAGGCGTTCAAGCTGATCCGCTCCTACTCCCCCTACGACCAGCTCAAGCCCGGCGCCTATCCGCCGATGCTGGTCACCGCCGGCCTGAACGACCCGCGGGTGACCTACTGGGAGCCAGCCAAGTACGTCGCCAAGCTGCGCGCCTTGAAGACCGACGACAACCTGCTGCTGCTCAAGACCAACATGGGCGCCGGGCACGGCGGCAAGTCCGGGCGCTTCGACTCGCTGCGTGAGGTGGCCGAGGAGTACGCCTTCATGTTGGCGGCGCTGGGGTTGGTGGAATAGTCCGTCGTCAGGCGAATTTGGGCGGGCGCTTCTCTAGAAACGCGCTGATCGCTTCCCGGTTGTCGGGGCCGCCCATCAACTCAGCGTACACCACGTTTTCCGCCTTGATCGCCGCCCGAATCCGCTCGCGCTTAGGCCCCATCAGCAGTGCTTTGCTGTGCAGCAGCGCGGACAGCGGCTGCGCGGCGATGGTTTGGGCGCGCTGCATGACCTCATCGGCCAAGCTGTCATCCGCAAACACGTCGAGCACTAGGCCAGCCGCCTTGCTGGCCTGGGCATCCATCCAAGCGGAGGAGTACAGCATCCAGCTTGCCGCCTGATGGCCAAGCAGGCTGGGGAAGGTGGTGGTGCTGCCCGCCTCTCCGGTCAGGCCGAGGGATGTGAATGGGCAACGCAGCCGGGCGCCTTCTCCCATGAAGGCCATGTCCGCCAGCCCGCAGATGGTGGCGCCAAAGCCCACCCCGAGGCCGTTGATGGCGAGCATGAGCGGCTTCGGGAATTCGATGAGCGCCTCAAACAACCCGGCGGCGCCGTGGACCGGCGGCTCGGTCTCCTTGCCCACCTCGCTCAGGTCCAAGCCCGCCGAAAACGCCCTGCCGCTGCCGGTGAGGATGGCCACCCTCACCGAAGCGTCCTCCGCTGCTGCCAGCAACCCCTCAGTGAGTGCATCGAACAGCGCCCCATTGAAGGCATTGAGCGCCTCAGGCCGGTCCAGGGTAAGGACGCGAACGAATCCTTCGTTTTGGGTTTGCAGCATGATCGCGAACTCCTATTTGTCTCAGCGCTTGGACGGGAGGGTAGCAGGACTCCCTGACCACCAGTTTCCGCGGGAACTGGGAAGAGGTTCCAGGATGGCCAGTAGTCGCTCCCGGGACCGGTCACGCCAATTGATCCGACGACTGAATGTCGGCTTCCAGTGACTGACGCAATGCGTTCACCACCACCGCGTTCAGGCTGATGCCTTGGCGCTTGGCGCAGAGCGCCGCACGTTTGTGCAGTTCGCGGCCCGGGCGCACATTGAAACTGCCTTTGAGAGGAGTATCCGGACTACGCCCTTGGTCCTGGCAAAACTGCAAGTAGTCATCAACCGACTCTTGAAAGGCCAGCTTCAGTCCCAGCACGTCTTGAGCTTCGTAGGTCACCAAGTCGCGGATGAACTCCAGTCGACCATGGAGGACATCATCCTCTTTGCTGTAGTGGACGGAACCAAAGTAGCCTTGATACTCCAGCAAATCGCTCATATCAAATTCTCCTCAGTCAGGCAACGACGCACCTCGTTGAGCACATATGGCTTAACAATATTGTCTGGATGTGGCCTGTGCAATGAGATCACGGAGCCTTCTGGTTGCGAAAACCGGCGGCGGGAACCTGACGCCTTGGCTTCCTCGAACCCTGCCCCCGAAGCAGGCGAACCAATTCGTCCCAAGTGAAGTCCTTCCGTTGATCGAGGAAGCGGGCAATCAATTTCTCGCGGCGTCCCATGCGAGCTCCGTTCAACAGGGTTCATGTTCTGCAGTATAGGATGTGCCTCGATGAAAGCAACTATATGTAGTTGCATCTTTTCCAATCCGCCAGTATCCCGTGCTAGGCAGACTCATGCGCTGGCGCATGAGTCTGGAGCCGAGCCAACTGGAACGAGCGACCCCGTCGGCGAACTAGGTAGGCAGAGAGAGTTAGGGTTGCATCGGCTCAGGACTAATACCACAATATATGCGCTTTTTTTCATTCGTGACCCCAACATCTAGGTATCGAAGATGCTCAGCCCGGAGCGAAAGGACGAAATTGAAAGGCAGGCTCGACGCCTCCGAAGGCGAATTTGGGAGAGGCTCTTGGCGACGCAAGGGGCGGAAGCACCAAGAGATCGTTATGAATTGGTAGAACCCGACCTAGCGGCCGAGGTGCTGGATTTCGACTATCTGCTCGAGGAGTCCCTAGGGCGATTTGGAGAGCGTGGCAACCGGTTTGAAGTTGCGGGCGCCTTTGATAGCAAACGAAGAGTCATCCAAGTCTCACGCCGGTTCTCCCCGGAAGAGATGCGTTTCACAGGCGCGCACGAGATCGGCCACCTAGTTCTCCATCCCCAGCAGGGTCCATTGCACCGCGACCGCCCACTCTCCCATTCCAGTCAACTGAACGCTTCTAAGCCACTGGCGGAGCAAGAGGCCGACTACTTCGCCGCCTGCTTTCTCATTCCTGATCGACTCCTAAAGCGCGAATTCAAGAGTCGATTCGGCTCCAAGTGTCCCTTTGAATTGGATGAACGTGCCGCCCTCTTCCTGCACTTGGAGGATCAATTTGAGGACGTTCTCGATGGAGTGGACCCACTGCTCCTTGCCCGCGCCCTCGCCGTAGCATCCAGTTTCAACGGTGAGCACTTTTGCTCGCTGGCCGAGCGGTTCAGAGTTTCCGCCTCAGCCATGGCGCTCCGGCTAGTTGAGATCGAACTCGTTTATCGATCGCAATCTCGCCGCACTTGATATGCTCACCTCTGAATGCATAGCGATGCCTTCCACCAAATTCCAGCTCGCTCCCTTACACATCCTCGACGTTGGTGGCCTAATCCCATTGGGATGAAGGCATCAGACGTTTTGTTCAAGGTGCTCAATCAACTCCACCGCAAATGCGCCAGGCGCTTCATCGGTCACGAAGTGGCCGACGCCGGGCAGTTCGACGAATTTGTAATCGGAATCGACCCACTCACGGGTGCCTTCGGCGGCTGCGCGGCCGACCGTTTGATCGGCGTTCCCCCAAACATAGAGCGTTGGCACGGTCACGGAGGGCACTCGGTCCAACTTGATGTCGGATCGGGGGACGGCGCGGTACCAGTTCAAGGCCGCGTCGAGCACGTCCCGGTGGCCAATCGTGGCGAGGTAGGCTTCGGCATCCCGGTCAGGAACTCCAGAGTGCTTGAAGATGGCACGCAGTTGCGCCGCGTCGTCGGCGAGCAGTTCGTCGGTGGCCTCGGCTCTCAGATAGGCGCTGTGGTGGCCGGACCGGGCTGACTGGCGCCGGTCGGTTTTCATGGCCCGGAGGAAGGCGCGGGGATGGGGCCGGGAAATGACCGCCAATGTGCGCACCCGGTCCGTGTTCGAGGCGGCGATGACCCAAGCAAGATGGCCACCCCAGTCATGGCCGACCAAGTGGAACCGTTCGTGGCCCAAGGCATCGGCGATGGCCAAGGCATCGCCGACCAGCCTTTCAACCCGATAGCTGTCAATGCCGCTGGGCCGGGCGCCGGCGGAGTAGCCGCGCTGGTCGGGTGCGCAGACGCGGTAGCCACGTTCGGCGAGCGCGGGCAGCTCGCGCCGCCATGTGTGTTTTGTTTGCGGGTACCCATGCAGGAACAGCACCAGTTCACCGTCCGGCGGTCCGGCCACATCGGCGGTATAGACGAGACCGCCGACAGAAATCGATTGGGTTTCAGGATTCACTTCTTGCGGCGATTGGACCGGCTTTACCGCTCTCCACAAATCCCCATTCCACGGTGTGACGCTGCATCCTAATGACTAGAGCCAAACTCGGTTCAGCCAGCCCGGCGTTCCGTCGAGGACGTCAAACTCAGCATCCTTGGAGACCAGTGCGCAACCCAGTTCGATGGCGGTCGAGGCGATGAGGCGGTCGAACGGGTCTCTATGCCGCCAATCCAGGGCGCCGGCCCGAGCGGCGATTGCGCGGCTGAAGGGTGCGGCGAGGGTCTGCCCCTCCGTCACGAGGGCGTCAATGTGCGGCAAGATCTCAGGCCATTTGCCAAGTCGGGCTTGGCGCACCACCTCGTAAACGCTAATCGGGCTCACCTGCACAGTGTCCGCTCGGCTGATCACTGCCTTCGCCGCGCCACCAAGCCGGGCCGAATCCATGAGGCTCCAGATCCATGCGTGCGTATCGAGCAGGACGGCACTCAAGGCCCTCCCTCCCAAAGAACCAGTTCATCCTCATCTGTCGCCTCGTCAAAGTCAGGCACCGTGCCAACGAGATGCGCCAAGGCATCGAAGTGGAAACCCGGGGGACGAACCGGCACCAGCTTGACCGCCGGCTTGCCTTGGCGGGCGATGACCACTTCATCACCCGCTTCAGCGGCAGCGATGAGCTTTGAAAGCCGCGTTTTCGCATCGTGCATGTTAACCAACATGGCACCACTCCGAATTAGCTAACCTAGCCAGATTAGTCTGAGCCACAGGGCGAGTCAACTCCCTCCTTCAGCCCCCGTAAGTCCGCTGCCATTCGTGCTGCTTGCGCATGTCGGCGATGTAGCTTCGCCAGCGCGCTGCCTGCTGCCTCGTCTCGTCGAAGGCTCCCGCCTTGCGCAGGGCGGCGGTGCCCTCGCCGAACTTCTCCTGCTCGGCGCAGGCGATGGCGAGCAGCAGCCAGGCGTTGCCGGGTTTGTCCAAGCCGGCTTCCAAAGCCTCGCGCAGGGCTTGCTCGGCGCGCCCCCAGCGGCCCGCCTCGATGTGCAGGTTGGCGGCGCGAACCAAGGGGGTGCCGCTGGCCTCAAGTTCGGCCAACTGAACGAACGCGGCGATGGCTTCGTCATACTCGCGAGCGGCCACCCAAGCGTTGGCCAGCAGATCCAGGTTGTCTTCATCGGCGGCCAGCAGGTTTTCCTCGAGGGCGGCCTCGACCAACCGCGCAGCGTGCTCCGGCACGCCGCGGGCAACGGCGAGTTGCACCATCGACCGGATGGATGAGGCCTTGTCCAGCGCGCCGGTGAGCCAAGCGATGCGCAGGGTGGCGAGCGCCCGGCTTTCATCCTCCAACACCAAGTAAACGCTGGCGAGTTGTTCCCAATAGCCGGACTTGTCGGGCCACAGCCGCAGCATGCGCTGCAAGGTGGCGGCGGCTTGTTCGTAACGGCCGAGTTCAAAGTAGGCGGCGGTCAGCAACTGGTGCCAGGCTTCGCGCGGCTTATCCGCCTCGGCCAACGCCCGTTCAGCATAGGGGACGGCCTCGCCGTAACGTTGCGTCTGGGCGTAGATGTTGGCCATGAACATCATCTGCGGCGGCAAGGGATCGTCCAAGGTCTTGAACCACTCGGCGGCAAAGGCCAAGGCCTCGTCGAATTCGCTCTGCGCGGCATGCAGTTGGGCGACCATGTAGCCGACGTTGTACTTCACCTTTTCCGGCAGCTTGTCGAGCGCCAGGCTGCGCTTGAGGTGCGTGATGGCTTGGTCGAAGCGCTCCGCGCTCATTTCCGCGTAGCCCAGCATTTGCAAGGTCAACGCCTCGTCCAAGGTATCCGCCTTGACGTCGCCGAGCAGGGTCTTCAGCACGACGATGGCGTCCTCGATATCGTTGGCCGCCATGAGGTCCTGGGCTTCGGTGAGCCGGTTGTAGGTCTTGGCGGTGACCGATTCAGCATTGGCAAGCGGCGGGGCGCAAACGAGAACGGTCAACGCAACGAGACGGGTAAGTGAGCTCCGCAGCGAAGAGAACGCCGTGCGAGCCCTACGGACGGGCATCTTGCCCGCAGCGGTCCAGGAGCGGCCACGCGGCGGCTTGCATCGGGGCGGGTTCACTGCCCCTCCAGCACGAATTCAATGGTCTGCTTGGCCCGTTGCGCGACCGGGGTGCCGTCCACGATCTTGGGGCGGAACTTCCAGCGTTGCATGGCGGCCAGGGCCGCTTCGTCGAAGAGGCGGGGCGGGGCGGATTCCATGACCTTGGCGTCGGAGACCGAGCCATCCGGTCGGATGAGCACCTCCATCGTCACCCAGCCCTCGATGCGCGCCTGCTTGGCGCGCCGCGGATAGACCGGAGCGATGCGCACCACGGGAATGGCGTCCGTGTCGAAGCCAGCTAGGCCCTGGCCGGCACTGAGGGTGCCCAGGTAGGGACCGCCGCCGTCGTTGATGGGCAGACCGATGGTCGGCATGTCCATGTCCAAATCACTGGCGACGCTGTCGAGGCGGGCGGCGAAGTCGGGCGTTTCCGGCACATCCTCCGGCGGTGGGGGGGGCTCCGGCAGACGCCGGTCCTTGGTATTGATCTCCGTATCAGCCGGGTCAATGCGGATGAAGTTCAGGTAGGCCCGCTGCCGGTCGGGCTTCTCCAGGATGCCGTCGGAGCGAATCAGCCCGTTCATTAGCGTGAACAGGCTAAGGGCCACGCCAATGGCCAAGGCGGCGGCGCCGAGCTGGCGGATGCGCGTCAGTGCGGCGGCGGTCACGGCTCGTCAGCAGCGACCGAGACGCTGGTGGCGCCAGCCAGCCGGGCTTGGTCGAGGACGTCGATGAGCGTCTCGGTGTTGGACAGCGCATCGGCGATGATGATGACCGCCGCACCTGGGCTTTCCGCCAAGCCCCGCTCAATGTTGGCGCGCACGGCCCGTTTGTCGATTTGACGTTTTTCGATCCAGATCTGGTTGTTGGCGGCGATGCCCACCTGAATGCTGGAGGCATCGGTCGGCACCGCGGTCTCGGCATTGGGCCGGGTGACGTCCACCCCGGACTCCTTGACGAAGGTGGAGGTGACGATGAAGAAGATGAGCATGATGAACACCACGTCCAGCATCGGCGTGAGGTCAATGGGGCTGTCCTCCTCATCGTCGATGAAAAAACGGGAACTGTCCGCCATCAGGGTGCTCCTCCTCGGTCCGCCAGCCAGGCTCAGGCGTGGCCCATGCGCTCGCCGAGCAGGCGCAGTTCGCGCTTGTGAACGCGATGGAGATGGGTGGCGAAGGGTATCGCCGAAATCGACACCACCATGCCGGCCAGGGTGGGGATGGTAGCGGCACTGACACCGTCCGCCATGGCCCGGGGGTTGCCGGAGCCCAAGCTGGCCATGACGTCGAACACCTGGATCATGCCGGTGACGGTGCCCAGCAGGCCCATCAGGGGCAACAGGGCGATGAACGCGGTGATGGTCTTGAGGTGGCTGGCCATCGCGCAATCGACTTCGGAGATGAGCTGCGCGCGCTGCCGCATCGCGTACCAGGCCGCCCGCTCCGGGCGCGACCGCCAAGCATCCAGCCGCCGCTGGCGAACGGACGGCAACTCAAAGCGGAAGAACCAGAGCCGCTCCAGCACCAGCCACCAGAGCAGGACCGTCAACGCGAGAATGCCCCAGAGCACCTCGCCGCCTCTTTCCATGAAGTCGAAAAAGCCCACTGTCAGCCCTTCCATTGGCAAGCCACCCGATTCAGGCCGAGCCGGCGGCCGTCTGCCGGGACCGGGCCAGCGCCTCGGCCTTCTGCGCCATCAAGCCGGCCGCCTGCTCGCCGATGACCTTGCTCAGATGGGTCGAGCGGCTGCTCAGGAAGCTGTGCGAGAGCAGCAGCGGAATGGCCGCGCTGAGGCCCAGCACTGTGGTCACCAGCGCTTGGGAGATGCCCCCGGCCATCAGCTTCGGGTCGCCCGCCCCGAACAGGGTAATGGCCTGGAAGGTGCCGATCATGCCGGTCACCGTGCCAAGCAGGCCCATCAAGGGCGCCACCGCCGCCAGCACACGGATGGTGGGCAGGCCCTTGCGCACCTCCGCCACGTCAGCGATGACCACGCTTTCCAGATGGCGCGATATGAGCTCCAGATCGTTGAGATGGGCATGCTCGTGGTAGGTGGACAGGATGCGGCCCACTGGATTGTCGTCGCTGACCTGATCCAAATCATCAAGCTGCCGCTTGATCCGCCGGTTGACGGCAGCCAGACGCAGCGCCCGCTCCGCCACCAGGATCAGGCCGATGGCCGTGATGGCCAGAATGAGGTAGCCCACCAAGCGCCCTTGCTGGATGCGCTCGATCAGACTTGGCGACTGCACCAACAGGCCAAGTAGGGCGCCCCGGGACGGATCCAAGGCGAAGTCCACCACGTCCTCCGGCTGGGCCGTGCCCAACGCCTCGGCGCTGCGGCGGGCGGCGGCGGCCGGCTGCCGGGGCAACTCCACCAAATGATTGCTCTCCGGCAGGTAGTTCAGGTACTTGTCGTCGACGACCACATTGAACAGGCCCACCCGAACGGCTTCGGCCGAATACGTGCCGCCCGCCGGTTCAATGATCTCGGCGGGAAAGCGGCTGACTTGCCCGGAATGGGCAATCTCCTGCATCAGCAGCCCCCAAAGCGCGCGCATCTGCGGGATGGTGGGCACTTCGGCGCTCTCCGCCAGCGCCGCTGCCGCCGCCCGTCGTTCCGGGTACTCCAAGGTGATGAGCGAATCGAAGAGCAGCGTCTGGACGTCGTCGGCGGTCTGACGGAAGACCCCGAACAACTCGCCGAGGTCGCCGATGCGGCGGTCGAGCGCGGTGGCAAGTTCCGCCAGCCGGTCCTCGTTGCCGTCGAACTGCCGTTTCAGATCGGCCTTTTGCCGCTCCAGGCGGGCGACGTCCGCCTGCACTTGCGCCAGCATCCGCGCCCGTTCATCGGCGGAGGCTTGGAAGCGCCGCTCGCGCTCGCTGCTGCGCTGGGCCTCAAGGCCAGCTTGCCCGGCCACCTTGTCGTAGAGTTCGATCAAGCCGCCTGCGGACGCGCCTCCCGCCTGCGCCCAAGCCGCAGCCGGGCAGAGCCAAAGCAAGCCGCAGAGCATTGCCGCAAAGGGTCTCATCGATCCGCCCCCGGTCCTTGCACAGGTAACTGAAGCAACTCCGGGGGCGCTTGTTTGCGGGCGATTCGAAGGCCCGATTGAATGGCGCGGCGGGCACTGCCGCCGAGCGTCTCAAAGGCCCGGCCGGCAGCGTTCCAGCGACCGCTCTCGGCACCGTCCAGGGTTTGGTAGTAGAGGCCAACGCGACCGATGCGCAGGAAATCCAGGGTGCGCACTTCGCTGCCGGTGACCAGTTCGCCCCGGTAGGCCTCGATGGTGCGTCCGTAATCCACCTCCACCAGATAGGCCTCCATGATGCGGCGAAACTTCTCGCCAGCGGTGACGTCGGCGCGGTCGATCAATGCCCGCAACGCGGCAACGCGCGCCTCCCGCTCGTCGAGCAGGAAGGGCGCGTCGGCAGCGACCAGCGCCGCCATGGTGTCGATCATCTCGATCATCAGCGGCAGGCTGCCGGTCTCAATCGACTCGATTTCATCCATCTGGCGGGCCAGGGAGGCGATTTCCGCATCCTGGGAGCCGATGAGCCGCTCAAGCTGCTGGTTGTAGATGCTTAGGGACTCCCGGCGTTGACTGGCGACGCGCCAGCGCTGCAGGTCTTGGGCGGCAGCGTCCGCCAGCTTGTCGACGCGGACTTGGCTGGCGGCAGCAGAGGCGTCTGATTCGGCTTGGGTGGCCAAGCTCCGCTCAAGAGCGCCGCCCGGCTGGGCCCAGCCGGGCCGGAGCGCCACAGCGGCAGCGACAGCGACAAAGCAAAGCGCCACCCCGGCGCCGCGTCCGGCAATTCGTCTCTTGGTCAAGTTCAATGGCCTGTTGATACAGGAGGTCCCAGTGTTGCTTATGAGCAGAAGGCGAAGGGAGGCGGCAAAGGTTGCGCAGGTTTATAGCCCCTTCATCCGGCAAGCGTCAATCCCGGCCGGCCAGGCGTTTCCGATCCCTCAAACGCCGCGCCACAAGTCTTCCGGCCGGTCGTCCTCCGCGTTCAGGGCGCGCGCCAAGACAAAGCAATAGTCGCCCAGGCGGTTGAGATAGCGGCCTCCGCAGGACATTTCGGCCCGCCACAGACTGCGTTCGGCGCGGCGGCAGACGCTGCGGCAGACATGCGCAGCCGCCCCCGGGCGGTTGCCGCCCGGCACAACGAACTCGTTGAGCGGCGGCAACGCGGCGTTCAGGGCCGTAACTGCGGCCTCCAAGCGTTCAACGCCCGGTGCGGGCACTTCTCCAACCGTGGCCAGATAGGCGCCGAGATCAAAGAGCTGCTGCTGAATTTCGCGTAGCTGGGCGGCCAAGCCACCGTCAGCGACCTCGGTGAGCAAGGTGCCGAATTGGCTGTTGAGCTCATCCACGTCGCCGATGGCGGCAAAGATCGCATCGCTCTTCGGCCGCTTGCTGCCGTCGGCCAGTTGGGTTTCGCCGGCGTCGCCCTGACGGGTGGTCACCCGACTGATCCGGTGGCGCGGCTTGGACTTGCGTTGGCTCATGGGAAACGGCCTAGGCTGGTGATAATGCGGCGGGATGCGGCACCCGCCGGGGTCTCGGTATAATGCCGAACAGCGATTATACGCCGCTCGCCGCTGCCGCCGGGCGATGGGATGAAGATGGACAACAGGAGGTCAGGCCATGCCCGCATTCGATGTCGTCTCCGAGGTGGATTTGCAGGAGGTCCGCAACGCCGTGGATCAAGCGTCCCGCGAACTGCGCTCGCGCTTCGACTTTCGCGGGGTGGACGCGAGCTTTGAACTCTCCGACCAAGGCATCCAACTGGCCGCCTTCGAAGACTTCCAACTCAAGCAGATGGAGGACATGCTGCGCGCCAAGATGGCCAGCCGAAGCATCGACGCCGCCAGCCTGGACCCGCAGCCCATTGAAGGCGCTGGCAAGCAGCGCCGTCAGTTGTTTCGGCTCAAGCAAGGCATCGACCGAGACTCCGCAAAGCGGATCACCAAGCTGGTGAAGGACTCCAAGCGCAAGGTCCAAGCCCAGATCAACGGGGAGAAGGTGCGCGTCACCGGCAAGAAGCGCGACGACCTGCAGGCGGTCATTGCCCTGCTCAAGGACGCCGAACTCGACGTTCCGCTGCAGTTCGACAACTTCCGCGACTGAATCATCAAGCCCCTAAAGTTCAGGCCGCCAAGCTGGATTGCCTCCTCGGGCCGAGGGCATCTTGCCCTTGAAATGACAGGGAGAGCAGGCCAAGGTGACTGAGCAACGCCAGTCCCACGGCCCACTGGGCATCCTGCCCTTCCTCAATGACGCCCGCCTGTGGCGAATCTTCCTGTTCGGGGCGCTGAGCGGGTTCCCCTGGCTGCTGATCGGCTCCGCCATGACGCTTTGGCTCAAGGATGAAGGACTGTCCCGCACCAGCATCGGGGTGTTCGGCCTGCTCTTTTCGGTGTGGACCGTCAACTTCCTGTGGGCGCCGATCATCGACCATGCGCGCCTGCCCTGGCTGCACCGGCTTGGCCAGCGCCGCTCGTGGATCACGCTCTGCCTCACCGTCCTGGTGGCCTGCTCGGCGCTGCTGGCGTTCTTCGGCCCGCACGTCAGCATCGCCGCCACAGTGGCCCTGTGCTTCGCCATCGCCTTGGCGTCCGCCACCCAAGACCTCGCCATCGACGCCTACCGCATCACCGTCATCGGCGAGGATGAACCCGAACTGATCGGCCATGGTGCCGCCATGGCCACCTGCGGCTGGTGGACCGGGGTGAGCCTGCCCGGCGCCGTGGCCTTCCAATTCAGCGACGCGCACGGCTGGCCACCAATTTACCTGGCGCTTGCCGTCCTGCTGGCCCTGGTGTCGCTGCTGGCGCTGCGCTGGTTCCGGGAACCGCCACGAGGCACGGGCGCGCAGTCGCCGCCACCCGGCCAGCATGGCGCCATCGGCTGGTTCAACCGCAACTACTTGGGCGCGGTGGGCGAGTTTTTCCAACGCAATGGCGCGCGCTTGGCCTTCGGTTTGCTCGCCTTCATCTTTCTGTTCAAGATCGGCGAGGCCTTTCTGGGCCGCATGGTGGTCGTGTTCTACAACGAAGTGGGGTTCAGCGACGCCGAGATCGGCACTTACGCCAAGGCCCTGGGGCTGCCCGTCACCATCGCCTGCGCCCTCGCCGCAGGCCTCTTCTCCGGCCGCTTTGGGGTGGTGCGCGGACTGCTGGTCGCCGGCATCGCCATGGCGGCGACCAATTTGCTCTTCGCCTGGGTGGCCGTGGTGGGGCCGGACGTGGGGGCGCTGTCGGTGGCCGTCATCGCCGACGGCGTGACCTCGGCGTTTTCCACCGTCGCCTTCGTGGCCTTCATCTCCTACTACACCAGCCGCCTGCACACGGCCACCCAGTACGGCGCCCTGGCCTCGTTGGGCAACGCGGGGCGCAATCTGGTGGCCGCGGCCAGCGGATTTCTGGTGGATGCGCTCGATGGCGACTGGGCGGCGTTCTTTGTGCTGACCTCGGTGATGGTGCTGCCATCCCTGGTGATCCTCGTTTGGATTGCCAGGGTCGCCGTCAAAGCGAGTCCGGCCGAGCTTCCCACCGGCAAGACGCCGCCACCTGTCCACCGATCAGGCTGACGCCTTCCGCTTCAAGGCGCCGCCGCTGTTCGGTCTCGCCGCCGGAATCGCCTCGAGCAGCGATGCGCAAGCTTGCGGTAACCACCCGATGCCAAGGCAGCCGGGTGCCAGACGGCAATCGAGCCATCAGGGTGCCTACGTAGCGGGCGTGGGCCGGCAACCCCGCCAGAGCCGCCACTTGCCCATAGGAGGCCACTTTGCCCGGCGGAATCATCGACACCACCTGCCAGATGCGCTCCCGCGGGCCCGGCTTGCCGTGAATTTGGCTCTCGTCCATCGATATGCCGCTTTTTTTTGCGACGAAACCTTGAAACTGAACAGAACGGCCCTATGATAATCCGCCCCTGGGTTAGCACTCTCACAGTGAGAGTGCTAATTGGGGGCTGCGGCGTTACCCAGTATCGGGGCGGCGGGCGCAGCAGGGTAACCATGAAACCAGAGCTTGCCGCACGGCGGCAAGGAAAAATGGGAGAAACCAGTCCATGAACATTCGACCCTTACATGACCGCGTCGTGGTGCGCCGGTTGGAAGAGGAGACCACCACGGCCGGCGGCATCGTGCTGCCGGATTCAGCTGCCGAGAAGCCCTCGCAAGGCGAGGTGCTCGCCGTCGGCCCCGGCAAGGCCCTGGACAGCGGCGAAGTGCGGGCGCCCGACGTGAAGGCGGGTGACAGGATCATCTTCGGCCAGTACGGCGGCAGCACGGTGAAGATTGACGGCGACGAGCTGCTCATTCTCAGCGAAAGCGAAATCTTCGGCGTGCTCGAAGACTAGCGCCGGCAACCGAAGCTCCGCATCCAACCAACCGACGTAACCAGAAACTGACAGACATACGAGGAAACAGGCAATGAGTGCGAAAGACGTACAATTCGGAGATGACGCGCGCGGCCGCATGCTCAAGGGCGTGAACACCCTGGCCGACGCCGTCAAGGTCACCTTGGGCCCCAAGGGCCGCAACGTGGTGCTCGACAAGTCCTTTGGGGCGCCCACCGTCACCAAGGATGGCGTCTCGGTAGCCAAGGAAATCGAACTCAAGGACAAGTTCGAGAACATGGGCGCCCAGATGGTCAAGGAAGTCGCCAGTCAGACCTCCGACGAGGCCGGCGACGGCACCACCACCGCCACCGTGCTGGCGCAGTCCATTCTCACCGAGGGCCTCAAGTCCGTCGCCGCGGGCATGAACCCGATGGATCTGAAGCGCGGCATCGACAAGGCGGTGACGGCCGCCGTTTCCGCCATCGGCGGCATGTCACAGCCCTGCGAGGACTCCACCTCCGTCGCCCAGGTCGGCAGCATTTCCGCCAACAGCGACTCGGCGGTGGGCCAGATCATCGCCGAAGCGATGGACAAGGTGGGCCGCGAAGGGGTCATCACCGTCGAGGAAGGCTCCGGCCTTGAGAACGAGCTCGATGTCGTGGAAGGCATGCAGTTCGACCGCGGCTACCTCTCGCCCTACTTCATCAACAACCAGGACTCCATGTCCGCGGACCTCGAGGAGCCCTACATCCTGCTTTGCGACAAGAAGATCTCCAACATCCGCGACATGCTGCCGGTGCTGGAGAACGTCGCCAAGTCCGGCAAGCCGTTGATGGTCATCGCCGAGGACATCGAAGGCGAGGCGCTGGCCACCCTAGTGGTCAACAACATGCGCGGCATCGTCAAGGTGGCCGCCGCCAAGGCGCCCGGCTTTGGCGACCGACGCAAGGCCATGCTGCAGGATATCGCCATCCTCACCGGCGGCACCGTCATCTCCGAGGAAGTGGGGCTGACCCTTGAAGGCGCCACTCTCGACGACCTCGGCACCGCCAAGCGGATCTCCTCCACCAAGGAAAACTCCACCATCGTCGATGGCGCAGGCGCCAAGAACGAGATCGAAGGCCGCATCAAGCAGATTCGCCAGGAAATCGAGGACACCTCCTCCGACTACGACCGCGAGAAGCTGCAGGAGCGCTTGGCCAAGCTGGCCGGCGGCGTGGCCGTCATCAAGGTGGGCGCGCCCACCGAGGTGGAGATGAAGGAGAAGAAGGCCCGCGTTGAGGACGCACTGCACTCCACTCGCGCCGCCGTTGAGGAAGGCGTGGTGGCCGGCGGCGGCGTCGCCCTGGTGCGCGCGCTTGAGGCCGTCAATGCGGTCTCCGGCGACAACGAGGACCAAAACGTCGGCGTCGCCATCGCCGCCCGCGCCATGAGCGCTCCGCTGCGCCAGATCGCCGTCAACGCCGGCGTCGAAGGCGCGGTGGTGCTCGACAAGGTCTCGGCCCTGGACGGCAACCAAGGCTACAACGCAGCCACTGGCGAGTATGGCGACATGCTCGAGATGGGCATCCTCGATCCGGCCAAGGTGGCCCGCGCCGCCTTGCAGGCCGCCGCTTCCGTGGCCGGCCTGATGATCACCACCGAAGCGATGGTGAGCGAGCAGCCGGAGGACAACCCGCCCCCGATGCCCGGTGGCGGCGGCGGCATGCCCGACATGGGCGGCATGATGTAAACCGCCCCGCCGATTCGGCACCTTCACGCCTTGTGCGTGAAGACCCTTGCGCCTTGAGCGTGACGAAAGACCCCGCCCTTTGGCGGGGTTTTTTGTGGGCGGCAATGCGTGAACCCCACTGGGTAGTACAATCCTGAGTTCCTCCCGCACATGCAAAGCCGATGAACAAGCTCAACCTCCACCCAAGCCCTGCCGGGGTCGTGGTTCAGGCAAGCCGGGTCATTGAACGGGTCATTGACCTCGCACACGTTCAGTTGGGCGGGGGCACTGCGCTTGAAGCCCGCTGGCATCATCGAGCCAGCACGGATTTGGACTTTTTTGCGTCCGGTGCCTCAATTGACACCCTGTTCTATAAAGGCTTCAACCAGGTCTCCTCTGTGCTCGCCGATTGCTGGCAAAAGGGGGAGATCAATGGGGAAAGGCCAAGGATCGCTCGGCGGGCGGTTCTGCATTTCGAGATTGATGGGACACCAGTGTCCTTGGGCAGGGTGGACGGTTTTGAAGGCGAGAGCGACGATCATGAGCGCCAGACCGGCATCAGGCTTGCGACCAACCGGGACGTATTGACCAAGAAGCTGTGCAACCGGCTTTTGGGCAACGGCATCGCCACCGAGCGGGACGCCTACGACTTCCTAGTCGCCCGCCATCTTGACCCCGACGCCCTAGGCTACGCTTGGGCGAAAGTTACGTCGCACGAACGGGTGCGCGTGGCCCAGGTCATTAGGGGCCGGATCGAGCAGGGAAGGCAAAGCCCGCCTTCCGACAGCCCGCTGACTGCCCCGGCCTACCCCAATCTTGCTCAGCATTTGTGGGACGACTTGATTGAAATGTTCGAATCCGACTTAAGGCATGCCCCCAGCCTTTCCTATCCTACAATGCGAACAAATGACGACAGCCCCCATCCTTGACAGCAACCCACAGCTCAGCGTCTGCGCTGACTGGGCATTTGACTCGCCTTTGGGCAACCGCCGCATGAGGCCGCTTGAGGGCAATGAGTGGAACCTGGATGCCCCTCAGAGCGCGGAGGCGCTCATGCGGCGGCTCATGGCGGGCTACCAGCGTCCAAGCATGAACCAAATCAGGGCAGCGGTTCGATCCCCGCATGATGCGCAAAAGCCGGTGCTTCACTTTTTGGATGAGTTCATCCGCCAACTTGATCCGTTGGAGTGCGACAGTCTGATGCGCGGCACCGACGCCTCGCCCCGGGAGATTGCGGCGCTGCTCCGCCACTTGCGCATCGGCGACCCGCTTTTGGTGACTTGGATCAACCAGTATGCGAGTGACCCGAACTGGCGGGATTCCGAAGCGCTGACCGTCTGCCTAGGGGAATGGTACCGGGTCAAAGCCACCGTTCAGGCCGCATCGGAGCCACCGGCGGGAGGTGCAGAGGGTGCAATCCCTGCGCAGCCGGGCTATATTTCGAGGTGACTTAAACATACCTTGATTGGTTTGGAGGGGCGCACCATGTCTATGGAAATGGCAATCATCGACTATCTGGCGAAGTGGCTGCACTATCTGGTCGGCATCACTTGGATCGGCCTGCTGTACTACTTCAACTTCGTGCAGACCGAGTACTTCAAGGAGGCCGACCCCGACGCCCGAACCGACGCGTTCACCAAGCTGGCCCCAAGGGCGCTGTGGTGGTTCCGCTGGGGCGCCATGTTCACCCTGCTTACCGGCTTGGTCATGCTCGGCATTCGCGGCGCCGGACTCACGATCGACATTTTCATCGGCTCGGTCATGGCCATCCTCATGTTCCTAAACGTCTGGCTCATCATCTGGCCCAACCAGAAGATCGTCATCGCCTCCAATGAGCAAATCAAGGCTGGCGGGGAAGCCTTGCCGGAAGCCGCTGGCGCCGCCCCGAAGGCGGCCTTGGCGTCGCGCACCAACACCCTGTTTTCGATTCCGATGCTCTACTTCATGGGCTCGAGCGCCCATTTGCCGAACGGCTCCTTCGACGCCAACATGGCTGGCTTGATCGTCACGCTCGTCATCGTCGCGGCCTTGCAACTGAACGCCATCTTCGGCAAGCAGGGCCCCTTGACCACCGTTAAGGGGGTCATTAGCTGTGGCTTCGCGCTCTGGGCCGTGCTCCTGGGCGTGTTGGTGGTCACTGGCTAGCGAGCGCGCGATTCGGGTAACAGCAGATGCCGGAGCCTTCATCCGCCCCCAGCATATCCACCGCCCCGGATGACGCACGGCGGCGCCCGGCGAGCGGTGCCCGGCCGCGCCCCGGCGGCAACGGCCGGGGCGGCGGCCGATCGATCTTCATCAACTTGGTGGTCGCCGCGCTCGTTGCCGGCCTCAGCGTCGCCGGCTGGTTCATCGCCAACCAGCATCAACTGCTCGTCGAAGAACAGCGCAACGCGGCTGAGGCCGACGGTCGCCTTCGGGCTTTGGAGGACCGCCTGCGCATGACCGATCAGGTCATGAGCGAAACCGAGGCCGAAACCGACGAAGAGATCAACTTCTGGGAGTCTGAGGTCCGCAAGCTCTGGGCCGTGGCCAACGAGCGCAACAGGAACTGGATTCAGGACAACCAGAAGCTGCTGCAAACGCAGAAGGCCAATATCGCTAGCCTGCAAAGCTCCGACCGCACCCTAAAGAGCGCTGTGGACCGCCACGACAAGGCCTTCAATCAACAGCAGGTGCTGATCGATCAACTGGCCAGCATCGAGCTGCAGCTGCAGCAGGTGCTTCGGGGCCAGCGGGATCTCGTGGACCGGGTCAACGCCATCACACAGACCGCGGCGGCATCCAAAAGCCGCGTGGCCGAAAATGAACAGGCCATCGCCGCCATCGACGCCTACCGCGTCCAAGTCAACACCCGGCTCTCGAGCATCGAGAGCCAGCTACGGAGCTTGGCGGCGCGTCCGGCACCGACTCCGGTACCGGCGTTGTAGAGCCGATACTAGCAGCCGGCCACCTCGTCCACGGCCTCGCGCAGCACTGCGGCCATGGTGTCGATGTCGCTTTCCGTCGCGATGAACGGTGGACCCAGCAGGATGGCATCGCGAAACTCGCCGGTGCCCCCCGCGTAGAAGAACACGCCGCGCCTTAGCGCCGCTTGGACAACCCGAGCCCCGATCTGGTCCGCCTTCGGGAAGGGGGCCAAAGTGCTGCGGTCGGCGACGATCTCGATGCCCTGCAGCAGGCCCCGCCCCCGGGACTCGGCGACATGGGGATGGTTGGAGAAGGCCTCCCGCAGCCGTGTCGCCAAGTGTTCGCCGAGTTGGCGCACCCGCTCCACCAAGTTCTCCTCGACCATGATCGTGAGCACTTCGGCCGCCGCCGCGCAAGCGCCCGGGTGGGCGCCGAAGGTGTGAAACATGAGATTGTAGCCGGCGGCATCGATCGAAGCGCCAAGGGCTTCGGTCGTGAACACCCCGCCCAAAGGCGCATAGCCGCCCGCCATGCCCTTACCGCCGACCAAGATGTCAGGCGCCACTGGCCAGTGTTGATGGCCAAACGGCAGCCCGGTGCGCCCGAAGCCGGTCATCACCTCATCGAAGACCAGCAGGATGCCGTGCTCATCGCATAGGCCGCGGACCTTAGGCCAGTAATCCTCCGGAGGCACGATGGCCCCTCCGGAAGCGCCGGTTATCGGCTCCACGAACAGGGCGGCGATGGTCTCGGGACCTTCCCGCTCGATCACCTCGGCCATGGCCTCTACGTAATGGTCGCCCGCCTGCGGGTGGTGTGCACCCAAGGGACAACGCAGCGGATGCGCCGTCGGCGCCTTCGGGTAGTCAGGCAGCGCCTGCTCCAGCCCCTGCCGCCGCGCCCAATGGCCGCTTATGGCCGTGGTGGTGAAAGTCGCGCCATGGTAGGAAATGTCCCTGGACAGGATCTTTCGCCGTCCCAAGTCCCCTTGCGCAGCGTGGTGCATGAAGACGAGCTTGACTGCTGACTCCACCGCTTCGGAGCCGCCGGACGTGATGTGCATGCGGGTGATGCCCTCCGGCAGCCAATCCCGCTCCAACGCCTCGACCATGGCCTGGCGCGACGGCGTGATCCAAGGCGGCACCACATAGGTGGTCGCGGCAGTGGCCTTGGCCAAGGCGTCAACCACCCGCTGGCGGCCATGGCCCACGTTGGCGACCACCGCGCCGCCGGCGGCGTCGAGAATGGCTTGGCCGTCCTTGGTGAACAAATGGGCGCCCTCGGCCTTGACGATGTTCAGCACGGCGTCTCGGGAGAAGGGCCAATTCTGCTTGCTCATGAAGAACCTAAATTGCCAGTTGGCGAGGGCGGGCACTGTAATCCTTTTGGCCAACAAAACTCAAAGGCTTTGCGTCCCCTAGCTGGCCACTTTGTAAAAGGGTCGCCAAGGCAACGCTGACCGACGACGAAGAACTCGGTTCGCCGTTGAACCGGCGATCGAGGGCGTTCTCACTTCGCCCCTAACCGCATCGGGACAGCGGCTTCAGATGTCGCCCGAAGGCCGCAGTGGTCCGCGCATTTCCTTGATGCCGGCTCGCCGTTGCTTTTCGTCCCGGCGCCGGGCCTTGGCACCGGCAGTTGGCCCTGTGGGGATGCGACGCTTCGGCACTCGCCGGGCGTGTTCAATCAGTGCGCCGAGGCGTTCGATGGCAGCCTCCCGATTGCGCTGCTGGGTGCGGTGGGTGTCGGCGAAGACTACGATTTCGCCCGCTGCGGTCAGGCGGCTGGCGGCGAGCTGCTTCAGTCGTTCGCAGACCGCTGGATCAATCCCCGCCTCGTCCAGTTTCAGGCGGCACTCAACGGCCGTTGCGACCTTGTTGACGTTCTGGCCGCCCGGACCTCGGGACCGCACGAACTTCCAAGCGAGGGCGGATGGGGGAATGTCGATGCCGCCGATGTCCATGGCATTGAATTATCGCCGAACGGAGCGCCCACCGTCATCGGCCCTGACTATGCCTCGGGCTTCGCTCGGCAAACCTATAGCTCAGTCGCTGCACAACTGATAGGCTGCACCACTTGCTCATGGTTCGGCTCAGGCGCAGGCCTTGGGGCATTGCGGGCGTTGGCCGCCAGGACCTGACCGCAACCACTCAACCGAAACGGAGAGACCGCCCATGTCCACTTCCCTATATGACGCCTCTGTCGGCCCGTTCCGGCAGATCCTCGGCGCCACCGCCAACGTGCTTGAGAAGGGCCGCACCCACTGCGAAGCGAGCGGCATCCCACTTGACGACGTGGTCCAGATGCGACTGATCGACGACATGCTGCCGTTCCAGTTCCAAGTCGTTTCCTCGGCACACCACTCGCTCGGGGCCCTCAAGGGCGTCGAAGCCGGTGTCTTCACGCCACCGAGTCCGGCCGGGGAGGACTACGCGGGCCTGCAGGACCTCATCACCCAAGCGCTCGAAGGGCTCGACGCCTTCACGCCGGAGCGAGTGAACGGGTTCGAGGGCAAGCCGCTCGAATTCCGGCTCGGCAAGAACGCCATCCCCTTTCAAGGCGAGAAGTTTCTACTGGGGTTCTCTCTGCCGAACTTCCTCTTCCACGCCACCACCACCTACGACATGCTGCGCATCAAGGGCACGCCCCTCGGCAAGCGGGACTTCCTGAACCTGTTCCAGTAGCCCCTTGAGCCTGGCCCGGCAAAGATTTAGCCTCACTGGCCAAGTACCCGCAATCGGCGGAATTGAGGAGGACAGCAATGGACGTGCGCGCAGCCGTGGCATTCGAAGCGGGCCAGCCGCTGGAAATGGAGACCGTGCAACTGGAGGGGCCGCAGGCCGGCGAAGTGCTGGTGGAGATCAAGGCCACCGGGCTTTGCCACACGGACGCCTACACGCTCTCCGGTGCCGACCCGGAGGGTCTGTTCCCTGCCATCATGGGGCATGAGGGCGCCGGGGTGGTGGTGGAGGTCGGCGCCGGCGTCCGCGACCTGGCGCCCGGCGATCACGTCATTCCGCTCTACACGCCGGAGTGCCGCCAATGCAAGTTCTGCCTGTCCGGCAAAACCAACCTCTGCGGCGCCATTCGCGAGACCCAAGGCCGCGGGGTGATGCCCGACGGCAGCAGCCGCTTCTCCTTGGGCGGCAAGACCCTCTACCACTACATGGGCACCTCCACCTTTGCCAACCACACGGTGCTGCCGGAAATCGCCGTGGCCAAGATCCGCGAGGATGCTCCCTTCGAGAAGGTTTGCTACATCGGCTGCGGGGTCACCACTGGCCTGGGCGCTGTCATGAACACAGCCAAGGTGGAGCCCGGCGCCAACGTGGCGGTGTTCGGCTTGGGCGGCATCGGGCTGAACGTCATTCAGGGCGCGCGCATCGCCGGCGCCGACCGCATCATCGGGGTGGACTTGAACCCCGCCAGGCGCGAGCTGGCGGAGCGGTTCGGCATGACCGACTTCATCAATCCCCAGGACGTGGACGATGCGGTGGCGGCCATCATCGACCTCACCGATGGCGGCGTGGACTATTCCTTCGAGTGCATCGGCAACGCTGGAGAGCTGCCACAAGGGTTGGGGGGAGAGCATCATCATCGGCGTGGCGGGCGCGGGGCAGGAAATCAGCACCCGGCCCTTTCAACTGGTCACTGGCCGAGTCTGGCGGGGGACGGCCTTCGGCGGCGCCAAGGGCCGCACCGAGGTGCCGCGCATCGTCGATTGGTACATGGACGGCAAGATCAACATCGACGACCTCATCACCCATCAGCTGGACTTGGCCGACATCAACGAGGGTTTTGACCTGATGCACAAGGGCGAGAGCATCCGCTCGGTGGTGGTGTACTAACGAGGCAATGCCTTCTGCCGGCGAGTGGGCGGTCGCCCGGAGCAGAAGTTGACTCATGTGACAACCTCAATCCGCGATCAGGAAAGTTGGTGTCCTGTCCGGCTAATTCGTGTGATTATTCGTGGCCCTTTCGCCCCTTGGCCGCGTTGCTCCGCCTTGTGTGGGGCCAGAGACGAAAGGGCCTAGCGCCTAAAACCCACGAATCAACCGGACAGGACACTAGCATGAACCAAGCCGATTGGCTGGCCCAGGTCAGCGAGGACATCATCGACCCGGAACGCCCGATCTGCGACCCGCACCATCATCTCTGGGACCACCCGGACAGCCGCTACCTGCTCGATGAACTCATCGCCGACACCGGCAGCGGCCACAACGTCGTCAGCACGGTGTTCGTGGAATGCGCCAGCATGTACCGCGCCGAAGGCCCCGAGGCGTTGCGGCCGGTGGGCGAAACCGAGTTCGTCAACGGCGTGGCGGCAATGTTCGCGTCCGGCGGCTACGGGGCGATGCGGGCGTGTGCCGGCATCGTCAGTTACGCGGACCTGACCTTGGGCTCAGCCGCGGGCGAGGTGCTTGACGCCCACGTCGCTGCCAGCCCGCGCTTTCGCGGCATTCGCCATGCGGCCGGCTGGGATGCGAGCGACGAGGTGCGCAATTCCCACACCAATCCCAGCGAGCATCTTCTGGGCGATTCCGCTTTCCGTGAAGGGCTTGCCGAACTCGACCGGCGTGGCCTGTCATTCGATGCTTGGCTGTACCACCGCCAAATACCGGAACTGACCGATCTGGCCCGCACCTTTCCCAACACCACCATCATCTTCGACCACTTTGGCGGCCCCTTGGGCATCGGCCCCTACGAAGGTCAACGGGAGGCGATCTTCGCGCAGTGGCGCAAGGACGTGGCGGAACTCGCCCGCTGCGAAAATGTGTACGCCAAGCTCGGCGGGCTGGTGATGCCGATCAACGGCTTCGGCTTCCACAAGCGCGAACGGCCCGCCACCTCCGATGAACTCGTCACCGCCACCGACCGCTACTACCGCCACGCCATCGACTGCTTCGGCGCCGAGCGCTGCATGTTCGAGAGCAATTTCCCGGTGGACAAGGCCAGTTGCTCCTACGCGGTGCTGTGGAACGCCTTCAAGAAGCTGGTGGCCGACGCCTCCAATGCTGAGAAGGCTTGGCTGTTCCACGATGCCGCCGCCACTGCCTACCGGCTCGACGCCCTTTCGGCACACGCGGCGTGAGCCTGAAGGTCATCGGCGCCGGCTTCGGGCGCACCGGCACACTCTCGCTCAAGGGGGCGCTGGAGCAACTCGGATTCGGCCCCTGCTACCACATGCTGGAGGTGGGCCAGCACCCGGACCACGTCGCGGACTGGCGCCGAGCCGCGGCCGGCAAGGCGGTGGATTGGCCGAAGCTGTTCGAGAACTACCAAGCCACCGTGGACTGGCCGTCGTGCAACTATTGGGAGACGCAGTTGGCGGCCTTCCCGGACGCCAGGGTGATTCTTTCCGAACGGGATCCCGAAGCCTGGTACGCCAGCGTCATGAACACCATCTACCCCAGTTCGGCCAAGGCGCGGGAACAGGCCCAAAGCGGCTCCGACCCCGTTGCCCTGGAGCGCATGGCGATGGTCTATGAAGTGATCTGGGACGGTGTGTTCGACGGCCGCATGGACGACAAAGCGCACGTGATCGATTGCTACCTCGCGCACAACGCACGGGTGAAGCGGATCCTGCCGAGTGCCAAGCTGCTGACCTTCAACCCCGCCGACGGCTGGCCGCCACTGTGCGATTTCCTCGGCTGCCCGCAACCACACGATCCCTTCCCAAGCGTCAACACCACTGCCGAGTTCAAGGCTCGCGTATCCGGTGCGAGCAAGGGGCGCTAGATCGGTCTCATCCGATCGGTCGCAACCCTCAGCGCCTGGCCTCCGCCCGCGTTATCATCCTGCGCAAATCACTGGATGACTCGGAGGTGGTCGATGTCACGGTATTCGGCGAAAGCAACCAAGAAGCGCACCATGGAGGAGCTCGATCCGGTCGAGTTCATTGGCGTGATCGAGGAGGGCGGGCGCAAATTCAACGAGGAGTGCGACCGGCTCGGCATTTCCCGAGTGATCGAGCTCGACGGCAAGGTGGTGCTCTACCACCCCGACGGCTCGCACACGCCCATCCCTGACCCCGATGATCGGGACGCCGTCATGGCATTGTTCAACCAGCACAAGGTGTCCTTGGATGGCGTCCGATTCCATTGACCGACCGCGCTTCACCATCTTTGCGGGACCGAATGGATCCGGAAAATCGACCGCCTACCACCGATTTCTCGATGCGGGCTACAACGCGGGCGAATACCTGAATCCGGACGACATCGCCAAGGAACTCGGCGCGACTTCGGCAGCGGCGGCGGTCATCGATCTTCGGGCTGGCCGGGAGGTGATCCTGCGAAGTCGCGCCCTTGTCGAGGCGCAGCGCCCCTTCGTGCGCGAGACGACTTTATCAAGCCGAGAGATATTGCGCAGCGTATCCGCTGCAGGAGACGCCGGGTATCGCGTAGTGATGGTGTTTGTCGCTGTCGGCTCAACAAAAGTAACCAAGACCCGAGTGAACGTTCGCGTTGCATCAGGTGGCCACGACATCCCCAAAGAGGCTCAGGAACGGCGCTTTCCCCGGTCCTTCGACAATGCGCCCAAGGTGGCGCGCATCGCCGACGCCGCCTACTTCTTGGACAATTCCGGAATGCAGCATCGGCTTGTGGCCACTGCGCAACGCGGAACAGTCACCTTTTTCGACCCGCAGCAGGCCAATTGGGCCGAGCGGGCGATTAAGGGACTGCCAAGAACTCCACTGCTGCTTTCCCGCACGCAAGCCTTGGCGCAGCTGCGCGAGACGGAGCGATTGGGGACCTCCCTTCAGGTCCGGGAAGAGCGAGCCGCCTACTCCGCCTGAGGTGCGGGCTGTTCGTCGAGGATTGGAGGCCGGCCTTGCTATGCCCGGTGGCTCGCTCGAAAGCGAGTTGACCGTGGCCTGCCACATATATATGGCAAGGTTGATATGGATTTGCCATACGAAGACAAACGATGGTCGTATGAAGACAACGCTCAACCTGAATGACGAGGTGTTGCGGCGCAGCAAGCGATGCGCCGCGCGGGACGGAGTCACCCTGACTCGATTCGTCGAGGATGCCTTGCGCGCCAAGCTTGCTCCCCAGCCCATATCGCAGTTCCGCTTGAGACTGCTGACCGTGCACGGGACCCGTGCGCCGAATGTGGATGTCGCCGACCGGGATGCGCTCTACGACGTGATCGACCATCGATGATTGCGGTCGATACGAACGCTCTGGTCTATGCCCATCGAGCGGAGATGGACCTGCATCCCCGCGCAGCGGCCCAGCTAACTGCATTGGCGGAGGGCGATGCGCTCTGGGCATTGCCGGTCTTTCGCGTCACCGAGTTTCTCCGGGTCGTGACCCACCCTGGCATGGAACAAATCCGATTCGAAGCGAGGGCGGGACGCCCTCGAGCCGACCTTCGTTCGAGGCCATTCCTTCGGCTCGAGGGCGTCCCGCCCTCGGACGGCGCGAAGCGCCGTTCCCGCAGGCAAAGCGCTTGTTTCCTGCCAGTCGGCGTCCCGGGCACCGGGTTGGGAACTTCCATGGAACAAATGGAGACAGCCCAGCGGCTGGCCGGTTGTTCCTTCGGCGTCGGCGGCGTGCCGTTCTGGGGCAAGCTGAAGGCTCGTATCTCCATTGAGGTCCGGGTCGCAGCCGGTGGCCACGACATCCCGAAAGCCGCCTACTCCGCCTGAGGCGCGGGTTGCGGGTCGAGCATTGGGGGCCGGAACTTGCCGTGCCCGGTCGCTTGCTCGAATAGGCGGGCCACTTTGAGCACTTGAATGTCCTGGCCCGGCGCACCGACGATCTGCAAGCCCACGGGCAGGCCGTCCGCAGTGAAGCCGCCGGGCACCGAGATGGCGGGCGCGGAGGTGACCGTGATGGCGCAGCAAACCGTCATCCAGTCAATGTAGGTGGCCATCGGCTGACCGTTGATTTCGCGCACCCACTCATCGCCGACCGGGAAGGGCGCCACTTGGGCGGCGGGACACAGCAGGGCATCGTAGCGCTCGAAGAATCGGGCCAGGCGCCGATAGATCTGGGTGCGTTCGATCTCCGCGTCAATCAGTTCATCCGCAGTGAGGTCGAATCCCTTCTCAATATTCCATACCGCGGTGTCCTTGGCGTGCCGCCGCCAATCCGGCACCTGCCGGTCGAGTTGCTTGCCCAAGGTAGCCAACGTCGCCGCCCGCTGGGCTTGAAACACCGCCATGGCCCCATCGAGGTTTGGGCAGTTCTCCTCCACTTGGGCGCCAAGATCTGCGAAGACGGCCGCGGCTTGGTTGATTTGGTCCCGCACGCCGGACTGCACCGGCAAACCGCCCAAGTCGGCGCTGAGCGCGATGCGCAAGGTTCGCGGATCGCAGTCCAAGGCACCGCCGAACGCCGCGCCGGGCTGCATTCGGGACAGGGGATCGGTGGCGCAGTACCCCGCCTGCACCGACAGCAGCAAGGCTGCGTCGTCCACATTGCGGGCCATGGGGCCCAAGGTCCCCAGTCGTGCCAGCCAGCCGAAGGCGCGCTGGTCCGGCACCCGGCCGATGGAGGGACGAAAGCCCACCAGGTTGCAGAAGGCAGCCGGATTGCGCAACGAGCCGCCCATGTCGCTGCCGTCGGCAACGGCCAGCATGCCCGTGGCCAGGGCCGCCGCCGCGCCACCGCTGCTGCCGCCCGCGGTCCTTTCCAAATCGTAGGGATTGCGGGTGGCGCCGAAAAGCGTATTGAACGTGTTGGAGCCGAGGCCGAATTCGGGGACGTTCGTTTTGCCGATAATGATGGCACCCGCCCGGCGGATGCGGCCAGTGACTTCGCCATCCGCCTTGGCGACGGCTTGGGCGAAGGGCCGAAAGCCAAAGGTGGTGGGAAAGCCCCGGGCGTCCTCCAAGTCCTTAACCGCCAACGGCAGCCCGGACAGGAGACCGCCGTTTTCGCCACGGGCGCGCGCATCGTCCTGTGCGCGAGCCGCCGCCAAGGCCTCGTCCCGGGGCAACAGGTTGACGATGGCATTGACCTTTGGATTGAGCCGCTCGATTTGATCGTAAGCCGCCGCCATCAGCTCGGCCGCGGACAGCCTGCCCGCACGGATGGCCCCGGTCAACTGGCGGGCGCTTTGCTGGACGAGGCCGGTCACGACCGACTGCCGTCCGGCGGCTCCTCGGCGGGGGGCGGCGGAGGGCTGGGCGGCGCACCGTCCAAGGCATTGCGCATGATGTTGAGCGGGTTCAGTTCGTTCAGTTGCCGCATGCGGGAGCGGAACTGATCCTGATGCTCCAGCAGGGTCAGCATGGATTGCTCGATGTAGCGGGAGGCGACGTTGCCGAGCCGGTCGCCGTAGAAGCGGATGATTTGTTCAAGGGCCCGGTTGGTGAGCACCGGCTCGTGCCCCTCGGCCTCCTGCTCTGAGAGTATCTGCATGAGCACGGCGCGGGTAAGGTCGCTGCCGTCGCGACTGTCGGCCACGCTGATGCTCTCGCCGTCAACGATCAGTTGGCGCAAGTCATGCAGGGTGACGTACTTGCTGTCGGTGGTGTCGTAGAGCCGCCGGTTTGGATATTTCTTGAGCCGATGCACGGGTTTGGCGTTAAGGCGGCGGAGCGGGAATGGGATAGACAAAGGGCCGCAAGCCGCAGCGCCGGTCGAACTTCGTCCAGTTTTCCAGGCGCTGCGCCAGCCGGTCGGCGACGACGTGCAACACCATCGGATGCATGGCCATGCCGCTGTGGCTGCCGATCACTTCGATGTTCTCGGTCCGTTCCGACTCACGCTCCATGCAGGCGCGCCAGCTCACTACGCCGTCGGTGCGGCTGTAGAGGGCGCTCACCGGCACCGGCGGCGGCAGGCGGGAATCCTGATGCGCCATCTCGGTGCGCATCTGCTCCACGGTGACGCCGGACATCGATTCGAACAGGCGCGCTACCAGCGGGTTGGTGGAGTTGTGGTTGGTGGCCGCGAATGGGCTGCCCAAGGTGATGACAAAACGCACGGCGTCCGGGAACTCGCGGGCAATTTCGCGTGCGTAAACGCCGCCTAGGCTTTGACCGACTATGGAGATCGGTTCGTCATAGGTCTGCGTCAGACGGTAGAAGCGCCGCATGAGGCTAAGCAACTGTGCTGGGGCGCCCCGGTTGTCGCCCAAGAGCCAAGGCAGGGTGTTGTAGCCAAGCCGAGTGAGAAACCGCCGCAGCAGCAAAGTGGAGCCGTCACCGGCTGTGAAGCCGGGCAGCACCAGCACCGGATGCCCGTCGCCCTTGGGCGCATTGGCCGTCAGGGCGGACCAAGCCATTGGCAGCGAAGCGGCCTCGCCAAGCAGCCTGGGCAGCTCAGCGGTCAAGTAAAGCATTGATGGCGGCTGGGTTTGGTGACTCCCCACTTCAAGTTCTTCGTACAACTGAATCCCCCCACCCCTTGTAATCGATCCGTCACATAACGCCAGAGTGTCGCCAATTCCTGCGGCTGGGTCAATCATTTTGTTGCACCGCACTATTTCGATTTTAGGGGTTGATTTGTCACATTTGCCCCGTATAGTGCCGCCGCTTTCATTGGCACGGGAGTTGCTTTACCTCCGGTGTGCCAATTGCTGTCTTCCACATGCTTTCATTCATAAGGAGTGCATCATGTACAAGTTGAGCGCCACCGACGCCGGTTTCCTGTACGCCGAAACCCCGCTGTGTCCCATGCACGTCGCATCAGTGCAGGTGATGGCTCTTCCCGATGGCGTGCGCGAGGACGAATTCATCGCCAGCCTGAAGCCGTTCATCGCGGCGCGCGGCCACTTGGTGCCCTACCTGACCAACCGATTGCAGGCCACGCCCTTTGATCTCGACCACCCGCTGTGGGTGCGCGACCCCGATTTCGACATCGACCGGCACATCTACAGGATTGACGTGCCCGCCCCCGGTGGCCAAGCGGAACTCGAGCGAACCGTCGCCGAACTCCATGCAACGCCCATGGACCGCAGCCGTCCATTGTGGGAGATGGCGGTGCTCTGCGACCTTGCGGACGGCGACGGGCTTGGGAGCCGCAAGGTGGCGTACTACAGTCGGGTGCATCACGCCTGCCTCGATGGCATGGCGGGTCAAGCCGCGACCATGACGTTGATGGACACTGAACCCGAACCGCGGCCCATTCCAACGCCGCCCACCGAATTGACCGAGCGGCCAGCGCATTACGACGCCCTGTCAATGATGTTGGACGCTTGGCGGAACTTCGCCACTGCGCAGGTCGATCAAGTCACCGGCTGGCCGGAGCGGCTCGACGCCAGCGCCCGCCTCTGGCAACGTGCGTTGGATCCCAGCAAGAGTCTGGGCGCTGCGCAAGCGCCAGCGCCAAAAACCGGTTTCAACCGACCGGTTGGCACCGCTCGTACCTTTGCTGTCGGTGAACTGGCCGTGGGTGACATCAAGGCCGTCGGCCGGGCCTTGAACGCCACGTTGAACGATGTCTTTCTGGCCGTTTGCGGCGGCGGCCTGCGCCGCTATTTCGAGGCCAAGGGCGAACTGCCCGACACCACGCTCATCGCGGGCTGCCCGGTCTCGCTACGCCAGCCCGGCGACAATTCGCTAGACAACCAAGTGACGATGATGCAGGTGGCGCTCGGCACCGACATCGGGGATGCCAGGGCACGGGTAACGGCTGTGGCCGCCTCGGCGCGGTTGGCAAAGGCGACCACCGCCGACGCCGCCCCGCTCCTCACCGGTGAAGCGGCCCTGCCGGGCCTGCCCGCCACGTTGCGCGGCGCAGCCCTTTGGGCCGAACAGTCCGGTGCCGGCGATGGCCCGCAGTCGATAAATCTGGTCATATCCAACGTCCCCGGCCCGCGCCAGACGCTCTACTCCAACGGCGCCCGGATGCTCACCCACTATCCGGTGTCGATTGCGGCGCACGGCACAGGCGTCAATCTGACGGTGCAGAGCTATGACGGCACCCTGTACTTGGGCATCACGGCCTGTGCCAAGGCACTGCCCGACGCCAACCGCCTGCGCGATCAGATGCTCGCCGAATTCTTCGACCTGAAGGCCGCGGTCCTGCCCGCCGACGTGCATCCGCTTTCGATACCGGCACCGCTGCCCGCTGTAGCGCTGCCTCGGGTGGCCTGAGCGGATTGTCGCCCGCGCTGGAACACGCCGGAAAAAGGTGCAGGAAAAAAAGTTGAAAAAAATGTTGCACTGCACAATTGTGTGTTGCACAATACGCCTATTGTGCGTTGCAGCATTGAAGACGCATGAACCGCGGCACGATGTACGACGCCACCATCAGGATCAAAACTGACAGGAGACACTGCTCATGAATGCAATGGAAAAACAAGCGGCCTTGGGCCGCGAGTGGTTTGAACTCAACACGGGCACCTTGCGCCGCTTGGCGGAACTGCAGACCGAAGGGGTGCAGAAGGTTTTCGAGACGAACCGGACGTTCGCCGAGAAGTTGCCCGAGGTCAAGGACATCACTTCCTTCATGGAGCTTCAGCGCGACTACGGCGAGGCCATGTGGAATGGATTCGCGGAAGGCATGAAGGTCAATGGCGATGTGCTCAAGGAAGCCGTCGAGAACGCCGGCGAGTTGCTGCGCGGAGCCTTTGCCACCGAGGAACCGAAGGCGCCAAAAACCACCAAGAAGAGCGCCAAGCCGGCAGCAGCCAGCGCCGCTGCCTGATTGCCAATCCCCCCCTAATCTCCTCCTCACCTAGGGATTTGGCACCGCTCCAAGGCAGCGCATTAACGCGCCGCCCGCGAGCGGATCAATAAGGCCCGCAACTCCTAACGGATTGCGGGCCTTTTTTCATCTATGATGGAACGCAGCGGACCGGACACTCGGCCCCTGCCTTCTCCGACCCGATGCCCGAAGCACTTGCGTCCAACAGGGAACGCGCTACTGAACAGGAGTCATCATGGCCACATACATCATGCTCAGCACCCTGACCGACGAGGGCCGCAAGACCTTGAAGGAGCGCCCTGACCGCCTGCAGGCGGTAAACAAGGAAGTGGAATCCATGGGCGCTCGGGTGACATCGCAGTATGCGGTGCTCGGCGGCTACGACTTCGTCAACGTCATCGAGGCGCCATCCAACGAGGTCATGGCGCGCATCGCCATGGAGCTCGGCTCCCGAGGCACCATCAAGGTGACCACCATGCCCGGAATGACCATAGATCAGTTCGTGGAGATGATGCAGGGCGCAGCGCCCACTGGAGGAACAAGCGGCAAGTAGCCAAGCGGGAAGCGGGCAAATGGGTCACTACGTCCTGTTGATGAAGTACCACTCCGAGGGCCTGCGGGCGACCAAGCAGGACCCGGACTTCCTTGCCAACGTCCACAGCGCCATCGAGCGTTGGGAGGCTAAGGTGCTTAGCAGCTTCCATTTGCTCGGCGAATGGGACCAATGCACCATCATCGACGCCCCCGACAACTTCAAGGCCTACCGGGCGACGCTCGCCCAGGAATTGAGCACCACGGCGAACACGCAGATCATGCCCGCCATCGACCTGCCGTTGTTTCAACGCCTGATCTCCCAGACCACGGAGACCGAAGGGCCGTTCAAGTGGCAGATTCGCTGGTGGGCGCGGCTGGCGAGGGTGCTGATGTACGACTACGCCTACGGCCGCTGGGCGCGACGCTACTTCACCGAGCACACCGTCACCGGCAAGGACAAGTTTGATCGAATCACCGGCCCCTGCATCGTGGTGGCCAACCACGCCAGCCACTTCGACCAATACTGCCTGATGAAGGCCTTGCCGTGGCGCATCCGCACCAACCTCTTTTCCGGCGCCGCCGCGGACCGCTGGTTTCTCAAGGGCCGCAAGGAAATCACCCTCAGGCCCTGGTATCAGTCACTGGTCATGGGCCTGTATCCCATCCAACGCGGCGGCGGCTCGCGCACTCTGGACTATCCCAAGTGGCTGCTCGATCAAGGCGCCAATCTGATGCTGTTCCCGGAAGGCACCCGATCCCGAGGCCGGCACCTGTCCCGATTCAAGCACGGCGTCTCCCTGCTGGCACTGGAAAAAGGTGTGCCCGTGGTCCCCGTTTACATGGCGGGGCTCAAGAAGATCCGGCCACCCGGCGTGCGCGAAGCCACCCCCGGACCGGTTGCCGCCCATGTGCTCGACCCCATTCACTTCGAACCCGGCACCTCGGTGCCCGACGCCACCAGTCGCATCTTCCACGCCATGCAAGCCGTTCATGAGCAGGTGCTGGCCCACGGCGATGCCGCCGCCCATCCCGATAGGGATCAGGCTGGCTAGGAGCCTGCGCTTTAGGAAGTCGCGAAAGCGAAAATTCGATATCGCCGCCTCATTGGACGGGCGATTGAGGACAATATCCAGCCATATTTGACGAAATCGAACGTCCAATGGGGTGGATGAGAGCGGATTTGCAGCCGTGAATTCCTACGGCGCAGGCTCCTAGACCACGGCGTCTAGCCAGTTAACCAAATCGTCGAGCACTTCGCGGCGATTGGTCTCGTTGAACAGCTCGTGGCGACCGTCCTCATAGAGTGCGCGGGAGACCTTGAGCGCCGCCTGCTCGTAGCGCTGGAACAGCCGATTGAGGTTTTTCATCTCGTTGTGAACCGGATCCGCGGTCCCTGAAATCACTCGAATGGGCAAGCTGCTGGGTATGCCCGCGATCTGGGTCGGCGACGACGCCTCCTTGGCGCCGCGGAACAACGCCAGCAGGCTACCCGCGCGCAGAACTGCGCCGCAATGCGGGTCGTCCACGTACTTGCGCACTTCGGCTGCATCCCTTGAGAGCCACTCAAAGCCAGTCGCACTCTCCGATTCGAACGCCTTGTTCGCCTGTTGGAACAGAAGATTGGCCAACAGGGTGCTGTCACCATCCGGTCCTAGCCGCCAAGTTTCAATGCGGGCGACGAGCCGAGGCAGAATCGATGCGAGGGAGCCGCTGAAACCCGGCGAGCCGGACAGCACCACGGCATTGAGGGTGGCGCCGTGGCGGCACAGGTATTGTTGGGTGAGCATCGCGCCCATGCTGTGGCCGAGCAGGATGCGCTTAAGGCCCGGATGCTCCTCGCCAATGCGTTCGTTCAGGCGGTGGGCATCGGCAATCACCTGCTCCCAGCCACCAGCGCCCAAGTCGCCGAGCCGATCCGGGTCGGTGCGCCCATGGCCACGATGGTCGTTGCCGTAAACCACGTAGCCCGCCTCATTGAGCCGCTCCGCCACCCGTTGGTAGCGGCCGATGTGCTCGCCCATGCCGTGGGCGATCTGCACCGCGGCCTTGGGCGCTGCCGCTGGCGTCCAGCGGCAGAGGTGGATGGCCTTGCCGTCGTCACCTTGGAAGTCGATTGTCTCCATACTCATGGCAGCTTTCCATGGAACAAATGGAGACGGCCCAGCGGCTGGGTGGCTGTTCCTTCGACGTCGGCGACGTGCCGCTCTGGGGCAAGCTGAAGGCTCCCATGTTCAAGCAAAATGCCAATCGCATGCGCCACGCCGCCTTCGTCGTGGGGCGTGCTGACGAAGGTGGCGGCCGCCTTGACCTCCGCGCTGGCCTGACCCATGGCCACCGCAGCGCCGGCGGCGGCAAACAGCGCCAAGTCGTTTTCCGCGTCGCCGAAGGCCACCGCGGCCGATGGCGGGACGCCAAGATGGGCGCAGGCGGCTCGCAAGGCGGCGCCCTTGGTGGCGTTCTTGGCGGTGATGGTCAGGATGATCTTGCCGGAGGGGCCGATGGAGTCGAAGACATTGACCCGCTCGCTGAACCGCTCCTGGAGTTCGCCCTTGATGCGGGCGCCGACGCGGCTGCCTTGGACGGCGGCGATGCGCGGCGGGTCCGCCTCGTTCAGCTCGAGCCGCGGCGTCCAGCGCATGGGCTCGGTCATCAGGGCATCGTCGGGTTCGCCATCGAGCTTTATCCAGACCCGCTCGCCGACCGTTACCGTGGCGATGCACCGCTCCTCATTGCACAGAGCGTAGAGCGCTTCAGTGAAGTCGATTGGCAGGCGCTCATCAAAAATGTCCGCACCCAAGGCGGGATCATGTACCTGAGCGCCCGAACAGGCGATCACCGGATCTTCGACGCCCGCCTCGCGGGCAATGGCCAGCGCCGCCTCCTTCCAGCGGGCGGTGGCGATGATGATCCGATAGCCGGCGTCCCGCGCAGCCCGCAACGCATCGCGATTGGCCGGCGGCAGGTGCTCGCCGACCAGCAAAGTGCCGTCGAGATCGAAGGCGAGCACTCGGTAGGGTGAGTGGGTGGACATGGGCGGGCCATTGTAGGGGACGCCATCCTCAGCGTCACCGGGGAAGGACGGATAATTCAACCACCACGGCAGCAAACAGGACGAAGCCCACCCAGATGTTGTTGAGAAAGGCCTTGAAGCAACGGTCGCGGTCGCGCTTCCATGGAACAAATGGAGACAGCCCAGCGGCTGGCGGGTTGTTCCTTCGGCCTCGGCGGCGTGCCGTTCTGGGGCAAATGGAGACAGCCCAGCGGCTGGCTGGTTGTTCCTTCGGCGTCGGCGGCGCGCCGTTCTGGGGCAAGCTGAAGGCTTCCATGGAACAAATGGAGACAGCCCCGCGGCTGGCGGGTTGTTCCTTCGGCGTCGGCGGCGCGCCGTTCTGGGGCAAGCTGAAGGCTCCCGAATCAAGACGTGCTGGTAGGCGAACAGGGCGATGATAGCGGCCAGCCCAAAGCTGTAGGCGGTGCCGAATCCGCAGCGCAAGCCCAACAGAGCGAAGCCGAGCCAAGCGCCAGCCTGCAGAGCGCCCACCATCCACCGGTCCGCGGCTCCGAACAGGATGGCGGTGCTTTTGATGCCGGCCTTCAGATCGTCGTCCCGGTCCACCATCGCGTAAAGGGTGTCGTAGGCCACGATCCAAAGGAGGCTGGCTACGAAAAACAACCAACCAGTGGCAGGCACCCCGCCGCTGACCGCCGCGAAGGCCATGACGATGCCCCAACTGAAGGCGACCCCAAGCACCACTTGGGGAAGATGCGTCCAGCGCTTCATGAACGGGTACAGCATGGCGACAGCCAGTCCCGCCACCGCCAGCCAGCGGGTGATGGCGTTCAGCCAAGCCAGCAGCGCCAAGGCGGCGAGACACAACCCGACGAACAGGCCCAAGGCGCCACGTACGCTGATCGCGCCGGTGGCGAGGGGTCGACTGCGGGTGCGCGCCACCAGTGGGTCCAAGCGGCGGTCGGCCAAGTCATTGATGACGCAGCCGGCGGCGCGCATGATGAATACGCCAAGCGTGAACACGGCGATGAGATCGACTGGCGGCACACCTTCGGCAGCTAGCCATAGCGCAGCCAAGGTGGGCCAGAGCAGCAGCAGGCTGCCCACCGGCCGGTCAAAGCGCATGAGGGCCAGCCACGGGCGCCATCTGGAAAAGTTAGCAAACACCGCAGCAGCCTATCGCGCCGATTGATTTTTGGCGAGTGCGCGAGTAGCTTAGCGCACCTTTCCCCCTGATGACGGCGCCCGAGTTGGCGAGGCGCTTAAGGCCCATGCAAGGAGGCGGGCGGCGGATGAAGAAGTGGCAGTGCATCGTTTGCGGATGGATCTACGACGAAGCCGAGGGCTGCGAAGAAGAGGACATCGCCCCTGGCACGAAGTGGGAGGATGTCCCGGATGACTTTGTGTGTCCCGAGTGCGGGGTCAGCAAAGAGGATTTCGAAATGATTGAGGTCGGCTAGTGTTCTGTCCCGCAAATAAGTGGGTTTTAGGCGCTAGGCCGTTTGGGTTCCCGTGCAAGGGCCTTTCCGTTGCCGGCAGGCCCCACACAACTTCATGCGAGGGGCGAGCCCCTCGCGCTCCCAAGGTGAGGGCTCCGCGGAGCAACGCGGCCGGGGGCCGAACCGGCCACGAATAATCACACTTATTTGCGGGACAGGACACTTGATCACATGAACCTCACCGTCCGCATCCTCATCGGGATGGGCGCCGGCCTGGTGATCGGCATCACCGTGCAGCAGTTGGGCCTCGATCCCGCCGGCTGGGTGCGTGGCTTCTTGGTCGATGGCGTGCTCGACGCCGGCGGCCAGATATTCATTGCCAGCCTCAAGCTCATGGTGGTGCCGCTGGTGTTTGTCTCCCTGGTCTGCGGTGCGGCCCGGCTCGGCGCCAGCGCCAGCATGGGCCGCCTTGGCGGCAAGACCCTGGGCATGTACCTGCTCACCACCGCCTTGGCGGTCACCTTGGCCCTGACCACCGCCCTGATCGTGGAGCCGGGCATCGGCGCCGACGCGCCGCCCGCCGACATCGACTACCAGCCGAAGCCCGCACCGAGCGTCAAGGACACCCTGGTCAACATCTTCCCCACCAACCCGGTGGAGGCGATGGCCGAAGGCCGCATGCTGCAGGTGATCGTCTTCGCGCTGCTGTTCGGCATCGCCCTGGCGAAGAGCGGCGAATCCGGCCAACGCATCCGCGCCGTCTTCGACGACGTCAACGCAACCTTGATGAAGCTGATCACGCTGTTGATTCAGTTGGCGCCCTACGGCGTGTTCTGCCTGATGACGACACTGTTCGCTGCGGTCGGTTGGCGGGAGATATTCAAGCTCCTCGGCTACTTCCTCACGGTCGCCGCGACCTTGGCCCTGCATTTGACGCTCATCTACCCAGCCTTGCTGATGCTTGTGGGACGGGTCAAGCCCACCACCTTCTTCGCCAAAATGCGCGAACCCATGCTGGTTGGCTTCAGCACCTCGTCGAGTGGCGCCACCCTGCCGGTGACGCTGCGCACCGTGGAGCACCGGGTCGGCGTACGCAACGAAGTGGCTGCTTTCGCCGTGCCCTTGGGCGCCACCATCAACATGGACGGCACCGCCATCATGCAAGGGGTGGCCACCGTGTTCATCGCCCAGTTCTACGGCATTGACTTGAGCTTGGTGGACTTCCTGATGGTGATACTGACTGCCACCCTCGCCTCGGTCGGCACCGCCGCCGTGCCGGGCGTGGGCCTGATCACCCTGACCATGGTGCTGACCCAAGTGGGCCTGCCGGTGGAGGGCATCATGCTCATCATCGGCGTGGACCGGCTGCTCGACATGATGCGCACCGCCGTTAACATCGCCGGCGACGGCATGGTGGCGACGACGGTGGCGCGCACCGAAGGCCAACTCGACTTGGCGGTGTTTGAGGATCCGCAAGCGGGTGCCAAAGCCGCCTAAGCCTCTCGGAAGACGGCAATTGGATTGGACGGGAGCCGCGGCATGAGCTAAGTTCAGTCCCGCTGGCACCTCCGGTCAATGCAAACCGTTCAATCCACTTACAAGGCGAGGCCCATGCTAAAGGGAAGCGACCTAAAGAAGGCCGGACTCAAGGTCACCTTACCGCGCCTTAAGGTGCTCGAGGTTTTGGAGCGCGCCGAGCCCCACCACATGAGCGCCGAGGACGTTTACCGGCATCTGATCGAACAGGACGAATCCGTGGGCCTCGCCACCGTGTACCGGGTGCTCACCCAGTTTGAATCTGCCGGCATCGTCGAGCGCCACAACTTCGACGACGGCCACGCCGTTTACGAACTGGCCAGCGAAGAGCACCACGACCACATGGTCGATATCGATTCCGGCCAAGTCCTCGAGTTCGTCAACGACCGCATCGAAGCCCTGCAGCAGGAAATCGTCGCCGCTAAGGGCTTCGAACTGATAGACCACGAACTCGTTCTCTACGTGCGCCGCAAAAACTAACGAAGCGATGCCTCAGAACGGCGAGAGGGCGCTTCGCCTACAGCGAAGCAATCGAGTTGCTGCGCAATTCAGCGGTCGCCAAGCGCAAAAGTTGACTTGTTTGACAACCTTATCCTGCGATCAGGATCCTGCGATCAAGAATGCCAGGAGCCTCTGTCAACCCAAAATGTGCAGGTCAGCGGCAGCAGGAACGCCCCGAGCCTGAAGGTATTGCGTCCTTCTGCAGGCACTTGCTGGATCCAGCCAGGGAAGGGGCGCCTTGACGCACACAGGCCAACCTCGCAATTGGCTACGGGGCTTGGGTGCGCTCCCAAATGCAGGTGCGCTCCCAAATGCATTGCAAATGAGAATTGGTTTGATTTAAATGGGAGACCCGAAACGCCCGCAGGAAACCATGGCCAACCGCCTCCGCCTTCGGGATCTCGCTCCCGGCGACCGCACCCGCCTTGCCGGCTATCACAACGATTCGCCCTACAGCCAACGGCTCGCCAGCATGGGGCTGGTTGCCGGCACCACGCTGCTCGTCAAGAGGCGGGCACCCTTGGGCGATCCGGTTGAAGTGAGCTTTCGGGGTTATTCGCTCATCCTGCGCCCCTCCGAAGCGGACTGCCTGAAACTGGAACCGGCATGACCACCATTGCCTTGGCGGGCAATCCCAACTGCGGCAAGACCACGCTCTTCAACGCCCTCACCGGTGCCCGCCAGCGGGTCGGAAACTGGCCGGGGGTCACTGTGGAGCGCAAGACCGGCCACTATCGGCGCCGCGACAAGGACGTGGCGGTGCTGGACCTGCCCGGCACCTACAGCCTCGACGGCGAAAGCGACGCGATCGACGAGCGCATCGCGCAGCGCTACCTGACCAGCCAGGTGCCCGACTTGGTCATCAACGTCGTTGATGCCACTTCCCTCGCCCGAGGCCTTTACCTCACCCTGGAGTTGCTTGAACGCCAACTGCCGGTAGTGATGGCACTCAACATGATGGACGCCGCCGAGCGCAACGGCTTGCGCATCGACGTGGACCAGCTTACCCGCCGGTTGGGCTGCCCGGTGGTGCCCATCGTCGCCAGCCGCCAGGAGGGCGTCGATGCCTTAAAGGACATCGTCGCAACAGCCGCGACCGGTGCCTACAGCAAGGGTTCACCTCCTCCGGCCAGCGTGGAGTCGCGCTACCAAGCCATCGACCGGCTGCTGGAGGACTGCCTATCCCACGCTCCACCCCGGAGAACCGCCACCGACCGCATCGACGCAGTGCTGCTCAATCGCTTTCTGGCGTTTCCCATCTTCCTGGGCGTGATGTATCTCGTGTTCCTATTCGCGATCAATTTCGGTTCCGCTTTCATCGACTTCTTTGACCTGACGGGTTCGGTGCTGTTTGTCGAAGGGCCGCGCCTGCTCTTTGCCGAATTGGGGCTGCCCGGCTGGCTGATCGTTCTGTTGGCTGACGGCGTCGGCGGCGGGGTGCAGCTGGTCGGCACTTTCATCCCCGTCATCGGCTGCTTGTTCCTAGCGCTTTCCTTTCTTGAGGACAGCGGCTACATGGGCCGCGTGGCCTTCATCGTCGATCGCCTGCTGCGCGCCATGGGTCTGCCCGGCAAGTCCTTCGTGCCGCTGATCGTCGGCTTCGGCTGCAACGTGCCGGCGGTGATGGCAACCCGAACCCTGGAAAACGAACCGGATCGCATACTGACCACCATCATGGCCCCTTACATGTCCTGCGGCGCTCGCTTGACCGTCTATGCCCTGTTCGCGACCGCCTTCTTCGCCGGCAATGGCCACAACATCGTCTTCGCGCTGTACCTGATCGGCATCGTCCTCGCCGTCCTGTCGGCGATGATGGTCAAGCGGTATCTCATCAAGGCGCCGCCGAGCGCCTTTGTGCTGGAGTTGCCGAGCTACCATTGGCCCACTTGGAAGGGGCTGGCCATTCAAACCTGGCAGCGGCTGCGAGGCTTCGTGCTGCGCGCCGGCAAGGCCATCGTGGTGGTGGTGGTGGTGCTGAACGTGGTCAACTCGATTGGCGTTGACGGCTCCATCGGCAACGAGAACAGCGAAAACTCGGCGCTTTCCACGATCGGCAAAGCGATGACGCCGATCTTCCACCCCATGGGCCTCGATGAGGAGAATTGGCCGGCCACGGTGGGCATCTTCACCGGCATCTTCGCCAAGGAAGTGGTCGTGGGCACCCTCGACGCCCTCTACGCCCCTGCCGAGGAAGGCCCTTCGGGCGGCTTGGCCAATACCCTGCGCCAAGCGGCGGCCAGCGTTCCCGGCAATCTGGCCCAATTGGGCGTCGCCTTGACCGACCCCTTGGGCATGGACTTCGGAAACTTGAACGATACCGAAGCTGCCGCCTCTGAACAGGACGTGGCGCTGGGCACCATCGCCGCCATGCGCTCCCTCTTTCATGGCGAACTCGGTGCGTTCAGCTACCTGCTGTTCATCCTGCTCTACATGCCCTGCGTGGCCACCATCGGCGTGATTTACAAGGAAATCGGCGCTTTCTGGGCCACCTTCTCCACGGCATGGTCCGTGGTGCTGGCCTACAGCGCCGCCGTGACCTGCTATCAAATCGGCTCCTTCAGCGATGCGCCGCTGGCCGCCAGCGGTTGGCTGGCATTGGTGGCGGCCTTCGCGGGCGGCGGATTCTCCCTGCTGGTGCATTGGGGTCGGCGGCGGCAGCGGAGCGAGCTGATTCCGGTGGTCCAGCTGCGCTGACGCAGCGTGCAACCCCTGCAGTGGAAAAAACCCGACCGCCGGAGTGGCCTTCGGCCCGATTGTTCCGCTTCGCTGCGGTCGAGTAAACTAACACCCTCTGGGGCTGCCCCCTATCGTCACACCCTGATGCTGACCGTCCTGCATTTCTTCTGGCGCGTGTGCCTACTGCGTCACAATCCCGAAATCGTGCCCAAGCACCCCTATTTCCTGTTTCTGGTGCTGATGGCCAATCTGGCGTGCAGCATCACGCTGTCCACGATCATCTCAGGAGAGCCTCTGCTACGCATCGCCACCGGGATTCTGGTCTCAGTCGCCGCCTTGGCCTCCCTGGTTTACCTAACCTGCAGCCTGCGCGGCGCCGGTGACCGCTTTGTCTGGACCCTGTCCGTTCTGCTGGGCTGCGACCTGGTGCTGACTGCGATCTTTGCCGTGATTGTGCCGCTGGCCCAGATGCTCAACGAAGTCGCGGTATTTGCGGCCTACACCACCTTCATGATTTGGTCGGTCACGGTGTTCGGCTACATTCTCTCGCGATCGCTGAAGTCCCACATGACCATCGGCGTGGGCTTGGCCTTCAGCATGATGTTGATCAGCACTGGTCTCGCCAGCTTGGCCAGCGGCGGGTGAGGATTTACTTCCTCGGCATCGGCGGCACCCTGATGGGCAGCCTAGCGCTGCTCGCAAAGCAGCAGGGCCATCAAGTAAGCGGCTCCGACAAGCACATCTATCCACCGATGAGCGGCTTGTTGGCCGCGGACGGCATTACCGTCCACGAGGGCTTCGACGCCGCCCAGCTGCGGCCGACCCCCGATTTGGTGGTCATCGGCAACGCTGGACTGCCAAGGGGCGTGGACTCGGTGGAGCACATTCTCAACCGCGGACTGCGCTACGTCTCCGGGGCCGAGTGGCTGGGCAACAACCTGCTGCGGGACCGCTGGGTGTTGGCGGTGTCGGGCACCCACGGCAAAACAACCACCACGAGCATGCTGGCCTGGATCTTGGACTACGCTGGACTCCAGCCCGGCTACTTGATCGGCGGGGCGCCCAAGAATTTCGACCGTTCCGCCCGTTTGGGTCAAGCGCCGTACTTCGTGGTCGAAGCGGACGAATACGACACCTCCTACTTCGACCGCCGTTCGAAATTCCTCCACTACCAGCCGCGCACCCTGATCATCAACAACTTGGAGCACGACCACGCCGACATCTTCAAGGATGTGGAAGCCGTCAAGGCGCAGTTCCACCAATTGCTTCGCACCGTGCCCGGGGAGGGGCTGGTCATTGCGCCAAGCGACGACGGAAACATCAACGACCTGCTCCGCGCCGGCTGTTGGACACCGGTGGCCCGCGTCGGCGCACCATGGCCAACCCCAGCGCTGGCGATGGACAACGGCGAGCGCTGGACCGCGATCAACGCCAGCGCCGACAACAGCGCTTTCGACGTCGCCTTGAACGAGCGGATCCTCGGTCGGGTCTCGTGGCCAATGCTCGGCCTCCACAATGCCAGCAACGCCCTGGGCGCCATCGCCGCGGCCCGTCACGCCGGGGTGGCTCCCGAACTCGCCGTCGAAGCCCTAGCCGATTTCTCCGGCGTCAAGCGCCGCCTTGAAGTGATTGCCGAAGTGGGCGAAACCACGTTGTACGACGACTTCGCCCATCATCCCACCGCCATTCGCAAGACCCTCCAGGGCTTGCGCAACAGCGTCGGCGGCGAAGAAATCCTAGCCATTATCGAACCGCGCACCCACACCATGGCTCTGGGCACCCTGCGCGACGCCCTAGCTAGCTGCTGCGCCGCCGCCGATCAGGCGTTCTGGTTCCGCAGCGCCAACATCGAATGGGATTTGGCCGCCCTGACGTCGGAGTGCGTCGTGCCGGCCCAACACTTCGCCGACCTGCCCCACCTCATCAAGCAGGTTTGCGAACTGCCTAAGCGGCGGCGGCATGTGGTCATCATGTCCAACGGTGGCTTCGACAACATCTACGAAAAACTCCCGGCCGCCCTGCGGGACAGCTAAACTGAGCTTTGCTCGCTGGCTGCCGGGCTGTCACCACTTCAAATGGAAGGAGAACAACCATGAAAACCCGTATCGGATTGACCGCCGCGCTGCTCCTCACGCCTTTGGCCAGTTGGGGAGACGACGCTTGGCACCCTTCCAAGTACGGCGCCGGCGACACCTTGGGGGCGATCAACAATCTCACCCCGGAAAAGGTGGTGGCCGCCGCAGGGCTCGTTAAGGCGGGCAAGGTTTATCGCCTCGGAGTGACCACTGGCGCGGATTCGCCAGCCTATCCGCCCCGGCAGTACGCCATGACCATCCTGCAGCTCGACGACGGCACCGGCACGCCGCTCGGCATCAACCGTGCCACCGGCAACGACGACCTGATGACGCTGTGGATGGGCATCGGCAGCCAGCTCGATGGCTTGGGACACATGGGCATCGACCACGTTTACTACAACGGCAACAAGGCCCAGGATTTCGTCGTGCCCACCGGCTTGACCAAGCTCAGCATCCATCAACTGCCGCCCATCGTCAGCCGGGGCGTTCTGTTGGACATGGCCAAACTGGCCGGCCAGAACCCCATGCCCGAAGGCATGGCCTTCAATAGCAAGGAAATCATGGCCGCCCAAGCCCTTCAGGGCATCGAAATCGAAAAGGGCGATGTGGTGCTGTTCCATACCGGCTGGCTGAACGTTATGGATGTCAACGCGGAACGCTTCATGGCAGGCCAACCGGGCCTCGGCGTCGATGGGGCACGCTATCTGGCTGAGTTGGGCGTGGTGGCGGTCGGCGCCGACACCTGGGCCTTGGAGGTACTGCCCCCGGAAGACCCGGAGCAGGCGTTTCCGGTGCACCCGGAACTGCTGGCCAAGAATGGCGTGTACATTCTCGAGAACATGGACACCCGTGAACTCGCCGCCGACGGTGCATCGGAATTCCTTTTCGTGCTCGGCGTGCCGAGGTTCGAAGGCGCCGTCCAAGCGGTGATCAATCCGGTGGCAATCCGTTGATCAACGCCAGGCGGAGCAGTTAATGGCTCGCCGCAGGGGCAGACGGGGGCTGATCGCCGCCGGAGTCGGCGCCTCCTTCGTGGCCATATTGGCGGCGGTCGGCTGGCTGGCCGCACAGGAAATCGTCACACCGCAAATGGCCATCCTCCTAGGCGTGACCACCTTCGGGCTCTACGTCGGCTTCGGCATTCTGATCGCGGTGTTTCGCATGATCAACCGATTGGAGTGAGGGCCTGTGTCAGCGGATCAAGCACTCCGACGGGATCCAGTCCTTCGCATGGCGGTCCGCCAATACCAACCCGTGGGCGATCCTTTGTCTAGCCGCACCTATTCACGAAGGTCGATTGTAGAGGTTCAAACGGTGCCGTACGAAAGGATATTCGTTGGAATTACGGT
>JAQAJJ010000041.1 GCA_028278675.1 Candidatus Azophilus lithoversatilis
TCTCTTAAGATGGCTCTAACACCCTGAATTATCAGGGGCATTCCGCCGTTCCTCAACTACATTCGTGCAATATCCGGGCTAGGGACGATATAATCGCTGCCGTGGACGATTCCCCCGAAAGCCGGGCCGAGAGCCAGCTGGAACCCAAGCCGGGGAGCCCTTGGCGATACGTCATCATGTGGACGGCGTTTGGCGTCACGCTAGTGGTGACGGTCATCGTTGTAGTGCAGGCCATTCTGAAGACCACGGGCTTCGACTAGAGCTTTCGCGCTGTCGATGAAGGCGGGTTCCGCTGCCTCCAGCGCTTGCAGAAAGCGAAACCGATCCAGCGCCCGCTGCTGGTTCTCGCCGTGCGCGTCCACTTTGAAGTAGCGGTCGCCGTCCAGATGGTCGTTGAGGTAGCGCAGGCCGATCATGAAGGTGATGTAGCGGGGGGCCATCACCAAGTCATCGACGCTGGCCTGAACATTGGCTGCGTCCAAGTAGCCGTGGGCCGCAGCCGCAAACCGCGTCGGCAAGGCTTGGCCGCCCAGCGCGGAACGCACCAGGTCGCCAAAGTCCCAGGCCCAGTGGCCCCGCATCACGGTGTCGAGGTCGAGCACCGCGGTGACGCTGCCGTCGTTGCCGAACCTTAGGTTTTCGAGATGGCCGTCGCCGTGGATGTTTCCGTTGCGTTCGCGAAAGCGCGTGGCCAGGTTGCGGCGGGCATCGATGAAGTCGATCAGTTGTGGCTCGGCGCCCTGGCAGGCGTCGAAGTCCGCAAGGCAGCGGTCGAGTTGCAGATGGCCGGGCAAGGCCGCGTCGAGTCTCGGGCCGGGCAGATCCTGCAGCCAGCGGTGGGTTTGGCCGACGGCTCGTCCGGCGGCTTCGGCCTGACGGTTGCTGTCCAGCCTGGAGAGGGAGCGCCCGTCGGCGTAGGACCAGAGCCGCCAGATGTCGCTGTCGAGTTGGGCATGGCTGGCGCCGTCGCGGGTCGGAATGAGCGTGGGGGTCCAGCCTGGAAGCTTGGCGTTGAGATGGGCGGATGCTCGGGCGACGTTGTCCATCAACACGTCTGGTCTCGGGAAGACGAAGCGGTTGATGCGCTGCAGCACCCAGCGGTCTGCGCCGCTTTGCGCCAAGTAGCTGTCGTTGATGCGCCCCCCGCCCAAGGGCGCAAGGACGGCTGCCATTCCCCAGCCTTCGGCGAGGGCGGCTTCGGCGGTGGTCATGGCGCCTCCAGCCAGGCCAGCACTGGGGGGCCGATGGCGACGATGTACTCGCCGGCGGGCAGGCTCGCTTCGGCGACTCGTCGGCGGGCTTCGGCCTTGTTGAGCCGCCCCTTGGCCACTTCGGCGATGGTTTGCAGGATCAGTTTGAGGTTGGCGATCGGCGGCATCAGTTCGGGGATGAAGTCGTCGGTCGCACAGGCTTCCAGCAGCTTGGCGCATTCATCGAGCAGTGGAGCGCCGCTGCCGGCCAGCAATCCCTCGAATCGGCAGGCAGCAAGGCTCTCCGGGAGCAATGCATCCACGGGTCGATTCAAGGGCGTGTCGGTGTCATAGGGCCTGGACTGGGGCATTTCCTTGCCGTTGATTCGGGCCTCCAAAGCGGCCTGCCCCAACAGCCGTCCGTACCACTTGACCGGTTCGAGCAGGGCCACGGCAGATAGTTGGCGCGCCTTGACGCCGAAGCGCTCCAGCAAGCGGCGGCTGGTGCTTGGAACATCAACCATGCCCGCCGCCGCGAGCTGGTTCACGGACGCTTCAAGCCAGGGGTCGAAGTCGCTGGGCGCGGGCTGGTTGGACCAGAAGCGGTCCGCAATGACGGGCATTCGCGACCAAAGCCGCACCGGCAGCAACTCCTCGCTCACCAGTTCCGACCAGAGGCAGGCTTCGCCACCCAACACCTTCCCGGTGCCGGGGGAGGGCGCTGGCCGGCGCCACCCTTCGACCCACTTCAGGCCCGATGCCACGTGGTTGAAACGGGGATCGAGAAGCAAGGCGTCCTCAAGGGCCAGCAATTCCGCTTCGGATGCGTCCGGGGCGTAGGCGTGATGCACGTCTGCCGGATAGCAGAGGTCGAGATAATAGCCTGAGGACACCACGCAGTCATGGCCGGCGGCCAGCGCCCGGCCCCGGGCGGTGGCGCCGCGCCAGCTCTGCGCCACCATTGCGGCCGGCGCTCCGCCGTCGAGCGCCTCGTCCCAGCCGATGATCCGCTTGCCGCGCCGGGCGGCGAACTCAGCTAGGCGCGCCCTGAAATGCGCTTGCAGGGCGGTGGGGCCCTCCAGCCCACGCTCCGCCATGTAGGCTGCGATTTCGCTGCTCTCGTTCCACCACGCAGGATTGACCTCGTCGCCGCCGAGGTGGATGAACTGATCGGGGAAAACACCCGCCAGCTCGCCGATCAGGGTGTCGATCGCCTTGTGAACGACAGGATCGATCGGATTGAGCACGGCTTCATGGGGACCGAACCGGCTGCTTGGCGCTGTGGCTGAGCGCCGCGGCCCCCATTCGGGATGGGCGCACAGCCAGCTGGTCGCGTGGCCGGGTATGTCGAGTTCGGGGATGATTCGGATGCCCCGATCATCCGCAGCCGCCACCAGCGTGCGCAACTCGCCGCGGCTGTAGCTTTCCGCGCTGGCCAGCTGCGGATAGGCGCGGCTCCGGAAGCGGAAGCCCTGATCGTCGGTCAGGTGCAGGTGCAGCACGTTCAGCTTGCACAGCGCCATTGCATCCAGCGTAGCCAACAGGGTGTCCAAGCTCAGGAAACGCCGGGCCGGGTCCAACATCAGACCGCGCCAAGGAAAGCTCGGCGCATCTTCGATGTGGCCGAGTGGCAGATGGCCGCTATGGTTGCTGATGTGAACCAGCGTGGTCAGCGCATGGCGGGCGCCGGCCAAGCGCGGGGCGGTGATGCGCACACCATCGTTCGACAGGTGCAGCCGGTAGCTTTCGTCGTCGCCCAGCGCGGGCGGGGCCTCGCTTGGGTCCTCCACTGCAAAGCGGACCGGCACGGTGGCGTCGCTCCGTCTTTGGAGCGAGTTGTTGGCGCGTTCCAGTGCCGAGGCGAGCGATGCGCTGACCGGCCCTTGACTTCGGAGCAGCCCGGCCTGCGCCCGCTCAACGGAGAGTTCGGCCCGTTGGGGCCGGGGCGCAAGAAGCAACTGGTTCATGTCGCAAGCCTATTGCAGCCGGTTGCAATCCTCCACCCTCATGACACCATGGGGCCATGAACGTTCAGGAACGCATGCGCGCCGTGCTGCGGGCGGAGGCGGACGCCATCCGCGCGGTTGCTGTTGGCGATGAGTTTGTCCAAGCCGTGCAGGCGCTGGCCGACTGCCGGGGCAAGGTGCTGGCCACGGGCATCGGCAAAGCTGGGCACATCGCCCGCAAGTTCGCCGCCACCCTGTGCTCCACGGCCACGCCGGCGGACTTCATTCATCCGTCGGAGGCAGCGCATGGCGATCTCGGCTTGGTTGGTCCCAATGACGTGATGGTCGCCCTGTCGACCAGCGGCAAGAGCCGGGAAGTGCTGGAGATGCTGGAGCTGTCACGCCACCTTGGCGTCGCCACCGTCATCGGCATCACCTCGCATCCAGACTCGGAGCTGCGGGCGCTGTCCGACCTGATTCTGGACATGGGCGTGATCGATGAACCCTGCCCCTTGGGCCTGACGCCGAGCGCCAGCACCGCGGTCATGCTGGCCATCACCGACGCCCTGGCCCTGGCGCTGCTGGAGGCGAAGGGGGTGACCCGCGAGGACTACGGCCTGCGCCATCACGGCGGCTACCTTGGCCGGCGCGCGCGCACGGACAACCTGCCGCATTAGGCGGCGCCCGAGGTTGGGGGTCGAGCGATGAATCTGGACGGCTTGCCGGTTGAAAACGGCTTCCGCATTCGTGGCGCATCGATGACGCGGGTGGAGACCTTTGCCGACGCGGCCTTCGCCTTTGCGGTCACCCTGCTGGTCATTTCGGTTGACGATGTGCCTTCGAGCTACCAGGAATTCCAGACCGCGCTCAAGTCCGTGCCGATCTTCTTTGCCTGCTTTGGCCTGTTGATCATGTTCTGGATCGGCCATCACAAGTGGAGCCGCCTCTACGGCTTGGACGATCTGGTGTCCCTGTGGCTCACGGTGTTGTTGATCGCCGGCATTCTGGTGCTGGTGTATCCATTGCGGGTGGTCATTTCACTTGGCTTTGGCACCATGACGGATGGCTGGCTGCCGGTCGCCTTCGAGGTGACGGGGGAGCAGGTTGCTGCGATCTTCGTGTTCTACGGGTTTGCGTTCGCCTCCCTGTCGGGGGTGGTCCTCGGCTTGTACCTGTACGCTTGGCGGCGCCGCGATGTGCTGGAACTGAACGAACTTGAGCGCTTTGAGACCCGGCAGAGCGTTGTCCTGTGGATGGCGGTCAGCGGCACCGGTTTGGCGTCGAGCCTGATGGCGGTCCTCATCCCAATCGACCACGTGGGTTGGGCGGGTTGGTTCTACTTCTCGCTATTCGTGACCATTACTTGGGCCAAGTTGCGGGTTAGCAAGCGAAGGCGAGCAATGTTGGACGGGGTTTGAGGGCGTTTTGACCCTATAATTGCGCCCCAATCGAACCTGCGCCGCCGCGGCGGAGAAACTGAACCCATGCGCACTGCTCCGGCTGTTGGTTAGCCCCATGAAATCGGTCCGTACCGCTGAAATCACCCGCAACACCCGGGAAACCCGCATCGAACTCGCCCTGAATCTCGATGGGGAGGGCCGTTGCGAGCTGGCCACCGGGCTGCCGTTCTTCGAGCACATGCTGGCCCAGGTGGCGCGGCACGGGCGTATCGACCTCGTGGTGCGGGCCGACGGCGACCTCGAGGTGGATGCGCACCACACGGTGGAGGATGTGGGCATCGTCTTCGGCCAGGCGCTCGCCGAGGCGGTTGGCGAGAAGCAGGGCGTTTGGCGCTACGGCCATGCTTACGTGCCGCTTGATGAGGCCCTGTCGCGGGCGGTTGTCGATCTCTCCGGCCGGCCGGGGCTTGAATACCACTGCGCCTTTGTGCGGCCCCGCATCGGCGATTTTGACGTCGACCTGCTGCGCGAGTTCTTTCAGGGCTTCGTCAACCACGCCCAGGTCACCCTGCATCTGGACAATCTGCGCGGCGCCAACGCCCACCATCAGGCGGAGAGCCTGTTCAAGGCCTTTGGCCGGGCGCTGCGCATGGCGGTCGCCTTCGATCCCCGCAGCGGGGGCGAAGTGCCGTCCACCAAGGGATCGCTCTAGTGCCCTGTCCCGCAAACAAGAGTGATTGTGCGTGGCCGTTTGGCCCCCCGGCCGCGCTGCTGCGCCTGATGTGGGGCTTGCCACATGGCGTTGTCGCGCCTTGCCGGGAACCCAAACGGCCTAGCGCCTAAAACCCACTTATTTGCGGGACAGGACACTCACCGGCTTTGCCATGCTGTTGATCCCGGCCATCGACCTCAAGGATGGGCAGTGCGTGCGCCTCAAGCAGGGACGCATGAACGACGCCACCCTGTTTTCCGACGATCCCGCGGCCATGGCCGCGCACTGGCTGGAGGCAGGTTGCCGGCGGCTGCATGTCGTGGACCTCGATGCCGCCTTCGCCGGGCAGCCGTGCAATCAGGGCTGCATTGCCGAAATCGTTCGCCGGGCGGGTGCCGTGCCGGTTCAAGTTGGTGGCGGCATCCGATCCCTCGATACGGCTGCCGCCTATTTGGAGGCCGGCGTGGCGGCGGTCATCGTCGGCACCGCAGCGGTGCGCGATTTCAAATTCCTGGGGCGGTTGGCGGTGCGTTTTCCGCACCAGGTCCTGTTCGGGCTTGACGCCCGCGGCGAGCGGGCGGCGACCGATGGTTGGGACATCACCACCGACGCGCCGGTGCTAGAGTTGGCCCGGGCGGCGGACGCGCTGCCCTTGGCAGGCATCGTGTACACGGACATCGAGCGCGACGGCATGCAGAGCGGCATCAATGCCATCGCCACGCTGCGGCTTGCTGCCGCCCTGTCCACGCCGGTGATCGCCTCCGGAGGCCTCAACGATCTCGACGACCTGGCGGCGCTGAAGGCCGCCGATGAACAAGCCGGCAAGCTGCTGCTGGGCGCCATAACCGGACGCGCCATCTATGCCGGCACGTTGGACTTCCGGCAAGGCCAAGCATTGCTGGATGCTTGAAACCTACCTTGTTGAGGCTGGCGGCAGGCTGGCCGCGGGCGCCTCTTTCAGCAACTCAAGCGCCTGCGCCAACAGCGCTTCGGTGTCGGCGGGGTTGGCCTCCACGTCGGGCTTGATGCCCGCCTCATGGATGGAGTTGCCGTTGGGGGTGAAGTAATGGCCAGTGGTCAGTTTGAGGCCTTGGGCGCCCGGCAGGGGCACTAGGGCCTGTACGGTGCCCTTGCCGAAACTGGTCTCGCCGATCAGGATGGCGCGCCCATGGTCCTTTAGCGCCCCGGCGACGATTTCCGATGCTGAGGCAGTCTTTCCGTCGATCAGCATCACCACGGGTGCGCCGTTCAACGCGTCGCCGGGTGGGGCGCGGTACGCTTGGCGGGGGGGTGGCGGCCGGCTCTGCGTCGTGGCGACCACACCGCCGTCGAGCAGGGCGCCCGCAACGTCCACCGAGGCCGGGAGGATGCCTCCGGTGTTGCCGCGCACGTCAAGGACCAAGCCGGCGATCGGGCGTCCCGATTCCGCCGTGAGGGCGGCGAAGACGCTTTGAAATTCGCCGCCGGTCCGCTTGTTGAATCGGGCGATGCGGACGTAGGCGTAGCCTGCCTCGAGCCAGCGCCAACGGACGCTGGGCGAGGCGATCAAGGCGCGGGTGAGGCCAAGGTCGAATCGTTCTCGGTCGCGCTTCACTCCCAGATGCACCTCCGTGCTTGGCGGTCCGCGCAGGCTTTTCACGACCCATTTGAGGCGCTTGCCTTTCAACGAGGTCCCGCCGATCGACGTAATCCGATCGCCGGGCTGCAGCCCCGCTCGCGTAGCAGGGGAGTCATCGACGGTGGAAGTGATGGTGAAATAGCCGCCGGCCAAGGCCAATTCGGCGCCGATGCCGCCGAATAGCCCATCGACATCCGCTTGCAGGCTCTCGAAGGCGTCCCTGTCCAAAAAGCGGGAATGACGGTCCAGTCCTCGCAACATGCCGCGCAGGGCATCGTTGATCAGTCGTTCATTGGTTACTTCCTCGACGTAGTTGGCCTTGATTTGTCGAACGGCTGCGCCTACCAGTCGGTTCGGCAGGGCGCTGACGCCGGAGAATGCTCGATAGGCGACTACGCCGAGCGCCACGCCGGTCACGATGCTGGCAAGAACGCCGAAGTGTACGAGCGGACGCAAGATCACGGTGGCTTCAGCCATTGCCAAGGGTCCACCGCCTGACCCTTGTGCCGTAATTCGAAGTAGATGCCGCTCGCTGTCGCGCCGCCACTTTGGCCGGCACGGGCGATGGCTTCGCCGGCTTCAACCAAGTCATCAACCTTTTTCGTCAATTGGTCGGCATGGCCGTAGAGGGTCATGTAGTCGTCGCCGTGGTCGATGATGGCCAAGTGCCCGAAGCCGCGCAGCCAATCGGCGAACACCACGCGTCCCCCATGGACCGCAGTGACTTCGGTGCCGGTCGGCGCGTTCAGCAGCAGCCCTTGCCAGGCCGTGTCGCCATCGACCCGGGGCTGGCCGAAGCGTCCCGCGAGCTCACCGCGCACGGGCCATGCCAGACTGCCCTTGCGTGGGGTGAAGCGGCCCACCCCGGGGATGGTGCGCCGTTCAATTTGATCGATGAGCCTCTGCAGCCGCTGGTGGTCGGCCAGCAGGCGAATGCGGCGGTTTTCCTTGTCTTCGAATTCTTGGTCGAGTGCGGCGATCAGGGCATGGCGGGCTTGGCGTTCCGCCCGGAGCGCTTGCCGGCGAGTGCGCAGCTTATCCAAATCGCGGCGCTCGGCTGCTTGTTGGGCCTGAAGGGCCTCGGCGTTTCGCTCGATGTCTTGCGACAGTTGGCGGAAGGCTTTCAGGGCCTGCATTCGCGCATCGGTGACGAAGCGGTGGTACACCAGGATACGCTCCAAGGTTGCGGCCGATTGTTGGTTGAATAGTAACTTGATGAACTGCTCACCGCTCAGCCGGTAGGCGGCGGCGAGGTGATTGGCCAGACGGCGCACCCCCTCCTCGCGCTGCGCATTCAGACGCTGTCGTTCGCTTTGCAGGTCGGCCAGCGCGTCGTGGATGTTCGCCAAGGCGGCTTCGTTGGCTCGGGCCGAAGCGCTCAATTTGGCAACCGTTCGGTCTCGAGCCTGCACGTCCTTGAGCCAGCGCAAGCGGCGGCGCTCCGCGTCGGAAAGCCAGGACTCCAGGTCGTTGAGTTCAGCCAAGACCGATTCCAGCTTCGCCTTGGCTTGACGCTCCTCATCGGTCGCCGCTGCCACGTTGATTGAGACGATGAGCAGCAGCGCCTTGGCCATGCACCTGCGCGACCTGATGGTCGCGTTGGCAGTTTCGCTACGCGAAACTCCTTTGGAACCAAACGAGATTCGTGGGTTCAAGGGGGGAAGCCCGGGTTCCGGAATCCGTTCGGGATTGTCCCACGGGTCGAGGCGGTCCTGTCCTCGTTTGGTGCCAAGGTTGTTCCGTGGAAAGGCAAGATGCGCTTGCGCCGGAAGAGGCCCTTCATCCCTGGATCAGGGAGTGGCCGGTCATTTCCGGGGGTGGCTCGATGCCCATCAGGGTCAGGGCGGTGGGCGCCACATCCGCTAGAGTGCCGCCATCCGCCAGTGCCGGTTTGCCATCGCCCACATAGACCAGGGGCACGGCTTGGGTGGTGTGGGCGGTGTGCGGCTGGTCGGTGTCGGCGTCGCGCATGCGCTCCACGTTGCCGTGGTCGGCGGTGATCAGCATGCGCCAAGCGCATTCGGCGGCGGCTGCCGCCAATTGGCCGAGGCATTGGTCCAAGGTTTCGACCGCCGCCACCGCGGCGTCGAACTGGCCCGTGTGTCCGACCATGTCGCCGTTGGCGTAGTTGCAGACGATGGCGTCGAAGCGTTCGGAACGCAGCGCCTTGACGAGGCCTTGGGTCAGCTCGGCGGCACTCATTTCCGGCTGCAAGTCGTAGGTGGCCACCTTGGGGCTTGGCACGAGCAGGCGCTCCTCGTCCGGAAAGGGCAGTTCGCGCCCGCCGGAAAAGAAGAAGGTCACATGGGCGTACTTTTCGGTTTCGGCAGCCCGCAGTTGCCGTTTGCCGAGTTTGGAGAGATGCTCGCCGAAAGTGTTGGCCAGGACCGTTGGCTCGAACAGGCAGGGGACCTCAAGGTCTTCGGCGTAGTGGGTCAAGGTGGCGCAGTTCTCGATCGGGATGAATCGGTGGCGTTGAAATTCGTTGAAATCGGCCTGCAGCAGTGCGCGGCTCAATTGCCGGGCCCGGTCGGCACGGAAGTTCGTGAACAGGATCGCGTCGTTTTCGGCTAGGGCCGGCGCGAGCCCGCCGGGGGTGCGCACTGCCGTGGGTTGGACAAACTCGTCGGTTTCGCCCCGCTCGTAAGCGAGTTGGAGGGCGGTCGGTGCGTCGGCTGCGTGGAAGGCGGCTTCACCTCGAACGATCAGGTCGAAGGCCCGCTCGGTCCGCTCCCAGCGCTGGTCCCGGTCCATGGCGAAGTAGCGGCCGCAGACCGAGGCCACCCCGCCGGCGCCGAGCTCTCGAAACAGGGCATCGGCTCGTTCCAAGGAGTTTGCCGCGCTGGCAGGCGGCGTGTCTCGCCCGTCGAGAAAGGCGTGCAGGTGGATGGGTCCCGCGCCCTTTTCGTGGGCGGTGCGTATGAGCTGGAAAATCTGCCGCTCGTGGGAATGGACGCCGCCGGGTGAGAGCAGGCCGAGAACGTGCAGGGCACCGCCGGATTTGCGCAGCCTGTCAATGAGTGCGCAGAGGCAGCTGTTGCGTTCGAATTCGCCACGCTCCATGGCCTGGTTGATGCGCGCCAGGTCTTGGTGAACGACCCGCCCGGCGCCGATGACCATGTGGCCGACTTCGGAATTGCCCATCTGGCCGTCGGGCAGCCCTACGTCCAGCCCGGAACCGGAAATCAAGGTGTGCGGGCAGCGGGTCATGAAGCTGTCCCAATTCGGCGTGTGCGCCGCGGCGATGGCGTTGTCCGCCGCGTCCTCCCGATGGCCGAAGCCGTCGAGAACAACGAGGATCAGCTTGGCGGATGGGTTGTCAGCCACGGTTTCCATAGGCAGGCAGCATGATATCCGTCTGCGGCATCGGTTGGAACGACGCAAGGCGTTTCGAGCGCGCCCTATCTCCTGCTCGCGGGATAAGGTTGTCCCACGAACTCACTTTTGCGCCCGGCTCCGTGCGCCGCGCCCAAGGCGGCGCCCCCGCTCTTCGGTCCGAGGCATTGCGTCGTTTGCCTGTATAATCACGCTGTTTGCAATCTTCCGGCCCGATCCCAACCCTCATGGACCAAGTCTTCGACTTCATTGCCAACCATCCGCTTTTGTGTGGTGCCTTTGTGTTGCTGTTGGCGTTGTTCGTGCGCAACGAGGTGCGGCGTGGGGGACGTTCAGTATCGGTGCAGCAACTGGTGGACATGGTGAACCGCGAAGGGGCGCTGGTGCTTGACGTGCGGGACAAGAAGGAGTTTGACGCTGGCCATATCGTCGATGCGGTCAACATCCCCTTCTCAGCGTTGGACGGCCGCGTGGACGAACTCAACAAGCACAAGGACCGGCCCGTCGTGGTGGCCTGCAAGATGGGTCAGCACTCGGGCACCGCTGGCGTGGTGCTGCGCAAGCATGGATTTCAGAACGTCGTGCGGCTCACAGGCGGGGTGACCGAGTGGCGCAATCAGAGCCTGCCAGTGGTGAAGTCATGAGCGAGCAGCCGACGGCGCAAGTGCGCCTGGAACGAATTTACTTGAAGGACGCTTCCTGGGAGTCGCCGAAGAGCCCTGGCATCTTCGCGGAAAACTGGACGCCCGAGGTTCAGGCGGACATCAACACCAAGTCTAATCGGGTGGAGGAAACCCGCTTTGAGGTGGTTCTCACCGTCGGTCTCAACGCTCGGCTTGGGGAGGACGCCACCGCTTTCATCGTCGAAGTGCAGCAGGCGGGTCTGTTCAACATCGAGGGCGTCGAAGGCGAGACCTTGAGAAAGGTGCTCGGCACCCTGTGTCCCACCACCCTGTATCCCTATGCACGGGAAGCGATCGACAATCTAACGCTCAAGGGTGGGTTCCCGGCCCTGCATTTGGCGCCGGTGAACTTCGAAGCGCTGTATGCCGAGGCGGTTCGCCAGCAGGAGCAGCAAACCGCGCATTGAGCGCGACTTCGGGCTAGATCTCGGTCAAACGCAGTTCGGCGATCTTTCGGGTCAGTGTGTTGCGGCCCCAGCCGAGGCGTTCGGCCGCCTCCACGCGCCGTCCGCCGGTGCGGGCCAGCGCTGCCTTGATCAGGGTGCGCTCAAAGGCCGGCAAGGCGTGCTTCAGCAAGGGTTGCCCATCCTCCTTGGCCAGCGCCTTGCTGGCCCACTTGGCCAGTGCGCCTTCCCAATCGCCGGCCTCGGAAGGCGGTGGCGCGGCCTTCAGCTCCGGCGGCAGGTCGTCGACCAGCACCACGGGGCCTGCGGCCATGACCGCCAGCCAGCGGCAGGTGTTTTCCAACTGCCGCACATTGCCTGGCCACGGCAGCGCGGAAAGGGTCTTGAGGGTAGTCGGATCAAACACCTTGGGCGCTTCGCCGAGTTCGTTGGTGGCCCGCTGCAGAAAGTGATTGGCGAGCAGGGGGATGTCCTCCCGGCGTTTGGCCAGCGCCGGGACATGCACCCGAATGACGTTCAAGCGATGGAACAGATCCTCCCGGAACGTGCCGTCCTCCACTCGTTGTTCGAGGTGCTGATGGGTGGCCGTGATGATGCGCACGTCCACCTGCACGGGGTTGTGGCCGCCGACGCGGTAGAACTCCCCCTCGGCAATCACCCGCAGCAGGCGAATCTGGCTCTCTGAGGGCATGTCGCCGATCTCGTCCAGAAACAGGGTGCCGCCGTTGGCCTGTTCGAAGCGGCCGACCCGTCGGCTGGCAGCGCCGGTGAAGGCGCCCTTTTCGTGGCCGAACAGTTCGGATTCGACCAACTCGCTAGGGATGGCGGAGATGTTCAAGGCCACGAAGGGCTGATTGGAGCGGGGGCTGTGCCGATGCAGGGCATTGGCCACGAGTTCCTTGCCGGAGCCCGACGGGCCGTTGATCAGCACGGTGACATTGGAGGCGGACAGCCTGCCGATGGCACGAAACACTTCCTGCATGGCCGGCGCCTGGCCGAGGATTTCCTGGTCCGAGGACACCACTTCGGGGCTGCGCACCGCTCGGCGCTCGGTGCGGGCCACCGCCCGTTGGACCACCGCCACCGCCTCGTCGATGTCGAACGGCTTGGGCAGGTATTCGAAAGCGCCCCGGTGGTAGGAGGAGACGGCGCTGTCGAGATCGGAATGGGCGGTCATGATGATCACCGGCAGGTTGGGCTCCCTCTCCCGCAGGGCGTCGAGAAAGTCGAGTCCGTCGGTCCCGGGCATGCGAATGTCGCTGAGCACCGCCATCGGGAGCTGCCCGCAGGCCAAGGCCTCGTCGGCGCTGGCGAATGAGGCATTGGCGATGCCGGCCCGGGTCATGGCCTTTTCGAGCACCCAACGGATCGATCGGTCGTCATCGACGATCCATACCGTCGGTGCCTTGCCGCTGTTCACTCGCAACTCTCCTCTTGGTGGGTTAGGGGCAGAATGACGGCGAAGAACGTCTTTCCGGGACGACTCTCGCACTCGATCATGCCATGGTGGCGCCGCACGATGGCTTGGGTGATGGCGAGGCCTAGCCCTGAGCCACTAGCCCGGCCGCTGATCATCGGATAGAACATTCGGTCGAGCAGTTCATCGGGTATGCCGGGTCCGTTGTCCTGCACTTCGATGCTGACCACCAATCGATGCAGCCGCCCGTGAATGGTGAATTGACGCAGCGGCCGGGTGCGTAGGGTGATCTCGGCGCCTTGCACTTCATCAAGGGCGATGCAGGCGTTGTTGACGATGTTGAGCAGGGCTTGAATGAGCTGGTCCTCATCGGCGTCAACCATTGGCAGGCTCGGGTCGTAGTCCCGCTTGAGGTGCACCTGGTGGTTTGCGACGCTCTCCACGGCCACGCGGGCGACGTGCTCCAGGACTTGGTGCACGTTGATCTCGGTGATGTTGAGCGGGCGGCTGGAGCCGAGCATGCGGTCCACCAACTCCGTGAGGCGGTCGCATTCACGGATGATCACCTCGGTGTACTCAGCGAGCTCGGGCCGCTGCAGTTCGTGGCCGAGCAGTTGCGCCGCGCCGCGAATGCCGCCGAGGGGATTTTTCACTTCGTGGGCCAAGCCGCGGACGAGGCTGGCGGTGGTTTCCTGGATGTTGATGAGCCGATCGTCGTGGTTGATGCGCCGCAGCCGGTCCAAGGGTTGCGCCTCGATGACCCAGTCGGTGCCGCCGTCGAAGGTGGCGCAGGTCAGATCGACCATGAGGGTGCTGCCGCCGGCCACTTGCAGGTTTTGCTGGCGCAAGGTGAATGACTGCCCCGGCGCCGTTGATTCCCCAAGGACTTCCAGCACCGCATCGGTGTTGCGGATCAGGGCGTTAAGGGGTTTGCCCAGCACCCGTCCGCCGCTGACGCCGAACAGGGCTTCGGCGGCGGGATTGAGCAGCTTGAGCACTTGCGCCGACGATATCACCAGGATGGCGCTGGGTTGGTGCTCCAGCGCCTTGTACGCGAGTTCCGCCTGCGCGGTGGCCGATGTTTCTGCGATCAAAGGGTTCACGCTGATTCGGACGGCAAGATTCGGTCCAGTTTTTCGACCGAATCAATGCCGTTAGCGGCCCATATTGCACCAAAATGGTGCGCAAAGCCATTGTGTGAACCGGCGCGAACCTGCGGTTTGCGTTGGAGTTTCGCTGCGCGAAACTCCGCGATTGGATTTAGGGAGGATTTCGGATCGAGACCGCCGTTTGCTGCGGGGCGGTGCATTGGAGGGGCCTACGGATTGAAGGCTGGGCGCGGGTGCAGTTTGGAGTGCCTTAGCAGGTGGAAGGTGCTGGGTTCGCCTGCAAAGACGAGGCCTCCGTCGTCATCGACGATTTGCAGCCGAAGTTGGTGCTCGCCGCGTTCGACGCCAGTCAGCTGAAATGTCGATGACGCTTGGGCGGCGCCTTGTGGGTTGTCGTTAAGCAACAGGCGCAGGCGATGGCCTTGGCGGAGATCCGGCTCGATTTGTGCCCGGACCTCGAAGTTCCCCGAATTGGCCCGCAGTCCCTCGCCATCGGGGGGTGAGATGATGCGGGCGCTTGAGTACCCGCTTTTGGGCTGGTCGGTGCCAGCGAGGGGTGGTGCCATGAGCAGCGCCGCGGCGAGGGCCGCGGCGCAGCGGATGATTGTTTTTGCGTTCATGCTGAAAGCTCCAAGGTGGTTGGGGCCATCTTGAGGCTTTCGGCAAACTGCGTCTGTAGGAAATTGCCCTTAGCCCGACCTAATCATGAACAAACTACTGCGGTCGTCAATAGCAGGAAAATCACTGGGCGTGCTCCCGCCGCGTGCTCAAGATGCCGTCAGGCGCGCCTGCGCAGGCTCCTAGGTTCGACAAATTTGGTGCGCTGAACGGTAAGCTGGGCAAATCCAGCGGCATGATGGGTCGATGGGATGGCCCGGCGGCACGGCGTTGCGTCCTGCCGCCGGGGTTGGGGTGGTGGCTCAGACCGAGTAGTACATCTCGAACTCCACCGGATGGGTGCTGGCGTTCAGGTAGTCCACCTCTTCCTGCTTGAGCGCCAAGTAGCCGTCGATCATCGAGTCGGTGAAGACGTCGCCGGCGCGCAGGAAGTCCCGGTCGGCGTCTAGGGCCGCCAGCGCCTGCTCCAGTGAGCTGGCCACGGTGGGCACGCCTTCGAGCTCCTCGGGGGGCAGGTCGTAGAGGTCCTTGTCGAACGACTCGCCGGGGTGGATTTCGTTGGTGATGCCATCCAGGCCCGCCATCAGCATCGCCGCAAAGGTGAGGTAGGGGTTGCCGGTGCTGTCCGGGAAACGCACCTCCACCCGGTAGGCGTTGGGATTGCCGCCCTGAATGTAGGGGATGCGCACCGAGGCCGAGCGGTTGCGCGCCGAGTAGGCCAACAGCACTGGTGCCTCGAAGCCCGGCACGAGCCGCTTGTAGGAGTTGGTGCTGGCGTTGGCGAAGGCGTTGATGGCGCGGGCGTGCTTGATGACGCCGCCGATGTAGAACAGGGCGGTCTCGGAGAGCCCGGCGTAGCCGTCGCCGTGGAACACGTTGGCGTTCCCGGCGAAGATCGACTGATGCACGTGCATGCCGTTGCCGTTGTCGCCGACCAAGGGCTTGGGCATGAACGTGGCGGTCTTGCCGTAGGCGTCGGCGACGTTGTGTACGCAGTACTTGTAGATCTGGGTCTCGTCGGCCTTCTTCACCAAAGTGTTGAAGCGTACGCCGATTTCGTTTTGGCAGGCCGTGCCCACTTCGTGGTGGTGGACTTCAACCTTGAGGCCCATTGACTGCATGGCCGCGCAGATCGCTGAGCGGAGGTCGGCGGCGGAGTCCACCGGAGGCACTGGGAAATAGCCGCCCTTGACGCCGGGCCGGTGGCCCAGGTTGCCGCCCTCAAAGTCGCTGCCGGACTCCCAAGCCGCCTCCTCGGCGCTGATGGCGTAGGAGGCGCCGCTCATGTCGATCTTGTACTTGACGTCGTCGAAGACGAAAAACTCGCACTCCGGCCCGAAAAAGGCGGCGTCGCCGACGCCCGTCGAGGCCAAGTAGGCCTCGGCCTTCTTGGCCACCGATCGGGGATCCCGCTCGTAGGGCTGCATGGTGGAGGGCTCGACGATGTCGCAACGCAAATTGAGCGTCGGCTCATCGCGGAACGGATCCATCACCGGGGTCTCGTCGTCCGGCATGAGGATCATGTCGGACTCGTTGATCGACTTCCAGCCGGAGATCGATGAACCGTCGAACATGATGCCGTCGGCCAAGCTGTCGGCATCGATGCGATCCGCCGGAATGGTGGTGTGCTGCTCTTTTCCGCGCGGGTCCGTGAAGCGCATGTCCACCCACTTCGCGTCGTTGTCGCTCATCATTTTCAGTGTGTTGTCAGACATCTTTTCCTCGATTGCTCCTCGATTGGCAGTGATTTCCTTGATGCTCAGCTTGCACCGTCAACACCGCTGCGCGGGCCGGGCCAGTGACGGTGGCCGCGATCCTGTCGCCGAGCCATACTGGGCTAGGCAACAAATATGCCATGCCTGATATCTAAGGGGTAGGGGCAATATGGCTTCGATGCATCCGTTTCGCGCACTAAATTAGTGCCATATCGGTGCCTTATGCACCATATTGAGGAAATGCCCCGGTCAGCGTTCAATTGACTTTGATCCGAATGCGGATTTCATGATGGGCTTGCACCATCTCGAGAATTTCATGCCCATGCACTCGGCACCAAGCTGGCACGTCGGCAAGTGTGCCTGGGTCGGTGGCCAACACATCGAGCACCGCGCCGGGGCGCAAGTCCGCGATTCGGTCCTGGACCTTGATGACCGGCATTGGACACAGCAGGCCCCGCGCATCCAAGTTTTCAAAGGGATGCACCAGCTTAGACATGCCAAGCCGAGGGCAACTCCGCTGGCGCGAGAGGCGCCACCGTCAATTCACGGCATCCGGCATGCGGGTCTTCGGCGGCCACGGTGACCGCCGCCGCTTCCCGTCCTTGGCTGTAGCGGGCCACGACCCGCGCGGCGAGCTCCACGTCGGTCGGCTGGGGATGGCCGTCAACCAAGCACAAGGGACCGGCATGGCTGATGGGCCGCAGGTTGAGGAAGCGCCTGCGGTAGCCCTCAAGGTAGCGGTTCTCGCCCTCTTCCCGGCTGACGATCAACTTGAAGTGGGATGCCGGGCGGATGTGACGCCCCACCTTGAGCAGCATGATGTCGTCGAGCTCGTAGTCCTTGCGGCCTTGCGCCGACCACAGATCGGTAAGCTTGCGGCTGTATTGGGCATCGGTCAGGAAGCAGCAGCCCCCCGCGGGTTGCGCCCACGCGGTGAATCCCAAGCGCTTGGCGAGCTCGATTTGCGGCTTGCGGCTACGCCCGTGGAAGCCGAAGAGCGCATCGCGGTCCACCCAGCCTTCCCGTTCCGGCAGGGTCGACGGCAGGTTTTGAGCGCACAGGGGCCGCAGCAGGCGGTCGTCGGCGCCGGATTCCTTGGCGATGATCGGCATGGTCGCCTTGCGCTGGCTCTTGGGCCGTTGGCCGATCACTTCGCCGGTGATGATGAAGTCAAAGCCGTGTTCCGCCATGAAGCCCCAAGCCAGGGCCTTGCGAACCATGAAGACCTTGCAGTCCAGGCAGGGGTTTAGGTGCTGGCCGTAACCATGCTTCGGGTTGAGCAGCACCTTTTTGTATTCCTCGATGACGTCGATGATGTGCAGCTTGATGCCGAGCTGCTCCGCCACCCAGAGGGCGTTGTTGCGCTTGGGCTTCGGGCCTCTTGGGCCCCCGCCTTTGCGGGACCGAATGGCATGGGTGTGGCCTTCGACGCAGAAGCCGGTGAAGAAATTGATGCCCTCGACATGCACGCCCTGGTCCATGACCACTTTGGCGGCCAGCATGGAGTCGAGCCCACCGGAAATGAGCGCAACGGCTTTTTTGGGGTCGTTCATGGCTAGGGCCGCGCTCCGAAGCGGGGCGGGCAGTTTAGTGTGGTGGGTTAGTGGGCGCAAATGCGACCTAAGCTGCGCCATAGATGGGCGGGCCGAGACCACGGGGGCGCGGAGCGGCGCGAGCATGGGCCGCGCAATCGAGCCGACCTCGGTTCGAGGTAACTCCGTCGGCTCGAGGGCGTCCCGCCCTCGGGACGAAGGCGGGGCCGCCGCCGCGAAGGGCGCTGCGAGGAGCGCCCCCGCGCGGCGGTCGGTCAGATCAGGCCGAGGTCGGCCATGCTGAGGCTTCCGGTCCGGGAGACGACGATGTGGTCGACCAGCAGCAAGTCGATCTCGCAGAGGAGATCCCTCACGCGCCAGGTCAGGTGCTTGTCGCACTCCAACGGGTCGGCCACGGCGCTCGAATGGTTGTGGTACGTGATCACGGCGCCCGCGTTCAAGGCCAAGGCCTTCTGCAGGATCACCCGCGGATACACCTTCGTGCCGTCGATGGAGCCGTGGAACAGATCCTCGTCCCGTATCAGCTGGTTCCTCACTGTCAGGAACAGGCAGCCGAACACCTCGCGCTCGCGGCCGCCGGCCTTCAGCCGCAGGTACCTGGCTCCGGCTGGCCGTCACCGCCGCCGGCGTTCGGCCTCCTTGGATGCCCGACGCCTTGCAGGCCGCGACCGATGCCGCCCGCATCCCGGCAACGACCCCGCCGGGAGGACGCAGCCGCCTGCGCCGAGCGGGGCCTTGCTCCTCATGCCGCCGCCTTCGCCATCGCCCGCACACCCGCACTGAGGTCCGCTCGAACACGGGCCGTTGGCAAAGCCGACCGTTGCAAAGCAAGATGCGCCACCGATTCGATGCGCGGGGCGGCGATTGTGGTGATTCCGGAGTGGATCGCGGTCGACGGACTGAAGCTGCTGGCCGTGCCGGCCGCCTTCCTGGCGATCGCGGTGCTGGCTTTCAGGCTGAGAAAGGAGATCCCGCTCGTGCGGACATCGGCGGCCGAGCAGCTGCAGGCCGCGAAGCTGCTGCGATCCATCGGCGCCGACGACGGGTCCGGCGCAGTGCATGCCTATGAACAGGGGCTCCTGCACCGAATCCTGACCAAGTCCAGGACCCTGTCCATCCGTGAGGTGGACTTCCTGTTCAAGCTCCCCGACCCCTACCAGCATCTCGACGGCTTGGCGGCAACAAAGGGCTTTTTCGAGCGGCGGGCGGATTTCGAGGCGCCGACGTTCAGGTTTGCGCGCCGCTATCGCCGCAACGGCGTTCTCGGATTAACCGGATTGCCGTTGCGCCGGATCTCGAAATGCAGCATGCGCGTCTTCGTGGATCCCTGGCCGATGCCGGCGATTCGCTGGCCGCCGTTTACGAGCTTAACCAGACCATGCAGCCACAATCGCCCGTATTCCCGTGATGAACTGATGGCCCTGGATCTCAATTGGCTCCGACACCAGCGACTCCTGGCGCCGGACAACGCGCTACGCCCACCGGCAGCCTAATCGTCGCCGCCCCGCTGAAGATAAGGCACGGCTCCGGCAGCCCGTTGCGGGTGCTGGCATTGGTTTAGGTAAGCCTGAAGCGGACGGCCACCTTACAGGCTGTAGCGCACGCCCGCGAGGTAGCGCCTTCCATACGCTTCAACTTGGTTCGGGTTCCACGGGCTGCCGGTGTAGCGAATGTCCGTTGCGTCCGTCAGGTTGTTCACGTCCAGAAACAGCGAGACGTTATGGCCGATCAGCGGCTCCAGTTCGTAGCGCACGGACAGATCGAGCCGCTTCTGCTCACCCCAGTAGATCCCTGCCGGAGTGCCCAGCCGTCCCGCTTCCGTTTCGTCAAGCCAGGCATCGCGATGGCGATAGCTCAGGCGCACGGACAAGCCGTGGTCTTCATAGAACAGCGACACGTTGTAGGTCTTGTCGGACTGGCCCGGCAGTTCGAACTTGTTGCCTTCCGTGTTGGTGTACTCTGAATCAATGAACGTCACGTTTGCCGCCAGACCGAAGCCGGACCAGAAGCCATCGATGTAGTTGTCGAGCCGACCGGTGAACGACAGCTCGATACCCCGAAGCTCGCCATCCTTGCCGTTGCCGAACGCCGTCAGATCCCAAAGCTCGCCAGGTGCTGCCAGATCCGAGTAAATGCTCCCATCCACCCGTTCGATCGACTCCGAAATCACGTTGTCGATGGAACGATGAAAAGCGGTTACTGAGAGGAGGCTCGCATCCGCGAAGTACCACTCATAAGCCACATCGACGCCCCAGGCGGTTTCCTCATCGAGTTCGGGGTTTCCGCCTACGACCGACTGGGTGAGGATGCTGATGGACGCACCCGCTCTGGACTCGACGTAGGTCGGGCGGCTGATGCCGGTCGAGTACGAAAAGCGCAGCTTCTGATTGTCACGAAAATCCCAATTGACATGCGCGTTGGGGAGAACGTTCGTGTAGTCCTTCTCCACCGTGAGCGGCTCAAACGTCGCACCAACGAGTCGCGACCCAACGGTTTCGTAGCTGGTGTCCTCCACGCGAACGCCGAGCACGACATTGCCCCAGTCCATATCGATGGTTTGCATGAAGTAAGCCGAGATGATGGCTTCCTCAATGCTCAACCGCTCCTCGTCTGGAAAGTCCGGGCGCGTGTAGCCCGTGCTTCCGATGACGTCCTCCAGGAATGCGACGTTGTCGATATAGTATCCACCGACGGTATTGTTGAAGTCGGTCTCCCAAGGCCCTTCCCGGTACAGGGATGGATCGGCGAACTGCGCACCGTTGATCACTACCGAAAGCGGTGACCCGCCGCCCTCGGCATCGCGGCTGTCGTACTGCGCACCAAACTTCATGACACCCCAGCGGTTTGCCCGGGAAACATCAACCTTGAACTGGTCCGCCTCGTTATCGAGTTCACCGATGGCGGTGATGAAAAGCGGTAGGGAGTAGCCGACATCGGCCAGGTTTTCGTTGAACGTGAGGACGGGTTCTTCGGCATCCGTTACGTCGTAGAACACGTTGCTGAGCTGACCGCCACCAATGTAAAACGGTATCGGCAGGTGTGTGTCGAACAGCGTGTTGATGCGGCTGTAACTTGCGGTGACCTCCCAGTCCCCCAGAACCAGGTCTGCGCCGATGGAGTTCACATCGGTTTCGTTGCCGTAGACGCCGTCCTCGAGCAGGCGCTCGGCCGACCCGACTGGAACCGTTCCGGTCTGGGCGGGAGCCCCATCGGGGAGAATGAAATTCCACTGATTTCGTTCTTCCTTGTCCGTGAATTCCGTGTTGAGCGAGCTCACGTAGAACCTGCTGCCGTTGTCCAGATAGGCCTCCAGTGACCCACCGTAGGCTTTGTCATCCCGTACCAGCTGATAGTTTCTGAACGAGAATTCAACGGGCACCAGCGCTCCGCGAGTGCCGGTGTACTCCATCTCCCGGTTGTCCGTCACCTGCTCGCGGCGGTTCTCGGAACCGTACACCACGATTCCGAATCGATCGTTGGAATAGGATGCCCGGGCGTTGAGCTTTTCAATATCGCCCCCCCCCAGGTCCTGCTCGCCCAGACCCGCCTCGACGGCCAGAGACCAACCGTCGATGTCTGACGGCGAAAAGGTCTTCACGTTGATGTAGCCGGATATCGACTCGCCGGGCATGTCGGCGGTGATCGCTTTGTTGGCAATCACCTGGCCGATGATGACTGCAGGGTATGCGTCGAACCGCGGTACGCGGCCGTTCTCCACCCCGGGAATATCGATGCCGTTGAAGGCCGTGGTGGTATAGCGTTTCGGCGCGCCCCTGAAACTGACGTAGCGCGCCTGCCCCTGGTCCCGCTCGATCGCGACGCCAGGCAAACGCCCCAGTGCATCGGCTATGTTCTGATCGGGAAAGCGCCCCACGGCGTCGGCGGATATGATGTCCGCGACGTTGACCGCATTTCGCTTTGCTTCAATGGCCGCCTGCTGGCTCGCCTTGATGCTCTTGGCAA
>JAQAJJ010000042.1 GCA_028278675.1 Candidatus Azophilus lithoversatilis
CGACGGGAACCTTGATCTAGCCCTTCATCCCATTCCCACCTGCAACCAATTGCAGTTCATCTTCATTGAGTTGCCTCATCTGCACTTTCCTTATGTCGTTTGTTGTTTCCGAATCGACTGATGTCAGTTCGGACTCACATCCCCAACTGGATGAGGGGGATGCCGACGCCTAAAGTACCCCCCCTTGTCAATACTTATTGCGGAATCAAACCCAAATTTGACGCAGACACAATGGAGATGGCGATTCATCACGGAGAATCAGGCGGCGGGCTGGCGAAGGGCAGGCGTCCATCAACGATGAGTTCCTGTGGGGTGGGCAGGCAGCGCCACGCATAGACCTCGACACCTTCGGCCATGGCACGGCGAACCTGCTCGCCGTAAGCGGGCTGGATGGCGTCAGCGGTGGTGGCGATGCGCACACCGCTGTGCATGACGCAATACATCAAAACCGCCCGGCATCGCATCTCGGATCGAACCCGGCGCAGTTGCGCAACATGCTTGAGCGCCCTTTCGCTCGGCGTGTCGGGAAAGGCGCCGCAACCATCGGTCAAGCCCAAGGTGAGGCTCTTCAACTCCACGTAGCAATCGCCCTTGGCTGCATCCGAGAGCTTGAGGTCGAAGCGCCCTTTGCCGCCCGGAATCGCCGGTTCGCGCCGCAACGACTCGTAGCCCGCCAGCAACGGAATCCGTGCCTCTTCGATCGCCGCCGCAATCACCTGATTGGCGCGCGCGGTGTTGACGCACACCCAATCCGCCCCGGCGGCCACCAATTCCAGCGTGTGCCGGTACTTGCGCTGTTCATTGCCGGAATCCCAAAGCCAGACCCGGCTGCCGGGATCAGAGCAGCCGGTCATGGCCCCGGTGTTGGGGCAGTGGGCGCGCAGCAAGCTGCCGTCCTCAAGTTCCACATCGGCAAGAAAGCGCTTGTGGCGACGCACCAAGCGGGCCTCGATTAGCGGCGGCGAGTAGATCACGCTCCAGCGCCAGCGGCGCCCCAAGCCGCAAGCGCCTCACCGATCCGCTCCAGCCCCAAGCCGATGGATTCATCGTCGGTGGTGTAGGCGAAGCGCACGAAGCGGTGCGCCTCCCGCTCGCCAAAGTCGATGCCCGGCGTCGCGGCCACTTGGAACTCGTTGATCAAGCGCCAGCAAAAGTCGTAGGAATCCACGCCGGAACTGGAGACATCCATGTAAAGGTAGAATGCCCCGTCCGCCGCGGCAGCGGCGCTGAACCCCAATGCTTCGAGCCCACCCAACAACCGCCGGCGGCGGGCGTCGAAGTGCCGCCGGCGCGCCTCATGGATGGCCATGGCCTCTGGGGAAAAGGCCGCCAAAGCCGCTTGCTGGGCTACGCTGGAGGGCGAAATGAAGAGGTTCTGCGCCAAGCGCTCAATGGGCGCCATCAGCGCCTGGGGCACAACCACCCATCCAAGGCGCCATCCGGTCATGCCGAAGTACTTCGAAAAGCTGTTTAGGACGATCAGCCCATCGTCGGCCCGCAGCCCGGTGTCGGCGGTCGGCGGGGCGCCGTAGGTGAGCCCTTGGTAGATCTCATCAAGAATGAAGAAGCCATCTGCATCGCGGACGAACTCGGCCACTTGGGCCAGCCGCGCGCCGTCCATGACAGCTCCCGTGGGGTTGGCCGGCGAGGCGAGCAGCAGCCCGGCTGTGTTTGGGCGCCAAGCCTGCGCTAAATCCTCCACTAGGGGCAGGTAGCCTTCCTCCGCGCGCAATGCCACGGACTGGGCAGCACCGCCGACAATGCGCGGAAAGGCCGCATTGCAAGGATAGCCGGGGTCGGTGACCAACAGACCGTCTCCCGGATCGATGAGCAAGGCGCTGAGCAGCATCAATCCACCGCTGGCACCAGCCGTCACCAAGATGCGTTCGGCGGGAATCGCCACCCCCAGCCGTTCCCGGTAGTCCCGGGACAACGCTTCCCTGAGCGCTTCCGTGCCGAGCGCATGGGTGTACTTGGTGTGTCCGTCCGACAGCGCCTTGCGGCCCGCCTCAACGATGGGTTCAGCGGTGTTGAAATCCGGCTCGCCCACCTCGAAATGCACCACACGATGCCCCTCCGCTTCCAATTGAGCGGCCCGCTTCATCAGTTCCATGACCCGGAACGGGGCGATTGACTTCAACCGGTCGGCAACCAAGGCCCTTCCTCCACGCCTTTCCACAGCCTCTGCGCACCGCGCCGGCCGAGCGCGTTCCCAGCGACCGCGTCAAAGGCGCATTTTGGCTTTGCCGGAGCGCTTTTGCCGGTGATTATATCTTTGACTCCCTTCCTGAATTGGTACTTGGACTCCTGTGCACTTAGCCATATGGCCACGGCAGCCGAATCAAGCGTTGGGGTCAGGGCGGTCCGCTACCGGGTGCTTCCCGGCACCCGGGCGAAGGCCCGTCGTCTGAACGGGCTCGCGGGGGCCTGCCGATTCGTCTGGAACGAACTGCTCGACCAGCAGCAGGCGCTTGGGGACTGCGCCCGCATGAACGGCGGCAAGCCCCGTCGCCAACCTTCTTCACCCTCGGCAAGGCGTTCACCCAGCTTCACCGCTCCAACGACGCCGCTTGGCTCCGGGAGCTGCCCTTCAGCTTAGTGCGGTACGCGCTCAAGCGCCGGGCCGACGCTTGGCGGCGGTTCCTTGAAGGGCAGGGCGGGCGCCCCAAGTTCAAGGGGCGCGACAGCGGGATGGGCTTCACCATCCCCGACAGGGTACGCATCAGGGACGGCCGCATCGCCGTGCCCCGGACCGGCGAGCAACGGCTTCGTCGGCGCGGCGGCAACCCGCATGTCGATGGCGTTCCCAAGCAGGCCGTCTTCAAGCCGGAAGGCCGCAAGTGGTTCTGCACGGTATTCCACGAGGTCAGCGCTGAGGCCCGCAAGGACGACGGCGGGGCGGTTGGCGTTGACCGGAACGTCGGGCAGTGCGCATTGAGCGCCGGCGAAATTCTCAGAATGCCGGACTCGTCGAGGCTTGAGGCCCGCAAGCGGCGCTACCAGCGGCGGATGGCAAGGCAGGTGAAGGGCAGCGGGAGTCCGCTCCGACTGGTGCCACCAGGCCAGTCGCCGAATCGCCGATGCGGCGCACACCGTTGTCGTCGAGGACCTGCGGCCGAAAGACATGGCCAAGTCGGCCAAGGGAACGGCGGGGAATCCGGGAACGAACGTCAAGGCCAAGGCGGGCCTCAACCGAGCCATCCTGTCGAGCGGATGGGGCGGCTTGGTGCGCAACCTGGATTGCAAGGCGGGGAGCGTGGTTCGCGTCAACCCGGCCTACAGGTCGCGGGCCTGCCACGCGTGCGGGAATGTTGACGCGGCCAACCGGCCGAGCCAATCAACCTTTCGATGTCAGGCCTGCGGGCACGCGGCGAGCGCCGACGTGAACGCGGCCCGAAACATCCCGTCAGGGATTGGCGCGGCTGGACGGCGAGGGCCGTGGGTACAGTAGGACCCGCCCCGTGACCCGTCGAAACGATGCGGGACTCCTTCGGGAGTTATGAATATAAGTCCCGATTTGCCATATGGCCAAGCCGCGAAGGTTTTGGTAGCTTACGCGCCCTTCAAACGGGCACCTCCCTCGGCTTGCCAAGCCGACGGGGAGGCGGTGGCAACCAGCAAGGAATCCGCAGCACATGGCAGAAGCGACACCCCGCCGTCCACAAGTCGGCGCCTTTGATTCTCCATTCACCAATTTCACGCCCTACCAGCCAAAGGTGGATGAGCCCTACATGAGCCCTCCGCAGCTTCAGCATTTCCGCACCATTCTGACCCGCTGGCGCATGGACCTGATGGAGGAGGTTGACCGCACGGTGCACCACATGCAGGACGAAGCCACCAATTTCCCCGACCAAGTGGACCGGGCCACCCAGGAGGAGGAGTTTACGATTGAGCTGCGCACCCGGGACCGTGAGCGCAAGCTCATCCGCAAGATCGACCAGACCATCGAACTCGTCGATCAGCAGGACTACGGTTACTGCGACACCTGTGGCATGGAGATTGGACTGCGGCGCCTCGAAGCCCGGCCAACCGCCACCCAATGCGTTGACTGCAAATCCCTGGCGGAAATCAAGGAGCGGCAACTGCACGGCTAACGCGCTGTGCGCTCGATGGCCGGGCGATTCGCGCCGTCGCCCACTGGGCCGTTGCACATCGGCTCCCTGTACACGGCGCTGGCCAGCTTCCTCGACGCCCACGCCGAAGGCCTGGCTTGGAGGCTTCGATTCGACGACCTCGACGAGCCCCGCAATCAACCCGGTGCCAAGTCCCGCATTCTGCGCAGCCTGGAGGCCCACGGCCTGCATTGGGACGGTGCCGTGGAAAGGCAGAGCGAACGCTTGTGCCTCTACCAAGCGGCGCTGGAAACGCTGCGGCGCAAGGGTAGGGTTTTCCATTGCACCTGCTCGCGCAAGGTGCTGGCTGAGTCACCCACCTACCCCGGGCATTGCCGGGAACGCGTCACGCCGATTCCCAATGCGGCGATACGAGTGCGGGTCGATGACGCAGCGCTCGAATTCACCGATCTCGTCCAAGGCCATCAACGAACGCGGCTCGACCGAACCGTCGGCGATTTCGTCGTCAAACGCCGTGACGGCCCCTTCGCCTATCAACTGGCCACCGCGGTTGACGACGGGGACCCAAGCATCGTCCGGGTGCTGCGCGGACGGGACCTGCTCGCCAACACCCCCCGCCAACTCCACATCGTGACGCTGCTCGATCTGCCCGCGCCCACCTACGCGCACATTCCCGTGCTGCTGAACCGGGCTGGGCAAAAGTGGTCCAAGCAAACCGGCGCACCTGCAATCAACGACCAGACACCCCGGGACAACATCCGCGCCTGCCTGACCCTGCTCGGCCTGCAGCCGCCGGACCTCGGCCTTGAACCCATGATCGAATGGGCGAAATCCCATTGGCACCTCAGCCGAATCGGCAAACAGGACCAGGCATTCAACTAGCGCCAACGCCGATACCAGCCCTCCCCTTCTTTGCTACCATCGCATCCATGGCGTTTATGCCCCATCTCCTGTTGGCCCACGGCAGCCTTGACCAGCGAACCCAGTTGGCTGGCATCCTTGACAAGGGGGGCTACCAAGTGGCGAGCAGTGCCCTTGAGGACGGGTTGGACGACACACGCCTCGACGGCTTCGACGCGCTACTGGCCAGCTCCGGGGCGGTCAAGCGCCACAACCTGCTGCACCGGCGCGGCAACTGTCCGCTGATCGTCCTCGCGGACGGCGGTGATGTCCGCCAAGCCGTCGAGGCCATCAAGCAAGGCGCTGCCGATTACCTCGTCCTGCCGGTCGAGCCCGGCGAACTGCTCCGTGCCGTTGGCAATGCGCTGGCCCCATTGTCCGCCCAAAGTGAGGATCAGCACCGCCCGCCGTTCGCGATCATCGGCTCAAGCGGCGCGATGGCCGAAGTGCGCGAGCGCATCGTCCAAATCGCGCCGACGAACTCGGCAGTGCTGATTGAAGGCGAATCCGGGACCGGCAAGGACTTCCTCGCCCACGCGATTCACGCCATAAGCCTGCGCAGCAGTGCGCCCTTCATCACCGTCAACTGCGCCGCCATTCCTGACGCCATGATTGAGACCGAACTGTTCGGCCAGCAATCCTCGCCCTTCGGTGGCCCCGCTGGCCTTGCGGAGGCGGCCAGCGGCGGAACCCTTTACCTCGATGAAGTGGGCGAACTGCCCCTTGAGGTTCAGGCCCGGCTGCTGGCCATGCTGGACCACCACTCGGCGGAAGACCGCACCAGCGGCGCTTCGCACCCCCGGATCATCGCCACCTCGCATCGGAACCTGGAGCAACTGGCGGCGCGCGGCTACTTTCACGAAACCCTGTCGCGGCACCTGAACGAAACCCGCTTGCAACTGCCCGCGCTGCGCGACCGGCAGCACGACGCCATCGAACTGGCCCACCATCTGCTCGGCCGCTTTTGCCGCAAGCTCGGCAAACCCTTGCTACAGATATCGCAAGACGCCGTCCGTGCGATCGGGGCCTACCATTGGCCGGGGAACGTGCGGGAACTGAGCAACCTGATCGAACGTGCGGCGATTCTCTGCGACGGCGAGGAAGTCGACGTCTCGATGCTGGCCATCGACGCGGACGCTCCGAGGATTGGCGATCTCTGCGCACCCGAAGGCAGCGGGGCAGTCTCCCTCGAAGACTACTTCATCGCCTTCGTCACCCAGCACCAAGATCAGCTCACCGAGACAGAACTCGCCGAAAAGCTCGGCATCAGCCGAAAAAGCCTTTGGGAAAGGCGTCAACGGCTGAACATGCCGCGCACCAAGACCCGCAAACGGGGACCGCGGCGTTCTTGAAGCGGCGCGTGCTATCATGAAGCTCTCTGACGTTCGAATCGGCAAGCAAAATACGCGCTTTGGAAACGGAATCCCCCGCCGCGGCAAGGCTGGATGCCAAGCCGCTCAACGTCTCCCGCAATCAGGTTGACCCCAATGCGGTTGACGTCGTAGCCAAGCTCAAGGGCGCGGGTTTTCAGGCATGGCTCGTCGGTGGTTGCGTCCGTGACCTTCTGCTCGGCGCGCGCCCCAAGGACTTCGACGTAGCGACCAACGCCACGCCCGAGCAGGTGCGCGGACTGTTCCGCCGCTCGCGCTTGGTTGGGCGGCGGTTCAAGATCGCCCATGTGCGCTACGGACGTGACGTCATCGAAGTCTCCACCTTCCGCAAGGCGCCATCCAGCGACGCGAGAACCAAAGGCAACGCCAAGGCCAACGGGCTTATCTTGCGCGACAACGCCTATGGCACCCTGAGCGAGGACGCCTTTCGCCGTGACTTCACCATCAACGCGCTCTACTACGATCCACATGAAGAACGGATTCTGGACTATGTCGGTGGCCTTGAGGACATCAAACGTCAACGCCTCCGATTTATCGGCGACGCCCGGCAGCGGCTGCGTGAGGATCCCGTTCGCCTGCTTCGGGCGATTCGCTTCCAAGCCAAGCTCGGCTTCGGTCTCGATGCCGACGTGGACGACGGTCGCATGGTTGCCCATCTGCGCGAAATTCCCGGGGCGCGCCTGTTTGACGAATTCACCAAGATGTTCCTGGGCGGCTACGCAGCCAAGGCCTGGCGCCTGCTGGAGCGCACGCCCATTCCCGGCATCCTCTTTCCGGCTGCTCCAAAGGGCGCTCGCTTGGTTCAGTTGGCGATGGAGAACACCGACCGCCGCGTCGCCAGCGGACACCCCGTGACGCCGGGATTCCTGCTCGCCGTGCTGCTCTGGGAGGATTTCCGGGCGCGAACCAAGGCGCTGCCATCGGGACCGGATGGGGCGAAAAGCGGCGACGCCGCAGTCCTGGCCGCCCAGTCCGCCTTGGCCGACCAACGGCGCATCATCGCCATGCCGCGTCGTCACTCGCACTTCATTCAGGATGTCTGGCACCTGCAGCGCCATCTGCGCGCACGACGGCCCAAGCGTGTTCGGAAGGTGCTGCAGCATCCCAAATTTCGTGCCGCCTACGACTTTCTGCTGCTGTGCGCTGATGCCGGCCTCATAGATCCCGCCATCGGACAGTGGTGGACCGAAATCCAGGAGGCCAGCGCCAAAGGGCGCGACGCCATGATCAACGCCCTGAGTCCCGCAGGTCAGCGCTGCGGCACAAGCCGCAAAGGCGGGCGCGGCAAGTCCCAGTAGCGGTGAGGGCGCAATCGAACAAGACGCCAGCGCAGCCGGCGGAGAATTTCCAATGGCCCCGCCAGCTGGTGGTCGAAGGGCCGATTGGCGTCGGCAAGACCACCTTGGCGCAGCGGCTTGCGGAAGTCCTGGGCCACTCCCTATTGCTCGAGCCGGTGCTGGAGAATCCGTTTCTCGACCGCTTTTACCTGTCCAAGGGCGCCAACGCCTTGCAGACCCAACTGTTTTTCCTGCTCACTCGCGCGCAGGTCGTCGCCGACGCGCCTGGGGATGACCTGCTCGGCTCGCTGTTGGTAGCCGATTTCCTGATGGAAAAGGATCGCCTGTTCGCCCAGCTCACCCTCGATGAGAATGAATTCAGCCTGTATGACAGGATTCACGCGGCACTTGATCCAAACCCCTTGCGTCCGGACTTGGTGATTTACCTGCAGGCCCCGGTCAGCGTCCTTCAACGCCGCATCCGCCGCCGGGGAATCGCCTTCGAGCAAGCCATCGAAGCCAACTACCTGGACCGAGTGGCGGCGGCCTACACCCGCTTCTTCCACACCTACGACCAAGCGCCGCTGCTGGTCGTGAACGCGGCCGAAATCGACTTCGCCAACAATCCCGCCCACCTGCAGGCACTGCTCGATCATATCGAGCGCATGGAAGGTGGACGCAGCTACTTCAATCCAAACCCGACCCTGATCTAAACCGGAATGGGCGCAAGGGGCAGGCATGACTGACAGCGCTGGCGGCACCGGGGAGCCGCGCCGCGCGGCGGCTGACTTGGCCGCTTGGGGCCGCTTGGCCGGGCTGGCCGGTCGGGCACCGTCGGCGAACTTGGCGAGCCTGCTCAGGGACAGCGCCCGCTGCCGCGCCCTGCGCTGCGCCGCAGGGGGCACGCTATTCGACTTCTCGCGGCAGCACGTCGATCTCGAGGTTCTAGGCGCCTTGTTGGAACTGGCCGAGGAACGCCGCTGGAAGGCGCGGCGCGAGGCCCTGTTCGCGGGCGAAGCGGTCAACACCAGCGAAGGCGCCGCCGCTTTGCACACCGCCCTGAGGGCGCCCGCCGCCGACCAGCCCGAAGCCGCCGCGCAGGTGGTCCCGGCAACCCGGCAACGGCTCATGGCGTTTGCCGAATCGGTACGCGACGGAAGGCGCACCGGACACTCCGGCCGGGCGTTTCAGCGGGTCGTCCACATCGGCATCGGCGGCTCCCAGCTCGGCCCGGAATTGGTCACCGAGGCGCTGCTGAGCGCGGATTGCCCTCTGACCATTCGTTTCGTCGCCAACATTGACGGCCACGCCATCGCTGACGCATTGGCCGATGCGGACCCGGAAACCACCCTTTTCATCGTCGTCTCCAAATCCTTCACCACCTTGGAGACCTTGGCCAATGCGGCGACAGCGCGCAACTGGCTGTTGGAGCGCACCAACCAACGCGAGGCGGTGGCCACCCAGTTTGTCGCCGTCACCGCCCGAACAGAGACCGCCGCGGCTTGGGGCTTAAGGCCGGAAAACATCTTTCCGCTGTGGCACTGGGTGGGGGGGCGGTTCTCGCTGTGGTCGGCCGTCGGTGCGCCAGTCGCCCTCGGCCTTGGCGAAGCCGGCTTCGCGGCCCTCCTGGACGGCGCCCTCGCCATGGACCGGCATTTTCGTGAAGCGCCCGCCGAAGCCAACGCGCCCCTGTTGGCGGCACTGATCGACATCTGGAACATCAACTTTCTGGGCATCGCCAATCACGCCGTGCTGCCCTACGACCATCGCCTCCGGCGCCTTCCGGTCTATCTGCAGCAACTTAAAACAGAGAGCAACGGCAAAAGCACCCGCCACGACGGCTCCGGCACCGGCGTACATACGGTACCCATCATATGGGGTGGGGAAGGCACCACGGGACAGCACGCCTTCCATCAAATGCTGCATCAGGGCACCCGCGCCTTCACCGCCGACTTCATCCTGACCGGAGCGGACGGCCACCAACCACCACGGCCGGAACTGGCCGACCATCACCGCTGGCTGCTCGCCAACGGCCTCGGCCAAAGCCAGGCCATGGCCCTTGGTTGGCAGCACGAGGACCCACATCGCGCCGCGCCCGGCAACCACGGCACCAACACCTTTGTTCTCGACCGCTTGGACGCCCGCAGCTTGGGCGCCCTGCTCGCCTTTTACGAGCACCGGGTGTTTTGCCAGGGCTTGATTTGGGACATAAACTCCTTCGACCAGTGGGGCGTGGAATTCGGCAAGGGGCTGGCCAAGATCTTATTCGACCAACTCGGCGACGCCCCGGAGCTCGCCGACACCGCGCCCGTCCACGCCACGCCCGGCCCGGACGCGGCAACCCACGCCTTGGTTTCGCATCTAAGGGAAATCAACGGCAAAGGAGGACGGCAATGACTTACCCCATCAATGACTTCATGGCGCAGCGCACGTTGATCGACGATGCCGGCTACCAAACCATGTACCAGCGGTCGATCGAGGATCCCGAGGGGTTTTGGGCGGAGCAGGCCGAGGCCCTGCTGGATTGGCAGCGCCCTTGGGTGACGGTTCGCAACGCGGACCTCGCCGCAGGCCGGGCTGCTTGGTTCGAAGGCGCCACCCTCAACGCCTGCCACAACTGCATCGACCGGCACCTGCCCGCCCGAGCCGAACAGCCCGCCATCATCTGGGAGGGGGACGACCCGAGCGAAAGCGCCGTCATCACCTACCAGGAACTGCACGACGCGGTCTGCCGCCTGGCCAACGGCCTGAAGTCCCGAGGCGTGGGGAAGGGGGACCGGGTATGCATCTACATGCCGATGATCCCCGAGGCGGCCTTCGCCATGCTCGCCTGCGCCCGCATCGGCGCCATGCACTCCGTGGTCTTCGGCGGCTTTTCGCCCAATGCCCTGGCCGACCGGATTCTCGACTCCGACTGCCGTACGCTTATCACCGCCGACGAAGGTGTGCGCGGCGGCCGGCGGGTGCCGCTGAAGGCGAATGCCGAAGCTGCGCTGTCCTCCTGCCCCAACGTCAGCACGGTGGTCACGGTGCGGCGCACCGGCGCCGATGTGCCTTGGAACGCCACCCGCGATCTTTGGTATCACGACCTCATCGCCGACCAGCCGCACGCCTGCGAAGCCACGGAAATGGACAGCGAAGACCCGCTGTTCGTGCTCTACACCTCGGGCTCCACTGGCCGCCCCAAAGGGGTGCAGCACAGCACCGGCGGCTATCTGCTGCAAGCGGCGATCACCTTCAAGTACGTCTTCGACTACCAAGACGGCGACATTCACTGGTGCACCGCCGACGTGGGCTGGATCACCGGCCATTCCTACATCGTTTACGGCCCCTTGGCCAACGGCGCGACCACCCTGATGTTCGAGGGCATCCCCACCTATCCGGACGCCTCCCGCTGTTGGCAGGTGGTGGACAAGCACCAGGTGAACATCTTCTACACCGCACCCACGGCGATCCGCCAACTCATGGGACAGGGAGACGAATTCGTCAATGGCAGCGCGAGGGCCTCCCTGCACCTGCTCGGCTCGGTGGGCGAACCCATCAACCCCGAAGCCTGGGAGTGGTACTACCGGGTGGTCGGAGGCGCACGCTGCCCCATCGTCGACACTTGGTGGCAGACGGAGACCGGCGGCATCATGATCTCCGCGCTACCGGGCGCCACGCCGCTGAAGCCGGGCAGCGCCACCCGACCCTTCTTCGGCGTGCAGCCCGCCCTAGTGGACGCCAGCGGCCAAGTCATCGAAGCGACCGAAGCCAGCGGGAACCTCGTGCTCACCACCTCCTGGCCGGGCCAGATGCGCACCGTTTACGGCGACCATCAACGAGCCATCGACACCTACTACTCGGCCTACCCGGGCCACTACTTCACTGGCGACGGCGCCCGCCGCGATGCCGACGGCTACTACTGGATCACGGGCCGGGTGGACGATGTCATGAACGTGTCCGGGCACCGCATCGGCACCGCCGAGGTGGAGAGCGCCTTGGTGCTGCACGAGCAGGTCGCCGAAGCCGCGGTGGTGGGCTTCCCGCACGACATCAAGGGCGAGGGCATCTACGCCTTCGTCACGCTGATGCACGGCGTCAATGAAAACCTCGAGGGCATCGAGCAGGAACTCATCACCATGGTGCGCCGCGCAATCGGCCCATTCGCCAAGCCCGACGCCCTGCAGTGGGCACCCGGGCTGCCCAAGACCCGCTCCGGCAAGATCATGCGCCGCATCCTGCGCAAGATCGCCGCCAACGATCTCGACAACCTAGGCGACGTGACCACGCTGGCGGAACCGGCGGTGGTGCGCGACCTGATCGCAAACCGGGTTCAATAGGGCGAGGGCGTCCGGCCTTCAATTGAAAATCAACGGATTGAATGATCGAAGCGACACGCATTCCCTTTTTTCCGCCAATTTGATGAGCCATTCAGCGGGCCAGTTTCCCGCAGGGGTTGGAGAGATTGCCCATATCGCCGAACCTCGCCGATGGGTAGCGTACCCATCCAAGGAGGCGGCAACGAGCGCTCCAAGCTCAGCCGCGAAAAAGGAATCGGAAGTGATAGGATGAAGGCATGTCGAAGGACACCTTGACCATTGGCGGAATGCTGCTCACCGGGATCATCGGGCTGGCCGGGCTAATGCTGCACCAGAGCGGGACCATTTCTGAACTGCGCACGGAGATGCGCGAGGACATCGGCGAACTGCGTTTGGAAATGCGAACCGAAATCAGGGAACTGCGCACCGAGGGCCGAGCCCGGTCAGGGCAAATCAAGGAGCTCCAGCAACGAGTGGCGCGCATCGAAGGCCTGCTTGAGGGACTGCGGCCCAATCTGGCTGCCGCCGTGTCGCCCGAATAGCGACCAAGGCTTGGCCACCGCAGACGTAGCACCGTTGCGCAGGAAATGACAAGCCAAGGCCCGCTTATGCGAGCCTTCAGCTTGCCTTGGAACGCAACGCCTTACCCTAGGCGAGTGAGGTGCTCCTACGCGGATTCCGCGTAGTTCTCCACTTCCTTCATGCTGAGCTTGATGCGTCCGCGTTGGTCGATGTCGAGCACCACCACATCCACATTCTGGCCTTCCTCCAAGTAGTCGGTGACCTTTTCCACCCGTTTGTCGGCGATCTGGGAGATATGGACCAAGCCGTCCTTGCCCGGCAGGATGTTGACGAAGGCGCCAAACTCCACGATGCGCGCCACCCGGCCGTTGTAGATCTTGCCGATCTCCGCCTCGGCGGTGATTTCCTGAATGCGCGCCACGGCGGCGTTCATGCCCGCAGCGTCCTCGGCGTAGATGCGCACCGCACCGTCATCGTCAATATCGACGTCCGCGCCAGTCTCATCAACGATGGAGCGAATGGTCGCGCCGCCCTTGCCGATGATGTCGCGGATTTTGTCCTTGGCGACGTGAATCACGGTCATTGAGGGTGCATGCTCCGAAATCTGCTCCCTCGAGGCCGAGAGCACCTTGTTCATCTCGCCCAGGATGTGCAACCGCGCATCAAGCGCCTGCAGCAACGCCTCCTCCATGATGTTCTCGGTGATGCCGTCGATCTTGATGTCCATCTGCAAGGCGGTGACGCCCTGCTCCGTGCCGGCCACCTTGAAGTCCATGTCGCCGAGATGATCCTCATCGCCGAGAATGTCGGTCAGCACCGCGTACTTGTTGCCGTCCTTGACCAAGCCCATGGCGACCCCGGCCACCGGGCGCTTGATCGGCACACCGGCGTCCATCAAAGCGAGGGACGAGCCGCAGACGCTGGCCATGGAGCTTGAGCCGTTGGACTCGGTGATTTCCGAGACCACCCGCAGCGTGTAGGGGAAATCCTGCTCATTGGGCAGCACCGCACCGAGCCCCCGCCGCGCCAGGCGGCCGTGGCCGATCTCGCGCCGCTTGGGGCCGGTCATGAAGCCCGCTTCCCCCACCGAGTACGGCGGAAAGTTGTAGTGCAACAGGAAGTGGTCCTTGTAGGTGCCCGGCAGGCCCTCCACCAAGGCGGCATCGCGCAGAGCGCCCAACGTGGCGGTGACGACGGCCTGGGTTTCGCCTCGGGTGAACAACGCCGAGCCGTGGGCTCGGGGCAACAAGCCGACCTGCACGGAAATCGGCCGCACGGAGCGCAGGTCGCGGCCGTCGATGCGCGGCTCGCCGTTCAGCACCCGGCGTCGAACCAAGTCCTTCTCGACCTTGCTGAAGACCTCGCCAACCGCTTCGGCATCGACCTCGGCGGACTCGCCGCCGGCCAATTCCTCAACCACCTGCTCCTTCACAGCACCAACCTGCGCCAACCGCTGCACCTTGTCGGTGACGCGGTAGGCATCGCCCAGCTGGCCCTTGGCGACGCTCGACACCTGCTCGACGAGCGCTTCGTCAACCGGCGCCGGGGTCCAATCCCAAGCGGGCTTGCCGGCTTCGGCGGCCAATGAGGCGACCGCTTCGATCACCACCTGCATCTCCTGGTGGGCGAACAGCACAGCGCCGAGCATCTCGTCCTCGGAGAGCTCCTTGGCTTCCGATTCAACCATCAGCACCGCATTGCCGGTGCCGGCCACCACCATGTTGAGTTGCGAGTCCTCCAAAGCCTTGTAGCTCGGGTTGAGCACGTAGCTATGGTCCAGGTAGCCGACCCGGGCCGCGCCGATCGGCCCGGCGAAGGGAATGCCGGAGAGGGCGAGCGCCGCGGAGGTGCCGATCATGGCCGCGATGTCAGGATCCTGACCCTTATCGGCGGACATGACGGTGGCCACCACCTGCACTTCATTCATGAATCCCTTGGGAAAGAGAGGCCGAATGGGCCGGTCAATGAGCCTCGACGTGAGGGTCTCCTTCTCGGTGGGCCGACCCTCGCGGCGGAAGAAACCGCCGGGAATCTTGCCGGCGGCGTAGGTCCTCTCCTGATAGTTCACCGTGAGCGGGAAAAAGGCGGCGCCGGGGCGCGCCCTCTTCAAGCCGACGGCGGTGGTCAACACCACCGTGTCGCCCATGGTGACGAGCGCCGAGCCGGTCGCCTGACGGGCAACGCGGCCCGTCTCAATGCGAACCTGCTGGTCGCCAAACTGAAATTCCCTTGCTGTTGGATTCAAAATGTTCTCCTTCCAATGCTCTTGTGCTGTTGCTGACTGTGCTGTTGCTATCGGTGTTGTTGGCAGCCAATTGCTACCGTCTGAGTTGAAGGCGCTTGATCAGCGCTTGATAACGCGATCGATCCTTGCCCTTTAAGTAGTCAAGCAGCTTACGCCGCTGATTCACCATGCGAATCAAGCCCCGGCGCGAGTGATGATCCTTGCTGTGCGCCCGGAAGTGCTCCTGCAATGTGTTGATGTTGGTGGTCAGCAAAGCCACCTGAACCTCAGGTGACCCCGTATCGCCCTGCAGGGTTTGATACGCCTTGATGACCTCCGCCTTGGTTTCGGCTGACAACGCCATGTTTTTCTCCAAATATGCTCAATTTAGGTTAAGCAAGGCTCGCCGCGCATATTTGCAGCCAAGCCTTGTATCTCGGCCCTGCCTCTTCGAGGCAGGTTGCCGCCGGGCGGCAAGCGCCAATTCCTTTAAAGATCAATCAGGCTCCCTAGGCCACCTCAAGTTTGACTCACCAATCGGCGAGGCGCGATGCGTCCGTCGTCAATCACTTCGCCGACGCCGAGAAAACGCGCCCTAGGCTCTTCATTTCGGCGGCTTTCGCCTTGGCGGCATTCGCCGGTTTCCGACAGCCGCACCCAGCCGCTGGTGGGGGCATGGGGCACCATGACCGGCTGTCCGTGACGCAGATGGTAGGCGGCGGCAGGCGGCAAGCCAACGTCCGGCCACTGGCGCACCGTGCTCGACACGGGCAGCAGGAAGGGGTCCAGGGAGCCTTGCGTCCGCGCCTGCTCCAACGCGTCAAAGGTGACTAAATCCCGTTCGCCGTAGGGACCGGCCTGCAGGCGGCGCAACGCCAACACGTGGGCACCGCAACCGAGCCGCTCGCCGAGCTCCTCAGCGATGCAGCGCACGTAGGTGCCCTTGCTGCAGTGAATTTCCAACTCGACCTCATCGCCCTCAAAGGCGGTCATTTCGTTGAAGTAGATGGTGGCATCGCGCGCCTCCCGCTCCACTTCGATGCCTTGGCGGGCCAACTTGTACAGCGGCTGCCCCTTGTGCTTGATGGCGGAGAACATCGAGGGCACCTGCTTGATGGGACCGCGGAAGTGCGCCAAAGCGCTCTCCACGTCCGTCCGGCGGACCCCATCGGCCGGCCTTGAGCGGATTATCTTGCCGTCGGCGTCACCGGTGTCGGTGGCAACGCCGAGCTTGATGCGCGACCAATAACGCTTGTCGGAGTCGAGCAGGTAGCGCGAAAACTTGGTCGCCTGCCCGAAGCACAGCGGCAGCACCCCGGTGGCCAGCGGGTCCAAGTTGCCAGTATGACCCACCTTGCGCGCCCCGAAAAGGCGCTTGGACTTCTGCACCGCGTCGTTGGAACTCATCGCCGCGGGCTTGTCGAGAACCAGCACCCCATCGACGTCACGTCCCCGGCGGCCGCGCCTAGACATGGTTGGCGTCCTCGCCAACGGCGACGGCCTGGTCGATTAGCTGCTCCAGTCGACGGCCGCGCTCCACCGACTCGTCGTAGTGAAAGCGGGGCTTCGGGGTGGTGCGCATGCGATGGCGCCGGGCGAGCTTGGAGCGGAAATAGCCGGAGGCGCCGTTCAGCACCTCCACCAGCGCCTCCTGGTCCGCCGGTGAATCGGACGGCATGGCCGACACATAGACGTCCGCGAAGGCGAGGTCCCGGCTGACGCGCACATCGTTGACGCTGACCATGCCGATGCGCGGATCCCGCATCTCGAACTGAATGATTCGGGCGATTTCCTCGCGCGCAAAATCGGCCATGCGCAGATGGAGTCCGGCTTCAGGCATGTGCCGCCTCGGCGCCTGCGCCCTCAAAGGGCGCGCGCGATCTCTTGCGACTCGAAGACCTCGATGAGGTCACCGAGCCGGACATCGTTGTAGTTGCGCACCCCGATGCCGCATTCGGTGCCGTGGCGCACTTCGTTGACATCGTCCTTGAAGCGCCGCAAGGACTCCAGTTCGCCTTCGTAGATCACCACGTTGTCGCGCAGCACGCGGATGGGCCTGTGCCGATGCACCGTGCCCTCGGTCACCATGCAGCCCGCAATCTGGCCCAATCGCGGGGAGTTGAACACATCGCGCACTTCGGCGACGCCCAGAATCTCCTCGCGCACCTCGGGTGCCAGCATGCCGCTGAGCACTTGCCTTGCGTCGTCGATCAACTCGTAAATGACGCTGTAGTAACGCAGATCCACGCCTTCGGATTCGATGATGTCCTTGGCGGCGCCGTCGGCGCGCACGTTGAATCCGAATACGGCAGCCCCGTAGGTGAGCGCCAGGTTGATGTCGCTTTCGGTGATGCCGCCGACGCCGGAGCCGAGCACATTGACCGCGACCTCATCGTTGCCCAGTTCCGCCAAGGCTTGCACGATGGCCTCCAGGCTGCCCCGCACGTCCGCCTTGACCACGAGCTTGAGCACCCGCTTTTCGCCTTCGCCAAGGCTTGCGAACATGTTGTCGAGCTTGGCCGCCTGCTGCATCGCTTGACGCTGCTCCACGGTCTTGTCACGGCGAAATTCCGCCAATTCCCGGGCGGAGCGTTCGTCGGTGACCACCGAGAAGGCGTCGCCAGCAGCCGGTGTGCCGTTCAGTCCAAGGACCTCCACTGGCTCCGAGGGTCCCGCGCTGGAGGCCTGCTCTCCCTGATCGTTGAGCATGGCGCGCACCCGGCCATGATGCTCGCCGGCAATAATGATGTCGCCTCGCTTCAAGGTGCCGTTTTGGACGAGGATGGTTGACACCGGACCGCGGCCGCGGTCGAGGCGCGACTCCACCACTACGCCCCGCGCCGAAGCGTCGGGCACTGCCTTGAGCTCCAGAATCTCGGCCTGCAGCAGCAGCGCTTCGAGCAGACTGTCAAGGCCTTCGCCGGTCACCGCCGACACATTGACGAACTGGATGTCGCCACCCCAAGCCTCCGGCGCCACGTCCTTGGTCGCCAACTCCTTGGTGACCCGCTCCGGATCCGCGCCTTCGAGGTCCATCTTGTTGATCGCGACGACGATCGGCACATCGGCGGCCTTGGCGTGCTGAATGGCCTCCTCGGTCTGCGGCTTGACGCCATCATCGGCGGCGACCACGAGAATGACGATGTCGGTCACCCTTGCGCCCCGCGCCCGCATGGCGGTGAACGCCGCATGGCCCGGCGTGTCGATGAAGCAGATGCGACCGTGCTCGGTGTCAACGGAATAGGCGCCGATGTGCTGGGTGATGCCGCCCGCTTCGCCGCTGACCACCCGAGTGTGGCGAATCTTGTCAAGCAAAGATGTCTTGCCGTGATCGACATGGCCCATCACCGTCACCACCGGCGGCCGGTACTCCCCTTCGCCTTCGATGCGCAAGGACTGCTCGAGTGCCTGCTCGATGGCGTCCTCATGGATCAGCTTGACCTTGTGGCCCATCACCTCGACCACTGCGGTCGCCGTATCTTGGTCGATGGCCTGATTGATGGTGGCCATCAGACCCAAATCCATCAGCGTTTTGATGACTTCACCGGCTTTGACGGTCATGCGCTGGGCGAGTTCGCCGACGGTGATCATATCAGGCACTTCGACTTCCCGGGCGATGAACTCGGTGGGCTTGAATTCGCCGCCCTGTTGCTCGACCTTGATGGGCGCAGGAGCCCGGCGGATTTTTCGGCGCCCGCGACGCTCCGATTTCAGCGACAGCTCCCGGCGTCCCGCTCGGCCCTGGCCAAACCCGTCCCGGTTGGAGCGATCCCGATCCTTGCCCTTGACCCGCTTGCCGGCCTTCTCCGTGGCTTGAACCTTGGCTTGGGCTTCGGCCGCCGCGACCTCCGGACTGATGGCTTCCTTGCCGGCGCGGTTCGATGACTCCGCCTGCTTCAGCGCCGCCTTGGCGGCCTGCTCCTCCTGCACACGCTGCTGCTCCTCCTTCCGCTGCCGCTCGGCCTCCTCCGCCTTGCGCTCCGCTGCGCGGCGAGCCTCCTCTTCAGCCTCCTTGCGCTTCTGCTCCTGCTCGCGGATGCGCTGCGCCTCAAGCTCCGTCGCCGAGGGCTCACGAACGGTCGGGGAGGCGGGTGCCGCAGCCACTTCCTCCGGCTTGACGTAGGTGCGCCGCCGCATCACCTCGACCTTGACCTTGTGGCCAGTGCGGCCTTGGCTGACCGCCTTCACCGTGCCGACCGACCGTCGCTTGAGGCTGATCGTGCCCCGCCGCTTCAGGGTGGCGCCAGCGCCATGGCTGCTCCGGAGATGGGCGAGCAGATCGTGTTTTTGCTGTTCAGAAACGCTCTCCTGCCCACTGGTGTGGGGCAGCCCAGCATCCGCCATCTGCTTGAGCAGGCGCCCCACCGGCGTCTTCACCGTGGCGGCGAGCTCTTCGACTGTAACGTCAGCCATTGACCTTTCCCCTGCCCCTTAGACCCGGCGCCCGGCGCCTTCGACCGATTCATCCGGCGCGCCGCTTTCCGCCTCCTCGAACCAGGGCGCTCGGGCAGTCATGATGAGTTCAGCCGCACGCTCCTCGTCAAGGTCGTCAAGCATCTCCAACAATTCACCCACTGCCAGTTCCGCCAAGTCCTCCATGGTAAGAATCTCGTGTCCGGCCAGGCGATAGGCCAGGTCGCGCTCCATGCCCGCCATGTTCAGCAGATCCTCAGCCGGTTCACGGGCCTCCTCGCTGGCAATGGCCCGGGTCAGCAAGGCGTCCCGAGCCCGGTTCCTTAGTTCCTCGACGATTTCCTCGTCGAAGCCCTCAATGGCGTTCATTTCCTCCTCGGCGACGTAGGCGACCTCTTCCAATGTGGTGAAGCCTTCCTCGACCAGCACCGTGGCGACGTTCTCATCCACGGACAGGGACTCCATGAAGTCCTCCACCATGCGCACCGCCTCCGCTTCCTGCAGATCGGCCGCCTCCTGCTCGGTCATGATGTTCAATGTCCAACCGGTCAGGTCACTTGCCAAGCGCACGTTCTGGCCACCCTTGCCGATGGCTTGGGCCAGCTTGTCCTCGGCGACGGCGATGTTCATGGTGTGGGCGTCTTCGTCGATCTGAATGTAGGCGACTTCGGCGGGCGCCATGGCATTGATGGTGAGTTGGGCGGGATTGTCGTTCCAAGGCACGATGTCGATGCGCTCGCCAGCCAGTTCTCCGGAAACCGCCTGAACCCTGGAGCCACGCATGCCCACGCAGGCACCCACCGGATCGATCCGTCCGTCGTTGGTGCTGACCGCGATCTTGGCGCGGGAGCCCGGATCGCGCGCCGCGCCGCGAATTTGAATGATGTCCTCAGAAATTTCCGGCACTTCGATCTTAAACAGCTCCGCAAGCATCTCCGGGGAAGTTCGGGACAGCATGAGCTGAGGGCCACGGTTTTCGGGGCGTAGCTCCACCAGCATGGACCGCACGCGCTCGCCGATGCGGAAAGTCTCCCTCGGTATGAGATGCTCACGGGTGAGCAGGCCCTCGGCATTGTTGCCGAGATCGACGATGACGTTATCCCGGCCAACGCGCTTGACAGCGCCACCGACGAGCTGGCCAACCTTGGGGGTGTATTCCTCGAAGACGCGGGCCCGCTCCGCCTCACGCACCTTCTGCACGATGACCTGCTTCGCCGTCTGCGCGGCGATGCGGCCGAATGCCACGGATTCGACGGGTTTCTCAATGGTGTCACCGATTTCCAACCCGACGGCGCGGGAGTCGTCCGGCGTGAGTTCCGCGGCCGGATTGAGCGGCTCCTCCAGTTGCTCCACATCCACCACCGTCCATACCCGAAAGGTCTCGTAGTCGCCGGTTTCCCGGTCGATGGCAACGCGGAACTCCGCGTCCTCGTCATACCGCCGCTTGGTGGCGCTCGCCAAAGCGCTTTCCATGGCGTCAAAAATGACCTCCTTGGAAACGCCCTTTTCCAGCGAAGCCCCTTCAATGGCCTGAAAAATCTCTTTCGTCATGCTCCCTACACCGCGCCCTTATATCGCGCCCTCATATCCGTGCGCAAAGCGCGACGCGCCGCTGCGTTACCCAAATTCGCCGCCAAACTAGTCAAACGTCGGCACCACCCTCGCTCGTTGGACGTTTTCCAGCGGCAGCACGTATTCCTGATCCTCAATCCGCACCAGCGCCTGACCGTCCTCGACGCCGGCCAACAGCCCGACGAACCGCTTGCGGCCCTCAAACGGGAAGTTCAGCCGCACATCCACGGTCTCGCCGACGTGGCCGGCGTACTGCGCCGCGTTGAACAGAATGCGGTCGAACCCAGGCGACGACACCTCCAGATCGTAGCTGCCGCCGATCACGCCCTCCAGATCCAACGCGTCGCCGAGGTCGTGGCTTACCCGCTCGCAATCGCTTATCGACACGCCGCCGGGTTTGTCGATGTAAACCCGCAATCGCGACCGCTTGCCAGCCGCTTGGTATTCCACGCCCCAAATGGCGCAGCCAGCCGCCTCGACCGTCATTTGCAGAAGCTCACTAATTTGCCGTTCCGTTTGATTCACAGTCCACCAACTGCATTGGGCCGGATCCTTGACCGCGCAGTCCCCAATCGCCAATCCCTTGTCGCTGTTCCGAGCGATTCACAGTCCACCAACAAAAAATGGGCCAGACCCTTCGCCGCGCCAGCCCCAATCGCAGAGGCCGCCGCGGCTTTCGGGTCACGCCCATCTTGAAATTCAGCCAAACGAACACAGGCGACCTCGCCTTACGGGCAAGCCACCTTAAAGGACCACTATCCACCGGCTTCGCCGCCCTAAACCAGCTACGGCGTCGAAACCTACTAAAAGGCCCCGGCCAAAAAGGCCCAAAACCGGGCCTTTCCGCATAGGGGCCTCATCCGTGCGTCGCCCTGCCAAACTGCCGGACAGCGCACCTGCATCCTTTGGTAGCGGGGGCAGGATTTGAACCCACGACCTTCGGGTTATGAGCCCGACGAGCTACCAGACTGCTCCACCCCGCAT
>JAQAJJ010000043.1:0-23456 GCA_028278675.1 Candidatus Azophilus lithoversatilis
CACCAACACCTTCCCCTCCTGGGACCGGGCGCAGCCGAACCGCTTCATGAGCCACAACGGCGAGATCAACACCCTGCTTGGCAACACCAACGCCATGAATTCACGCGAAGGGGTGGTCAGTTCGGATCTCTTCGGGAGTGACTTGGCGAAGCTGTTTCCCATTGTCGAACCGGACTGCTCGGATTCCGGCACCTTCGACAACGTGCTGGAGTTCCTGCTGATGAGCGGCCGCAAGCTTCAGGAAGCGGTGCTGATGATGATTCCGGAAGCCTGGCAGCAGCACGGCAACATGGACCCCGCCCGGCGCGACTTCTACGAATACCACTCCTGCCTGATGGAGCCTTGGGATGGCCCCGCCTCCATCGCCTTCACCGACGGCAACACCATCGGCGCGGTGCTCGACCGCAACGGTCTGCGGCCGAGCCGCTACCTGATCACCGACGACGGCAAGTGCGTCATGGCGTCGGAGACCGGCGTCGTGTCGGTGGACCCCGCCAAGGTGGTTGAGAAGGGCCGCCTGCAGCCGGGCCGCATCTTCCTCATCGACTTCGAGCAGGGCCGCATGATCCCTGACGAGGAGATCAAGTCGGAATGGGCCAGCGCCCGGCCCTACGGCCAATGGCTCAAAAACCAGCGCATCGACTTGGCGGAACTCCCGCCCGCCGAGGCGCCGGCCCCGGACAAAGCCACCTTGAGCGCCCGCATGAACGCCTTCGGCTACACTGTCGAGACCCTGCAGATCATGCTGCTGCCGCTGGTCAAGGAACTGCGCGACCCGCTCGGCTCGATGGGCAACGACGCCGCCTTGGCGGTGATGTCCGACAAGCCGCGCATGCTCTACGACTACTTCAAGCAGCGTTTCGCTCAAGTGACCAACCCGGCCATCGACTCCATCCGCGAGGAAGTCATCATGGCCTTGGAATGCTACTGCGGGCCGGAGCGGAACCTGCTGGAGACCACCGAGGCCCATGCCCGCCGGCTGCGCATTGCGCACCCCATCCTGTCCAATGACGAACTCGCCGCCATCAAGCACCTCGACCACAGGGGGTGGCGCAGCGCCACCATCGACATCAGTTTCCCGGCTGGCAGCGGCAAGGCGGGCCTCGAGGCGGCGCTGGATCGAATATGCGCCGAGGCGAGCCGAGCCATCGCCCGCGGCGACAGCCTCATCGTGCTGTCGGACCGGGCCATGGATGCCGAACGCGCGGCCATAAGCGCCCTGCTGGCGGTGGGCACGGTGCATCACCACCTGGTGGCCGAGCACGAGCGCACCCGCATCGCCGTGGTCGTCGAGACCGGCGAGGCGCGAGAGGTCCACCACCACTGCCTGCTGGTCGGCTACGGTGCCGACGCCATCAATCCCTATCTCGCCTTTGAAACGCTCTGGGACGCCCGCGAGCAGGGTTACCTGGATGACGCCGCCCACATCAACAACAACGCGGACGTGATTGCCGCCTACCGCAAGGGCGTCGGCAAGGGCATGCTCAAGGTGATGGCCAAGATGGGCATCTCCACGCTGCAGTCCTACAAGGGGGCGCAGATCTTCGAGGCCGTCGGGCTTGCCGAGGACGTCATTGAGCGCGGCTTCCGCGGCACCGCCAGCCGTGTGCAGGGGGTGGGGATGGACGTGCTCGCGGAGGAAATGGAGCGACGCCACCGCCTCGGCTATCCCAATCGCGGCGACAACGTCGCGGTGCTGCCCAATCCCGGAGACTTTCATTGGCGCCGCCACGGTGACACCCACATGTGGGATCCCGAAGCCATCGCCGACCTGCAGGTGGCGGCCCGCGCCAACGACGAGGCCGCCTATTGGCGCTTTGCGGAACGCGCCAACGCCCAAGGCACGGCAGAGGCCTGCCTGCGCGGCCTACTGCGGTTCAAGCCCCCCGGCCCAGCCATCGAGCTGGACGATGTGGAGCCGGAAAGCGAAATAGTCAAGCGCTTCGCCACCGGCGCCATGAGCTTCGGCTCCATCAGCGCGGAGTCCCACGAGGCGCTGGCCATCGCCATGAACCGAATTGGCGGCAAGTCCAACACCGGTGAAGGCGGCGAGGATCCGTGCCGCTTCGAACCCTTGCCGGGCGGCGACTCCAAGCGCAGCGCCATCAAGCAGGTGGCCAGCGGGCGCTTCGGCGTCACGATCAACTATTTGGCCAACGCCGACGAGCTGCAGATCAAGATCGTGCAGGGCGCGAAGCCGGGCGAAGGCGGTGAACTGCCCGGCCATAAAGTGGATGAGGTGATTGCCGGCATTCGTCACTCGACGCCAGGGGTCGGTCTGATCAGCCCGCCGCCGCACCACGACATCTATTCCATCGAGGACATCGCCCAACTCATCCACGACCTCAAGAACGGCAACCCGAATGCCCGCATCAGCGTCAAGCTCGGGGCCGAAATGGGGGTCGGTGCGGTGGCCGCCGGGGTCACCAAGGCCCGGGCCGACCATTTGGTCATCGCCGGCGATTCCGGGGGCACCGGCGCGTCGCCCTTGACCTCGATCAAGCATGCCGGGCTGCCTTGGGAGTTGGGCATCGCGGAGACCCACCAGACCCTGGTGGTCAACAACCTGCGCTCCCGGGTGGTGCTGCAGACCGATGGTCAGATCAAGACGGGGCGCGACGTCGCCATCGCCTGCCTGCTCGGTGCGGAGGAGTTCGGTTTCGCCACCGCGCCGCTGGTGACGCTGGGCTGCATCATGATGCGCAAATGCCATCTGAACACCTGCCCGGTAGGCATCGCCACCCAGGACCCCGCGCTGCGGCGGAAGTTCCAGGGCCAGCCGGAACACGCCATCAACTACTTCTTCATGGTCGCCAAGGAGATGCGCCAGATCATGGCGAGCCTAGGCTTTCGCACCGTCAACGAGATGGTCGGAAGGGTGGATGCGCTGGACGCCGAGGCGGCTGTCAGCCATTGGAAGAGCAAGGGCGTCAATCTCGATGAGGTGCTCATGCCGGCCCAGGAGCCGGCTGAGTTTCTCGGCTCCTATGCCCGGCACAGCCAGGACCATGAGCTGGACCGGGCGCTGGACAACCGCTTGATTGAGCTGGCCGGGCCGGCCCTGGCGGGTGGCGGCCGGAGCGGTAAGCGGGTTCATCGCAAGCTGTCCATCGTCAACACCAACCGGGTGGTCGGGGGGATGCTCTCCCATCACATCGTCAAGACCGTCGGGTCGGAGATGCTCGAAGACGGCGCCATTCACTTCCAGTTCTGCGGCAGCGCCGGCCAGAGCTTCGGCTGCTGGCTGGCCAAGGGCGTGACCCTGGAGGTGGAGGGGGACGCCAACGACTATGTGGGCAAGGGCCTGTCAGGAGGGCGGATCATTATCTACCCGCCCAAGGCCTCCAAATTCGCCGCCGAGGACAACATCCTGATCGGCAACGTCGCACTCTATGGCGCCACCAGCGGCGAGTGCTATTTCCGCGGCATGGCGGCGGAGCGGTTCTGTGTGCGCAACAGCGGCGCGACCGCCGTGGTCGAAGGGGTCGGCGACCACGGCTGTGAGTACATGACCGGCGGGCGGGTCGCCATACTCGGCCCCACCGGGCGCAACTTTGCCGCCGGCATGAGCGGCGGCATCGCCTACGTTTGGAACCCCAAAAGCGTCTTCAATGCGTTGTGCAACCCGGAAATGGTGGAACTGGAGCCGCTGGTCGCGCCGGAGGACATTGGCGAGTTGCGGCAAATGATCGAGGCGCACCACAGCCATACGGACTCCGCGGTGGCCAAGCACCTGCTTGCCCGCTGGAAGCAGAGCCTTGGCGAGTTCGTGAAGGTGATGCCCGTGGACTACAAGCGGGTGCTCATGCAGCGCAAATCGATGATCGCGGCAGGCTAGCCTGACCTCTTTTTGATCGCGGGAAAAAGGGTATCGCATGAATCAACTTTTGCGCCCGGCGACCATCCTCTTGTGGGACTAGGGCGTCGTCTCGTTTGATGGGCAAGCCCACTGGATTCATGGAATTCGAGCGCCGTGCCGCGCCCTATCGGGACGCTGCCGCCCGGCTGCTCGACTTCCGCGAAATCTACACCGGCCACGATGCCGGCCACTTGGCGAAGCAAGGCGCCCGCTGCATGGACTGCGGCGTCCCCTTTTGCCAGTCCAACGACGGCTGCCCGATCCACAACCTGATTCCTGAATGGAACGACCTTGTCTATCGGGATCATTGGCGTGAGGCCTTGGATCGGCTGCACAAGACCAACAACTTCCCCGAGTTCACGGGCCGGGTCTGCCCAGCGCCCTGCGAAGGCGCCTGCGTGCTGGGCATCACCGATCCGGCGGTCACCATCAAGAACATCGAAATGGCGATCATCGACCGCGGCTTCGCGGAAGGCTGGGTGCAGCCCGAGCCACCCGCCGCGCGCACCGGCAAGCGCATCGCCATCGTCGGTTCCGGACCCGCCGGTCTCGCCGCTGCCCAGCAGTTGAATCGCGCCGGACATCGGGTGACGGTCTATGAGCGGGCCGATCGGATCGGCGGCCTGCTGATGTACGGCATTCCCAACATGAAGCTCGACAAGGCGGAAGTCGTCGAACGGCGCCTCGCCCTTATGCGTGAGGAAGGGGTCGAGTTCCGCGCCAATGCGGCAGTCGCCGACGGCCACGGCGGCAGCATCGACAGCCGCGCCCTGGCGGAGGAGAACGATGCGGTGCTGCTCGCCACCGGCGCCACCGTGCCGAGGGACTTGGCGATTCCGGGGCGGGACCTGGACGGCATTCAGTTCGCCATGACCTTCCTCACCCAAAACACCAAGAGCCTGCTGGACTCCGGCTTCGAGGATGGCGCCTTCACTTCGGCCAAGGACAAGCATGTGGTCGTCATCGGCGGCGGCGACACAGGGGCGGATTGCATCGGCACTTCCTTGCGCCACGGCTGCAGGAGCCTGGTCAACTTCGAGCTCTTTCCGCAACCGCCCGCCGAGCGCGCCCTGCACAACCCCTGGCCCACTTGGCCGGTCATTTTCCGCACCGACTACGCCCACCAGGAGTCGGCGACCCGGTTTGGCGCCGACCCAAGGGTGTATCTCATTTCGTCGGTGGAGTTCCTCGGCGACGGCGGCCGGGTCAAGGCCATTCGCACGGTGGATGTGTCCTTCGAGAACGGCCAGTTCAAGAACATCGACGGCACCATGCGGGAATGGCCAGCCGACCTGGTGTTGTTGGCCATGGGCTTTTTGGGCCCCGAGCACGAGGCCTCCGATCCGCTCGCCGTTGACTACGACGAACGCAGCAACTACAAGGCCGAATACGGCGCCTATCAGACCAACGTGGCCAACGTGTTTGCCGCAGGCGACTGCCGCCGGGGCCAGTCTCTGGTGGTGCGGGCGATCAACGAAGGCCGGGAAGCCGCCCGGGAAATTGACCGCTACTTGATGGGCGCGACGGAACTGCCGTAAACGGATGGAAGTCAACGAATGAGTGGAGATTACGCCGACAGGCATCTGGAATCGCGAACCGATCCGTTGGCCGCCAAGGCTGCAGCCGCCCTGCTCGGTGGTGGCGAGCGCCGCATTGAGCAGCAGCACGCCAAGGGCAAGCTGACCGCCCGGGAGCGCATCAGCCTGCTGCTCGATGAAGGCAGCTTTGAGGAGTGGGACAAGTTCGTCGAGCACCGCAACAGCGACTTCGGCATGGCCGACCAGAAGATTCCCGGCGACGGCGTCGTGACCGGCTACGGCAGCATCAACGGCCGCTTGGTGTTCGTGTTCAGCCAGGACTTCACGGTTTTCGGGGGCGCCCTGTCGGAGGCCCATGCGGAGAAGATTTGCAAGGTGATGGACCAAGCCATGAAGGTGGGCGCACCGGTGATTGGCCTGAACGACTCCGGAGGCGCCCGCATCCAGGAGGGCGTCGCCTCCCTGGGCGGCTACGCCGAGATCTTTCAGCGCAATGTCCTGGCCTCGGGGGTGGTGCCCCAGTTGTCGGTCATTATGGGGCCTTGCGCGGGCGGCGCGGTTTACTCCCCCGCCATCACCGACTTCATCTTCATGGTGGAGGACTCCTCCTACATGTTCGTCACCGGGCCGGACGTGGTGAGAACGGTCACCCACGAGGTGGTCACGCCGGAGGATCTCGGCGGCGCCAGCGTCCACAGCCGCAAGTCGGGCGTGGCCGACCTCGCCATCGCCAATGACGTGGAGGCGCTGCTGCTGACTCGCCGTTTCTTCGACTACCTGCCGCCCAACAATCGCGAGCAGCCGCCCCGCTGGCCGACCAGCGATCCGGCAAGCCGCGCCGCACCGTCACTCACGAGCCTGGTGCCGGCGGACCCCGCCAAGCCCTATGACATCAAGGAGGCCATCGTCAAAGTGGCCGACGAGGGGGAGTTTTTCGAACTGCAGCCAAGCTACGCCCCAAACATCGTCATCGGCTTCATCCGCCTGCAGGGGGCGACCATCGGCGTGGTTGCCAATCAGCCGATGGTGCTGGCTGGCTGCCTGGACATCGACTCCTCCAAGAAGGGGGCTCGCTTCGTGCGCTTCTGCGATGCCTTCAACATCCCCATTTTCACGCTGGTGGACGTGCCTGGCTTCATGCCGGGCACCGCCCAGGAATACGGCGGCATCATCAAGAACGGCGCCAAGCTGCTCTACGCCTACGCCGAATGCACCGTGCCCAAGGTGACCTTGATCACGCGCAAGGCCTACGGCGGCGCCTACGACGTGATGGCGTCCAAGCATTTGCGCGGTGACGTGAACTTCGCTTGGCCGAGTGCGGAGATCGCCGTGATGGGCGCGAAAGGGGCGGTGGAGATCATATTCCGCAAGGACAAGGGCGACGAGGCCCTCATTCAGGTGCGCACCGACGAGTACCAAGCCAAGTTCGCCAACCCCTTCATCGCCGCCAGCCGCGGCTATGTGGATGACATCATCCGGCCCCACGAGACCCGGGAACGGGTCTGCAAGTCGTTCGCCATGCTGCGCGACAAGCGGCTTGACAACCCTTGGCGCAAGCACGGCAACATCCCGTTGTAGCGCTGCTTTCGTAAAGCGCTCTCCAGTTATTCCTGTTTTGGTGTTTTCCATGTCTGATTCGATGTTCAATAAGATCCTCATCGCCAACCGCGGGGAAATCGCCTGCCGGGTCATCAAGACGGCCAGGAAGATGGGCATCGCGACGGTCGCGGTCTATTCGGATGCGGACGCCGGCGCGCTCCATGTGCGCAGGGCGGATGAATGCGTGCGGATCGGCGAAGCGGCCTCCACCGACAGCTATCTGCGCATCGACCGGCTGCTCGAAGCCTTGACCGCGACCGGTGCCGAAGCGGTGCATCCGGGCTACGGCTTTCTTTCCGAGAACACGGAGTTCGCCGAAGCCTTGGCGGAGCGCGGCATCGTCTTCATCGGTCCGGGCGCCCACGCCATCACCAGCATGGGCGACAAGATCACCTCCAAACGCATTGCGAAGGAGGCCGGCGTCAACACCATTCCGGGCTACGAAGACGTCATTGAGGGGCCGGACCACGCCGTGGCGATCGCTCGCAAGATCGGGTACCCGGTCATGCTCAAGGCCAGCGCCGGGGGCGGCGGCAAGGGCATGCGCGTTGTGCACGGCGACGATGAGTGCCGTGAGGGTTTCGAACGGGCGGCCAACGAGGCCAAATCCAGCTTCGGCGACGACCGGGTGTTTGCGGAGAAGTTCATTGAGCAGCCGCGGCACATCGAATTTCAGATCATCGCCGACCGCCACGGCAACGTCGTCCACCTCGGCGAGCGCGAATGCTCCATTCAGCGCCGCCATCAGAAGGTCATCGAGGAGTCGCCCTCGCCCTTCATGGACCCCGCCACCCGCCAAGCCATGGGCGAACAGGCGATCGCCCTGGCTCGGGCGGTGGACTACGCATCGGCGGGCACGGTGGAGTTCATCGTCGATGCGGACAAGAACTTCTACTTCCTGGAAATGAACACCCGCCTGCAGGTGGAGCATCCGATCACCGAGATGGTCACCGGACAGGATTTGGTGGAGTTGATGATTCGGGTTGCCGCCGGCGAGACGTTGCCGTTGACCCAGGACGATGTTCAGCAGAACGGATGGGCGGTGGAGTCTCGGGTCTATGCCGAGGATCCGTCGCGTAACTTCCTGCCGTCCATCGGGCGGTTGGTCCATTATCAGCCGCCCGTCGAGAACGCCCGGGTGCGGGTGGACACGGGCATTGAGGAGGGCAGCGAAGTTTCCATGTTCTACGATCCCATGATCGCCAAGCTGGCGACTTGGGGCGAGAGCCGGGAAGCGGCCATCGAAACGATGAGTGAGGCGCTGGATGCCTACCTCATCCGCGGCGTCAATCACAACATCAGCTTTTTGGGCGCCGTCGTCGCCCATGAACGATTCCGCGCCGGACGCTTGACCACCCATTTCATTGACGAGGAATTCCCGGACGGATTCCAAGCGGATCGCCTGACTGATGGATCAGCGGATGTTCTGGTCGTTGCCGCAGCGGTGGTTCACCAGACGCGAGCGGCCCGCGCTGCTGAAATCAGCGGTCAAACGCGGCGCTTCCCGCGAGGCGCCAACGAGGATTGGGTGGTGGTCATCAACCAGGTGCAGCACACCGTTCGGGTGGCGGCTGCGGAAGGTGGATTCGCGGTTCGCGTTGGCGATGCCGACCGTCGCGTGGTTACTCGGTGGCAGCCCGGGGAGCGCCTGTTCAAGGCCGAGATTGACGGTTCGCCGGTGCTGTCCCAGGTGGACGTCGAAGGCGCGGGCTACAAGTTGTTCCACCGGGGGGTTGAGGTTCGGGCCTTGGTCCTGACGGCGCGGGGGGTCAAACTCGCCCGGCACATGATCGACAAGGTGCCGCCGGACCTGAGTCGTTTTCTGCTCTCGCCGATGCCCGGGCTGTTGGTGCGGCTGCGCGTGCAGGTTGGGGAAAAAGCCGAGGCGGACGAGGAGTTGGCCGTCGTCGAGGCCATGAAAATGGAGAACAGCCTACGCGCTGCCAACGACGTTGTCGTTAAGGCGGTGCTCGCTCAGGAAGGTGACAGCTTGGAAGTGGATCAGCCCATCCTGGAGTTTGAATAACGCCAGGACAATCCAATAGCTCAATCCGCCCGGCCACGAACTAGCCGAGCGGATTGACGCTCCATGAGGCGAACTACTTGCTTGGCGTCTCGCTTAACTGACCGAAGCTGCCGCGCAATGCGTCCGCCGTCAACTTGGTGTAGTCGGGAACGTAGTCCCCGCGCCCTTTCTTGCGAATGGCCTTGCTGGTCAGCAGCCAACCCAAAACAAGGTACACTTGGTGGATGGGCAGTGTGCTGCCTTCGGGGGTGCTGAGGTTGGTCAGAATGTCCTTGCGAAACATCGCGCCGCCCTCGCTGACGATGGTGGTGGCGATTTGCGCCACCGTAGCATAGGGTACGGCGTGGGTTTGTTCGACGTTCTTGCTGCTCGACCAATCCGTTCTTACGAGGCTGTCGCCCCGTCTTGAATACTTCGGATAGCCCCGCTTGGGCAGTGATCGACGGCGCTTCTTGGGCGCTTCGAGTTTGACCTTGCGCGCAGCTGCGCGTCTCGGCTTGGCGGGTGCCGGCGGCGACTCCGCTGCGGGCGGTTCGAGGCGCTCGATTTCGGTGATCGCAGCCCGCACCTTTTCAGACACCGCTGCCAATTCTCCAAGATGCGAGTAGTCGCGTTTGGTCACGGCATCGGTCATTTGTGCCGCCAAGCGCTCGTCTGCCTTCGCAAGCGACGGCAGAACCTTATCAAAAATGCCCATGTAATAACTCCTGATCGAATGTCTCGCTGGAAACTGGGAGCGCAACTTTGGCTCGGCCAGCGCTACGCCGCATCTTACCGCGTATTTGAGATGCGTCAAACCACAAATTGTGTCTACACAAATTGCGTCTACACAAATTGCGTCTACACAAATTGCGTCTACACAAATTGCGTCTACACAAATTGCGTCTAAGTTTCTTGTGCGTTCTTGAATCTGACTTTGTCTTTGCAACGCCCTTCAGCCATCGTCCTATCCTTGATTGTTGCCGGGGCGCACATCGAATCAAGCCGATCGTGACGCGCAGTCGCCGCGCTGCACTTCCTCCAATTCAATCAAAGTGCCGCAGAAGTCCTTTGGATGGAGGAATACAACGGGCAGGTTGTGCGCGCCAATCTTGGGTTCGCCGCCGCCGAGCACGCGGGCGCCCTGGTTGGTTAGATGTTCTATCGCGGCGTGGATGTCCGCCACTTCATAACAGATGTGGTGCATGCCGCCGACCGGATTCTTGGCCAAAAAATTGGCTACCGGAGAGTCCTCTCCCAATGGGTGCAGCAGTTCGATTTTGCTGTTGGACAGTTCGACAAAAACCGTGGTGACGCCATGTTCCGGCAGCGGCACGGGTTCGGAGACCGCAGCGCCCAATTGGTCTTTGTACAAGGCGGCGGCGGCGGTTAGGTCCGGCACCACAATGGCGACATGATTCAATCTTCCAATCACTTGAGACTCCTTTTGATCAGTGTGCGTTGGCTACCTGTTGCGGCCGGGAATGAGCTTAAGAGTGTCGCTGGCCGCTTTCGGAATGTTGGCTCCGGGGCCAAAGATGGCAGCCACGCCGGCGTCGAGCAGGAAGGCATAGTCCTGTTGTGGAATGACGCCGCCGCAGACGACGATGACGTTCTCCTTGCCAAGCGCCTTGAGCGCTTCGATCAGTTGCGGTGCCAAGGTCTTGTGGCCGCCCGCCAAGGTGGAGAAGCCGACCACGTGGACGCCCAAGCTGCCGGCGTCGGCGGCCGCCTCTTCCGGCGTTTGAAAGAGCTCGCCGGCGTGGACCTCAAAGCCTAAGTCGCTGAAGGCGTTGCAAATGACTTTGGCGCCCCGGTCGTGGCCGTCCTGGCCGAGCTTGACCACCAGAATGCTCGGCGCGCGGCCTTCAAACTCCGTGAACACCTTAACTTCATCCACCACCCGCTGGTAGTCTCCGCCATCGCCATGCACGCTGCCGTAAACGCCCTTGGTGATTCGGGCCACGGCGCGGTGCCGGCCCCAACTCTTCTCCAGGGCGCCCGAGACTTCGCCCACGGTGGCCCGCCGCCGCGTGGCCTCTATGCTTAAGTGAAGCAGGTTGCCCGTGCCGCCTTCAGCGGCTTGGGTGAGATCGCTCAAGGCCGCCGAAGTGGTGGCTTCATCGCGTTTGGCGCGCACTTCCGACAACCGTCGAACCTGAGCCTCGCGCACCTTGGCGTTGTCGATCTCCAAAACCTCAACCTTGGAGTCGTCCGTATCAAGCTGGTATTTGTTGACGCCGACGATAACCTCCTCGCCCCGTTCGATCCGGGCCTGTCGGCGGGCTGCGGTTTCCTCGATGCGCTGCTTCGGCATGCCTTGGGCGACGGCCTTGGTCATTCCACCCATCGCCTCGACTTCCGCAATGAGTTTGCGCGCCTCGCGGACGATGGATTCGGTCAGGCTCTCCACGTAGTAGCTTCCGCCCAAGGGGTCCACGGTGCGTGTTACGCCGGACTCCTCGGCAATGATGATTTGCGTGTTGCGGGCGATGCGCGCCGAGAAGGGCGTCGGCAGGGCGATGGCTTCGTCGAAGGCGTTGGTGTGCAGGCTTTGGGTGCCGCCGAGCACCGCGGCAAGCGCTTCGATGGTGGTGCGCACCACGTTGTTGTAGGGGTCTTGCTCCTGCAGCGAGACGCCGGAGGTCTGGCAGTGGGTGCGCAGCATCGAGGAGGCGGGATTGGCGGGCTTGAACTCGGCCATCAGCTCGGCCCACAGGATGCGCGCCGCCCGCAGCTTCGCCACTTCCATGAAGAAGTTCATGCCGATGCAGAAGAAGAACGACAGGCGCGGCGCGAACTTGTCGATCTCGATGCCGGTGGCCAGCGCCGCACGAACGTACTCCACGCCATCCGCCAAGGTGAAGGCCACTTCCTGGACCAGATTGGCGCCAGCCTCCTGCATGTGGTAGCCGGATATGGAGATGGAGTTGAATCGCGGCATGTGCTCGGCGGCATGGCCGATGATGTCGGCGACGATGCGCATGCTCTCCTTGGGCGGATAGATGTAGGTGTTGCGCACCATGAATTCCTTCAGGATGTCGTTCTGGATGGTGCCGGACAGCGTCGCCGGAGCCACGCCCTGCTCCTCGGCGGCGACAATGTATCCGGCCATCACCGGCAGCACGGCGCCGTTCATGGTCATGGAGACGGACATCTGATCGAGGGGAATGCCGTCAAAGAGGATCTTCATGTCCTCGACCGAATCGATGGCCACGCCCGCTTTGCCGACATCGCCCGCCACCCGCGGATGGTCGGAGTCATAGCCCCGGTGGGTCGCCAAGTCGAAGGCAACGGACAATCCCTTTTGTCCGGCGGCCAGATTGTCCCGATAGAACCGGTTGGACTCCTCGGCGGTGGAGAAGCCGGCATACTGGCGAATGGTCCAAGGCCGATTGGCGTACATGGTGGCCCGCGGGCCGCGCATGAAGGGCGCCAAGCCCGGCAAGGTGTCCACCTGCTCCAAGCGCTCCAAGTCGGCGCTGGTGTACAGGAGCTTGATGTCGATGCCTTCCGGAGTGCGCCACGTGAGGTCCTCGACGGCCTTGCCGCGCAGCTCCTTTTCCGCGAGTGCTTGCCAGCGGGTGTCCTGATGATCGCTCATAAATGTTCCCTTGAACTGCCGAGTTCGCGTATTATGCGCTCAGTGAGGCGGAAGCCCTTAGCTTGCCCCAGCGCGGTGTGCCGCCGAAGTAGAAGGAACAACCCGCCAGCCGCTGGGCTGTCTCCATTTGTTCCATGGAAGGGCTTTATCCCCCTCCAACGGAAATCCTGATCCAAACGGCTCTTTCTGGGTTTGCTAGACCCACCGCCCGGGGGTTTCCCGCCATGTCCGCCGCATGCGCCTCATTATTGACGCCGCCAAGGGCTTCCTTGGCGGCGTTTCATTTTACGGCCCGCATGGGCAGTGACCAAGCGCTTCGCCTTGGGCGAAGCGTTCGAATTGTTTCGCAACTCGCGCACGTTGGGTCAATCCAGATGCCGGGGCAAGACGTCAAAGCCCTTCATCCGGAACCGCTCCCCGCCACCGTGGACCAGCAGACCGCCGCGGTTCGGATTGGCAGGTAGTTCGGACCACCGTTCCAAGACGCGTGCGGCGTCTGCCGGCACGGTTTCTCCGGACTTCACCTCTACGGGCAGGATCCGCTCGCCGAGGTCGATCAGAACATCCACTTCATGGCCGCCTGCGTCCCGCCAAAAGAACAAGGGTGCGCGGCGGCGCCGGTTGGCGAAGCTCTTGATCAGCTCGGAGACGACGTAGGACTCGAAAACGGCGCCGCGGAGCGGGTGCCGGGCCCATGTGCCGTCTGTACATGGGGCGAACATAGCCACTCACGCCAGAATCGTCAAATTGATGATCCGATCATCAATTTGACACCCGCCAATCCGCGATCACAAACCGCAAACCAATCGGCAACGACAGGGAGCCGAGTGTGACGCCAACCAGATTCCAACGGACCGAACGCCCGCGCTGTTTGGGTTCAGAAACACATCGGAATCCGCCCCACGCCAAGGGCGCGGAATCTCGCGCCAGCGAAACTTCATACGCGACCGTCAGGTCGCAAGCTCGCACAGCTCAAGCCCCCGTTGTGCGCTTGCCCACATGTCCCGCCACTCGGGAGGGAAGCCCTTAGCTTGCCCCAGAACGGCAAGCCGCCGATGCCGAAGGAACAACCGTCCAGCCGCTGGGCTGTCTCCATTTGTTCCATGGAAGCCCTTAGCTTGCCCCAGAACGGCAAGCCGCCGATGCCGAAGGAACAACCGGCCAGCCGCTGGGCTGTCTCCATTTGTTCGATGGAAGGACCCTGTCGCTCTATCAGGACTGCCACCAAGCGCTCGATGTGCTTGAATGAGGCTTTGAACGGGAGAAACACCATGCCCAACCCCTATGCGACCGCCGTTGAACTGCTTGATCTGCTGCGCCGCGGCGAGGCTTCTGCCCTCGAACTGACGGACATGTACCTCGATCGAATCGAGGCGTTGAATCCGGCCATCAACGCGGTGGTCTGGCAGGATGCCGAGGGGGCGAGGGCGGCGGCGCGCCAGGTGGCCGGGCCACCGACCGATGAACAGCCCCTGCGGGGTCTGCCGATCACGGTCAAGGAGGCTTACGGCCTAGTCGGCTCGCCCACCACTTGGGGCAACCCGGATTACCGCAATAACGTCTCCAAGGAGGATGCGCTGGCCGTGCAGCGGCTCAAGGCGGCGGGTGCCATCATCATCGGCAAAACCAACGTGCCGCTGAATCTGGCCGACTTTCAGAGCTACAACGACATCTATGGCCAGTGCAACAACCCCTACGATCTGGAGCGCACGCCCGGCGGCTCCTCGGGTGGCTCCGCGGCAGCGCTGGCGGCGGGCATGACGGCCTTGGAAATGGGGTCCGACATCGGCGGCTCCATCCGCACCCCCGCCCACTTCAGCGGCGTGTTTGGCCATAAGCCCACTTGGGCGCTGGTGCCGAGCCGCGGCCACGCGCTGCCTGGCATGCTGGCCGAGCCTGACATCGCCGTGATCGGCCCCTTGGCCCGCTCCGCTTTCGACTTGGAGCTGCAGCTCGACATCTTGGTCGGGGCGGACGACTTCGAGCCCGGCGTACGCTACGAGTTGCCGGGGCTGCCAGAGGCCGGCGTGGCCGGGTTGCGGATCGGCGTTTGGGCCAACGATGCGGCCTGTCCGGTCAGCCGCGAGACAGAGGAACGAGTGGTCCGGGTGGCCGAGGCGCTGCACGGCTTGGGTGCCACCGTGGACATGGAGGCCAAGCCGGACCTGACCGGCGCTGAGTCGGACGCCGTTTACCGGCCGCTGCTGTGGTCGCTGATGACGGCCGGATCGCCCGAGGCCACTGTCGAAGCCTGGAAGGCGCTGGCGGAGAGCGCGGCCCCGGACGATGACAGCGAAGCGGTGCGGATGGCCCGCGCCGCCACCATGGACCATACCAATTGGCTGCGCCTGAACCATGCGCGGGATCGGCTGCGCTGGAAATGGCATGCCTTCTTCAAGAACTACGATGCGCTGATCGCTCCGCAGTTCGCCATCCCCGCCATCGCCCACGACCACCGCCCCTTCGGCCAGCGCACCCTTAAGGTCGATAACGAGGAAACCCCCTATTACCAGCACATCTTCTGGGCCGGGCTGACGGGCATCTCGCGGCTGCCATCGACCGTGGTGCCCACCGGCCTCGGCAAGGAGGGGCTGCCGATCGGCATTCAGATCGTCGGCAATGCCCACAGCGACCGGCTGACCATACAGATCGCCCAGGCGTTGGAGACGGCGGGCTTTTGCTTCGAGCCGCCGGCCGCGTTTCCGGCCTAGGGGAGCGCTGCCGTGCAGCCAGCGGACGGGCCGGAGATTGTCCAGCTCGCCTACTTCGTGTCGGACATCGAGCAAGCCGCTGAGCGCTGGGTCAAGAATCTGGGTGCCGGGCCGTTCTTCATTTCCGAGCACATTCCCCTCGACGCCGTGCGGCTGGACGGCACCCCCGCGGCTTTGGACCACAGTTCCGCCTACGGCTGGTGGGGGCGCGTCATGGTCGAGTTGGTGCAGCAAAACGGCGACGATCCGTCGGTGTTTTCCAACCGCGCCTGGGGCCTGCACCACACCGCCTACTTCGCGCCGAATCTTCAGGCCGAGCTTGCCCGCCTCGAAGCGCAGGGCTTCCCCACTCGCATGACGGCGCGGGCGGGCCAGGTGCAGTTCGCCTTTGCCGACGCCAATGCCAGTCTGGGCCACTATTTTGAGATCTACCAGGACGAGCCCGGCCTGCGCCGCTTCTACGCCATGGTGGAGGCGGCGTCCCAAGGTTGGGACGGCAGCGAACCGTTGCGCTGGTTGGGGTAGTGTCTTCCGCCCTTGGCGTTCTGATCTATCTGGCGGCAGTCGGGGCGCTTGGCTGTGCTCTGGCGGGGCTGCTGCAGGGTTGGATCGATGCGAGCTTTGAGAGGGTGCTGTCCCGGTCGGTGATTCTGGCGGCGCTGCTGTTGTTGGCGCCCTTCCTGAAGTGGTTTGGGTGGTCGAGAGCCGAGCTCGGCTTCCGTGGCCCGAAGCTGCGGCCTTTGGCGTTGTCCTGGGGCTTGGGCGCACTGCTGATTGCGCCGATGATCGCCGTCTTTGCGCTCACCGGCTACCGGGTGATCGACGACCGGGTGGCCTATGCTGCCGCACCGTTCCTCTGGGGTTGCCTTGGCGCACTCGGCTCCGGCGCCTTGGTCGGGCTGATCGAGGAGACCGTCTTTCGCGGCTTTCTGCTGAGCGCATTCAAGGCGGCTTGGGGGTTTGTTCCAGCGGCTGTGGCCAGCAGCGCCATCTACGCCGCGGTCCACTTCCTGACGGCGGCCACGGCGCCAACGGTCATTGACTGGACCACCGGCTTCGCGATGGCTGCCCGGAGCCTGGCCGGGCTGTCGGGCGCGGCGCTTGCCGATTGGCCGTCCTTGCTGTCCTTGTTGCTGCTTGGCTTGGCGCTGTGCCTGGTGCGCGAGCGCTCGGGTTCGCTCTATGCCTGCATCGGCCTGCACGCCGCCTTCGTCACTTGCATCCGGCTGCTCAAGGACGTGACCGTGCGCGACGTGGTCAATCCCTACGCTTGGCTGGCGGGTGAGTACAACCACTTCGTGGGCCACCTCGCCACGACTTGGCTGCTGCTGATCGGATTGATCCTGTACGCAGCCGATCGGGTGAGCGCGCGCGGCCGATAGGACTGCAGGCAGCGCCCGCGCTTCAGCGGCTGCCCGATTGCCGCAGCAACGCCTCCAGCTCCGCCACCCGCGCTTCCGCCGCTTCGGCCCGCGCTTGCTGCTTGTCGGCCCGCTCTGCAGCCGCTTGGCGCATCCGTACGATCTCCTCGTAATGGGGGATGATCTCGCCGGTCTCCGGGTCCCGGCAGTGCAGCGTCGAGCCTTCGTACAGGAAGTCCAAGCCCAGCAGCGGGCTGTGAATGCTGCCGTCAGGCAGCGGCGGCAACGGCTGGTAGGCGCCTTGGGCGTCCAGCTCGCCACCGCGGAGCGGCGGACCGCCGCTGACCCCGTCCGGGTCGAACAGCCAGTACTCCCGGACGTTCAGGTCCGCGTACAGCCTCGGCTTGCGCTGCACGTCGTTGCGCCAGGTCTTCCTCGACAGGATCTCCATCACGAAGTCCGGCGGCTTGCCCTGCTCCCACACCTTGTAGGACAGGAGGTTGCCGTCGCCGTCGCCGCGCACCTCGAACGCCACCGCGGCGTCCGGCACCACCAGGGCGCTCAGCGTGCCCTGCTCGAAGAACAGGGCTTGGTCGGCGCAGACCAGGGCGTCCTCGCGGTCGCCGTAGCGGGCCCTCATCACGTTGAAGAGGTACACCTGCGCCTCGGATTGGAACATGCCCTCGCTCCTGGACGAATCCGCGTAGGGGTAGCTGTCGTCGTCATGGCCGACCGGCGGGACGGGCACGTGGAGCGCCTTGGCATGGATGACGGACAGCGGCGGGCGCGGCGCGGCGGGCGGCTGCTGCGGAGCGCGCCGCCGGGGTGCTGGGGCGGGGCTTGGGCTTCTCAATCGCATGTTCAAAACCTACCACAACGGGCATCCGGCTGGCATGTGACGCACTGCATTCACGGAATGCGGCCTGATCCGTTGGCGACAACCGCCCGTCGGCCTGTGAGACATTCGCCCTTTGACGCGGTCTAGACAGTTTCTATTGCCAATGGATGCCGCCGAAGGTGTGGTGTGCGTCTCGACCCGCGACGCCGTTTTGCTACGCGAAGCGACTGTGGAACCCGGAGAGATTCGGATTGGGGGCGCTTCCCTGGGCGAAGGGCTGAAAGTTGGCGTTCGCGCAGAAATTGCAGTAACGTCAAACCATGTCTGATTTGCCCGCATTCCTGCTGGAGGACGACGGGGGTGGGGAGCACAGCTTTCCCGGCACCCGGCCGGCGCTGATTTGCTTCATCAAGGAGGACTGTCCCACTTGCAATGACGTCATGCCGCTCATCGAGGCGCTGCATCAGGAACTGGGCGCTGCCGCGGATTTCTTTGTCGTCGGCCAGACCGCCGAGGGCAATCGCGTCCTCACCGAGCGCCACGGCCTGACTGTGCCGCTGCTGAACGATGAATCGCTCAAGGTCTCCTTCGCCTACGACGTGGAAATCGTGCCCACCCTGCACTTGGTGGATGCGCAAGGCCGCTCATCCCGCAAGCTGATGGGATTCGCGCGCGATGAATGGCGCCAAGCCGCCGGCGTCTTCGCCGAAGCGTTGAGCCTCGGGCCTCCGGCTGTCCATTGGGCGGACTACCCTGAATGGCGGCCCGGCTGCGGTTCACGCTCCGCCGACCCGCTGATTGCCGACCGGCTGCGCGCGGAATCCGAGAACAGTCCCCTGCGCGCCCGCCGCATCGAGGTGGGGGCGGGCGACGACGAGGCCGAGCTGATGTTCGATCTCGGCTTCAGCGACGGCCTGCCCTTGGTGCCGCCCACCCCCGAACGGGTGCTGCGCATGTTGGCAGGCACCGGGCGCGATGCCCAGGAGGTGGTGGCCACGGTGGCGCCCAACATGGGCGAGGCGACGGTGGAGAAAGTCGCCATCAATGCGGTCATGGCCGGTTGCCGGCCGGAGTACCTGCCGGTGGTCATCGCCTGCTTGGAGGCGGTTTGCACCGACGCCTTCAACATTCACGGCGTCATGGCCACCACCATGGGTGCAAGCCCGGTGATCGTCGTTAACGGGCCGGTGCGCGAGCGCCTGGGCATGAACATGAAACTCGGGGCGCTCGGCCAGGGCAGCCGCGCCAACGCCACCATCGGCCGGGCGCTGCGCTTGGCCATCCGCAACATCGGCGGCGCGCAGCCCGGCGGCACCGAACGCTCCACCTTGGGCAACCCGATGAAGTTCACGATGTGCTTCCCGGAGTGGGAGGAGCGCAACCCCTGGACTTCGCTGCACGTGGAACGGGGCTTTGCCGCCGGGGACTCGGTGGTCACCGCCTTCGCGATGAGCAGCGGCCCCACCCTGATCGTTGACCAGGATGCGCGGGGCGGCGACCAGCTCGCCGGCAGCTTCGGGCTTTGCTTGGACAGCATCTTTCACCCGCGTGCCCACTTCGCCACCGAAACGCTGCTGGTCATCGCCCCGGAACATGTGGACACCTTCGCTAGGGACGGCTACGGCAAGGCGGAGATCCGCGCCCGCATTCAGGCAGTGACGGCGCGGTCCATTCAGGAACTGGCCGCGGATGAGGTGTCCGCGGTCGGCTTCAAGCCCGCCGTGATCGAAGCGATGGACGAGCAGGCGCTCGCCCGCAAGCTGCCCAAGTTTCGCCGCGATGAGGACATTCACATCGTGGTCGCGGGCGCCGAGGCCGGCAAGTTCTCCGGTGCCTTTCACGGCTGGGTGACCGGCGAGATTGGCTCAATGCCGGTCTCGAAAATCATTGAGGAAGCCTGAACAGGCAGGACCAAAAACCAACAACAGGAGGCAGGAGCCATGACAACCATTCTTGATCCAACCGATGAACGGGTGCCGGTGGAGCGGCGGGTGACGCCGCGAAGCGGCCGAATTGCCGGCAACGTCGCCTTTCTCGACATATCCAAGCCCAAGGGCAACGTGCTGCTCGACCGGCTTGAGGCGCTGCTCAAGGCCCAAGCGCCCGGCATCCAGGTCAACCGTTACGCGAAACCGACCTTCGCCAAGCCGGCGCCGTCAGACCTGCGCGCCCAAATCGCCAAGGACAACGACTTTGTGGTTGAGGCGCTGGCCGACTGAGGCTCCTGTACCACGTGCAGTTTGCATGACACGGTATGGTTCGAGATTCAGGGCAAGCCGTCGGTTTCGATCGCCTCGACCGAGTTTGTCGATGCTGCCGCCACCCAGGCTCAGGCGCTCGGCATGAAGGACGCCCGTTGCGTTTTCGTGGCGCATCCCATACAGGACGCCACCGATGTGGAAATGAACGCCAAGGCGGAAGCCATTATTGATCAACTCGTGGAGGCTCTGACATGAACAAGGCATTGCAGATCGTTATTGGAATCCTGGCGGCACTGGTTCTGCTGCAGGCGCTGTGGATGGTGTTTGATCCACAGGTCACGGAGGATGCCATGGGCATAGAGGCCACCAACGGCAACTTGCTGGGGCTCAGTTCGCTGCGCGGCGACATTGGCGGCCTGTTCCTCGGCATGGGCCTGATGCTGGCCTTGGGGCTTTGGCAGCGCAACGCCACTTGGTTTCTGGCCGTGGCGCTGCTGATGGGCACCATCGCCTTTGGCCGCCTGGTGGGCTTTGTCGCGGACGGCGTCACGGGGATGGCGATGGCGAATTTCATTATCGAAATTGTCGTGATAGGCCTCATGTGGCTGGCCCATCGCCAGTTGGGCCGTGGGGTGGCTGCCGAGGCCGGCGCCGACTGACGATTGCGGGGGGCAGGGCAGGATGCCGGAATTTACGGGCTTCGGTGCCGACACCATCGGCTTTCTCGCCGAGCTGGAAGCGAACAACAATCGCGACTGGTTCAAGGAGAACAAGCACCGCTATGACGGGTGCGTGCTGGAGCCCGCGTTGGACTTCATTGCCGCCATGGGGTCTCGCTTGGAGGAGATGTCGCCGCACTTTCTGGCCATCCCCAAGCGGCAGGGTGGCTCCCTGATGCGCGTGTATCGCGATACCCGCTTTCATCGTGGTGCGCCCTACAAGACCAACATCGGCATCCAGTTCCGCCACGAGTTGGGCAAGGACGTGCATGCGCCGGGCTACTACCTGCACATTGAAACCTCCGGCTGCTTCCTTGCCGCCGGCATGTGGCGGCCGGAGCCCGGCGCGTTGAAGCGCATCCGCGAGCGCATCAGCGAGCATCCGAAGGCTTGGCAGCGGGTGAAGTCGTCCCGGACGTTCAACGGCGCCTTCGAGTTCGGCGGCACCCGCCTCAAACGCCCGCCCAGGGGTTATTCGGAGGATGCGCCCCACATTGAGGACATCAAGCGCAAGGACTTCATCGCCGCCTGCGATTTTCCGGTCGCCAACGCCTCCACGGCCGGCTTTGTGGACGAAGCCGCTGATGCCTTCACCAAGGCGCGGCCCCTCATGGCCTTCCTTTGCGCGGCGGTGGAAGTGCCGTTTTGAAGTCCGGTCCCTAGTGTCCTGTCCCGCAAATAAGTGTGATGATTGGTGGCCGTTTCGGCCCCCGGCTGCGTTGCTCCGGCTTGTGTGGCGCCCGCCACACGGCGTTGTAGCGCCTTGCCCGGAACCCAAACGGCCTAGCGGCTTAAACCCACGTATTTGCCGGACAGGTCACTAGAGCATTGCAGAGGCGAAGGCTTCCAAGGCTGTTCAGCGACATGACGAGGTCTGTCACCCCCGCATCGGCATACTCCGCGGCTGACTCGGGCGTTACGCGCCCCATGTCCAGGCGCACTTGAACCCTTGCCAGGGCCTGCGGGCGTTGCGCAGACGCCGCCTCCGCGCCCAGAGTTTGCAGACGCCGGCGCACGCCGTCCGGGGAGCAGTTCATGGGATGCCAGCCATCGCCGAGCCGGGCCGCACGACGCAGCGCCGGTGGCCGATTGCCGCCGATGACGATGGGCGGATGGGGCTTCTGGAGCGGCTTGGGCGAACTGACTAGGTCGGTGAACGAGAAGTGCTGGCCGGCGAAGTCCGCCCGGTCCTCCGTCCAAAGCAGGCGCAGCACCTCGACGAATTCGTTGCAGAATCCGCCCCGGGATGCGTAGGGGACGCCGAGCGCCGCGTTCTCCTCCGGCAGGCTGCCCACCCCCAGCCCGACCACCAAGCGCCCGCCGCTCAAGTGGTCCAAGGTGGCCAGGTGCTTTGCCAACGTCATCGGGTGCAGATAGGGCATGACCAGTACGCTGGTGCCGAGCGTGACGCGGGACGTTTTCGCGGCCAGCCAAGTGAGCAGGACCAGAGCGTCGTGGTAGGGGCGTTCACCCAACCGGTCGCGCACGTAGCCGACGTTCAGCACATGATGGTTCACCCACAGGGAGTGGAACCCGAGTGCCTCGGCGCGAACGCCCAGCCGAACCAACTCCTGCGGGTCGGCGACACCGAAATTGTTGGGGACCACGTAGCCATACCTCATGGACTTAAACCTCCGATTCGCGTTGTGGTTTCGCTGACCCGAAACGCCGGTTCAATTGGGGGAACTCCCCCGGATAAGGGCATCCTGCCCTCGAAATGGTCGGGCGAAGGCCGCTCCCTGCGCATTATGCCAACAAGGTCGATTGGCTCCTAAATGAAGGGGCGACGGCGATGTACGGAGCGCACAATGAACGGCCGACCGGTGTACACTCGATTCATCCGAAGGTTTAGCTGGGGGCGAGATACGATGATTGCTCGATGGATTTCCCTTTTCCTGCTGATTGTTGTTGCATCGACCGCGGTGGCCGACTTGTCGACGAGCTATCGACGGCTGCTGCCGCTGGAAGGGGGTTCGAACTTCCGTGATTTGGGCGGATACCGCACCGATGCCGGCAAGACCGTCGCCAGAGGCATGCTGTTTCGTTCCGGTGCAATGACGCCGTTGACCGAAGCGGATATCGCTTATCTGGACCAGTTCGGGATCAACACCGTTGTGGACCTGCGCTCGAATGAGGAGATCGATCTGTATCCCAACCACTGGGCGGCCAAGAGCGATATCGAGGTTGTGACCGGCGACTACTCGTTTGCCGCGATGATGTCCCGGGACGAAGTCCGAGAGCGTCCGGACACCGCCGCGTTGTACCCCTTGCTGCTTGCCGCGATCGGTCCCCAGATCAAGACCTATTTCAATTTGGCGCTCGATGAGGGGGCGCCCATGGTTGTGAACTGCTCGGCTGGGCAGGATCGGACCGGCATCGTCTCAGCCCTCATGCTGTTGCTGCTCGGCGTTCCCGAACCCACCGTCATTGAGGACTATCTGCTGTCCACGGACTTTCGCCGGCCGGACATCGAACAGGGCGGGGTTGACCTTGCGGAGGCTGCCAAGACCAACGCCTTCGCCGCCGTGATGCTGGAGTACCGCAAGGCCATGCCGCGCCCCGACCGGCCGAATCCGTTGGTGACGCCGGATGGCGTTCCCTACCTTGCATTCGTCCTCGACCGCATCCGGGACGAATACGGGTCGGTCGAGGCGTATGCCGAAAAGGATCTGGGGATCGACGAGCAGGATTTGGCTGCTCTCAGGCGCAAGTACCTGCATTGATCCCGTCGGGCTGGCGGACGCGATGCCGGCGCCGCGCGGCTCAGTCCTCCGGGTCGAACAGCCGGCGGAAAGCGGCTTCAGCTTCGCGCAGCCCGTCTTCGGTCAACACCACCGACTTTGCTTTCGTCGTGGGGTTGGAAATCATGCCGCTGGCGTGGAAGCCCTTAGCTTGCCCCACAACGGCACGCCGCCGACGCCGAAGGAACACCCGCCAGCCGCTGGGCTGTCTCCACTTGTTCCATGGAAGCCCTTAGCTTGCCCCAGAACGGCACGCCGCCGACGCCGAAGGAACAAACCG
>JAQAJJ010000043.1:23477-26661 GCA_028278675.1 Candidatus Azophilus lithoversatilis
TGCCCCAGAACGGCACGCCGCCGACGCCGAAGGAACAAACCGCCAGCCGTTGGGCTGTCTCCACTTGTTCCATGGAAGCGCCAGCACGGCTTCATCGACCTTGTCCAAGTCCATGGCGCGATGGCAGCGCTCTGCCGTTGACATCGCCAGTTCCCCGCGTGGTCGCACAGCGAAGCCCGACGCCAACTCGCACCACTTATGTTGACGCAAGGCATCTGATATCGTGCGGGCCTGCATCGGCTCTGCGCCACGCGCCCTTCACCCATATCAACGCTGTTCGGATTAGCACATGAACCAACAAGTCAACGACCTGCGCGAGGAAGGCGCGGAATTGTTCGCATTCCTCGACACCCTAAATGACGATCAGTGGTCGCTGGAGACCCCGTTCAAGGGCCGCACGGTCAATTGGGTGGTGCAGCACCTCCATGACGCCGACCGCTGGGCGGTCCACTCGGTGACCGATCCGGATGGTTTCCGTGAATGGCGGGACGGGTTGGATGCGGGGATTCCAGGAAACGCGAAGCCGTTGGAGGGCCGACCGCTGCTGAAGCGCTGGCGCTCGTACTTCAATCAACTCTGCGATGCCCTCGACGCATCGGACCCGGCGCTGCGCGCGCCTTGGTTCGGACCGGACATGGGCATCGCCATGATGGCCACGGCGCGGCAAATGGAGACTTGGGCGCACGGCCAGGACATCTACGACCTGTTGCATGTGCAGCGCCGCAACAGCGACCGCATCCGCAATGTCTGCCACATTGGCGTGCGCACCTTCGGCTGGACGTTCGTGAACCGCGGCCTCGAAACCCCGTCCCCGGTTCCTTATGTGCGCCTCGACTCACCCTCCGGCGCGGTATGGGAATGGAACGACCCCTGCGAAACGGATCGCGTGAGCGGTTCCGCCGTCGAGTTCGCCCATGTGGTCACCCAAGGACGCAACATCGCCGAAACCGGTCTCAACGTGGTCGGCGACACCGCCACATCCTGGATGGCCATCGCCCAGTGCTTCGCCGGGCCGCCGGAGGATCCGCCGCCGCCGGGGCATAGAAGCTGGTAGCACGAGGGATGGGCCATGGATAGCGTGGGCCAGCAACTAGCTGCGTCCTGGCGCGGACCACTCCACAAGCTGTTGATACCGCCAGGTAGCTGCGGAATGCCGCGATCAACCAATCGCCAGTACTGCTGAATCCAATACAGGCCGACCACGCCGAAGGGGATGTCCACATAGTCGTCGGTCCGCGTGATGACAATGCCAGGAGCGGTCTCGGCAATCCTCACCAACACCCGCAACAGGCCGAGTTTGTAGGTAGAGGATTTATTGTCGTTGATGATGACGTGGCGCAGCAGTGGCAGGTTGCCGGTGCCATCATCCGGCATTTCAAACACCAACGTTTGCCAACGCACGTGACCGCGCTCGAGATCATCCGCATCGACGCGGCCCTTGAAGGCGAGGGCTCGCTGGTTGGCGAAACCGATCAGTTCGTCGGAGGGGGTGGGGTGGACCCCCCGGTGGCGGCTTCATACTTGTCTTGGCTGTTACGCAGGCTGACAACCAACAGGCCCGATGGGTTGAGCATCTCAGAGAGGATGCGGAAGGCCCGTTCCCTATCGGCCGGCGCGACATGCATCCAAACCGCGCTCAGCAGATGAGGTCAAACTTTCGCCCAAGCGCCCGCAGGGACTTAAGGCTGGGTAAGGCGTCATCGAGCCAGGTCACCCTTGGATCAGATGCGGCGGCGGCTTTGTCGCGCATTGCGCTCGGTTCAACGGCTACCACTTCCCAGCCCTTTTCCGCCAGCCACTTGGCGTCTCGTCCGGAACCGGCGCCAATGTCGCAGGCAAAGCCGGGATCCTTCGCAAAGTGTTTGGCGGCCCAAGCGCGATGCACGTCACCGGCGTTCAACTTACCGTACTTCGCAATCAGGGCGTCAGCGTTCTGATCTTAGTAGGTGGTGCTCTTCATGCAGGAGGCCTCACGCCAACCGTGGAACCGGGTCGCCATCGCGCATCCTCAACTGGCGGATTGCCGCGCTGAAGAATGCTAAGAAGTTGCGCGTCTGCAGGAGTCATGGCTCCGTCGAAGCGTTGAAGGCGGCGAGTTCGGCTTGGAGGTCATCGACTGTGATCAAATCCAAGTCATGCCCGCCTTGCTGGAGGTCGCTCTGCAACTTCAGCCTCGTCCATTTGCCCCATCGCTGCTGCTTGGTGCAGTACTCTGTTGCATTCGATCAGAGTGAGGTCGGAGACGCGTATTCAACCCGCTTGGGCGAGAGCCGGTCTGGATTGACAGCCTCGGCTTTCTCTCAACAGCCACGAGAGGACGGCACTACTCCCAATATACAGGTTTAGTATTCGCCCCTGGATTCATTGAGCAGAGCTTGCACAATTCCGTCTGGCAGTTGCACAGAGGTGCTTATGTACACATCCGGTCGATTCCGTGCGCCAAGACGCACTTTTCCCGCTTGCGCGCGGCTCCTAAGCTCGTTGTCAATGTGGTGATCCGCGAGGCACGTCGGAGGGCGAACTTCAGCTTCGGTATTGCCACGATGGGTGACATGCACTGCGTTCCCGTTGCTAACAATGCGGGCACAGGCGCTCAAACGGGATTTCAACTTTCTGTTGCTCTTCGTGATCATTGATCCAATATGCCCGCATGAGACCACATGCACAAGCGCCGCGCCGTCTCCTCACGCCCGGCCTATTTGACAGCAAGGACGCAGTCTGTGGTCAACCATCGTGTGCTCCTGTTCTGACGGAGTCCAACCTCAAGCCAACCCCAGCTCCCGATTCGCCCGTCGCAGGAAACACAGGCCGATCGCCGCGTTGAAGAAGATGAAGAAGTTGTGCATCACCAGTCCGAAGGCGGAGAGTTGGGCTTCGTTGTCGGGGAACAGCACCACCCAGATGGTGATGGCGGCGGCGCGCATCGGAGTCGGAATGGCGGCGGCGAAGAAGATCACCGGCAGCACGCCCACCGCGCCGAACAGGCGCAACGCCAGGGTGTAAACCACCACGGCGCCCAGCAAGGCGGGCGAACGGATGGCGGCGACGATGAGGTAGCGCAGCGGCGAGGCCTCGCGGAAGGCCTTTAGGATGGCGCGCTCGCGCAGCGTTTTGCCCACCGGGATGAGGCCGCGGAAGAACGCCACCCAGAGCAGGAAAAGGACCAGAACGCCCACCCCGATCC
>JAQAJJ010000043.1:26831-28701 GCA_028278675.1 Candidatus Azophilus lithoversatilis
GGCTGGCGGGCTGATCCTTCGGCGTCAACGGCGCGCCGATCTGGGGCAAGCTGAAGGCTCGTATTCCTCAAAGGCCCTCCTTATGCGCCTGTCCGGCCCTCTCTGGTAGCCGGTGCATCCACCAAGGCAGCCCGTCCTTGGTCGGTCAGGCCGTACTTCTGAAGTCGGCTGCGGGGCTTTCCATGGAACAAATGGAGACAGCCCAGCGGCTCTCGGGTTGTTCCTTCGGTGTCGGCGGCGTACCGTTCTGGAGCAAGCTAAGGGCTTCTCTGGAATAGTGAACCTAATGTGACCTTCCGCCATGAGAGCGCGGATCACCTTGTTGAGCTGGCCAGATACTCGCTTTTGTCCCAATCGAGAGGATAGTTCCGATTTAGACTTCGGACCGTTCGCAAGTTGGCGGAGCACTCTGGCTGCCAGCGACTCTGGCCGTGACTCTGGCTGCGACTCTAGCTGCGACTCTGGCCGTGACTCTGTCTGGGGTGGCTCAGTTCGCACAGAGTGCCGGGGCGACCTTTCATGTCCCGGGCTTGAGTCATCTAAGGAAGGTTCGTCCGCCATTTCGGTGAACACGAAGTCTAGCCGCAGCCCGCCAGGTTCAACCTCCCAGACCGGAGCAGCGGTCCCAGCCACCCGACACGCAACGACGATGTTCTCAATGCCCCGTCCCCAGGCTTCGATCATGCCGGCGCGGAAGAACGCATTGGCAATCCCAGGGTTGTGCGGTGCTGAGGCATGCGTCCCCAGAAGCTTGTCCAGAGTCCAGTTGGGAGGCAGTGTCCCCGGATTCCACAATGAGATGCGATCGTCGTACACTCGAATTTGAATGGGTGCCGGTCTGCTGTAGTCGCGGTGCGCAATAGCGTTCAGGACTGCTCCGCGCAGGGCATCGAGCGGGGCTTGTGGGGTTTCCGTGCGGAAGATGCCCTCGTAGGAAACTTGGGCTCTCGAGTACTTAGTGCGCAGTAAGTCAACGGTTTTGTTTACCTGATTGAACAGATTACCCTCGATAACGTCTTGGTAGGCTAGATCGACCGCCGTTCGGAAGTAACCAATCTTCACGAACGCGCCTGCGAAGAACCGTCCGGGGTCGGGATGAAAAAGAAGCACTGCTGCCCGCCGAAGGTGCTCGCCCTCACGCAAATGCAGCAGCTCGATCAGGTCTTCGTCAGACTCGCCAATCGCATCTGCTGGCAGTCGGTCGCTGGTGACGCCGCGCCGCCGAAACTCATTTAGGGCTCTCCCATCCAAGTCCCGCAGCTGAACGCCAGGCAGCGGTACGTCGTCCCAGTTCCGGCCATGCTTGCCGAGCAAGAAACGAGTGAGCGCCGCGCCTCGCAAAACCTGCTTCGTACTGCCGCTTCGGTAGTGGTATTCGCCCTTGTAGCTGATCGGATTGGGGTGCGGATCGACCTTGATTTACAAGTACTCCCGTCCACCATCCGATTTGAGGTCCACATATGCGACGATTCCCAGTTGGGACTGCACCTTACTCGGAATATCCTCCAGCAGCCGCAAAGGATTCTTTACGCCCACGACCTCGCCAGTGTCGTTCTTACCGATCACCAATAGACCGCCTTGCGCATTTGCGAAGCCGCAAATCCACTTGAGGTACTCGTCGCGCCAGGTCGACTTTCACTCGAGACTCTGGCTTTCGTTCATCAAGCCAACCCCAGCTCCCGATTCGCCCGTCGCAGGAAGAGCAGGCCGATCGCCGCGTTGAAGAAGATGAAGAAGTTGTGCATCACCAGTCCGAAGGCCGAAAGCTGGGCTTCGTTGTCGGGGAATAGGACCACCCAGATGGTGATGGCGGCGGCGCGCATCGGAGTCGGAATGGCGGCGGCGAAGAAGATCACCGGCAGCACGCCCA
>JAQAJJ010000044.1 GCA_028278675.1 Candidatus Azophilus lithoversatilis
GATCGGCAAACCGGACAGTTTATTTGTTCTAAAACCGGACATATCTATTTGTTGACAACAGGCATGCGGTCCAGTCCTTGGCCGGACGGGCCGAAGCGTTTACTATACCCGACTGAAATGGTCGGGAATTGACATGATCGATATCTCTGAAAAGGCGCAGGAGTATCTGCGGGGGCTGCTGGCCAAGCAGGAGGATGACGATGTGGGCATCCGGGTGTTTGTCGCCCAGCCGGGCACCCCCCATGCGGAGACCTGCATCGCCTACTGCCGTCCCAGCGAGGCCCAGGATGACGACATGCCCTACGAGTATGACGGCTTTCGGGCTTGGATCGAGGCGCGCAGCGAAGGCTATCTGGTCGATGCGGTGGTGGACTTCCAGGAGGACCGCATGGGCGGCCAGCTCACCATCAAGGCGCCCAGCGCCCGGGTGCCCAGCGTCGATGAGGACTCGCCGCTGGAGGATCGCATCAACTACGTGCTCTACAACGAGATCAACCCGGGGCTTGCGGCCCACGGCGGCATGGTCACCCTCGTGGAGTTGCTGGAGGACAACACCGCCGTGCTGCAGTTCGGCGGCGGCTGCCAAGGCTGCGCGGCGGTGGACATCACCTTGAAGCAGAGCGTTGAGAGCACCCTGCTGGCGCAGATTCCCGACCTTTCCGCAATCCGCGACGTCACCGACCACAGCGTTACTGAAAACGCCTACTATCGATAGTGCGCGATAGGGGGTCCGCGTTAGGCGACCCGGCGGGCGAGTGTCGGCCTTAGCACATCGGCGGCGTCGCGCAGCAGCGCCTCGGTGGTTGCCCAGTCGATGCAGCCATCCGTGACCGAGACGCCGTAGCGCAGTTCATCCAAGTCGTCGGGAATGCGCTGGCTGCCGCCGTGGATGTGGCTCTCCAGCATGATGCCAACGACGGAGCTGTTGCCCTCTTCGATCTGGCCGATCACCTCGCGGGCCACCCCCGGTTGGGCGGACGGGTCCTTGTTGGAGTTGGCGTGGCTGCAATCGACCATGATGGTCGGCGTCAGCCCGGCGCCGCGCATCTCGGCTTCGCAGGCGCGCACGCTGGCGCGGCCGTAGTTGGTGCCGTTCGCTCCGCCGCGCAGAACGACATGGGCGTTTGGGTTGCCCCGGGTCTCGATGACCGCCACCTGGCCCGCCGGGTTGATGCCGAGAAAGCGGTGCGGCTTGGCCACTGAACGCATGGCGTTGATGGCGGCGTGGAGCGTTCCGTCGGTGCCGTTCTTGAAGCCCACCGCCGAGCTGAGTCCGGACGCCATTTCCCGATGGGTTTGGGATTCCGATGTTCGGGCGCCGATGGCCGACCAGCTAATCAGGTCCTGCAGGTACTGCGGGGTGATCGGATCCAACGCTTCGGTGCTGAGCGGCAGGCCGAGTTCGGCGAGATCGAGCAGCAAGCGGCGGGCGATTTGCAGGCCGTCGGCCACGCGAAAGGAGTCATCAAGGTAGGGGTCGTTGATCAGCCCCTTCCAGCCGACGGTAGTGCGCGGCTTCTCGAAGTAGGCGCGCATCACCAGCAGCAGCGCGTCTCCGACCTCTTGGCTCAGCGCCGCCAAGCGTTCACCGTAGTCCTTGGCCGCGCGCGCGTCATGAATCGAGCAGGGGCCGACCACCACCAGCAACCGGGAATCCTGCCGGTTGAGCACCGCGTTGACCGCCCGCCGTGCCCCTTGCACGCTGGCCTGCGCCGCCGCCGATGCGGGCCACTGCCGTTTGAGTTGTTCAGGCGTCGTCAGCACTTGCAGCCGCTCCACGTTGATGTTCTCCAACTCGGACATGGTTCAAGCCTCCTGTTCTGCGGGGCCGTTGCCTGCAGCGTGAACCGCAGGCAAAAAAAACCCCGCTCGTTGTCTGGCGGGGCCTTCCGGCGGAAGGCGCCCGGTTTGGCCACCTTCCATTCATGCTTGTGCGATGGGCAGAGGGCGGCTAGGTCACGGTGCAGCGACCAAAATAGAAAGCCCAAAAGAGTGTTCCGCCATTGCGCATGGCGGCGCATGGTACAGGGTTTTGTGGGGATGGCAACACTCAGGAATTCGTGTGGATTCAGCCAGGGCGGGTTTGAAGCCGAGGCTACTGACTGGCCAACAGCGCCGCCAAGTCCTTAAGGCCGATGGCTTCGACGTCCTTGGCTAACGGATAGCGTTCGTCTCCGGAATAGACCACAAAGGACTTGGCGGGCTGGACGTCCTGCTTGGCGCTGTGGAAGCCGCGGCTGAGCGCGGGGGCCAAGCCCAGCTTGACTTCCACCGCCCAGGGCGCGGTTTGGCCCGGCAGTTCAAGCAGCAGATCGATCTCGGCGCCGGCTTGGGTTCGGTAGAAGCTGGCCATCGTGCCGAGCGGCGCGGCGGCGAGCAGGTTCTCGATCACGAAGCCTTCCCAACTCGCGCCTGCGACCGGATGTCCGGCGAGTGTGGTGTAGTCCTCGATGCGGAGCAGCGCATGGGCGATTCCGCTGTCCCGAACATAGACCTTGGGTGACTTGACCAGGCGCTTCTTGACGTTTGCGTGAAAGCCCTTAGCTTGCCCCCGAACGGCACGCCGTTGACGCCGAAGGAACAACCGGCCAGCTGCAGGGCTGTCTCCATTTGTTCCATGGAAGGGACGCAAGCGACGCACCAACAGGAGGTCCACCAGCAAATCGACGTAGCTGGTGACGGTAGGGCTGGACACGCCGAGGCTGGCGGCGAGCTTGGCGGCGTTCAAAAGCGTCCCTTGGCCGTGCGCCAACATGGTCCAGAGCCGTTCCAGTGTTTCGGCGGGCACCCGCCGCCCGGTAAACTCGCTGATGTCGCGATCCAAATAGGCGCGAACGAGGTTGCGCCGAAATGCAGCCGAGTCCTCGTCGCTGTCGGCCAGCAGGCTGTCGGGAAAGCCACCGCGCACCCAATGCGTGTTGGCGGATGCCACTTGGGAGGTAATTTCAAGCGCGTCAAGCGGATGCAAGGGGACCAGTTCGATGCGCCCTGCAAGGCTTTCGCCGGATTGCCGCAAAAGCTCCATGGAGGCGGAACCCAGGATGAGGAAGCGTCCGGTGCGCCGGCCGGCCCGACGCCCCCGGTCAATGATGCCGCGCAGCTCCGGAAACAAGCCGGGCGCACGGTGTATCTCATCAAGCACAATCAGTCGGTCGTCATGTTCGGCCAGAAACAAGGCCGGCTCCGCCAAGCGTTGCCGGTCAGCCCGGGATTCCAAGTCAAGGTAGAGCCCTTGGGTGCGCTCAGCGATATCGAGCGCCAAGGTCGTCTTGCCGACTTGACGAGCGCCAATGAGCGCCACAGCGGCTTGGCGGCGCAATGCGGTTTGCACGTTTAGGCTGGCTCGGCGGGGAATCATCTTGGTAAATCTAAAGGAATGATTTAAAAAAGCAAGGATAAGACGCCTGCTTTTCGAGTAGGAAGCACGAGGAGCGACTGCTACATGTTGATGAGCCTGGGGATGGCGGTGAGATAGAGCGCCGTTCGGATCGGCTTGTCGAACAGGCCTTCCCCCAAGGCGCGGTAGCGGGCGAGTTGGGGACGGTGGCGGGCGGCGAGTGCGCTGATGGACGCTTCATCGGCGTCGATCTGGCCGGTCTTGTAGTCGATGATCCAGCGCTGGCCGTCCGCCTCGAAGGTGCGGTCGAGGCGCACGGACACCAAGGCGCCCTCAAAGACGCCGGTAATGCCGTATTCGGAGGCCGCATCCTGTCTGGGACCGAGCAGCCAGCGACCGGTTTCGTCGCCTAGAACGGCGCTGACCTGCCGGATGGCTTCGGCGATGCAGGCTTCCACATCCGCCTCGGGAAGGCCGGCGGCCCGCAGTTGACGCTGCCAGTTGGCGCGCTGCGCAGATGCCCAGGCGTTGGCGTCCTCGGGTAGCGGCCGTTCGCTGAGGCGGCGCAGGCTCTCGTGGATCAGTTCACCGAAGACCACTTCCCTTTGGCCGCCAGCGGTGTCCGGGGTGGACGCTGTTGATTCGGCCAGGGCGTGGGGCAGGCGCAATGGCCGGCGCCCCGGCGGCTGCCACTTGAAGCCTTCCGGCAGACGGTAGAGGTGTTTCTTCGGCTGTTCGGCTTCCTGGGCAGAGGGTTCCGGCCCCTGAGCGGAGGGCTCTTCGGCGGCCGCGCCCCACTGCTCCTCCCACAGCAGCGCCAGCAAGGACGCCGACGGGGGCTTCCATCGCCCTTCGTCGCCGCGCTCGGAAGGCGACCTCCACTTTGCCGCAGTGAGCATGAGGCTGCGCTTGGCGCGGGTGCAGGCGACGTACAGAAGGCGCCGCCGCTCATTGATTTCGCGGGACTTTTCCTCGTCGCCGAGCCAGTCGTAGAGGCCGCCGGTCCCCTTCACCGCCATCAGCAGGTCGTCGCCGGTCTGGTCATTCTTCTGTATCCGCCAACGCAGCAACGGGGGGCTGTCGCCGCGGGTGGTGCCGTTGAGGCGGGGCAGCAGCACGTGGTCCCACTCCAAGCCCTTGGCCTTGTGAATGGTCAGCACTTCCAGCTTCTCCGGGGCGTTGTCGGCCGCGAACAGTCGCTCGGCTTGGCGGCGCAACCGCGTCGCATCCCAGCCATCGGGGCCGAGTCGGTCCACCAGCTCGAACAGTTGTTCGGCGTGGTCTATGGCCGTCGCGTTGCCGTAGGCCGCGGCACCGCCGCACTCGAGCCAGATGCCTTCGAGGCTTGATCGGGGCGGGCGTTCGTGGCGTTGGGGCAGCCAGCGGGCGAGGGTGCCCAGGAGTCGCTGCAGGCGCTGCGCGCCACCGGGGGTCAAAGCGCTGTCCGCCAACTCCTGCAATCGGACCGGGTCGAAGACTTCGAGCTTGGCGGCGCGCTCCAGGTCCGGCAGTTCCAGCCCCACCCAAGGTGCCCGCATGACGCTGAGCCAGGCCAGGGTGTCCTGCGGATCAGCCAAGGCGCTAGCCAGCGACAGCAGGTCCGTGACCGCAGGCACTTCCGCGAGTGGGTCGATGTCGGTAGCCCGCCATTTGACTCCGGCGGTGCGCAGGGCGGTGAGGATGTCCGGCAGGTGATTGCGGCTGCGCACCAGAATGGCGATGGAATCGTCCGGCCTTCGGTGCTTGATCGCTTGGATGCGCTCGACCAGCGCCGCCGCCTCTTGGGTGTGGAAGTCGAACAGCCGGGCCTGCACGCCCTGGTCGCCGTTGGCGCCTTGGTGGGCTTGGGATTCGCTGTAGGGCACCTGACCGGTCAGGGGATCGCTTTGCTTGCCCATGACCTTGGCGAACGTGCGGTTGACCCAGCCCACCACATCTGGCTTGGAACGGAAGTTGGCGATCAGCTCCAGCGAATCAAGGGCGACTTGGTTGATGCCCCGGCTTTTGGCGCGCTCGAAGAGGGTGACATCGGCGTCGCGGAAGCGGTAGATCGATTGCATCGGGTCACCGACCGCGAACAGGCTGGTGCCGTCATCCGGTCCGCCCCAGCCCTCCACGAGCAGTTCGAACAACTCGTATTGGGAGGTGGAGGTGTCCTGAAACTCATCGATCAGCATGTGGCGAATCTTGTAGTCGAGGGCCAGGGCCAGTTCGGTCGGCCCACCGTCGCTTGACCGCAATGCCCTGCGGGCGGCGAGATTGAGTTCGGTGAAGTCGGCGCTCCCGTCGTTGCGCATGATCTCGGAGAGGTCGGCCACCGCCAGGATCAGCACCGTGCAAACAGCCATCAGATCGTCGGTTTGATTTTCAGTCAAACTCGGCTCGGGCAGCCGCGACAGCCTGGCGAAGCGGTCCTCCGACACATGCTGCTTGAGCGCTTCAATGGCATTGAACGCCCGTTCCTTCTCGGCCTTCCGGTCGGCGGGGAAGCCCTGCCGCTTGTTGAGCTTCGTTCGGAAACTGCCCTTTTGGTTCATGCACAGGCTGGCAGCGGCGGGCCACAGCGCGGATGGCAGTTCGGGGTCGATGCCATTCTCGGTTGCGAAGGCGACCATCCAGCGCAGTTCGTTTTGCAGATCGCAGGGAATGCTCCGCTCGACCTCGCCCGTCACCCGATCCACCAGCCTTTTGACGCCCTGCGCCAGCACGGCTTGCGCGGTTGCACGATCGGCGCCAACCACGGAGCGGACTTGATCGAGCCATTGATCCCGGCGGCGGAGCATGTCGATCAGCAGACGGCGGGCCCGGTCAACGTTGTTGTCGTTCAGTTCCAGAAAGCGTCCGATTTCGCCGCTCAGGGGATCGTCGTTGAACAGGCGATTGAGTAGCTTGTGGGCGGCTTTTTCGTAGAGTTCGGCCGCGTCCTCCAACGGCTGGCTGCGCCGTCCAAACCCTGACGCGAGGGGCAGCCGTCCGGCCAACGACATGGCGAAACTGTCAATGGTCTTGATTTGCAGGCGTGATGGGTTGTTGGCCAGGTCCCAGCCGCTGGCTTCGTTGTGCTGGCGTAGCTTTTCCAACTGCTCGCCGAGCGCTTCCCGGACCGGATCCTTCCCGTCCCGCGCCGCTTCGGCGTCTTGGTCCTCGTCGAGCACCTCGATCACCCTTCGACGCATCTCCGCAGCAGCCTTGCGGGTGAAGGTGATGGCCAGCAACTGCTCCGGCTTTTCCACCCCGGTCAACAGCTTGGCGAACCGGGTGACCAGCAGTGCGGTCTTGCCAGACCCGGCGGGGGCTTGGACGATGCAGGAGCTTCCCGGACGAATCGCCGCTCTGCGGACAGCCCCGTCGGGTGGCGCGTTTTCCTGGGGAGCCTTCAGCTTGCCCACAACGGCATGCCGCCGACGCCGAAGGAACGATCAGCCAGTCGCTGGGCTCTCTCCATTTCTTCCATGGAAGGCGACATCAGGACGCTGTCCTGAAGGCGTCTCTGCGGCACAGGCTGAGCAGGTGGCAGTAGCGGCAACCCACCGGATTTTGGGCGTTGCCGGGATTGTAGGGGTCAACGCTCGCCTCGCCGCTGCGAAACTCGTTGGTCAGCGACTGCACTTGGTCACGCCAGCGCCGGCGCAGACTCTCCCACCCCTCGTCCGGTGTTTTGCCGCGCTTGATGCCGTCGCCGCTCCAGCCGAGCAACCGCACTTCCTCATCGCCGACCTTCGCCACCAGCACCGCCTTGATGTTGTCGTCGGTCAGCGCATACATGGGCAGTTGCGGTTCGACCAGGCGATCACCGGTCATCTGGTTGACTGAGACGCTGCCGGTCTTGTAGTCGATGACGAGCTTGGCGCCCGTAGCATGGTCTTGGTTAACTCGATCGATGCGCATCCGAAATTCGGCGCCGGGCAGGGTCAGTTTGGTCTCCTGCTCCAGCCCGACGACGCTGAACTCGGGTTGCTCGGCTTCAACCTTGAGCCACGCCCTGAGTATGTTCGCTATGCGTTTTTTTTCCAGTGCCTGAAACACGCGAGGCCGCCCTTCCAGGTGCTTTTTCACGGCGGCATCGGCGGCGCTTTGGACGGCGGCGTCGGAAAGCGGACGTGGGTGGTTCTGATACAGGAACAATAAGGCGTCATGCACCAAGGTGCCTCGCGTCATCGCGTCCGCGAAGGGTTCCTCCGCAGTCTGGGTGCCGAGCTTGAGGCGATGAATGGCCCAAGCTCGGAAGGGGCACTTGGCTTGATCCTGGATCAAGGCGGTGCCGGCCCGAATGTCCCCTTGATAGCCGGAAGCTTGATCCGGGGGAGCGGCTTCGATGAGGTTAAAGGACGGCAATTCCGCTAGGGCGGGATGCTGTTGGTCACGGAAGTCTGCCAGCAATTGGCTGATGGGCGCTTCGGGCAGCGACTTGATTTGGGGGCTGCATTCGTGCCGCCCATCCGTGTCCTCTTCGGACCAACTGACGATGAAGGTCCGGCAGGCCGTGCGCCAGTGGGCCAGCCGTTGCTCGGCGAACTCACGTTCGCTGTCATGGTCGAGGCGTGGAATGCCGGCCGCCTGCTGCCGCTGCAAGGGGATGAGCGGATTTGGCGAGGGCGCATGCGGCCAGGCGGAGTCCGACAAACCGGCCACCCACAGGTGACTGAACGTCATGCCGGTGGTTTCGAGATAGCCCAGCACCTGAATCGGCGCTGACCGCCGTTGCGGCGCGAAAACCTGGGTGTTCAGCAGATCCCTCAAGGTCTGCCGGGCTTGGGCGGCGTCGACGGCGGGATTCTGGGCAAGACGGCGGTAGCGGCCGAGGCCGTCCACAATGTCCTGCAGGGCCTGGAATTGTCCACTGCCCGCCTTGGCCCCCCAGTTGGCTCGCTCCAGGATCTCGTTGAACAACGCCACCCAATCCGCAAAGGGCCGCTCCCCGGTGGCCCATTTCGTGGGGCGCGGCAGCAATTCGTTGAGGTCTTCGGGAAGTTCAAGAAACGGCGTCCCCGCCGGCCGTTCCAGCGCTTCCTCCGCTGGCAGGATCAGATGCTCGAGCAGTGCATCAGCAGCCCGCCAAACCGGCTGTTGCGCCAGCGGCAGGCCGCCGGAGAGGTCGAAGGCGTCTGGTGCGTCGGAAAACTCCACCCCGAAGGCGTGGTCGATGGCGTGATAGGCGTCGGTCAGATAGGGGAAGACCACGCCGACGCGGGCCTGTCCATCCGCCATGAGCACTTGACGCGCCCATTGGGCAGCCGCGCTGACTTCCTGGGGTCGGCTGTTCAACCGAACGCGGCATTCTTCGTGGGAGGGGGAGGGGATGGCCGCGTGTTTGCGGACTTGGCCGCCTGCCCGCTCCACCCGAGCGAAGTAGGCCGCGGCTTGGGGTTCCATGCGCTCGAAGGCCAACAGGTGCAGGACTTCTCCCTGAGCCATTGCCGCATCGGCCAGTTGCGCCTCGGTGATCCAGCCGTTGGCCTTGAGCGCCGCATCGAAGCGGGCCGCCCAGCGCTGGAACAGGCGGCTGTTCGCCGTCTCGCCGAAAGCGGACGCCTTGACGTCGATGCGGTAGGCCAGCGCCAACGCCCAAGCCTCGGCTGCCCATTCGGCCAAATGGTGGGTTTCGCTGGGTGCCGTATCCCGCCAAAGCAGCAATTCCGCCTCGCCGGACAGCAGTTCGACATCCACCGCTGCGGCATCGAAGCGAGTGCGCAGATAGCGCCGCAAACTCATTGCGCGTGGCTTCGGCCAAGCCCGGCGGCCTAAGTCGATCTGCCGCTGATTGCAGGCCCCGTTGACTTCCCGGGCCAGCCGTTCGTTGGGCGTGACGACGGGCGCACTTAGGGCTGCATCCGCAAGTTCCGGCGGAAGTTGCGTGAAGTGAATGGGCATCACGCCATTCTACAGGGGATTTTGCGGCGCCCACTCCGAGTTTGTGGAGGCAAGCGCATGTCATGCGAAAATTCGACTAAAATACGGGCGTCCCGGAGCAGGGGCATCGTTACGCGGCATGCTGCGCATTGATATAGGGAGGCGGTGCAATGTGGTACTTGATTGAGGACTTCATCAACCAGAGTTGGTTCATGAAGGCCATCATCGGCTGGGGTTGGCTGTGCGTTCTCCTCATGGTGGCCAGCCTGATCGACAATCTGCGGATCATCGCCGGCAGTTGAGGTTTCGGCATGTGGTTGTCGGCGTTATCGGTCGAGCAGCGCGAAGCCCTGTTGGGCCTGGCCCACAACGTCGTGGTCTCCGATGGGCTGCTCGACCCTAATGAGGAGGGCATGCTCGACGAGTTCAAGCGCGAAATGGAGCTCAATCCCGCGCTTGAGGCCGAATACTTGGCGCTCGACGGCATCGAGGCCACCTTCAACACCAACAAGTCGCGCATTATCGCCTTGCTCAATCTCATTCGGCTGAGCTACGCCGACGGCGCCTTCGAAGTGGAGGAGGAGTGCCTGCTCAAGGAAGTCAGCCGGGCGTTTGGCGTCGAAGACGAGCAGTTCCGGCTGCTGGACAACTGGGTGCGGCGGCTGCTGAGCCTCGAGGAGGAAGCCCGCAGCTTCATGGTTCCGGGCTAGTTCGCCAATTCAGTCAACAGTTGCGCTCGGCGTTCCGCACCCATCGCTTAAGGGATACTGCCTCGTTAGCCCAACAGCACCCGCTTGGCTTCGTTGAGTTGTTGGGCGATGAACGTCGAGCCGCCCTTGTCGGGGTGGTTCTTGGCCATCATCCGTCGATGCGCATCGATGATGTCCTCGCGGGAGGCGTTGGCGCCAAGGCCCAGAACGCTCAAGGCTTCCTGCCGGGTCATGGCGCCCGCTGCTGGCCGTGCCCCACCCCCTGCGCCTTGGCGTTGCTGCCTGAATGCCATGAACAGGCGTCCTAGAACCGGAAAGAAGCGTACCAGCAAGCCAAGGCTGCGACGCAGGAAGGGCAGCAGCGCGGCAACGGCTGCGGCCAGCCAGTGCAAACGGCCAGTGGCGGCCAACGCGGCGAGCGCACCGATCAAGGCCAAGGTGGCCAATGTAATGACGAGGGTGCTTTTCTTGACCGGCGCGGAGAGCCAAAGCAGCCGAAACAGCACCACTAGGGCAGTGGCAGCGATCAAGCCGAGCATCAGGTAAATCACGCGACTAAATGGGGGCTGTCTCCACGGCTCTAGGGTATCATGGCGGCGAAGCGATCAGTGGCAAGGCAGCGTAGCCATTCATGGACAGCGCCGAACTCACCAAATGGTTGGAGGAATTGCGCATTGAGCATCGCGACCTTGATGAAGTCATTCATCACCTCGTCTCCACCAGCCATCACGACACCATGCGGGTGCAGCGGCTGAAGAAGCGCAAGCTCAAGCTCAAGGACACGATCGCCAAGCTGGAAAGCCAACTCATTCCCGACCTCGACGCATGAAGCCCGGCCTCCTGACCGTCGCCATCTCCTCTCGGGCGCTATTCGATCTCCGGGACAGCAACGCCGTTTATGAGGCAGAGGGACTCGAGGCCTACCGGCGTTTTCAAATCGACAACGAAGACCGGCCACTCGAACCGGGAGAGGGATTCTACTTCGTTAAGAAATTATTGAATATCAATAAATTAAAGAAAAAAAAGAGAGTTGATATTATATTACTGTCGCGCAACTCGGCGGATACGGGGCTGCGCATCTTCAATTCCATCGAGCATCACAAACTCGATGTCACCAAGGCCGCGTTCTGCGGCGGCGAGAGCCCCTACCGCTATGTGCGGGCCTTCGGCTGCGACCTGTTTCTCAGCACCCATGGTGCGGACGTCCGCCAAGCCTTGGAGCAGGGCGTGGCGGCGGCCAATCTGCTGCTCGGCAGCAGCGGCCGCGAGCAGTCGGGCACGGACGAACTGCGCTTGGCCTTCGACGGCGACGCGGTGCTCTTTTCCGATGAGGCCGAGCAAATCTATCAGGCGCAAGGGCTCGAGGCCTTCAGCGCTGCGGAGGCGGCGGAGGCGGGCAAGCCGCTGCCGGGCGGGCCGTTCAAGTCGTTTCTCAAGGCGCTGCATGGACTGCAGCAGGAATTTGACCAGGATTGCCCCATCCGCACGGCGCTGGTCACCGCCCGCGAGGCGCCGGCCCATGAACGGGTCATTCGCACGCTGCGGGCCTGGAACATCCGTTTGGATGAATCCCTGTTTCTCGGCGGCATGACCAAATCGGAGTTCCTCAAGGCATTCGCGGCAGATGTGTTCTTTGATGACCAAACCCAGCATTGCGAAGCCGCCGCCCCCCACATCCCTGCTGGCCATGTGCCGAGTGGGATCACCAACGCATCGTAAGACCTTTCTGTTATAACGAACATCGTCTTTATTCCAAAAGTCGATGATTGGGCTTAGAATACCGCCCCATGAAACTCCAGCAACTGCGCTACGCTTGGGAAGTGGCCCAGCACGACCTCAACGTCTCCCTGACGGCTGAGAGCCTGTTCACCGCCCAGCCCGGCATCAGCAAGCAAATTCGCTTGCTGGAGGATGAACTGGGGGTCGAGATCTTTGCCCGCCAAGGCAAGCAACTCGTCGATGTCACTCCGATCGGCAAGGCGATTCTGGAGCGGGCTGGCGAGGTGCTTCGCCAAGTGGACAACATCAAGCTGGTGGCCGACGAATACCGGGACGAGAGGACTGGCCTGCTGGGCATCGCAACCACCCATACCCAAGCCCGCTACGCTTTGCCGCCTGTCGTGCGCAAGTTTCGCGAGGCCTACCCGGAGGTGGCGTTGCAGATGCACCAGGGCTCGCCTGCCCAACTGGTCGAATTGGCCGTTGCGGGTGAGGTGGACTTCGTCATTGCCACCGAAGGTTTGGAACTCTTCAAGAACCTCATCATGCTGCCTTGCTACCGTTGGTATCGGGACATCATCGTGCCCGAGGGCCACCGGTTGGCGCAGATCGGCGCACAGCGCGAACTGACCCTGGCTGACTTGGCGGCGGAACCTTTGGTGACCTACATATTTGGCTTCACGGGCCGTTCGGTCCTTGATCGGGCATTCCAAGCGGAGGGCTTCAAGCCGGACGTAGCCTTCACCGCCACCGACACCGACGTGATCAAGACCTATGTGCGCCTCGGTTTCGGTGCCGGAATTATCGCCTCGATGGCCTTTGACCCGGCGGTTGACCGAGGCTTGGTGACGATCGATGCATCGCACCTCTTTGAACCTTCCGTCACCCACATTGGCTTCCGGCGGGGCACCTTTCTGCGCCGCTTCATGCATGAGTTCATCGAGTGGTTCGCCCCGCACTTAGACCAGCGCACGGTAGCGGAAGCGGTCGCCCGGCCTACCGGCGCTGCCCGGGCGAAACTGTTCGCGGAGATGGATTTGCCGGTGCGTTGACGCGGACCTGTGGTCCGTTGGAGTTTCGCTGGCGCGAAACTCCGCTCGTTGCGGCAGGGAGGGCCGGCGTGAAACTCCGCTCGTTGCGGCAGGGAGGGCCGGCGTGAAACTCCGCCCGTTGCGGTAGGGAGGGCCGGCGTGAAACTCCGCTCGTTGCGGTAGGGAGGGCCGGCGCGAAACTCCGCTCGTTGCGGTAGGGAGGGCCAGCGCGAAACTGCGCTCTTTACGGGTGGGCTATCATCGCGGATCGCGTCTTTTGCGCAACAAGGAGGATCGGGCATGGGGCGAGTGGAAGGCAAGACGGCCATCGTGACGGGGGCGGCTTCGAATCCGGGGTTGGGCTTTGCCACCGCGGTGACGCTGGCGCGCGAAGGCGCGCGGGTGGTGGTGACCGATGTGGACGAAGCCGGGGCGTCGCGCTGCGCCCAAGCCATTCAGGAGGCGGGTGGCGAAGCGCTTGCCATCAGGCAGGACGTGACCGATGAGGCGCAGTGGAAGGCGGTGGTGGCGCAGGTCGGTGCCGCGTACGGCGGCTTGGACGTGCTGGTCAACAATGCCGGCATTGCGGTCCTCAAGCGGATCGAAGAGATGGCCTTGGCGGATTGGAACCGGCAGATTGAAGTCAATCTGACGAGCGTTTTTCTTGGCTGCAAGTACGGCATGGAGGCCATGCGCGCTTCGGGCGGCGGCTCCATCGTCAACCTTTCCTCGGTGGCCGGGCTGGTTGGCATGGCCACCTGCGTGGCCTACGGCGCGGCCAAGGGCGGGGTGCGCATCATGTCGAAGTCCGTTGCCGTGGAGGGTGCGGCGGACAACATTCGCTGCAACTCGGTGCATCCCGGCGTCATCTGGACCAACATGCAGGCGCAGGCTACCGGTCTCGATGGACCGCAGGCGGTGTCCCCGGAGCGGGTGCCGATGGGTCGCATGGGCAAACCCCAGGACATCGCCAACTGCGTGCTCTACTTGGCTTCGGACGAGTCCAATTACGTCAGCGGTGCCGAGTTCACCGTGGATGCGGGGATGACCACCCAATAGGTGCCATCTCGCCGGCGCCAACCTTCGGTTCGTTTTAGTTCCGCTGCACGAAACTCCTCGTGTCGCTCAAACCAGCAGCCGGAAGGGCGCTTCGAGCAAATCGCGGACGGCGGCTAGGAACTGGGCGGCCGGTGCGCCGTCCAGAGCGCGGTGGTCCCACGTCAGGGAGAGGCGCATCACCTGGGTCTTCATTGGCGTTTCGCCCACCCACTTCAGGTCGTCACGGAGGCGGTTGACGCCCAGGATGCCGGACTGGGGCGCGTTGATGATCGGCGTGAAGGCATCGACGCCGAACATGCCGAGGGCGGAGACCGTGAAAGTGCCGTTCTGAAGGTCGTCTGGGATCAAAGCCCCGTCGCGCGCCGCCTCGGCGAGCCGTCCGCTTTCGCGGGCCAGTTCCTTCATGCTCAGCTGGTTGGCGTGGCGCACCACTGGAACGATCAGGCCTTCCTCCAGTGCCACGGCCATGCCGACGTTGATGTCGCCGCGCAGGGTCATTTCCGCCTCGCCGAAAACGCTGTTCATCAGAGGATGCTTCTCCAAGGCCTTGGCGGCGGCTCGGATCACCAGATCGGTGTAGGTGGGGCGCACCCCCTCGTCGCGCCATTCGTCCACCAACTGGTTGCGCAGCTTCACCGCATCGTCCATGTTGGCGTCCATGTCCATGGTGAGCTGGGCGGACGAATGCAGGCTCTCGAACATGCGCGCGGCGATGGTCTTGCGCATGCCGCGCACGAGCACGACGCGGTCCTCGCCGCTGGCGAAGGCCGGTGCCCCTGCCGGTGTGGGAGGGGCGGCAGCGGCTCGTTCCACATCGTCCTTGGTGATGCGGCCGCCGGGGCCGGTGCCGCGCACCTGGGCCAGATCCAGACCCAGTTCCCGGGCCAGCTTGCGTGCCATGGGTGAGGACGGCGAGGGCGCTGCGGGGCGGGCGGCATCGGCAGCGGCTTGGACGTCGGCCTCGACGATGCGCCCACCGGGCCCGCTGCCGTTCAGGGCGGCTATATCGACGTTCAGTTCACCAGCCAGCCGGCGCGCCGCCGGCGATGAGAGAATGCGGCCGTCGGCTGTGGTTGCGACTGCAGGCCGTGCGGGCGAGGCTGCCGGAGCGGCGCTTTCCGCCACCGATTCCGCCGCAGCCGCTTGGGCCTCGGGCAACACGTCGGGAATGGCCTCGTCGGTTGCGTAGATGTAGCCGACCACGTCGCCCGGCTTCATGGTCACCCCTTCGCCCACCACGTGCTTGACGATGCCGCTGGTCTCGGCATCCACGTCGAGGTTGACCTTTTCGGTTTCCAGGCGGTAGAGCATTTCGCCCTTGTCCACGGCGGTGCCGTCGGCGATGTACCACTCCTCCACCACGCCCTCGGTCATGTTCATGCCGACCTTCACCAGATAGATTTCCTTGGGCAACTTACGCTCTCCTTTGTGGCTTGGTTGCTGTTAGCCTGCTGCTTGGCGTCGGGTACTGGACGCCGCCATCGTAAACAATCCTTTGCGGGCCGCCAATTCGAGGGTTTGGCGGATGTCCACCACCCACGGCCCGGCTCGCTCCACCCTCAGTTCAACGGGTTGGTCCGGCTTGAGCGAGCGGTCCCGCTCGCCGTCGAAGGCGAGCACCCCCGGGCCGCTGCCCGTCACACACTCGCCTGACTTGATGGCGCGGCACTCCGCCACCTCAACCGTCTTGTAAAGCCCTGGCGCGATGGGCGCCCGCACCCGCTCGCCGCCGGGGCCGAAGCGGAGCAACAGTCCCCCGTCGGCATCACGCGACAGGGGATGCAGCAGCCCGCCGATGGCCGTGATGCCCACCGCCGCCGGTTCGGCGCGGGTGAGCAGGGCGGTGTCGAGCTGCTCCGGCTGCAGCAGGGCGCGCGCGCCGACGAAGCGCTCGCGGCTGAGCACCGCATCGATTAACGCCAAGTCCGGGCGCTCATTCCCCACCGTCACCTGGATGGCCTTCTGCTGCGCGGCGACCTCGCTCAATTGCAGTTGGTCGGAAGCGATCAATCCTGCGGCGGCACCCGCCAAGGTCGCCTCCGCCAAGCGCGGGAAGACGTTGTTGGTGCCGGTGGACAACGGAATCAGCGGCGCATCGGGCCAGCCCAAGGCAAAAGCTCGATTGGTGCCGTCTCCCCCTAGGGTGATGACCACCGCGCAGCCCAAGTCCTTCAGGGCCCGGGCCGCGGTGATGGTGTCGAGCGCCGTTCGCGTTCGGGTGGTGTCGAGTGACTTGGCGCGCAGTCGGCCGTTTTCGCGCACGGCGCTGGCGACGATGCCATTGGGATCGTCAAGGTAGGCGAAGGCGTCAGCACCTGCGGCTTCGGCGCCGATCAGCGCCCGTTCAACGATGGCTTGTTTTTCCTGGTTGTCGAAAACCGAGGCGCGGGCCACCAAGCGGCGCACGTCCTTGCCCGAGGCTGGGTTGGCGACAACGCCGAACAGGCTCATCGTTCGCTATCGAGCGGACGGCTGATGCCGGGCTGGATCGGATTTAGATTGGGTCTACAATCCAAGCTGGCGTTTGGCCTCGGCGACAATGCGATCGGCGTTCGGTACATAGGTGGCTTCGAGGACCGGGCTGAAGGGGACCGGGCTGAAGGGTGCGCCCACCCGCGCCACCGGGGCATCGAGGTAGTCGAACGCCAACTCCTGAATCTGCGCGGTGACCTCGCCGCCGAAGCCGCCGAAGCGCACGGCCTCGTGGACAATCATCGCCCGGTGGGTCTTCTTCACCGAGGCCACGATGGCGTCGCTGTCCAGCGGCTGGAGGCTGCGCAGGTCAATCACTTCGGCATCGATGCCGAGCTTTTCGAGTTGCGTCGCTGCGGCGAGCGCCTCGTGAACCATGCGCCCGAAGCTGATGATCGTGTAGTTGGAGCCGCTGCGCACCACGTTGGCTTCGCCGATGGGCACGGTGTAGGACTCCTCCGGCACCGGCCCCATCAGGGCCAGCGACATCTTGTTGAGCACCACGATCACCGGATTGTCGTCGCGCGCGGCACTGATGATCAGTCCCTTGGCGTCGTACGGGGTGCAGGCCATCACCACCTTCAGGCCAGGCAGATGGCAGATCCACGCCTCCAGGCTTTGGCTGTGCTGGGCGGCGAGGCTGGCGCCGGCGCCGGCCATGCTGAGAATGGTCACCGGCAGCGTGGCCCGCCCGCCGAACATGTAGCGCATCTTGGCGAGTTGGTTGGCGATCTCATCCATGCACTCGCCCATGAAGTCCATGAACATCACGTCGATGATCGGGCGGCATCCAGTGGCGGCGGCGCCAACGCCGAGGCCGACGATGCCTTCCTCGGAAATCGGCGTGTCGAACACCCGGTCCGGGCCGAATTCATTCAGGATGCCGTTGTAGTAGCCGTACACGCCGCCTGCTTCGGCGACGTCCTCGCCGGCCACGAAGGCGTCCGGTTGTTCCTGCATCACCGTGCGCACGCCTTCGGTGATGGCGGCGACGTAGGGCAGTTCCCTGGGTTTGGGTTGGGCTTCAGCCATTTGCGGGGCTCCTTGGATTAGGCGTAGACGTCTTCGGTGACGGCGGCGGGGTCGGGATTGGGGCTGGTCTCGGCAAACTCGATGCCGGTGTCCACTTCCTGTTGCGCTTCGTCGTGTACGGCTTGGGCCGCTTCGGGCGACAGCAGGCCCTGTTCGGCGAGCCGGGCCTCAAAGTTGACGATGGGATCCTTGAGCTGCCATTGCTCCACTTCTTCGTCGGTGCGGTAGCTCAAGCCCATGCCCCGTACCCCCACATGGTCGTAGTAGCGGTAGGTCTTGCACTCGAGCAGGGTCGGCCCGCCGCCCTCCCGGGCCCGCGCGATGGCCTCACCCGCCGCCTCATAAACGGCGATGGGGTCCATGCCGTCCACCACCACGCCGGGCATGCCGTAGCCCGGCGCCCGGTCGGCGACATCGACGATGGCTTGGTGGTTGGCTTGGGGCGTGTACTCGCCGTAGCCGTTGTTCTCGCAGATGAATACGCAGGGCAACTTGTAGAGCGCCGCCATGTTGGCGGCTTCGTGGAAAGCGCCCTCGTTGCTGGCGCCATCGCCGAAGAAGCTGATGGAGACGTTGCTGGTCTTGCGGAACTTGCAGGAGAAGGCCGCCCCCATGGCGATGGGCGGGCCGCCGCCGACGATGCCGTTGGCGCCGAGCATGCCGAGTTCCAAATTGGAGATGTGCATGCTGCCGCCCTTGCCCTTGCAGTAGCCGGTGGCCTTGCCGTAGAGCTCGGCGAACATGTAGGTGAATTCACCGCCCTTGGCGATCAGGTGACCGTGCCCCCGGTGAGTGCTGGTGATGTAGTCCTCGTTGGAGAGATGCACCATGACGCCGCTGGCGATGGCCTCCTGGCCGACGTACAGATGCAGGGCGCCGGGAATCTTGCCGTCCTCCATCATTTTGCCCGCCCGTTCCTCGAAGGTTCGGATGCGCACCATGCGCCGATGGATGTCCAGCAGGATGTCGTCAGTGATTTCGCTGCTCAAGGTCTTCTCCAGTCAGTACACACGTAAGCGCTCAAGGCGGCCTCGTTGCAAAACGTCGAGCCAAAATGTCGAACCTCCGACTTGCAGATTGCTATCATGAATCCGAGCGAGGCCTTCAGCGCGTTGAGCGACGTATTTTCCCATTTGCGGCGGCATTTACAACGCGAATCTTGGCCCTCGAGGGCCAAGATGCGTTTGGAGTTTCGCTGGCGCAAAACTCCGCGCCGATTGAGTAGCGGACAGTGCCCTATGTTGTTCAACTCAGACATGCGCTTGTTTGGTAGGGTTGGCATCGAGTGGAACAACTCGTGAACAAGGAGGAAGGGTGACGACTTTTGCACGGCGATTGGGAGAGGAGCGGCCCGACGAGGTGGCGGTTCGCGATGAGCGCAAAGCGCTTGACTGGATGCAGTTGGACGATGTTCTCAATCGGGTGGCCAACGGGCTGCAGACCGTGGATTTGGGGCCGGGCCGCCGGATCGCGGTCTTTGCCGAAAACGCGATCGAAACCGCCATGGCCAACCTCGGTGGCTTGATTGGCGGTGCCTCGGTGGTGCCGGTCAACTTCCACCTCACCGCCGATGAAGTGGCCTACATCCTGAGTGACTCCGGGGCCCGCGTGCTGTTTGTCGGCCCCGAGACTGCCGAACGGGGGGTTGCCGCCGCCGCGGCCAGCGAAGTCACAAGCGTCATCGGCTGGTGTGACGAGCCCGGCGTTGAGCCGTGGGATGGCTGGCTGGCCACCCAATCCGCCACCGAGCCGCCGGGGGAGTTGCCGCCGCGGCCGAATCTGCTCTACACCTCCGGCACCACCGGACGGCCCAAGGGCACCGAGCTGCCGCCAACCATGTTCGCCGGCGGCGACACCGTCGCCGAGCACATCACCAATTTGGCCGCCGCTCCAGTGGCGGACGCCGGCACCCATCTCGTGGTCGGCCCCATGTACCACACCGGCCCGCTGTCCGGCGCGCGGTCCCTGGCCGCTGGCGTGCCCTGCGTCATTCTCGGCCGATTCGATGCCGAGAAGACCCTCAAGGCGATCCAGGATCATAAGATCGGCAACACGGTGATGGTGCCCACCCACTTCGTGCGGCTGCTGGCCCTGCCGGATGACGTCAAGGCCCGCTACGACACGGCTTCCCTGATTCGCGTCGCGCACACCGGCGCCAAGTGCCCGGTGGACGTGAAACGGGCCATGATCGAGTGGTGGGGGCCGGTGTTCGTGGACGCCTACGGCGCCAGCGAAGTGGGCACCACCTGCGCCATCACCTCCGAGGAGTGGCTGGCGCACCCCGGTTCGGTCGGCAAGGCCGTGCCGCCCTTCGAGGCCATGGTTCTCGACGACGAAGACAACCCGTTGCCGCCTGACACGGAGGGGCGCTTGTTCTTCAAGGACACCACCGGACGCGGCGTCATCTACCACAACGACCCGGAGAAGTCCGCCGCCGCCCACATCGCGCCGGGCGTGTTCACCCTTGGCGAAATCGCTTACATGGACGAGGACGGTTACGTTTACATCACCGATCGCTTCAGCGACATGGTGGTGTCCGGCGGCGTCAACATCTACCCGGCGGAAGCCGAGCAGGTGCTGATCGAGCACGACGCCGTCCTCGACGTGGCCTGCATCGGCATCCCCCACCCGGAAATGGGCGAGGAACTCAAGGCCTTGGCCATCCCCCGCGACTACCAAGCCGCTCCTTCCGGGGAAGCCGTGATTGCTTGGTGCCGCGAGCGCCTGTCCCATTACAAGTGCCCGCGCACCTTCGACTGGGTGGACACCCTGGGCCGCAACACCATGGGCAAGATCAACAAGCGCAAGCTGCGGGCGCCTTATTGGGAAGGGCGGAACTGAGCGCGCCTATGGGGTATGCCAACCTCCTTGGCGCTTGAGTTCATACAGTCCCCTTGGTCGGGAGGGATGCTAATTTTATTTGATCAATAATTCATATGGCGCTAGTCTAGAAGCATGAAAACTACAATTGATATTCCACAAGAGGAACTTTCGGATGCCATACGGTTCACGGGGGCGAAGACCAAGCGCGAAGCAGTGGTCAGTGCAATCGTGGATTTCAACCGGCGGCAGCGTATGGCTGAACTGACTCGACACGCTGGAACGTGCGCTAACCTGATCACGGGCGCGGAGCTGCAGGCGGAGGGGCGAAGGGGTTGATGTGGTTCTTGTTGACACATCCTCTTGGATACATTTCCTGCGTCCCGACGGCGACCAGGAGGTCCGAAGCAAGGTGGATGCCGCATTGGTAAGCGGTGAGGCGTGCTGGTGCGGGATGGCGCGACTCGAGCTGTGGAACGGTGCCCGCGGCGATCAGGAGAAGAAGGTGTTGAGAAGTTTTTCCCGCGCTTTGCCGGAATTGCCGATCAGCGAAGAGGTTTGGGAGGGTGCCTTCAATCTAGCCCGACTTCCGCAACTCGACCCCGATTTCAACTAATTTTGGCGGTATTGGGCGGGCATGGGCTGCCTAAGGTGTTGTTTTTCCTGATCTGAGCTGCGGCGAACCGCTTGTAGTGCCGACCTTGCCCCTTGATTT
>JAQAJJ010000045.1:0-5096 GCA_028278675.1 Candidatus Azophilus lithoversatilis
ATTGCACGCTCGGTCGGCGCGGTTGTGACCTGATCCGATCATCCCGCCTGGTTTGCTGTACCGACCGGTCGGTCTGGGGTAGCGCTCGCCTCGAATCCGGCGATACTGGCAATGAGCGCCAAAAATGCCGATTGATCAGCAAGACAACAGCCCGATCAGCTCCCAATTACCGCATTTCCAACAAATATCCTTGCGTACGGCACCGTTTGAACCTCTACAATCGACCTTCGTGAATAGGTGCGGCTAGGCGCCTCCTCTTCAGGCCGCATGTAAAGGCACTGATCCGCCTGCAGGATCCGCCGCGGGTCGCCTTTCGGCCCGAGCACCGCCAAATCAGCCGTGCCGAAAGTTTCGATGGGCGATCCCCGTGCCGCGGAAATCATGGTGGCTAGATCACGAAGGCGCTGCGACGGATGCTCGTGCCAAGTGGTGGTGGGCTCGCGCACCACCATCGCCACTTCCGTATCGGCGTCCCAGTACTCAAAGCGGCCCTCGTGGTCCGCAATGCGGTTGCGGGGGATGCGCACCGGTCGGCACCCGGGAAACTTGAGCGCGTTCGGTTCGGGAGACGCCTTCAAGCGTTCCTTGCGCACATTATGGAGCGGTTCAGCCATGAGGGCCGATCATACTCCTTTGGCACTCAAGCCGGAATTTCGGTCCTTGGATGAATCCCGCAAGGCTGCTCAATGGATCGCGTTCAGCCGGTCGAGCCACCCTGTCCCGCTAAGCATGCGTTTGTCGGCGGTCAGAAGGCGGTGTCCGCCGAGTGCTGTCGCCACGATCAGTTCTTCGCGCAAACAGACGATTGGATCGTGGGTTTGTACAGTTGAGTCTAAGAACTCTCTGCACTACAACAATCCCCTCGCCTCAACCCCTCCCGCCCAGACCGCGGCAGGCTCCGCCAGCACGGACAGGTCATCCAGTGGATTGCCATGCACCAGCACGATGTCGGCGGTCAGTCCGGGCTGAAGCCGCCCCGTTACCCCACTCAAGCCAAGTCCCTTCGCCGCCGCACTGGTGGCTGCGCGCAAAGCCGCTTCGGGCGTGAGGCCGGCGATGGCGGCGAAGACCGGCAGGGCTTGGGGCAGGTGATGGTGATAGACGCCGGGAATGCCGGCGTCGGTGGAGGCGATGAACGGGATGCCATGCGCGCACATGTCCTTGAAGGCGGCCTGCATGCGCTTGAGGGTGGTCGAGTCCGGGTTGTCGAGAAAGCGCCGCCAGCCCCGGCTGATCGTTGGCGACACCCAAACGCCGCGCTCGGCCATCGTCGCGGTCACCTCGGGGCGGTAGTCCGACGCCCAGCCCTCCCGGCCGACCCAGGAGCAGTGCTCGATGGTACGCACCCCGGCTTCGGCGGCGATGCGGATGCCCTCGGTGCCGTGGCAATGGGCGGCGACCGGCAACTCGTGGCGGGTGGCCAGATCGACGATTTGGCTCAAGGTCGGTAAGTCGAACTGGGGGTCGATCGGGTTGCTGCCACGGGTCATCCGCCCGCCGGTGGCCATCACCTTGATGAGGTCCACGCCGTGTTCCAGTTGCCGCTGCAGCACCGCTTCCGCTTCCGCGAAGCCAGCCGCCTCGCCGCCCCAGAAGTGGCAGTGGCCGGCCATGCTGGTGATGGGCTGGCCAGCGCACAGAAACCTCGGACCCAGCAAGGCGCCGCGGTTGATGCGATTGCGGACTTCGACTTCCAGCCAGGCACCCCCACCCAAGTCTCGGCCCGTGGTGATGCCGGCCCGCACCATGGCTTCGGCCCGTTCGGCCATGGCGGGCAAACGCTCGGCGGTGGCCAGCTTGTCTGGTGGCTTGGCGTCGTCCGGGTTCAGTTCCAAATGCACGTGCGCGTCGATCAAGCCGGGAATGGCGGTCAGGCCCGAGCAGTCGATGACGCGGTCGCCGCGACTGGTCGGCAGGTCGGCAAGCGCCCCTACCGCTCGGATTTCACCCTCGCTGAACAACAGGGCATCGGCCGGGGCGAAGGTCTCGCCATCCCAGACGTTCAGGCGGGTCAATCGGGTCGCGGCCATCAGCGCAATGCGCCCGGCAACCAGGTCGCAAGGCTCGGAAACGCGAACAGCAGCATCAAAAGCACCAGTTGCAGCGCCACAAAGGGAACGACGCCACGATACATGGCCGCGGTTGGAATGTCTTTTGGCGTGACGCCGCGCAAATAGAACAGCGCGAACCCGAACGGCGGGGTCAGGAAGGAGGTTTGCAGGTTCACCGCGATCAGGACGCCCAGCCAGATGGGGTCAATGCCCAAGGCCAGCAGGCCGGGGCCCACCACGGGAATGACCACGAAGGTGATCTCGATGAAGTCCAGCACGAAGCCGAGCAGGAAGATCACCAACATGACCGCCAATAGAGCGCTTACCGCGCCGCCGGGGAAATCCTCGAAAATCCCTTGCACCAGGACATCGCCACCGAGGCCCCGGAACACCAGCGAGAAGATCGAGGCGCCGATGAGGATGAAGAACACCATGGCCGTGGTCTTCAGCGTGGATTTGCAGACGGAGCGCAGCAGTTCGCGGTTTAAGGTCCGATTGGCCAGTGCCAGCAGCATCGCCCCCACGGCGCCGACCCCAGCGGCTTCGGTCGGCGTGGCCAAGCCGGCCAGAATGCTGCCGAGCACGGCGAGGATCAGGCTCAGGGGGGCCAGCAAAGCTCGAATCAAAGCGCCAGCGGTTGGAGCTTCGGACCCGGCACCTCCGCCGCTCTGCGGGGGTGCGCGTTGCGGCTTAAGGACGGCGGCGGCCAGCAGGTAGAGCGCATAGAGCGCCACCAACACCGCCCCCGGAAGCAGCGACCCGGCGAACAGGTCACCGATGGAGACCGTCTTCGGCGCAAAAACGCCCTGGGCCAACTGCGCTTGGCTGTAGGCGTTGGAAAGCACGTCGCCGAGCAGCACCAAGGCGATGGATGGCGGAATGATCTGCCCCAAGGCGCCAGTGGCGCTGATCGTGCCCGTGGCCAGCCGCGGATCGTAGCCCTGCCGCAACAGGTTGGGCAGCGCCATCAGGCCCAACGTCACCACAGTAGCGCCGACAATGCCTGTGCTCGCGGCCATCAGCGCGCCCATGAGGATCACGCCCAGCCCTAGTCCACCGGGCAAGCCGCCGAGCAGCCCGGACAGCGCGCGCAGGAGCTGTTCGGCAATGCGCGTGCGCTCCAGCATCGCGCCCATGAAAACGAAAAGCGGCACGGCGATGAGGGTTTGATTGGCCATGATGCCGTACAGCCGCCCAGGCAGAAAGCCGAGCACATCCAAGTCGAAGACGCCAAGGCCGGCGCAGGCCAGGGCGAAGGCGAACGAGCCGCCAGCCAAGGTTAGGGCCACGGGGTAGCCCAGCAGCAGGAGGGCAAAAACCATCGCAAACAGCAGGATGGGGGCTAGGGTTTCCACTGTTCCCATGAGTCTTTTGTGAGCCAGTCAGCCCGGTTTTTCAGGACTTTGCCGATCTCGCTCAAGCCCTGCAGAAACAGCAATGCCGCCATCAGCGGAATCAGCGTCTTCAGCACAAAGACCCCCGGCAAGCCGCCGACTTCGGATGAACCCTCAAGAACTCGCCACGCGCTCGCTGCGTACGGCAGGGAGGTGGCCAGCATCAATCCGGCCACCGGCATCAGCAGGAAGAGATGGCCGAAGAGATCGACCAGCGCGCGCCAGCGCGGGCCGCGGCCGCTGTAGAGGATGTCCACCCGGACATGGCCGTTCTCCTTCAGGGTGTATGCGATACCCAGCATCACCACCAAACCGTGCAGGTAGTTGACCGCCTCCTGAATGAGGATGGTGTTCTGCACGAAGGCGTAGCGCAGCAGGACGATGGCGGCGACGGCCAACGTCATCGCCAGGGTCAGCCATGCAACCGCACGACCGAGCCAGTGATTGAGCCGGTCAATCAGAATGCTCATACTGCTCTGCGGCGCTTTTGGGTGCACATGGGGGCGCGGCGCCGCGGAGCGGCTTTGATTTGCGAATCAGCGCTCCCCTTCAGGCTGGCCGGTCAGGCTCATGTAGCGCTGCTGGTGGCGGCGATAGGCCAACTCGTCACCCCGGCGGCGCGATAGGCGCGCCAAATTGAAGTGGGCGTCCGGCACATCCGGCGCCTTGGCATAGAACTGGGTGGCCAGTTCCCCTTCATTGAGCTCGTCGAAAATGGTGCCGAGGTTGTAGTTGGCCAATTGATGGCCGGGCACTGCCTCCACGGCCAGCTCGTAGTGGCGCTTGGCTTCCTTAAGGTTGCCCTTGAGCTGGTGCAGCCGGCCGAGGTTGACCCAGGCATCCGCGCAGTTCGGATCGGACAAGACCGCCTTTTGGTAGGCCTCCATGGCCTTGCCGACATTCCACTCCTCCAGGTCAACGCCAAGTTGGCACCATTCGCTCGCGCTCAGTTCATCGACTTCACCCGGGGCAATGTCGCGGCCTTCCCAGAGCACGGTCACGGTGTCGCCGCTGACCCGCTGGGCAAAGTCCAGGCAGCCTTGGCCCGTTTCGGCATTCCAATGCCGATCCTTGGTGCGCACCACCACGCCATCCCCCTGCGCCAGCAGGCGAACCGCCGAAAGGGCCTCGGTGGATGCGAAGCTGGCTTTGAGCCGGGTCATCGCGCGGAACAGGCTGCGCGGGCTGACCTCGGCATCGATCATGCTTTTGGCGGTGCGCAGCAAAACCAGATCCTTGAAATCGAAGCGATGCTCGCCGTTGACCCCCTTGGCGGGGGACAGCAGCTTGCGGCGCACGAAGTGGCGCACCTGGCTTGGCGTCATGCCCACGATATCCGCCACGTTTCGGGTGCTGTAGCCGCTCATCGAAAGACCTGTTCCCTTTGGTGACTCCATCGCCGGGAGTTGGAATGCAAATTTAGCCCAATAGCGCCCGAACCGCTATGGTCAATAACTTACGATGACGCACGACATCGCCTTAACGAGGCGATGCCTCAGACCAACGAGAAGGCGCTTCGCCTGCGGCGAAGCAATCGAGTGGCTGCGCAACTTGGCGGTCGCCGGTGTCCTTCCTGGGGGGGGGGGGGGGGGGGGGGGGGGGGGGGGGGGGGGGGGGGGGGGGGGGGGGGGGGGGGGGGGGGGGGGGGGGG
>JAQAJJ010000045.1:5177-25540 GCA_028278675.1 Candidatus Azophilus lithoversatilis
CCCCGGCGTCTGGCTTTCATCTTGCGTGGGGGGGCCCCCTGGCGCTCCCCGGCTGAAGGCTCCACGGAGCAACGCGGCCGGGGGCCGAAACGGCCACGAATAATCGCACTTGTTTGCGGGACAGGACACTAGGCGCCCCGCTTATTTCCCTTGGCGCAGGGCTTCGCGTATCGCGGCGAGTTGTTCTGGGGTGACTTCCTGAAACCCCGGTATGGCGCAGGGCGGCCCCAAGCGAGTATCGCCGGGGCCGTAGCGAAAGGTGCCGCGGATGGCGTCGTGCCTGCAAACCGACATCCCGTTGATGGTTTCGTAGGCTACCGGGTCATTGCGGCGCAGGCCCGGACAGCGGTGTGGCAACTGAACGAGATAGAGCGCCTTGCGGCTCATGCGGAACACCACGTGGCGGTTATCGAGGGCATCGATTTCGCGGATGCGGTGGATGGGCAGGCAGCGCTCCTCCTCCGCGTAGTCCGATTGGGCCGAAGGCTCGGACAGTATGGCTTCCACCTCGGCTGGCAGCGCTGGCTGTTCCCCGGCAAACGCCAGGCCCGCCCAAAGACAAAGCAATGTCACGACCATTTTCATCGGGACACTAAGATCCGGAAGCCGCCTGCCGCTCGCGCCGCTGGCGGCGGCGTTCCCGGCGTTCCCGCACGACCGCCCGTTGCGCCAGCGCCAAGGATTCCTTGAGCGCCGCGGCCTGCTGCGGATCGATTTTCTCGAATTTACCGAGTGTGCAGTGGCCTCGCCAACCATGGTTGCCAAAGCGATCATGGCCGCCCACCCTGTCAAGGTCGCACAGGCGCGTCGAAGAGCGCTCGACGACCAGCAGCACATCGCCTCCCAAGGGGCAGCGATGGCGCAGCCGGTTCAGCCAGATGCCACGCCGACCCTCGAACAGCAGGTGGTGGTCATCCAGCACCTTGATGCTCCGATAGCTGCTGGCCGTGATGCAGTTTTGGGCGTCGCTGTAGTCCGATGCGGGTGAGGCTTCGCGCAGGATGGCGTCCACGTCATAGTTGGCCTGTCCCGCGCCTCCGTGAGCGTCTTCGGCCCAGACGCCTGCGCCCACCGCAAAAGCCAGTGCCAGCGCGGCCACGGCCACCGTTGCTTTCTGCACACCATTCATTTCGCCGCCCATGTTATTGCCAAACAGCACCGTTGGCCCCTATGCTTTTGACTTCTGCAGGCAAGGAAGTTCCCCATGCACGTTGGCACCGCGGTCATTTTCCAGAACACCAACAAGCACACCACGGATCTTGACGTCTATCGCAACGATGTGCGTCTTGCCGAGCTGGCGGAGCCGCTCGGCTTCGAGTCCATCTGGACGGTCGAGCACCACTTCACGGATTACACCATGTGTCCGGACCCGCTGCAGTTCCTCACCTACATGGCGGGCCGCACCCAAACCGCCAAGCTTGGCTCCATGGTGGTGGTGCTGCCTTGGCACGACCCGCTGCGGGTCGCCGAACAGGTGGCGATGCTGGACAACCTGTCGGGAGGGCGGCTCATCCTCGGTCTCGGCCGCGGTGCTGGCCGGGTGGAGTTCGAGGGTTTCCGGCAGGACATGGAGGATTCCCGGCCCCGTTTCGTGGAATCCGCCGAATGCCTGATCGAAGGACTGGAACGGGGCTACTGCGAATACGACGGCGACTATGTCAAGCAGCCCCGGGTCGAAATCCGGCCCGAACCCTTCCTCACTTTCAAGGGCCGCACCTACGCTGCCGCGGTATCACCGGACTCCGTGCCCATCATGGCCCGATTGGGCCTCGGGCTGCTGATCATTCCGCAGAAGCCTTGGGACGCGGTGGAACAGGAGATCGAGCAGTACCGCACCCTCTACCGGGAGATCAACGCTGAAGATCCGCCCGCTCCCATCATCGGCGGCTGGACCCTATGCGACCGCGACGACGACCGGGCGCGCCAACTCGCGGAACGCTACATCGGCGGCTACTGGCAAACGGTCCTCGACCACTACCGCTTCCATGAAAGCCATCTGAAGGGCCAAAAGGGTTATGAGTACTACGGCAAGTTCGCCACCAACCTGCAAAAGCAGGGCGTTGACGGCGCCATCGAGTTCTTTCTGGGCCTGCAGGTCTGGGGCAACCCCGACCGCTGCCTGGAGACCATCAAGCGCAATTGCGAACGGGTGGGGGCCGGCGCCTTCATCGGCGTGTTCAGCTACGCAGGCATGCCTTGGAGCGATGCCGAAAACAACATGCGCACCTTCGCCGCCGAAGTTATGCCCAAGCTGAAGGATGAACCGGTGAGGGGACGGGTGGACTGGGCGGCTTAGGAAACAGCCTCCAATCCCCGTCCCGCCCGCTTCGGTGGACGGGCGAGCAAGAAGCAGAAGCCGCCCACCAGAACCAACACGGCCAGAACAGTGAAGCCCGACTGATAGTCGCCGCTGCGGTCGGCCATGTAGCCGGCGATGATCGGGCCGGCGGACATGCCGAGCATCACGATCAGTGACGAAAAGCCCATGATGGTGCCAAAGGACGTAGCACCGAAGTAGTCCGCCCGCAGCGCCACCATCTGCGGGCCGCGCACGCCCCAAGCGAGGCCGTGCAGCAGTGTGAAGAGCACCACCATCGCTAGGCTGGTGGCGTAGGCAACCAGCAGCATGCCGGCGCCGTGCGCCAGCATGCAGGCAAAGCAGATGAGGCGCTTGTCGAGCTTGTCGCCCAAGTAGCCGCCGATGAGCTGCCCGACCATCTGGCACCCCGTCATCAGCGCCACCACCAAGCCCGCGGCCGCCAAGGAATAGTCCAAGCCCTCGGTGAGATGCGGCGCCAGATGCACCATCAAGGAGGAAACGGCCAGCAAGGCGAAGGCATGGCCGAAGGAGATCAACCAAAACGGCCAAGTGCGCATGGCTTGGCGGGCGGTGAAGTCGGGCGCGGATGGCGGTGGCGCCTCGCCGTTGGTCAGGTTGCTGCGGATGCCGTCCGGCACGTCTCCACGATCCTCCGGACGGTGGCGAACCAGCCGCACCAAGGGCAGCCCCAGGACCAACACCAGAATGCCGGAATAGAACGCCGTCGCGCGCCAGCCAAAGGCCTCTAGGCTCAAAACGACTAGGGGCACCGACATGCCGCCAATCGAAAAGCCGAGTTGGGAGACCGATACCGCCTTGGCGCGGTGCCGATTGAACCAATTGACAAGGGACACCATGAGCGTGGCAAAGCCGCCGAGGCTCGAACCCAAGGCAATCAGGGCGAAGACGAGATAGAAGCCGAGCAAGGATTCGACTTGGCTGAACAGCATGAAGCTCAGGCCGAAAATCAGAGTGCCTATGGTGAGTATCAACCGAGGGCCGAAGCGGTCCACCAGCCACCCTTGGGCGGGGCCGAGAATGCCGCTCTCGATGCGGGTCAGGGCAAAGGCGGCGGCCATCACCGTCTTGCTCCAGCCGAAGTCAGCCTGCAGCAGCACCACGTAGGCGCCATAGGACTGCATCCACAGCATCGCCGCCAACCACTGGATGCCGCTGCTGGCGCCAACGATCCACCAGCCATAGAAGACGTGCCCTGCCGGGCGCAATAGCTGATCGATTCTGTCACGGACGCTTCGCACCCGTAGGCTCCTGTTGGTTTTGTTGACAAGCGAAGGGAGCATCCGGAACGTCTGGACAACAGCCGTTCCGTTGCCAAGCTGCGCTTCCCAATTCAGGCGATGCGCTGAACGCTGCCTCGGGGACGCACTTTTGCGGCGAGGGCGTTTGGCCCTCAGCGGGGTCTAGTCGTTGGAGGCTGGGCCACCTCCCGCCAAGCGGTTCAAGCCTTCCAATAACCCCACCGGCAGGGGGAATACGATGGTGGAACTCTTCTCGCCCGCGATCTCGGTCAAGGTTTGCAGATAGCGCAGCTGCATGGCGCCGCCTTCAGCACTCAGTTCCCGCGCCGCCTCGACCAGCTTCTCCGCGGCTTGCTGCTCGCCGTCCGCGTGGATGATCTTGGCTCTCCGCTCGCGTTCCGCTTCGGCCTGCCTGGCAATGGCGCGGATCATGCTTTCGTCGATATCGACGTGCTTGATCTCCACGTTGGACACCTTGATGCCCCATTGGTCGGTCTGCTGGTCGAGTATGGTCTGAATGTCCCGGTTCAAGCGCTCCCGCTCGGCGAGCAGTTCATCGAGTTCATGCTGGCCGAGCACCGACCGCAGGGTGGTCTGCGCCAGTTGCCCCGTGGCATCCATGTAGTTCTCCACATTGATGATGGCGGGCTGCGAGTCCACCACCCGGAAGTAGAGCACGGCGTTGACCTTCACCGACACGTTGTCGCGGGTGATCAAGTCCTGGGTGGGGATGTCGAGCACGAGGGTGCGCAGATCTACCCGCACCATCTGCTGGATGACCGGAATGATGATGACCAGGCCCGGCCCCTTGACCTTGTAAAAGCGGCCGAGCATGAACACCACGCCCCGCTCGTACTCGCGCAGGATGCGGAAGGCGCTGGCGAGCAGCGCCAGCAGGACAGTAGCGACGATTGCAGTGACTATTTCCATGAATTCATTTCTCCTCTTCGTCAGTCGCGGATTCAACCCTGAGCACTAGGCCGTTGACCGCCTTGATTCTCACCTGCTCATCCTTTGTCAGCGGCGCGTCTGACTTTGCCCGCCAGATTTCGCCGAAAGCGCGCACCGAGCCTTCTGATTCAAAGTCATCGAGAACCAGGGCGTCAGCGCCCACCATGCTCTCCTGGCCAGTCACCACCCGTGATCGCCGGGCCCGCACTGCGCTGCCGATGACGAAGAAGGCGATCCCGCCAACGGAGACGGCGAACCCGGCGATTATGGGCAGCGGGAGCTGATAGCCTGGCAGTTCGGTGTCCATCAGCATGACCGAACCCAAGACGAAGGCGATCACGCCGCCCACGCCGAACACGCCGTAGGTGGGCGTGACCGCTTCCGCGATCAGCATGCCCAGGCCAATCACGATCAAGGCGAGGCCCGCGTAGTTGATTGGCAGCATCTGCAGGCCATAGGCGCCGAGCAGCAAGCAGATGATGCCGGTGGCCGCCGGGAAGAGCATGCCCGGATTGTAGAATTCGAGAATCAGCCCATAGACGCCGATGATGAGCAGGCCATAGGCGATGGAGGGGTCGGTGATGATGGACAGCACCTCGTGGCGCCAGTCGGTTTCAACGAAGTGCAGTTCCGCATTGGCCGTGGCGAGCACCCGCACCTCATCGTCGATGCCGACCTCCCGCCCGTCGAGGTCCGCCAGCAGCGCCGCGAGGTTCGGCGCCAGCAGATCGACAATGTTCCGCTCAACCGCCTCCGTGGCGCGCACGTTGGCGCCGTCGCGCACGGTCTTCTCCGCCCACTCGATGTTGCGTCCGCGCTTTTCAGCCAGGCTCTGCAAATAGGCCACCGCATCGTTGACGACCTTCTTGGTCATGGCATCCGCTGCCGGTTCGGCGGCCGGTTCCGGCTCTTGGCCCTCGGCCTTCTCACCGCTGCCATCCGGTTCCGGTGCCGGCCTGGGCGGCCGCGGGTCAGGGCTCGGTCCGGCGGGCGCGATGCTCACCGGCGTGGATGAGCCGATGTTGGTAGCGGGCGCCATGGCCGCGATGTGGCTGGCGTAGGCGATGTAAGTGCCGGCGCTGGCGGCTCGCGCCCCGTCTGGAGAGACATAGGTGACTACCGGCACATCAGCGGCCAGAATGGCTTTCACCAGATCCCGCATCGACTTGTCGAGGCCGCCGGGCGTGTCCATGCGAATGACCAGGGCTTCGGCGTTCGCCTCGCCGGCGTCCTCGATGGCGCGGATCACGAGGTCGGCGCTGGCCGGACCCACGGCGCCATCTAGATCAACCACCCAGACTTCGCCACGGACAGCGGTCTCGTCCTCTGCGGTGACGGTGACTTCATCTTCGGCAGAATCTGCGGCCTCGTCCTTGGCAGCGACGACCGCTTTTTCCTGAGCGGCGATGGCGGCATTATCTTTTGCGGCGACGGCGCCGACCGCGAGCAGCAGCGCCGCGGCGAACGGCCAAAAGAGCTTGCTGCGCATCCGCCGCTCCGTTCAGACCGCCTTGTCGCGGAGGTCTGGGAGCTGGTAGTCCCGCGCTGCCAAATCGGCGCGCACCACCTTCTTGTCCATCTTGCCCGTGGAGGTGAGCGGAACGCTGTCCACGAAGAGCACGTCGTCCGGCAGTTGCCAACGAGCGAAGGCTTCAGCGCAGTGGTCCAGAATCCGCTTGACGCTCACCGTCCTGTCGGCGTCAAGCACCACCAGAGCCACTGGGCGCTCGTCCCACTTGGGGTGCGGCTGCGCGACCACGCAGGCTTGGGCGACGCCGTCGAGGGCGACGATGTGGTTCTCCAGGTCCACGCTCGAAATCCACTCGCCGCCGCTCTTCACCAAATCCTTGGAGCGGTCGGAGATGATGAGGTACTCCTCGGGGTCGATCTTGCCGACGTCGCCGGTAATGAGCCAACCGTCGTGGAAGCGTTCCGGCTGTGGATTGTGGTAGTACTCCGAACAGATCCAAGGGCCGCGAATGAGGATTTCGCCAACACTCTCGCCGTCGTGGGGCAGGCGGTTGAATTCCTCGTCGAAGATGTCAAGTTCCAGCCCCGGCATGATTTGGCCGGCCTTGGCCACGTTCTCGAACTGGGCATCCTCGGAAAGGGACAACTGGCTGCGCTTCATCACGCGCCGGGAGAGCGTGGCCAACGGCGAGGTCTCGGTCATGCCCCAGCCTTGGATCATCTCCACGCCCAAGGTGTCCCAGTACCAGCGGATCAAGGACGGCGGCGGCGCGGAGCCCCCGCAGGTGAGCCTTGAGAGGCTGGAGAGGTCGTACTGGTCCGGATTGGCTTCAACCAGGCTCTTCACGCCCTGCCAGATTGTGGGCACGCCCGCCGACAGGGTCACGCCTTCATCAGCCAAAAGACTGAGCAGCCGATCCGGGGCCATGAATCGATGCGGCATGACCTGCTTGCAGCCGAGCATCAGGGCCGACCAAGGCACGCCCCAGCCCATGGCATGAAACATCGGCACGACGCCAAGGACGGTGTCGGCACCCGAGAGGCCCATGGAATCGGTCATGCACTGGGTTAGGGTGTGCAGGTACTGGGAGCGGTGTTCGTACTCCACGCCCTTGGGGTTGCCGGTGGTTCCGCTTGTGTAGCATAGGCCCAAGGGTGCATTTTCGCTGATCTTAGGCCAGTCGTATTCGGTGGGCTGCCCGTCGATGAAGACTTCGTAGTCCACCGCCCGGGGCAGGCCGGTTGACCAACCCTCGAAGCCCGCCTCGGTGGCCACCACCACCTGCTCGACGGTGGGAATCACGTCCTTGAGCACCTCCAGCAAGGGCAGCGCATCCGCATCGACGATGATGAGCCTATCACCAGCGTGATTGATGATGTACTCCAGATCCTTGGCGCCCAGGCGGATGTTCAGCGTGTGCAGCACCGCCCCCATGCCAGCGCAGGCGTGATAAGCCTCCAGATGCCGGGAGCCGTTCCACATGAAGGTCCCCACCCGATCGCCGACGCCGATGCCCGCCCGCCTGAGCGCATGGGCCAATTGATGCGCCCGGTCGCGGGTCTCGCGGTAGGTCTGACGGCGCACCCCGCCCTCGGTGGCCGTCACGATCTCTTCATGGGGTGCGACCATGGCGCCTCGGTCGAGGATGTTTGACATCAGCAGGGGAGTGCGTTGCATGGCCATTGAGGACGGTCTCCTTGACGGCGGTACGGGATGAGTTTGGCGAGTAGTTTAACCCAAGGCCAACGAGACGATGCCGCAGATCGACAAGCAGGGCCCGCAGGGCTAAGGCGGCGCACGTTCGCCGGGCGCAGAAGTTGACCCACGCGACAGCCTTGTTCCGCGATCAGGAAAGCGAGCTGAAGCTGGGCAATCGCCGATCCGCTCACCGACATGCCGCCTCGATCACCGGCACAAACAAGCTCTGTTTGCCAATTTGACCAGAATTAGGTGAGATTTCCCACGCCGCAACGGTCGAAATCGTCCTAATTGGTGCCCAAACGCTGCTATTTGGCAGTTTTTCGCGCCAAGTTGCGGTTGGCACGACAATTGATTGCTCTGAAGGTGAAACGACCCTAACAATGGATTTGCTGACATGAAAGACAGTTTCCGCCTTTCCCGAATCAGCCAGCCGAGGGCTACCTGGGCGGCGATACTGCTGCTCGCCGCAGTGTTCATCACCTTCGGCGTCTTTGCTGACCAAGCGCTGCCGAGCGCCGGCGCATCGACCTCGGTATGCGCCGATGTTGAATTCGGCCCCGCTTGGCTCCACATCCAAACCGTGTTCGATCTTTGGAAACCCTGATGGCCGCCAACCCCCTTCATCGCCTTCGGCGCACTGTGCGCCTTGATAAGCAAAACGCTTGGATTGCGGGTGTCTGCGCGGGCTTTGCCAAGGCGTTCGGCACCGACCCCGCCTTTGTTCGAGTGGGGGTGATCATCACCGCCCTCTTTCTGCCCAAGCTCAGCATCGCCGCCTACCTCATCGCCTGGGCCGTGCTCGACGAATAGGCCACGGCCTCCTGCGGGCGCAGGGGCGTTGGAGTAGAATCCGAGCCGCCTATTCGGCTCGGATGTTCGCCATGGTGCAAAGCATGACCGCCTTCGCTCGCTGTCAGGAGACGGTGGCCGGCTGTGAAATCGGCTGGGAACTGCGGGCGGTGAACCACCGCTTTCTCGACGTGCAGTTTCGCCTGCCCGATGAACTGCGGGCCCTTGAGTATCCGTTGCGGGAGGCCGCCGCGGGTCGGCTCAAGCGCGGCAAGTTGATGTGCGTCCTGGTCGTCAACCAGAATAGTTCGAACGAAGCCTTGGAGCTGAACAGGCCCTTGCTGCTGCAGTTGCTGGCCACTCTGGAACGGGTGCGGCGCGACGCGCCGGAGGCGCACACCAGCAATCCCATGGATCTGTTGCGCTGGCCTGGGATGCTGCAGCAGACCGCCATAAGCCCCGATGGCCCGGTGGCGCAGGCCATCAAGGCGTTGTTCGAGGCCGCGCTCGATGCTCTTGTGCAAGCCCGGCGCATTGAGGGCGAAGCGCTCAAGGATGCCATCGTCAGACGCTTGGACGAGATCGACGGCATCATCGCCGAGTGTCAGCAACTCACCGCCGGCGTTGCCGGGGAACTAAGCGCCCGGCTCCAGGCCCGGCTGGCGGAACTCGAGGCGGATGTCGCCGCCGACCGCCTAGCCCAGGAAGTCGCCCTGCTGGCGCAGAAGGCCGACGTGGCCGAAGAGCTTGACCGCTTGGTCATCCACCTTAGTGAGTCCCGCTCCCGCCTGAATGCGCCGGGCCCGCATGGGCGCCGGCTTGACTTTCTGGCCCAGGAGTTGATGCGCGAAGCCAATACCTTGGCGGCCAAGTCCGTGCTGCCGAGCGCCTCCCGCGTCGCCGTGGACTTGAAGGTCGCCATCGACCAAATCCGCGAACAGGTCCAAAACCTCGAATAGCCCCGCGTGACTGAAGCCAAGGACGAATCTCATGGAAGGGGAGCCCCCCCGCGCTCCCTAGCTGAGGGCTCCCCTGCGAGGGGTGCCCCCTCGCGCTCCCCGGCTGACGGCTCCTCGCCTGCGAGGGGTGCCCCCTCGCGCTCCCCGGCTGAAGGCTCCCCTGCGAGGGGAGCCCCCTCGCGCTCCCCAGCTGACGGCTCTCCTGCGAGGGGTGCCCCCTCGCGCTCCCCAGCTGAAGGCTCTCCCAAAGGGTTGCTGTTCGCCATCACTGCGCCGTCGGGGGCCGGCAAGACCAGTTTGGTGAAGGCGCTGACCAAGGCCGACCCGGCGCTGGCGGTGTCGGTGTCCCACACCACTCGCCCCAAACGGGCTGCGGAAGTCGATGGCATGGACTACCACTTCATCGATCCCGTGCGCTTCGCTGCCATGGTGGCGGCGGGGGAGTTTCTTGAACATGCCGAGGTGTTCGGCCACCGCTACGGCACCGCGGTGCGGGAGGTGGCCGACAAGCGGGCCAGCGGGCGCGATGTCATTTTGGAGATCGACTGGCAGGGTGCCGCCCTAGTTCGGCGTCAAGCAGCCGACCTGATTGGGGTGTTCGTGTTGCCGCCGTCCCGACACACGCTTAAGGAGCGTCTCGCGGCGCGGGGCGCAGACAGCCCGGAGTCCATGTCCAAACGCTTGGTCGAAGCGCGTTCGGAAATGTCCCACATCGCCGACTTCGCCTATGTCGTGGTCAACGATGACTTCGACGCTGCACTGGATAATCTCAAGGCCATCGTCCAGGCGGAACGCCTCAGGACGCCCGTGCAGGCAAAGCGGCAGCGAGCGCTCATTGCGGGCCTCTTGTCTTGAAGGGACGGCCAAGGCTAGACTCAAGTGTTATTGCGACATTTGTGCACTATTTATGCATTGTGTGCTTTGCGGGTGTACCATCCCGCGGCGGAGTACAGCTAGGCGAGCGTTGTGGAGAGGGCGATGGCCCGCGTGATGTTTGGAAAACGCCGGTTTGACGGCAATGGTTTTTCGGGGACGGTTTGTGGCTCGGGGGACGGCGGCAGCGGTTGACCTCCAGTCCGGCCCCTCGGCGCAGCTGGCTGCTCGGGCCCGGCGCGACCAAGTGGCCGCGCCCTGTACCTTTGTCGGGCTGCGCGACACCTTAGGCGGCTATCTGCCCGCCGCGGAAATTGGCGGGGTGGCCGCTGCCTACGCCTATGCCGATCAAGCCCATGCTGGCCAATGGCGGCTGACCGGACATCCCTATATTTCGCATCCGCTGGCGGTGGCCGCCATTCTGGCGCAGATGCGCATGGACCATGAGACGCTGATGGCGGCGCTCCTGCACGATGTGATAGAGGATGCGGCAGTGGCGAAGGCGACCCTTGGGAAGCGCTTCGGCAAGCCGGTGGCGGAATTGGTGGACGGGGTCTCCAAGCTGTCGGCCATGTTCAGCAGCCATGCCGAGGCGCAGGCCTCGAACATGCAGAAGATGGTGCTGGCGATGGCTCGGGATGTCCGGGTGGTGTTGGTCAAGATCGCCGACCGGCTGCACAACATGCGCACCATCGGGGCGCTGCCGGCGGATCGGCGGCGGCGCATCGCTCGAGAAACCCTCGACTACTACGCGCCGATCGCCTATCGGCTGGGCATGGCCCGCATCGGCACGGAGCTTGAGGATTTGAGCTTCTCGGCCCTGCACCCGCTGCGCGCCGACCGCATCGAACGGGCGGTGACAAAGGCCCGAGGGCGACGGCGCGCCTTGGTCAAGGAAGCCCGCAAGGCGCTGCAGGCGGCGCTCGACGCGGAAGGCGTGGCGGCCGAGGTGAGCGGCCGCGAGAAGCATCTGTACTCGATCTACCGCAAGATGAAAAGTCAGCGAAAGCCGTTCCGCGAGATCATGGATGTGTTCGGCCTGCGTGTCGTGGTAGACGACGAAGACGCCTGCTACCGAGCGCTTGGCGTGGCGCACGGCCTCTACAAACCGGTGGCGGGCCGCTTCAAGGACTACATTGCCATCCCCAAGGCCAACGGCTATCAATCCTTGCACACCACCTTGTTCGGTGCTCACGGAGCGCCCATCGAGGTGCAGATTCGCACTCAGCACATGGCCGAGGTGGCCGACCACGGCATCGCGGGCCACTGGCTATACAAGGGAGCCGAGGATGATGCCCCGGGGGGGCAGCGCACCCACCGTTGGATGCGCGACCTGGTGGAAATGCAGCAGCGCTCCGGCAATCCGGAGGAGTTCATCGAAAGCTTCAAAAGCGACCTCTTCCCCGACAACGTTTACGTCTTCACGCCACGCGGCGACATCCTCGAACTGCCCAAGGGCGCAAGCCCAGTGGATTTCGCCTACGCCATCCACACTGACATCGGCAACCGCTGCGCGGCCTGCCGCATTGATCGGGTTCTGGCGCCCCTTTCGCAGCAACTCGAAAGCGGCCAGAGCGTCGAGATCATCACCGCCAAAAGCGTCAGCCCAAGTCCCGATTGGCTGACCTTCGCCGTCTCCGGCAAGGCCCGGGCCGGCATCCGACAGGCCCTCAAGAACCGCCGCCGAACCGAAGCCATCGCCTTGGGGCGCAAGCTCCTGAACCGCTCGTTGGCCAATGCCGGCTCGCGAATCAGCGATCTCGACTTCCGCCGCCTCAGGCGCGTGTTCAAGGAGTTCGGCGCCCGCCGCCTCGACGACGTGCTGAGCGCCATCGGCGTCGGTGACCTGATGGCCTACGCGGTCGCCCAGCGGTTGCTGGCCGCCGACAACCCCGGCTTCGAGGCGGTTCCGGTCGAGCATGGCGGGCCAGTCACCATCAGCGGCGGCGAAGGGTTGGTGATCACCTGCAGCCGTTGCTGCGGTCCGGTGCCAGGTGATCCGATCGTTGGCCGCATGACCCCGGGCAAGGGCTTTGCGGTCCACGCGCAATCCTGCCCCAACATCACCAAGGCCCAGCGCGAGCGACCGGAGCAGATCATCCCGGCCCGCTGGACCAAAACCGCGGACAGCGAATTCGCCACGCCGTTGCACCTGTCCATCAGCCGTCGCAAGGGCGTCATCGCCGACCTCGCCACCGCCATCGCCGCCGTCAACGCGGGCGTCGATCACATCGACGTCACCGAGCGCAACGCCGAAACCAGCGCCGTTTCGGTGACGGTCAGCGTTGCCAACCGCAATCATCTGGCCCAAGTCATCCGCCGCCTGCGCAACATCCCGGCTGTGATCAACATCGCCCGGGGCAGCGCGTAAGGCCAATGCCGGAAGCACCCTGAACCAACCTGAAGCGAATCCTGGCGACACCCCGGTCACGACGCTGAAGGGCGTCGGGCCAGCCCTCGCTGCCACCTTGGGCCGCTTGAACATTGCCACGGCGATGGACCTGTTGCTGCACCTCCCGCACCGTTATCAGGACCGCACCCGCATCGTTCCACTCAAGGCGCTGCGCATCGGTCAGGAGTGCCTGGTGCAAGGTCAGGTGACCGACAGCCGCATCGTCCTCGGGCGGCAGCGCAACTGGTTGGTGGTCCTCAACGACGGCGAAGGCGCGCTGACGCTGCGCTTCTTCCACTTCAGCCAAAGGCAGGTGGAGAACTTGAAGATTGGCCGCATCGCCCGTTGCTTCGGCGAGGTTCGCGCCGGGCCGACGGGGCTGGAGATGGCCCATCCGGAATATCGCGACTACGCTGAGGCGCCCACCGAACTCGAAGCCCGCCTGACCCCGGTGTATCCCACCACCAAGGGACTCGGACAGACTCGCTTGCGGGCCTTGGTTGCCCAGGTCCGAGGCTTGAATTGGCCGGATAGTTCGGCATTGCCGATGGAGTCCTTGTTGTTCCTCCACCTTCCGCCCGCCGGCGCGACGGGCGACGACATCGCCGCAGCCCAGGAACGCATCGCCCGCGACGAGTTGACCGCCTACTACCTGGTGATGCGTTTCCGGCAGAGCCAGCGCCAGAGCCAGCTATCGCCGCCGCTGCCGCAAGCGCAGCAACTCGGCCGCACGCTGCTTGAGCACCTCGGCTTCGAGTTGACCCGCGCCCAACGGCGCGTGGTGCGCGAAGTGCTGATCGACCTCGCGGAGTCCCGTCCCATGCTGCGGCTGTTGCAAGGCGACGTCGGCAGCGGCAAGACCGTGGTGGCCGCCTTTGCCGCCATCCGCGCCGCCGAGCATCAGGCGCAGACGGCGCTCATGGCCCCTACGGAGATTCTCGCCGAACAGCACTACTTAAGCTTCTCAAGCTGGTTGGAGCCCTTGGGGATTCGAGTGGCGATGCTGACCGGCGGCCAGAGCAAGGCGGTGCGGCAGCGGATTCTCGATGGCTTGGCCAGCGGCGAAACCTTGGTTGCGGTGGGCACCCACGCGCTGTTCCAGCAGGCCACCGCGTTTGCCAATCTGGCCCTCACCATCGTCGATGAGCAGCATCGCTTCGGCGTCCACCAGCGCATGGCTTTGCGGGCCAAGGGGCGCACGCCGCACCAACTCATCATGACGGCAACGCCGATACCGCGCACGCTCACCATGGCCCTGTACGCGGACATGGACGTCTCCCTGCTTGATGAGCTGCCGCCGGGACGCCAACCCATCGACACGCGCCTGGTTGCCGCCAACCGCCGGGATGAGGTGCTGGCGCGCATTGCCAAGGTGCTCGATGCCGGCCAGCAGGCCTACTGGGTTTGCACCCTGATCGAGGATTCCGATCAACTCTACGCCGAATCCGCCGAGACCACTTGGCAACGTCTTCAGGCGCAACTGCCGGGCCACCGCATCGGCCTCATCCACGGGCGCATGAAGAGCGAGGAGAAGGCTGCCGTCATGGCCGCTTTCAAGGCCGGGGACCATCAGTTGCTGGTGGCCACCACGGTGATCGAAGTCGGCGTCGATGTGCCCAACGCCAGCCTGATGGTGATCGAAAACCCGGAACGCCTAGGGCTGGCCCAGCTCCACCAACTTCGGGGCCGCATCGGCCGCGGCACCCGCAAGAGCTACTGCATACTGCTCTACGGCACGCCACTCAGCGAGGTCAGCCGGGCCCGGCTCAAGGTCATTCGAGAAAGCCAGGACGGGTTCCACATCGCTGAGCAGGACTTGGCCCTGCGCGGTCCCGGCGAAATCCTCGGCACCCGGCAAACCGGGGAGACGCGCTTTCGGGTGGCGAGCCTCGAACGTCACGCGCATCTGATTCCGGAGATCATGCAGGAAGGCCAACGGCTGCTCGCCGAGGCCCCCGAAGACGCCGAAGCCCTGCGCTTGGCTTGGGCGGGCGGCGACGTGGGGCCGGTTTCGGTCTGATTGTTACGCGGCCTGCAGCATCAGCTGGCCGGTCAGCGCCAGCGCAAACCCGAGCACGGCGCCGAGCGGTGGCGCCCAGTGGCGATCAAGCCTGGACTGGGGCGCGATGTCCTGAAAAGTGAGATACAGAATGCCGCCTGCCGCAAAAAGCAGGACCGCCCCCAGAGCACCCTCGAAATCAGCGAGCCAGAACCAGCCCACCAACCCGCAGACCGGGCCGAGCAGCGCCAGCAGGAGCAGGCGGCCGAGCGCGTTGGCTGAACCCATCTTCGACGCCATCAGCTCGCGCCAAGCGTTGAAGCCCTCGGGCAGGTTCTGCATCCCGATCAACACCGCCAATAGCACCGCCCCTTCCGCGTGGGCGGAGAACATGCCGCCAAGCGCCAAGGATTCGGGCAAGTAATCCGCCGCCATGGCGCTGAATTGAGGCGCCGCCCGCTGCTGTTTGGCCTGCCAGCGGTCCAAGATCATGAAGCATGCACCACCGGCGAGCAGTGAGCCCACTATGGCTAAAGGCTCAGGTAACAGCCCGACGCCTTCAGGCACCAGCACCAGCGCCACCGCACCCAGCAGAACGCCGCCGCCCAAGGCAATGACAAAGTGGCGCAACTCCTCTTCAAGCCACTGCGGCCGAATGCGCTCCATTCGGGCCAATCCGGCCCCAAGGGGGATGCAGGCCCCCGCCAGGGTTGTCCACAGCAACAGCTCGGCTAGCTGGTTGAAGTCGAGGTCAGTCGGCGTCAAGGTGTTGAATGACCTTTATCATCTGACACAGCGCCCCACCGAGGCTGGCGCTTCTCGCGGAATGCGGCCACGCCTTCCGCGTAGTCCGGTTCGGCCATCATGTCATTGATGAGGGCTTCGGAGCGGCGCACGGACTCGGCTGGGCTGGCGGTGAGATCGCGGTAGATTTGCCAGCGGGTTTGCCGCAAGGCGTTGGGGGAGACGGTTTCGATAAGGCCTCGGGCGTAGCCATGCACTCGGCGGTGCAAGTCTTCCGTTGCCACCAGTTCATTGACGATGCCCAGTTGGGCAGCTTCGTCGGTGGTGAAGACGCGGCTGGTCAGCAGCAGGTCGTTGGCTCGGGCCAAGCCGGCCAGGCGCGGCAGAATCCAGGAGAGGCCGTATTCGGCCGGCAGGTTGAGCTTGCCGTGGGCGGTGGTGAGCTTGGCGCCGGGCACTGCGAAGCGCAGGTCGGTGAAGCAGGCCAGCGCCAGGCCGACGCCGGCCGCCGGGCCGTTGATGGCGGCGATGATCGGCTTGGCAAGACCGAAGTGGCAGGCGAAGGGGGCGTCGAACTCTTCGGCCACGCCGTAGCCGGGGGTCGCCAAGTCCGGGGCGGTGCCCGGGTCGTAGGCGCCCCGCTCGGCGTGTCCGGAAAGCGCCTCGGCGTCGCCGCCGACGCAAAAGCCCCGCCCGGTGCCGGTGACGACGATGACGCCGACATCCGCATCCTCATCGAGTTGCTTTAAGCACCAGCGATACTCGGTGTGCATGCGCCCGGTCCAGGCGTTCAGGCGCTGCGGGCGGTTCAGCCAGATGGTCCCGACGCCATCGGCCTGCGCCACTCGCGTCGCCTTCAACTCCATCAGCGGGCCTCCAGATAGGCCTGTTCGGTCAGTTCGGTGTAGCGGCGAACGCCTTGCAGGAAGCCGGTGTAGGAGTCGTAGATGCGCCGCGACAGTTCATCCTCGCCAGCCGCGTCGGCCACCACCTGCAGGGAGGTCTCGCGCAGCTTCCCGATCACCTCGGCGGGCAGGGGACGCAGCAGGGTGCCGTGCTCGCGCTCCAACGTCTCCAGCGCGGCCACGCTGCGAGCCGTATAGTCCGCCAAGGTATCGTCGTTGATAGCTTGGGCCGCTGTCGCGACCATTTCCTGCAGGTCAGCCGGCAGGGCCTCATAGGCTTGGCGGTTGACGATCAGCTCCAGCACGGCACCCGGCTCGTGCCAGCCGGGATAGTAGTAGTAGCGCCCAGCGCTGTAGAGTCCCAAGGCCAAGTCGTTGTAAGGCCCGACCCACTCCGTGGCATCGATGACGCCGGTCTGCAGCGCGGTGAAGACCTCTCCGCCGGGAATGGTGACCGGCACGCCGCCGGAGCGCTCGAGCACCTCCCCGCCGAGGCCGGGGATGCGCATCTTCAGTCCGGCCAGATCCTCGAGGGCGTTGATCTCCTTGTTGAACCAGCCCGCCATCTGCACGCCTGTGTTGCCCGCCGCAAAGGGCACCACATCAAAAGGCGCATAGAGTTCGCGCCAAAGCGCAAGGCCGCCGCCGTAGCGCAGCCAGGCGTTCACTTCCTGGGCCGTCATGCCGAAGGGAATGGCGGTGAACAGGGGTGCTACGGGCATCTTGCCGCGCCAATAGTAGGCCGCGCCGTGGCCCATCTCGGCGGTGCCTGAGGACACCGAGTCAAACACCTCGAATGCGCCCACGAGTTCGCCCGCGCCGTACACCCGAATGTCCAGCCGGCCGTCGCTCATCACACGCAGTCGGTCGGCCAGGTTTTCCGCTGACATGCCGGCGCCGGGCAGGAACTTGGGCCAAGTGGTGATGATCTTCCACTGGTACACCTTGGCGGGGACCGCGGCCGGCTCGATGCCCGGGTCTGATTTCCCCGGGGTGTCGACGCAACCGAGCAGGCCGATCAACAGGGCCGCGAGCCAGCCTGCGCGGCGGCGTCTCCCTGCGGCGTTGGCTTCCACTACCTATTCCTCATGTCAGCGGCGGGTTCAATCCAAGGTTTGGAGATTAGCCGCGCTGAGCATCAGCCACTTTTCGCCGGCGGCGGCGAAATGAACCTGTACCCGTGTGCGTTCGCCTTGGCCGTCGCTCTGCAGCACCACGCCCTCGCCAAACTTCTGATGGGCCACCCGCTGGCCGATGTTGACGGCGCTCGGCTCAGGCGCAAACAGGCCCCGGACCGGGTTGAGCAGGCTCGAGGAGCGATCCACCATGCGCCGGACGCGGATTTCGGAGACCAGGTTCGGCGGTAGTTCGCGGATGAAGCGGGACGGTCGATTGTGGTTTTCGACGCCGTGCAGGCGGCGGACCTCGGCATGGGTGAGGTAGAGCGTGCGCATGGCGCGGGTGATGCCCACGTAGCAGAGCCTGCGCTCCTCCTCCAAGCCGTTCTCGGTTTCCCGGGATTGGCGGTGGGGAAACAGGCCCTCCTCCAGGCCCGTGATGAACACGGTCGGGAACTCCAGCCCCTTGGCCGAATGCAGCGTCATCATTTGCACGGCAGAGCCGGCACCCGACTCCCGGTCCCCCGCATCCAACGCCGATTGATCGAGAAACTCCGCAAGCTCCGACATCGCCGGCTGGTCCGCGTCCTGTAGTGGGAAGACCAGTTCGCCGCTGAATTGCCGGGCGGCGCTGACCAGTTCCTGCAGGTTCTCCTTGCGGGCGAGGCCCCGTTCCCCGGGTTCGCGGCCGTGGTAGTCCATCAGGCCGCTGGCCTCGATCACCCACTCGGTGAGTTCATGCAGGCTTAAGTCCTGGCCACCTTCAGCCATGCCGTCGATCAGCTTGATGAACTCCGCGACCACGTTGGCTGCCCGGCCGCGCAACTGCCCTTCGTGGATGGCCTCCTTGCTGGCCTGCCAAAGAGAGACCGCACGGGCCCGGGATAGTTGGCGAACCGCTTCCAAGGTCTTTTCGCCGATGCCCCGGGGTGGGGTGTTCACCACCCGCTCGAAGGCCACGTCCGCATGGCGGTCGTGCGTCAAGCGCAGGTAGCTGAGCGCGTTCTTGATCTCGGCCCGCTCGAAGAAGCGGAAGCCGCCATAGATTCGGTAGGGAATGTCGGCGCGCATCAAGGCCTCCTCCAGCACCCGCGATTGGGCGTTGGAGCGGTACAGAACCGCCATCTCATCGGCGCTGCCGCCGTCCTCGATGGCGCCCGCGATGCGTTCAGCGACGAAGCGGGCCTCATCGAGGTCGTTGTCAGCCGAGTAGAGCGCGATGGGGTCGCCGACCGCCCCTTCGGTCCACAACGACTTCGGCAGCCGTCCGGCGTTGTGGCCGATCAGGGCATTGGCGGCATCGAGGATGGTGCCGGTGGAGCGGTAGTTCTGCTCCAGGCGAATGGTGGCGACGTCCTCGAACTCGTCGATGAAGGCGCGCACGTTTTCGATGCGGGCACCGCGCCAGCCGTAGATGGATTGGTCGTCGTCGCCCACGGCCATGACATGGCTGGTGCCGCCCGCCAACAGTTTGAGCCAGTCGTATTGAATGCCGTTGGTGTCCTGGAATTCATCGACCAAAATGTGGCCGAATCGTTGTCGGTAGTGCGCAAGCAGCGCCTCGTCGCCGCGCAGGCACTCCAGGCAGCGCAGCAGCAGTTCGGCGAAATCGACCAGGCCCCCTTCATTGCACAGCGACTCGTAGCTTTCATAGATGCGCTTGTGGATGACTTGAAACAGGTCGTCGCTGTCCGGCAGCGCGGCGGCGCGGCGCCCCTCATCCTTGTGCTGGTTGATGGCCCAAACCGCTTGGCGCACCGGCCAGCGGTGCTCATCGATGTCCAGCGCCCGCATGACGCGTTTGACCAGCCGCTGCTGGTCGTCGGCGTCCAGAATTTGGAAGTTCTGCGGCAGCCCTGCCTCCTGCCAGTGCATGCGCAGCAGCCGGTGGGCGATGCCGTGGAAGGTGCCCACCCAAAGCGAACTCGCCGAGACGCTCAGCAGCGCCTCGATGCGTTGGCGCATCTCCGCCGCCGCCTTGTTGGTGAAGGTCACCGCCAACAGGCCATAGGGCGAGACGCCTTCGGCTTCGATCAGCCAGGCGATGCGATGCACCAGCACCCGGGTTTTGCCGCTGCCGGCGCCGGCCACCACCAAGGCATTGCCCGGCGGCGCGGCAACCGCTTCGCGCTGCGCCTCGTTCAAGCCAGCGAGGATGTGGGTGACGTCCAATTTGGGAGGTGTCCCGCCAGGATGGTGCCGCTAGTTTACTCTTTGTGACGGATGTTCTTGAGTTCGCGGCACTAAGCGACGGGTTCAATTTGCTGACAATGACAAAACAACGTCGGCATGCGCCTTCAAAGCGCGTCGAACGCCGGCAAAGCCCATGGTGTGCAGGTAGGTCCGCAGCCCCTCCCGGCGGGCAAAGCGCAGCGCTGGAACCATGTCGGCATCGCCGGAGACCAACACCACTGCGCCAACAAGTCGCTTTAGGGCCAGCGCCGCCACATCCAGGCCAATTCGCATATCGACGCCCTTCTGAACAATATTGGGCACGAAGCTGCGGTCGGTGACCGGTACTGTTGGGTCCGCTTGAATTGCTCGTAAACTCGCCTCACCCAGTTTCCAGCCTCACTCGGGAACACGCCGTGCAGTGTCCTAAAGCGCTTGGTAAAGAAGCCACCATCCAACATGATGGCTAGGCGATGGGGTTGGGACATGGGGAGGATTCAGTGAAAGGTGGCCCCATACCCACGTGAGACTTGCGTCTGCTTGGATCAGGGACGTAGATAGGGGCCGATTTCTTATCCGTGTTACAAAGCTTGGTGCTCACGAGTTGGCTTGTCAACACCAAATCCCACTCCCTGTTGTCAACAAATAGATATGTCCGGTTTTAGAACAAATAAACTGTCCGGTTTGCCGATCCGGGTTCCGCCCTTTTC
>JAQAJJ010000046.1 GCA_028278675.1 Candidatus Azophilus lithoversatilis
CGCCAGCGCCAGCACACGGCCCCCGGTTTCGTCTTCGTAGCGCTGCATCCAGCGCCACAGCGCCTCGGGATGGATGCTTTCCGTTGCGGTGAACGGGAAAAGCTGCCGCGCCAGGTGCGCATCGTCTCGATACAGCACGTTGCGGTGCAGCTTGTCGCCGCTGATGGTCGGTGTCCACTCATAGCCGATCAGGGCCGTGAACACCCCGGGATCATTGAACCGATCGGCCGTCTCGACATATTGCTGCCAAGTGGTTTGCATCACCGCCGGGTTCAGCAGCGGGCTCGGGCCGCCTTCCAGCAGGATGCGCGAAACGTATTCCATCGCCAATGTAAATCCCTCCGCCCCCTTGTTGAACTCGTCGTGCATCGCCCGCAGAATGGGATCGTCGAGCAGTTCGGGATTTCCCCGGATCAACTGGTCAACCACCCCGAGCGCATCGGAGTGATCGGTCACAACCAGGAAGTCCAGCGGCCGCGACAGCTTCGCCGGTTGACCGCCCGTCGCCGTTACCGTCTCGCCCCGCGCGAACCGGTAGGCGTCCTCCACATCCAGCGTTACGCCGGCAGTGCGCGCATCGAGCGAGTTGGTGGTGTGCAGGTGCGTATCGCCCCACAGCACCCGGGTCGGATAGATTGCATCCGCATAGGGTGAATACGCCGTTTCAGCGCTCGACGCCGCGGGGAGACCGGACCAGACGAATGGCCAAGTCAGAAAAAAGAATTTCCGGGCTACAGACAACATTTCGATTCCTTGCTCTTGCGCAGATACCCCAGGGCCATTCTATGCGGGAACGTGATCATTTGTTTGGAACGGAAGATCTCGATGGTTTCAATGACCGGCTCCAGGATGGCGGCCGAAGTAACGCCCATTGCGTCTGCCAAGCGGCTGAAGTCGTCCAGGGTCAGGGCGTCCCAACGTTTCGCCTTACCCAGCCGCAACCCCATCGTTGGATCGCTTTGGTGGGCAACGGTGGAGAGCATGTCGTAAGCGGGGGAAAGTTCCGGGTTGATGCCGTCACGGTAGATCAGCGACCAGTTTTTCAGGTGCATGTCGGCATTGCCGATCAAGGCGCTGAATATGAGCCTGCGGGCGAACTGATCGACCGCCCGGTCGTCGGCGTAGACAGCGAGTATGCGACCGATGTTGGCGTAGCTGCCTCGCCGATACTTCTTTTCGGGATGCTGATTGAAGACCTGAGCGAAGTCCTCAGTGTGAATCCTGATGCCGCGGTCACGGTCGAACCGGCGGATTGCCAAAGCGCTTGCGTCAGCCAGGGGTGAGTCTGTGGAAACCTCCGGGACGCTCTGTATGTCCCGCATCCGGACCAGCCGAACCTCGAGAGTCTCGATGCCGACGGAGGCGGCAATCCACATCATCGAATACTCGTTCTCGGGCACGCCCGGGTAGTGTGCGTAGGGTAACTTGATGATCCAGTCGCCACGGCCCCGGGGGCCGGGATCCTGAGTCCGCCTTTGGCTTCCATCACCGCCGAAAATTTCATCTGCACGCCCGTGAGTGAGAAGCGGAGCACGGAGGAGTCGATTGACCCACCGCCCTGAACGGCTTCTCTGTCGCCGCCCCAATCCCGCGCAGGGATGAGTCGCACCGCCCCCGGAAGATCGCCGCCGGTCAAGTACAGCAAGGGGTGGTCGCGCGTCTCGTTGACGTCAGCGAGGCCGGCCAGATAGACGCGGAGATGGCCTTCCGGGAGCTGATTCGCGAAATACGCGGGTGCTTTTCGCGTCGTAACCGGCTGATCTTCGACGATGCCACCCAAGTCGTCCAGGAAGGAGAGTCCAAGAGTTGGACGGTCAGGCATGTGGATGTAGTTGGAATCGAAGTAGCTGCAGTTGCCCCAATCCTTGCCCCCATGTTTCCCCGGCTGTCGATAGGCTTACCGGGAGTCCACTGGATTACTGGGATTGCTGGGATCACTAGGATCACAACGTTATGAATTACAAGAATAATCTGAAACGAATGCATGCCTTGAGTTGAGGGGCGCAACCCTTGTCTTCTTGCCTGAAGTTGGACATTCGAGACGCTTCCATTCCGATCTGGCATGTATGAGTCGCGCGACACCGGTCAGGCGGCGGAAATCGAAAACATGCCTTCCATGGCCGTTGGCATGCGATGCAATTTACGGTCGCCTCTTCGGCGCCTTCATAATCCCAAGATCGACAACCTCCTAGGAACCGAGAAAGGGGTGGACACCCAATTGGCCACCGATATGATCACGCTGTCTGACACCTACGACGTTGCGGTAGTTGTTTCGGGAGACGCTGACTACATAACTCCAGTCTCAGCAGCCAATATCTTGGGTATACTGGTGTACAGCGTTTCGTTTCTGACGGACAACGGAAGGAAGCGACCAGGTGGTGCGTGGCGGTTGGGGCGATGCGTTGATGGCCAAATCGAAGTACCTTTCGAACGGACCCAAGAGCTTTTGGGGGTTGAGGAAATTGGCGTCCAGCGAGGCAACGCCTCAATAATGCAAGAAGCTGTTCGTCAGCCAAGAATATGGTTCAATTGCTGGCCACTTCCATGAAACAAATGGAGACAGCCCAGCGACTGGCCGGTTGTTCCTTCGGCGTCGGCGGCGTGCCGTTCTGGGGCAAGCTAAGGGCAACTATCCCCAAACGCCGTCTCGCTAGTGGTCGGCCATAGCGTGAGCAGCGGATAGGCGGCACCATGAAGATCATTGTCACCGGCGGTGCCGGTTTCATCGGTTCGGCCTTGGTGCGCCATCTGGTTTGGGTGCGAGGCGATGAAGTGCTCACCATCGACAAGCTCACCTACGCCGGCAACCGGGACAATCTCGCAGCCGTGGCCGAGTGCGCCAATCATCGCCTTGACGTGGTTGACGTTTGCGACGCTGAGCGGCTGCGTTCGCTGTTCTTCGACTTTGGCCCAGACGCCGTCATGCATTTGGCGGCGGAGTCCCATGTGGACCGCTCGATCGACGGGCCGGCCGACTTCATCCGCACCAACATCCTTGGCACCTGTGCGCTGTTGGAGACCGTCAAGGCCTACAACGCTGAGCGGGCCGCAGACAAGGCCTGCCGTTTTCTTCACGTTTCCACCGACGAGGTTTACGGCACGCTGGGCGCCGAAGGCGCATTCACGGAGGCCAGCCCTTACCGCCCAAACTCCCCCTATTCAGCCTCCAAGGCAGCCTCCGACCACTTGGTTCGAGCATGGCGGGCCACCTATGGCCTGCCGGTCATGCTTACCAACTGCTCCAACAACTACGGGCCGTACCAGTTTCCGGAAAAACTCATTCCGGTCATCATCCTGGCTGCTCTGCGCGGTGCGCCGGTGCCGCTCTACGGCGACGGCCAGCAGGTTCGGGATTGGCTCTACGTTGATGATCACGTGGCGGGCTTGGTGGCGGTGCTCGAAAACGGCGCCTTGGGCCGCACCTACAACATTGGCGGCGGTTGCGAAAAGACCAATCTCGAAGTGGTCACCGAGGTTCTGACGGCGGTGGCCGAACAAACCGGCGCAGACCGCGATGAGATGCTCAAACTGATCGAATTCGTCAAGGACCGTCCGGGTCACGATCGCCGTTACGCCATCGACGGCACCCGCATTCGCCGCGAACTCGGTTGGCGGCCGCAAACCAGCTTCGCGGATGGCATTGGCCAAACCGTCGCTTGGTATCTCGACAACAAGGAATGGTGGGCGAGCGCGGCGCCCGAGGAGAGTGATCATGGAGGTCCATGAAACCGAGTTGTCCGGTGTGCTCATCATCGAACCCGACGTGCATAGCGACGAACGCGGTTTCTTCATGGAACGCCACCACCGCCGCCGCTACGCCGAGTTGCCTGGGCTCGACCTGGACTTCGTGCAGGACAACCACTCCCACTCCCGGCGTGGCGTGCTGCGCGGCCTGCATTTTCAGCAGCGCCATCCCCAAGGCAAGCTGGTGAGCGTCATCAGCGGCGCCGTATGGGATGTGGCGGCGGACATCGACCCTGCCTCTCCGACTTTTCGGCAGTGGGTGGGGGTCGAGCTGAACGCCGCCAATCACCGGCAACTGTACATCCCGCCGGGCTTCGCCCATGGCTTTTGCGTGTTCTCGGCTTCGGCGGACCTTGTTTACAAGTGCACGGACTTCCATCGTCCCGAGGACGAGGCGGGGGTGATCTGGAACGATGCCGAACTGGCCATCGAATGGCCGATTTCGGACCCCATCCTGTCCCCCCGTGATGCGGGCAACCCCAGCCTGCGCGACTATCTGCTGGGCTGAGTCCTGTTTAAGCGCGTTCTTCTCACCGGCGGCAGCGGCCAAGTGGGCACTGCCGTCCGAGCGCTGGTGCCGCCGGCGGTGTCGGTTCATGCGCCCTCGTCGGCGCAACTTGATGTCGGGGATGGCCGCAGCGTGGCTGCCGCCTTTGCTGAATTTCGCCCAGATGCCGTGATCAACGCCGCCGCCTACACCCAAGTGGATCAGGCGGAGGACGAAACGGACGCGGCGTATGCCGTCAACGCCCAAGGTGCGCGCCAAATCGCTTTGGCCTGCGCCGCCAGCCGGTGCCCGTTACTGCACCTGTCCACGGATTACGTCTTCGACGGTTTGAAGCCCAAGCCCTATGAGGAATCCGATTCCCCGGCGCCGATCAACGCCTACGGCCGCAGCAAGCTGGCAGGTGAACAGGCGGTGGCGGAAGTCCTCGACGCCCACCTCATACTGCGCCTTTCCTGGGTGTTCAGCGCCACGGGCGCCAATTTCGTCAAGACCATGCTGAACTTGGTTGACCTCGATGAAATCAGGGTGGTCAATGACCAGCGAGGCGCGCCCACCGCCGCCCGCAGCATCGCCGCCGTCCTATGGGGCATCCTGGAGCGCATGGCCACCGCGCCGCGTTTTGGCCTCTATCACCTTGCCTCCAAACCCCCAACCACCTGGCATGGCTTTGCCGCCGCCATCTTTGCCGGATTGGGCGAGCGGGAAAGACGAGGCGCGCTGCCCAAACTCATCCCCATCCCCACGACGGACTACCCAACCCGCGCCGCCCGCCCGCAAAACTCTTTGCTCAACGGCGCCCGCCTGCAACGCCACTACGGCATCGGCCCCATGGACTGGCGCGGGGAACTGGCGAAGGTGCTTGCGGCCTTGGCGCCCAAGGTCGTTCCGGGATCGCCCGGCCGAGCCGGCGAACCGGGCGCAGGGGAGCGCTGAGGTTCAGCTTGCCTTTTCGGCCTCCACTTGGGCGACGCTAGGATGTTCCGCCATGCGGGCCATCACGGCCTTGATCTTGTCGCGGCCTTCGAGCAGGTCGCGGTTGAATATTTTCTGGGTGACGCCGCAGGCCAAGCCGAAGCTGAAATAGGTGTAGAAGTCCGCCAGGCTCAGTTCACTGCCCGCGGCGTAGGGCGCACCGATGAAGAGTCGATCCAACGCCTTCATACCCTTGTCGAGGTCGGCCTCGGTGTTGGCCTTGGTTTCGTCGCTGACGGTCTGGCCGAAGAACGCTTCCCCCAGGCAGCGGCGGGCCACCAGTTCTACATCCAGCTTGATGTGGCAGGCTAGCTCAAGCACCTTGCCCGCCGCGAACGGATCGGCAGGGATCAAAACGGGTTCGGGCTGCAGCCGCTCAAGGTAGCCTGCAATGGCAAGAGTTTCGGACAGGTAATGGCCATCAACCCCAATGGCAGGCATGCGGCCCATGGGCGAGCGGGCCAAGTTGTCCTCCTTCTGGGTGGGTGGGGCCTTGACCTCTTCAAACGCCAAGCCCTTCTCGATCAGCAGGGACTTGGTTAGGCTGTAGTAGTTGCTCATTCTCAATCCGTAGAGCTGGATCATGTTTTCTCCCTAGACTGGGTGGCGGAATTGGGGGTGGGTGCTGGTCTGGCCCGCGCAATGGGAACGGAATCAAGCGGCCCTCACGGGCGCGATGCGCTCGCCAAACTCACTGAGACGATCCAAGCCGCCGGGGCCGGCAAAGAAGAACGCGGGCACCATGATGCGACCGACGCCCAGCTGCGCCATCTGCTCGACGCCGCGAACGGGATCAGCCATTTGAGCACCGAATATGGCGTTGATCTCGATGCTGTCCGGATCCCGGCCTGCCTGTTCGGCGGCGTTGCGCACGCGGCCGATCAGGGCGCCGAGGCGTTCGGGGTCGCCTTCGCCAGGGAAGTACCCTTCGGCGATGCGTACGGCGCGCCGGATGGCGGCGCCCGTGTCGCCGCCCACATGCACCGGGATGTTGCCGTTGACCGGCCGCGGGCTGCAGGTGGCCGGTGCGAAGTCCACGAATTCGCCGTGAAACTCCGCATGCGGCCCTGACCAGAGCGCCCGCATGGCGGCGATGTACTCATCGTTGCGCGCGCCGCGTCGCTCCCAGGGAATGCCAAGTGCCTCAAACTCCTCCTTCAACCAGCCGACGCCCAAGCCGAGCTCCACCCGGCCCCCTGAAAGCTGATCGAGGGTCGCCAACTCTTTGGCCAGCACGAGTGGATTGCGTTGCGGCACGATGAGAATGCACGTGCCCAGCCGCAGCGACGGCGCTGCGGCGGCGGCGAAGGCCAGCCAGATGAGCGGATCGGGGATCGGCGTGTCGGGCTCGGCGGGAATCTTGCCATCGGCGGTGTAGGGGTACTTGGAGGCGATCTCGTCCGGCAGGATGACGTGTTCGCCGCCCCACACGGATTCAAAGCCTGCGGTCTCGGCGCGGCGGCAAATCTCCAGCGCCGTGGCGCCGTCGATGCCAATGCTGCTGGCGAAGGCGAGTCCGACTTTCATGAGGTCTCCGATATCTGATTAAGGACGATCATGTTACCTTGACGGGACGGCTGTCGCGCACGGCATTGATGACTGACTCAGGTTCCCCGGGGAAGCGAACGCGGACGTTCCCGCCCTGCGCATAGTGCGGTGCGCTCAGACACTTCCAAACACATTTCCTACTTCCATGCAGTGGGATGGTCAGGTACATTCGCGCATCAGTGGTGCGTTGCCGTGTGGGCTTGCCTCGCCCTGAAATCTGCGTCGGTCGCGCTCCGCCATCCATCTTGATCAGGAGAGAAACATGAAGTCGAAACAAGCATTGACTGCGACGGTGGCAGTCCCGTTGTTGTGGCTGGCAGGACTGGCAGTCGCGGCGGCAGCGGATGCCGCCGGCGAAATCGAGGAGTTGGTCGTCACTGGCTCCTATATCCGGGGCACTCCGGAAGACTCCTCATCGCCGGTGGAAGTGATGACCCGGGACGACATGGACCTGAGCGGTACGCACAACGTGCTGGAAATGATCCGCAACATGGGTCCTAGCACCGGCATCGACGGCGAGACCAACCAGTTCCAGTCCAACGGTCTCGAAGGCGTCTCCAACGTCAACCTGCGTGGCTTGGGCGCGGCCCGCACGCTGGTCATGCTCAACGGCCGGCGCATCCAGTACTCGCCCTACGGCATCGCGGAGACGGGCCAGTTGTTCGTCAACACCAACGCGATACCGGCCATTGCCTTGGAGCGCATCGAACTGCTCAAGGACGGGGCAAGCGCCACCTACGGATCAGATGCCGTGGCGGGGGTGGTGAATTTCATCACTCGCTCGAACTTCCGTGGTCTTGAGGTTTTGGCATCCGGCAAGGACATGGAAGGCAACGACGACGGGGACTGGGAGGGCGGACTGATCGCAGGCTTCGGTACCGATCGGCTGAACCTGGTGGCTTCTGTAGGCTATCAGTACCGGGGCAAGGTGCCGACCCGCGAGAAAGCTTGGTCCTTGGATGATACCCCGGCCAGCAATCCCCGCGGCGGCTTTTCCGGTATCCCCAATCCATCGAGATTCCTGGGCCTCAGCAGCACGTTCGGCGTCACGGGCCTGTTCAACGATCCCGACTGTTTGACCGTGGGCGGCCACCTGAATGGCACAGCCTGCAACTTTCGCTTTACGGACTTCTTCAATATTGCCGAGGAAGAAGAACACTATCAGGCTTTCATCGAGGCCGATTTCGACCTAAACGACGCTTGGACCCTCGGCGCGGAATTCCTTTACGCCAAGGACGATGTGCCGGGCTGGAACTCGTCGCCGTCCTATCCGCCCCAAGCCTTGTTCAGTGCGGACCGCTATGTGGGACCTGGCATGCCGCACTTCGATGACTTCATCGTGCGCAATCCGGATCTGGCGGATGTCATGGCCGGCGGTGCTCAGGTGCTCGGGCGCATCTTCGGTGTGGCTGGCGACGCCCAGAGCAACTTCCGGGAATATGACCAGTACCGGATGAGCCTTGATGTCGAAGGGTTGCCACCCTGACATACGGCCAGGCCGATGGGGAGCGCAACACGGACGACACCGCCATTGATCGACTGGCGTTCGCCTATCGTGGCCTTGGCGGGCCCGATTGCAATGTCGACACGGGCGTGCCGGGCAGCGGCAATCTGGGCACCGGCAATTGCTACTACTACAACCCGTTCACCAGCGCGTACCCGGTTTCCCAGTCCTACACGGCGCTCGATGTGTCGCCGCCGGGCAGCGGCAATCCGCAATTGCACAACCCGGAATGGATGCAGGACTGGCTGCAGGATCCCATCGGCACGCGGGTGGAGACGGAACTGTTCGTTGCCGACCTGATCTTCAACGGCGAGTCGTCCCTGTCCTTGGGTGGCGGCGGCGTGGGCTGGGCAGCCGGTGTGCAATATCGGCGCGAAGACTACAAGGTGACGCCCAACGAGTTTACCGACCTAGACCAGAAGCCCTGTCCGTTCGGACTGCAGCCGGGCGAGAGCTACGCACGCGCCCCGGAGGGCTTCGGGCTGCCGTTCACCTTCAATTGCCCGTCGGACCCCCTCAGCATCACCGGCGGCTATCATTTCCTGGCTGGCACCCGGAACTTCGAGACCGACCAGGACATCTTCGCCCTGTTCGGCGAACTGCAGGTGCCGCTGTCTGACAGCCTTGATGTGCAGGCGGCGATCCGCTACGAAGACTACGGCGGTGCCGTGGGCTCGACGCTGGATCCGAAACTCGCGGCGCGCTGGGACGTCACCGACAAGATCACGCTGCGCGGTTCCGTGGGTACCAGCTTCCGTGGCCCGGGCCTAAACCAGTTGAGCGGGCGCGGCACCTCCCTGCAGTTTGTGGCGCCGACCGGTGCCTTCAAGGCGGTGGATACCAGCGGCAACCCGGATCTCAGTTCTGAGTCAGCCACGACTTGGAACTTCGGCTTGGTGCTCACTCCCAGTGAGAACGTCTTCGCGACCATCGACTACTGGATCTTCGACTTTACCGATCCCATAGTCATTGAGCCGGCGGGCGACATCGTGGGCGTGGCCTTCGATGGCACCAACTCGGCGCAGGCCGAGGCGCTGTCCAAGCTGACCTTCCAGGATCCTGCCAACCCGGCAGCGGCCGGCATCCAGCGCATCAGCGTGACCTACCAGAACGGGCCGGATGTGAAGACCGACGGCATCGACTATCAGATCGAATGGGACATTCCGGCTGGCAACCTGCTCTGGACCTTGGGCAGCCAAGGCACTTATGTCTTCAACTACGATGTGGACGGCTGGCAGTGGGCGGGGGAATTCGAGGCAGTCGGCAAGCTGAACCGCTTCACCTATGTGCGGCCGCTGCCGGACTTCAAGAACAATGTGTATGTCAATCTGTCCATGGGCCGACACAATCTGCGGCTCGATCACCGGTTCACCGCGGACTATGATGATGCCGATGCGCCCACCGGGGCCGACTGGGGCATCGACAGTCAACACACACTGGATCTGAACTACAACTTCCGCTTCAACGGTGATCGCACCCGGCTGTTCGCCTCCATCGTCAACATTACCGATGAGGACCCACCCTTTGCCCGGCTCGACCTGAGCTACGACCCATACACCCACAATCCGTTCGGTCGCGTCATCAAGCTGGGCGTCCAGCATCGTCTGGGGGGTGAAACCTGACCCGCTGTCGCTCTGAGCCCGACCACCGCATGGTTAGGCCGTACGCCCGGTTCCTGGCCGGGCGCCGCGGTCTGACGCAGCTCGGGCTTGCATGCTGCTTGGCGTTCGGGCCGGTGGGTGCCCCTTGCGCCCTTGCCGCCGCGGCTGGTTCTGCGGTGGCCGATGCGCCCTCGGTCGACGCCCCGGAGGTCGCCCCGCAGGTCGAGGCGGATCCGGTAGTGTGTCGGCGCATCAAGGTGATCGGCAGTCATATGCGCCAGCGCATCTGCCGCAAAAAGAGCGAGTGGCGGGCGATGCGGGAAGACGCCCAGCAGTTACTGAACCGGAAGCTGCCCAATACTCGATCGTCAGAAGGCTGAGCGGCCCGCTCGGTCTTAGGACCCGGCGTCAGGCGAAGCCCGGTCCGTGCGGCATTGTGCCGAAATGCCGTGCGATCGAAGCGGTTCGCTCCGCCGGGGCTGTGCCGCGTCGACGGCGGCACCGTCCAGCAGCCGGATTCGGCCAATCGCCCGCCGTGCCTCGGTAGGGAATCAGGCGCTGCCGGCAGGAGGTGACTTCGGTTCCTGATCACCAAAGTCCTGTGGACGAACAACCTCCGGCTTCAGGTGCGCACAAAGTCGTGCGTGGTGATCCACGTCGCGGAAGTGGGGGTTGGCGAAAGCCCTCAGCGAACTCGTATGCGCGGGTCCGGTGCCCCGCGCCGGATGGTGCGGAGGAACTCGTCGAGCGGTGCCGGGGTCGCCACCTCGGGCTCGTCTTCCGTGGGCGGATTTTTCCAGAAGGCCTCCCAGGCGGGGAACAGGTCGTGGAACGCGCCCTCACAAGGGGGGCGTCCGGGCCAACGCATCTTGCACTCGCCGATAGGCGGCTTGTTGAGGTCGGTGGCGTACCAGTAGCAGGGCAGGCGGCGGCGGAACAGCCAGCGGCCATCGATGCGCTCGTAGTCGTCCCAGTAGAGCATCTGCATGATGATCCACTCGCCGCCGGTCTCGTGCTCGTTCTTCGAGTACAGGGCCCCGTGAGCGTGGTCGGCGTCGTCGAATTCGATGATGTGGTTGCCAGTGTGGTGCGAGGTGCCGGTGAACTGCAGGCGCAGGGTGTCGTCCAGCCACCGCTTTAAGTGGCTGCGCCCGATCCGGCCTCGGCCCACTTGGATGTCGGGCGCGAATAGATTGACGTGGGCGTCGAGGTCGCGCATGTCCAGCGACAGGGCGTACTTGGCGACCAGTTGGCGAATTGCCTCGATCGACTCCAAGCGGTCCAAGCGTTGTTCCAGGGAAGCCTTCACTGTGCGCTCCTTCCGTTTCGGTCCGTTTTCCCTGCTACGCAATTCTACAAAAGCGAACTGCGTGATTGGCTGCCGTCGGGCCGAGTCTGTCTGTGAATAGGCAGATTCCTAGGTTAGCATCTGCGCTCCGCCCGTCGCGGTTTGAGTTGCTTGGCGTTGCCGTTCACCCCTGATGTGCTGTATGAGGGCTTCATCGCGCTGTTGCGCGATGACGGCCGCATGTCGGCTCGAGAATCGTCCTCCACCGTTCGCAAACGCATCCGCAGCATGGAGCAGGCGGGCATCATGCGGGTGGTGGCGGTCACCGACTTTGCGGCGGCAGGCTTCGATCTGCTGCTGGCCATCGGCATCGAGGTGGAAAATCGCAATGCTGAGGCCGTTGGCCGGGAACTGGCGGAATTGCCCGAGGTGTTTTCCGTCAACCTCACCACGGGTCCCAACGACTTGGAGATACTGGTGGCTGCCCAGTCCTTCGAGCAACTCGCGACCTTTCTGCACGAAGAAGTGTCCCAAGTGGATGGCATTGGGCGCTTGACGCCGGCGCTCACGGTCGAGGTGTACAAGTATCAATCGGAGTACGTGCCCCAACTATGACCCAGCGCAAGCTCGATGATGTGGACCGGCGCATACTCACCTACCTCGCTGAGGATGCGCGCCTGAGCAACCGCGAGGTCGCCCAGGCCCTGGGGCTCGCGGAGGGCACCGTGCGCGGGCGCATCAAGCGCCTTCAGGATCGCGGCATGATCAAGATCACCGCGGTGACCCGATTCTCCGGCCCCGGCGCGCCTGTCATGGCCTACATCGGCGTGCGCGCCGACCTGCATCGGATCGCCGAGACCGCCCAAGCCATTGCCCGCCTGCCTTTTGTCCGCTTCGCCGCCACCATATTGGGCCGCTACGACATCCTGGCAATCACCGTCGTGGAGGACGGCGCGGAATTGGTGCGCTTGGTCAACGACGAAATCATGCCGCTGGCCGGCGTGCGGCACGCGGAGACCACGCTGGCCGTGAAGAACCTGAAGTACGACTACCGCTGGGGCCGCATCATCGACCCCGATGCGACGCCCTGAGCGGCTTCCACCCGATTCCGCCGTAGTCAGCGCCCCGCCGGCCAGTGGCGCTGAGTAGCGAAGCGACTCAATCGTCTCGCCGAAGGCGGGGCGCGTCCTGGGCGAAGGTCAGGAAGCTGGGTGGCTCGCCGCCGCCGAACACTTCGAGGGAGGCGCCGGAAACGTATGAGGCGGCGTCGGAGGCCAGATAGAGGCAGGCGTTAGCGATGTCTTCGGCGGTGCCCATACGTTTGGCCGGCAGCTTGTCCTCGATGGCGGCGAGACCATGCTCGCCACCGTAGTGCTCATCGGCCGCATCGGCGGAGGTCTTGATGAGGCCGGCGATGATGGCGTTGACCCGCACGTCGGGACCCCACTCCTGGGCGAGGGAGGCGGTGGCGGACAGCAAGCCCGCCTTGGCCGCTCCGTAGGCCACTGTGCCGGGCGACGGTCGGATGCCGGAGACGCTGGCGATGTTGATGATGGACCCCTTGGCGTCCTTGAGGGCGGGATGGGCCTTTTGGCTGACCAGCAGGGGCGCAAGCAGATTCAACCGGATGATGGCCTCGGTGAAGCGCGGCGAGACGGTCGCGGCGTCCGCCGCCGGGCTGCCGCCGGCGTTGTTGACCAAGATGTCGAGCCGTCCCGACCGATCAAGCACCGTGTCGATCAGGCGTTGCACTTGGTCCGCGTCACGCACGTCGGCTTCAATGAACTCGGTGTTCTCCTCCGCCTCGCCGGGCGCATTGCGTGCGCAGGCAAACACCTTGGCGCCGCAGTCGAGGAAGGCACTGACGATGCCGCGCCCGATGCCGCGGCTGCCGCCGGTGACCAGCACCACCTTGTCGTTGAATCTCGGCACGTCGCCTCCTAGCGCTTGATACAAGCCCTCAACTCGCTCCAGCATGTCAGGTCGCTGAGGGAAAAGGAACAACCAGCCGCCCGCGTGGAAGGCTCCACACACATATATACAGAGCATGGATTTTGTTTCAAACTTGCTGATAGCGCAACCAAATGGCGGGCTGGCTCCCAGTTTGCGTAGAACCAGCTCGATTGATTTGCGCAAGAGTGGCCCTGTGAAGGTGGACACACTGCCCCTACTATGGGACCATCGAATGCAATCGGCGCACGTTTTTCGAATCTGAAATGTCTAAATCGACCCCGGCAGCGATCGGTATCTGCGAGCCTCAAGCGCTTGATATCGAACCCCATCTGCCCCTGATCGCCTCACTCGCGGCTGAGGGCCGGGCCAACCGCCAAGTCAAACGGGAAGCCATTGAGGCCATCATGGAATCCGGCTTCATGCGCGCCCTGCTGCCCAAACCTTGGGGCGGCTTGGAAGCGACCCCGCAAGACTTCTTTCGGGCCCATTTGCGCATCGCCGAACAGGACATGAGCACCGCCTGGGTGGCGGGCATCATCGCTGTGCACGCCTTTCAGCTTGCCATCATGAATCGTCAGGCGCTCGACGACGTGTATGCTGAGGGTCCGAACACCTTGATTTCGAGTTCCTACAATCCCGTTGGTGCCAAGGTGGAGGCTGCCGAGGGAGGCTTCATGCTCAGCGGCCGCTGGGGCTGGAGCTCGGGCTGCGAGCACTGCACCTGGGTGTTGCTGGGGGGCATCGTTCCCGGCGAGGACTATCGCACTTTTTTGGTGCCGCGCAGGGACTATCGAATTGAAGACACCTGGTTTGTCTATGGCTTGCAAGCCACTGGCTCCAACGACATCGTCATCGAGCAGCCAGTGTTCGTCCCCGAACACCGCACCCACAAGCGCCTGGATGGCTTTAACTGCGTCCACTCCCAGGACAACCCCATGTATGGCATTCCCTGGGCGCAGATGTTCGTGCGCGTGGTTTCCACCCCGGCCATCGGCGCGGCGCGTCATGCGGTGGCGGCGTTCGCCGGCAAGGCCGCCGGCAGCAGCACCGATCCGACCAAGCTGCAGGGCGACCCGGACATCACTCGGCGGGTGGCCCAAACCCTCAACGACGTTGATCAGGCCCAGGCCGTGCTGTTCCGCAACTTTGACCGCATGATGGCGAGCATGCAGGCCGGTGAGTCATTGGATCTGATGGATCGGGTGCGTTGGCGCTATCAGGCCAGCCTCATCATCGACGACATGACCCGCGCCGTGGACCGGCTCTTCGAAGTGGCCGGTGGCCGCAGTGTGTTCAACGAATCCGCCATTCAGGACATCTGGCGCGACATCCGCGTTGCCCGCGCCCATGTGGCCAACAACCCAACGGCCTTTGCCCGCAACTACGGGGCAATGGCGCTGGGGGCCGACAACAGCGACGCCTTTGTTTGAGAACAGTCGTGGCGAGCGCTGAGCAGGGTGGCCCACCACGCGGGAAAACCGTCGAATCGGCGGGTTTGACGCTGCACTATCACGACCATGGGGCCGCAGGCAGCAACGGTCGGGTGGTGGTGTTCGTGCATGGGAGCGGCCCCGGTGCCAGCGGTTACAGCAACTTCAAGCTGAACGCCCCCGTCCTTGCCGAAGCGGGCTACCGCGTGGTCGTGCCTGACTTGCCCGGTTTCGGGTACTCCTCGAAGCCGGTTGACATCGACTACACCACGGACTTCTTCGTTGCACACCTGATCGGCCTGCTGGATGCCCTCGGCATCGAGCGCTGTGCGTTGGTGGGCAATTCCCTGGGCGGCGCCGTCTGCATCCGCGCCGCCCTGGATCATCCCGAGCGGGTCGAGAAGCTGGTGCTGATGGCGCCCGGCGGCATCGAGGAGCTCGACACCTACATGGCGATGCCGGCGATGGCCCGCATGATCGCCAACTTCACCAGCGGCGCCCTGGACCGCAACGGCTTGCGGCAAATCCTGCAAACGCTGGTGTTCGATCCGGTGGTGGTGACCGATGCGCTGGTCAATGAGCGCTACGCCATCGCTCAAACCCAGCCGCCGGAAGTGCTTGGACGCATGCGCATTCCCAACATGGAGGGTGAACTGGGCGGCATCACCTGCCCGGTGCTGGCGTTTTGGGGCATGGACGATGAGATGCTGCCCCCCGGCGGCGGGCACAAGATTCTCGAGGCCTGCCGTCCCAGCCGGTTGGTCGAGGTGGCGGAATGCGGGCACTGGGTCATGGTGGAGCATGCCCGCATGTTCAACGCTGCCTGCCTCGACTTTCTGGATAACGACTGATGGAAGCCCTTAGCTTGCCCCGGAACGGCACGCCGTTGACAGCGAAGGAACAACCCGCCAGTCGCTGGGCTGTCTCCATTTGTTCCATGAAAGCCCTTAGCTTGCCCCAGAGCGGCACGCCGCTGACATCGAAGGAACAACTTGTTCCATGAAAGCCCTTAGCTTGCCCCAGAGCGGCACGCCGCTGACATCGAAGGAACAACCCGGCAGCCGCTGGGCTGTCTCCATTTGTTCCATGAAAGCCCTTAGGTAGCGGTAATGACCATTTCAGCACTGAGTTACGTGCGGCTTGAAATGCGGGATCCATCCGAGTGGCAGCGATTTGGCGAGCAGGTGCTGGGCTTCGCCGGCCGGCCCGCTGAAAACTGTGCCGTGCGCGGCACCCTGTGCTTGGCCATGGATGCCATGCCCTTCCGCTATCTCATCGAGCCGGGCGATGCCGACCGCTTTGCCGCCGCCGGTTGGGAATGCGCCGACGCCGATGCCTATGGCCATGTAGTGGGTGCCTTGCAGGAGGCTGGCGCGCTAGTGCGCCTTGGAACCGATGTCGAGGCGGGGTCCCGAGGCGCTGCAGACTTGGCCTTCGGCGTGGACCCCTCCGGCAACGCCTTCGAGCTTTGCCACGGCCGCACCTCGAACGACGCTTCGTTCAACTCGCCCATCGACGGGTTGCGCTTCGTTACCGGCGCCATGGGCTTGGGCCACGCCGTGCTGCCGGCGCCCGAATTCGCGGCCACCGACGCCTTCTATCGTGACGTGCTCGGCTTCGGCGTCAGCGACGAACTGACGCTGCCACCGCCGGCGGAGGGCGCACCGGAGCAGCGCATTCACTTCCTGCACGCCGACAATCCCCGCCATCACAGCGTCGGCCTTTGCAACTTTCCCGCGCCGAACGGGGTGGTGCATCTCATGGCGGAGGTGGACTCCCTGGACAACGTGGGTGCCTGCCTTGATCGTGCCAAGGCGGCTGAAGCCCCGATCGTGGCGAGCCTCGGCCGACACCTAAACGACGGCATGGTGTCCTTCTACATGCTCGCCCCAGGCGGTATCCCGATTGAATATGGCTACGACGGACGCCAGTTCGATTGGAGCGTCTTCGAGCCGACTCGCAGCACCGTGGGCGACATCTGGGGCCATGAGTACAACTTCCCGGGTTGAGTGGGCTGGGGCCAGCGCCGCATGAACAAGACCTGCGCCATCGCGGACATCGCCAATGCCATCGAGTCCGGCATGACCTTGGGCATTGGCGGCTGGGGCGGCCGGCGCAAGCCCATGGCCGTCATTCGGGAACTGCTCAAGACCGACGTGCGGGGGTTGACCATCATCAGCTATGGCGGTCCGGATGTCGGCATGCTGGCGTCGGCGGGAAAAATCGCCAAGCTGGTGTTCGGCTTTGTTTCCATGGACCTGGTGCCTTTGGAGGCGCACTTTCGGGCCGCCCGCCAAGCGGGTGCCTTCGAAGTGATGGAACTCGACGAAGGCATGCTGCAGCTCGGCCTCAAGGCGGCCGCCGCGCGGCTGCCGTTCCTGCCCACCCGGGTCGGGTTCGGCTCCGACGTGTTGAGCGCCAATCCGGAGATCAAGACCATCGCCTCGCCCTACGCGGATGGCGAGACCCTGGTGGCGATGCCGGCGCTGCCGATTGACGTGGCGGTCTGCCACGTTAATGAAGCCGACGAGTTGGGCAACTCGCGCATCACCGGGCCGGACCCCTTCTTTGACGAGTGGCTGTGCCGGGCCGCCGGCCAAGCCTTCCTCACCACCGAAGCGCTGGTCGATGCAGACGCCTTCAATGACCCGTTGACCGCCTTGCAGATGCCGATCGAGCGATCCTTGGTGCAGGGTGTGGCGCCAGCGCCATGGGGCGCCCATCCGACTTCCTGCGGGCCGAAGTACGGCATGGACGTCGAGCATCTGCGCGTCTACTCAGCGGCTGCCAAGGGCGGCTGGACGGATTACCTTGAACGCTACATTCTCGGCAAGGATCTGCCGGCCTACTTGTTGGAAGTCGGCGGTCCCGAAGCGGTCGGCGCCCTGCCGTTGCCGGTGTTTTGAGGCTACGCTGATGAGCGGCTACAGCTTGGCGGAACTGTGCATCTGCAGCGCTGCGGAGGCCTTTCGGGGCGACGGTGAGGTGCTGGCCACCAGCATCGGCTTGGTGCCGCGCTTGGGCGCCGGGCTCGCCAAGCTGACCTTCGAGCCGGGGCTCATGATCACGGATGGCGAAGCCTATCTGGTGCGGGAGCCGGTGCCGGTGGGGCCGCGCGGGGACTACCGGCCCAAGATAGAGGGGTTGATGACTTACGAGCGGGTTTTCGATCTCATCTACAAGGGCAAGCGCCACGCCATGGTGACGCCGGTGCAGGTGGACCGCTTTGGGCAGATGAACATCTCCATCATCGGCGATTACGAGCGGCCCAAAACGGCCTTGCTGGGCGTTCGCGGATATCCGGGCAACACCATCAGCAACGCCAATTCCATGTTCCTGCCGCAGCACACAACGCGCGCCTTCGTGGCGGGCGAGGTGGATATGGTCGGCGGCATCGGCTACAACCCAACCCGTTGGCCGAATGGCCAACAGCCCAAGCATCTGGACTTGCGCCGCATCGTCACCAATCTGGCGGTCATGGACTTCCAAGGACCGAACCACGCCATCCGCGTCATCAGCCTGCACCCGGGCGTGAGCTTCGACGAGGTGCAGGACAACACGGGCTTCGAGCTTGCGGCGGTGCCCGAGCTTTCGACCACACCCGCGCCGACCAACACGCAGCTTACGCTCATTCGCGAACGCTTGGATCCCCACGGCCTGCGCGCCGGCGCCATCCCCGGCAATCCGCCGGGGGTTCGTTGAGGCAGCCGATGGACGCGCTTGCCAACGCGCTCACCACTCGGGCCACCGAGCGATTGGGCTGCCGTTACCCGATCGTGCAAACCGCCATGGGCTGGGTTTCCACTTCCGCCTTGGTCACTGCCAGCGTTCGCGCTGGGGCGTTTGCCTTTCTCGCCTGCGCGGTCATGACGCCGGAAGAGGCCGAGGGCGAGGTTCGCACCGTACTCGATGCGGTTGACGGACCCTTCGGCGTCAATTTCCACGGCTTTCAGCCGGGCGCGGAACGCATCGCCGATTTGGTCATTGACCACGGGGTCCGGGCGGTCAGCTACGGACGTGCCCCATCGCCAAAGCTGATCGACAAGCTGAAGGCGGCAGGGGTGCTCTGCGTGCCCACCATCGGTGCCGGCAAGCACGCCGGCAAGGCGGTTGAACTCGGGGCGGACCTGATCGTCTGCCAAGGCGGCGAGGGTGGTGGCCACACCGGGGTGACGCCGACTTTGCTGTTGCTCGCCGAGACCCTCGATGCGGTGCAAGTGCCGGTCCTCGCCGCGGGTGGCTTCCGGGATGGGCGGGGGCTGGCGGCGGCGTTGGCCTTCGGTGCCGACGGCATTGCGATGGGCACCCGCTTCATGCTCACGTCGGACAGTCCGACGCCAGCCGCCACCAAGGCGCGTTACCTGGCGGCCGAGGTCAACCAGATTCCGGTCAGCGCCAAGCTGGATGGCTTGCCGCAGCGCATGTTGATGAACGAGACGCTGGCCCGGCTGGAACGGGCCGGCAGCCTGTCGATGGCGGTTCGGGCGCTGGCCAACGGTTGGCGCTACCGCTCTGAAACGGGTGCCTCGGTCCTGGCGCTGGTGAAATCGGCTTGGGCGATGACGCGAGGCGGCGAGCTCACGCTCTCCCAAGCGATGATGGCGGCCAATGCGCCGATGATCATCAAGAAGGCCATGGTCGAGGGCGATCCGGCGCAGGGGGTGCTGCCCAGCGGCCAAGTGGCGGGGCTGATCGATGATCTGCCAAGCTGTGATGAACTGGTCTCAGGTCTCGTTGCGGATGCCCGACAACGCATCGCCAGTTTGGCGGAGGCCGATTCAACAGATCGCAACGGGAGTCTTTCGTCGAACACAGGGAGGCAGCCCGGAAACAGCCCGGCTGTTCCGTCGCCGTCAGCAGCGCACCGGTCTGGGACAAGCTAAGGGAGTTATCATGCCGTTTGAAGTGGAAGTCCGCGAACGCATCGGCGAGATCATCTTCAATCATCCGCCGGTCAACGCCTTCGACTCCCGGATGTGGCTGGAACTGCCGGGCATCATCCACGACTTGGCGGAGCGGCCGGACGTGCGCTGCCTGCTCATCCGCGCCGAAGGCCGGGGCTTTTGCGCCGGGGTGGACATCAAGGAACTGCAGGCAAATCCGCAGCGCATCGTCGAGGTGAACCGAGGCAACTTCCTAAGCTACCAAGCAGTGCATCGCTGTGAAGTGCCGGTTGTGGCAGCCCCGCACGGTTTTGTGCTCGGCGGCGGCATCGGCGTTTGCGGCGCCAGCGACGCCATCATCGCCGCTGACGACGCCTATTTCGCGCTCCCGGAAATCGACCGCGGCGCCATGGGCGGTGCCGCCCACATGCAGCGCTTCCTGCCCCATGCCAAGGTGCGCGCCGCGTTCCTCACCGGCGGGCAGGTTTCCGCCGAGGAGGCTTGGCGCCTCGGTGGGGTGGAGCGGGTGTTGCCGCGCAATGAGCATGGGGCGGCCGCCCGAGAGTTTGCTGCCGTGATCGCCTCCAAGAGCCGCGATGCGCTGCGCATCGCCAAGCAGGCGCTGAACGGCATCGAGGCCTTCGACGTGGACCGCGCCTATCGCTGGGAGCAGGGCTTCACCTTCGAGATGTACATGCACGACGACTCGCAATCGGCTAGGGATGCGTTTGTTGACACCGGCGGCGCGGCCGAGTTCGGCAGCGAATCCCAAGGCGGTGACGCCGAACCAATCCAGGAAACAGGGAAGGAATCATGACCGAGGCCTACATCATCGATGCGCTGCGCACGCCCACCGGACGGCGTCGGGGTGGATTGGCGGAAATGCACCCGGCGGATCTAGGTGGGCTGGCGCTGAAGGCGCTCGTTGCGCGCAACGCCGTGCCCGCCGACGACTATGAGGACGTGCTGTTCGGCTGCGTGGACACCATCGGTCCCTTGGCGGGCGACATCGCCCGCACCTGCTGGCTGGCCGCGGGGCTGCCCCTGCATGTACCGGGGGTAACCATCGACCGTCAATGCGGCTCCTCCCAACAAGCGGTGCACTTTGCCGCTCAGGCCGTGATGAGCGGCACCAACGACGTGGTGGTGGCCGGCGGTGTGCAGACGATGTCGCAGATCCCGATTTCCGCCGCCATGCTGGCGGGCCCGGCCCACGGATTCGGCGACCCCTTCACCGGTTCGCCCGGCTGGGTGGCCCGCTTCGGCGATGGCTTGGTCACGCAATTCAACTCGGCGGAGATGATTGCCGAAAAGTGGGGCTTGTCCCGCTTGGACATGGAGCGGTTCGCGCTGACCTCCAACGAGCGCGCCTGCCACGCCATCGACACGGGCCGTTTTGCACGCGAGATCGTGCCGGTCAACGGGGTGGCCGACGACGAAACGCCGCGCCGGGGAACGAGTCTCGAGGCCATGGCTGGGCTTGAACCCTTGCAGCCCGGTGGCCGCATCACGGCGGCAGTGTCCAGCCAAACCTGCGATGCCGCCGCGGCGCTGCTGATCTGCTCGGAAGCGGCGGTGGCCCGCTACGGGCTCAAGCCGCGGGCTCGCATTCACCACATCAGCGTGTTGGCCGACGATCCCATCTGGATGCTGACCGCGCCCATGCCGGCCACCGAGCGGGCGCTGCGAAAAACCGGCATGAGCATTGACCACATCGACCGCGTGGAGATCAACGAGGCCTTCGCTCCGGTGGTGATGGCTTGGTTGGCCGAAACCGGTTGCGACCCGGAGCGGACCAACGTCAATGGCGGCGCCATCGCCTTGGGCCATCCGCTGGGCGCCACCGGGGCCAAGCTCATGACCACCCTGCTGCACGAACTCGAGCGCAGCGAGGGGCGCTTTGGCCTGCAGACGATGTGCGAAGGCGGCGGACAGGCCAACGTCACCATCATTGAGCGCCTTTAGAGGCTACCGCCGTGGCTGATTTTTCGTTGCCTCCGGACTACCCGCCAGGCCACGATCTGCTGCGCGGCCGGCGGGTCCTGATCACTGCTGCGGCGGGCACCGGGATCGGATTCGCAGCGGCTAAACGCTGCGTGGAGGAGGGCGCTTCGGTGCTGATCTCCGACATCCACCCCGCCCGGTTAACCGAGGCCGCAGCTCGCTTGGAGGCACTGGCGAAGGGACGCGTGGTGGCCCAACGCTGCGACGTGACGGTTCAGGAAGACGTGGACGCGCTCTTCGCGGCTGCGGAGCAGGCTTTCGGCGCAATGGACGTGGTGATCAACAACGCGGGCCTCGGCGGCACGGCCGATTTGGTGGACATGACCGACGCGCAGTGGGCCAAGGTGCTGGACGTGACCTTGACCGGCACCTTCCGCATGACCCGTGCGGCGATGCAGGCTATGCGCGGTACCGGCGGCGTGATCGTCAACAACGCTTCCGTGCTCGGCTGGCGGGCGCAGAAGGGCCAAGCCCATTACGCCGCGGCCAAGGCAGGCGTGATGGCCTTGACCCGTTGCGCCGCTTTGGAGGGTGCGGACCTCGGCATCCGCGTCAACGCCGTTGCGCCCAGCCTGGCGATGCACCCCTTCCTTGCCAAAGTGACCACCGAGGCCTTGCTCAACGAGCTTGAAGCCAAGGAAGCCTACGGACGACCTGCTGAGGTTTGGGAAGTGGCCAACGTGATGGTCTTTCTGGCCAGCGACTACGCGTCCTACATGACCGGAGAGACCCTCTCCGTTTCCAGCCAGCGAGCGTAGCCGCCGGCCTAAAGGAAATCCGTGGCGCGGGGCTTTTTAAGACTCCCTTACTGGCTCATCCGGTAAGTGACGCTGAACTTGAACATGCGCCCGAACGGGTTGTGGCTGAAGGCGTCGTAATTCATTTCGCGGCCAGTGAAGGGCGGGTCCTCATCCGCAAGGTTGATCGCCGAGAGCGACAGGCTGACCTGATCATCCATGAGGCTGTAGTTCAGATGCAGGTCGTGGGTTATGTGGCTTTTGATGTCCGTCACCCCGGATGGGTTGCCGGCCAAGTCATCGTAGCCGTCGATGTAGTTGAGGTTGTAACGCAGGTTCATCGGACCAATGGCGTAGTTGACGATGCCGCGGCCTTTCCACTTCGCCAAGGTGCGCGCCAGGGAGGTTCCGTAGTTGTACCGGCCGAGGGCGTCGTAGGCGTCGCCGAGCACCCATGAATCAATGTCGTAGCTCAGGATGCGGGTGCCGGTAACCCCAACGCTGGCGATGCCGGGACCAACTGGCAGACTGTAGCGGGCGGTGAAGTCGATGCCGTCGGTTTCGGTGTCGGGTCCGTTGACGAGCTGGATGTCGATGATCTCTAGGTTCGCCGCCGCCGCATTGCCGCCGAAGGTCAGGCGGGAGAAGTAGGGACTGGCCGGGTCGCAGGGATCGGTCGGCCCACCGGGGCAGGCTGCCGCGAGAACATTGGTGAAGGGTTCCGTCACGAGCGGTTTCTTGAAGTCGTATGACCAGTAGTCCAATGTGACGAAAACATTGTCGGTGTCCCCGATTAGGCCGTCGTGATCGACGAGCAGGCCCACGTTGAAGGTGGTGGCCTCTTCAGGCTCGAGATTGGGGTTGCCTTGAGTGTCAACGCGCTTGAACGCACCCGTCTGGCCGACGAACTGCAGCGAGTTGGACGAGGCGGAGGCGACGATTTGGTTCAGCGTCGGCCCGCGGAAGGTGGTGCCCACCGAAGCGCGCATCGCGATGCTTGGCAGCAGCTGCCAACGCACCGCGAGTTTGGGGTCGAGGCTGGAGCCTGCGGAGCCGCCGTAGTCCTCATAGCGCACCGACAATTGCGCCTCGACCGTTTCCGCCAAGGTGGCGTGGAGTTCGCCAAACACTGAGTAGATGTCCCGGTCCTCGTCGATGTGGGAGCCGGGTGGCAGGAAGCCGAACAAGCCGTTGCGATTGCTGGTGCAGTCCTTGATTTCCGGTCCGGCGGCGCAGGGGAAGAGCGAGAAATCATTCAACTCATAGGGGCCGGACTCGTAGGTTTCGCTTCGCCATTGGGTGCCGACCGCGAAACTCAATTCGTTGCCGGCCAGCGTCCACGGCAAGGCGCCAGTGAGAATGCCCTCCAGCACCAACAGCGACGCCTTTCCGTCGCCGCCATGCGGCGACAGCATGTAGTCGAGCAGCGCTTGGTTGTTCAAGTCGGGATTGAAATCGGGATTTTCCGCGATGCCGCCCGGCACCTGGGGATGGGAGCCGGGCATGGAATTGGAGAATGGAATCCAGTAGCGGCATGGCCCTTGGCCGGCATTGGCCATGACGGTGTCCAGGGAAAACGCCAGGTTGCCGTTCTCGTCGTACTCATTGGGCACCATGGCTTCGCACTCGTGTCCGCCGAGGCCTTGTCGGGCACGGGCGTCGCGATAGACCATGGTGTCGCCGCCGTCAAAGTCCCGTTCGGACTGGGAATAGGTGGCGGAAGTCGTCCAGCCGTAGTCTCCGAGGTCGCCGTCCAACGTGAAGTTCAGCCGCCACAGGTCGGATTTGCGGTGATGGTCGCGAAGCGGGCCATCCTGACCGTAGTAGCGGCCGTAGAACCAAGCCACATCCTGCCAGGCAGCAGGGATGCCGGCATCCGTCTGGGCGGGGTCGCCCTGCCAGCGGCAGTAGTCCGCATCGCACCAGGCGTAGTCGCCGTAGATGTCGGGGTACCTGCTGGCCATGTCCACCAAGCCCGGGTTGTTGGCGCGGATGGTGCGGTTTTCGTCCACCAGCCGGTTGGGCGGGTAGGATGGGGAGGTGTTCCAGCCGGGCACGTTGCTGTCAGTGATCAAAAACTCGCCGGTCAAGGTGATGCTGTCACTGACCTCCCATGATCCTTCCGTGAACCACTGCCAGCGCTCCGCTTCCTCGGAAATGTTGTCGAACGCCGTGTACTGGAAGCGACAGAAACCACCGCCGGTGTTGCCGGCCACGCCGGCCGTGGTAATCGCGCCGCCAAGCTTCTCGCAGTTGGGATCGACGATGCCCGTTGCCAGTAGGCCGGTGAAGCCGCCGATGGGAAATGCGTTCCACCGATCCAAGGGCACCACGACGGAAGGCCGGCCGACGCTCGACCAGCCACCGCCGGGGCTGTCGGCGTAGGGTCGCACGGCCCAATCCCGCTCGGACAGCTCAAGTTCGCCGCGTTTGATGTAGCTGAAGGAGCTTGCGATGTGGCCGCGGCCGTCAGCGAAGTCGGTGCCGACGATTACGCCCGCTTCGGTGTCGCCGCTGGAGTCCTCGATGGTCTTATGGTTGGCGGACACTTCAAAGCCAGTGAAGTCGCTGCGGGTGATGAAGTTCATCACCCCGGCGATGGCGTCCGAACCGTAGGTGGCGGCTGCGCCATCACGCAGGATCTCAATCCGTTCCACGGCGATGGAAGGCATCATGTTCACGTCCACCAGCAATTGCGCCTGCGCACCGATGGCGTGGGGCGACCAAGTGGTGCGACGACCGTTGATGAGAACCAGCGACCGGCTGGGACCGAGTCCGCGAATGTTGACCGTGGCTCGGTCGGCGCCGGCGCCAGCCTGAAACTGGTCGGTTTCGCCGTCAGCCCCTTGGCTGAACGACAGGTTCTTGATCAGGTCCAACGTGGTGGGCGACCCTTCCAACGCCAAGTCGTTCCGGGTGAGCGCGGTCACCGGCAAGGGCGCGTCCTCCGGCGTGCCCTTGATGTAGGAGCCGGTCACCAGAATTTCCTCGATTTCGCCGTCGGCGGCGAAACCGTGCCCCGCAACGGCGAGCAACGGCAGCATGAGACAGGTAGCCAAACGGCTTGAGAATGGTTGATTCACAGACACCTCCCCAGCAGTGCGAATTGTCGGATTTTCAATGCAAATTTGCCCGTTGGCACGGACGAGGCCACTATGGCCTTGTTATTTTGCGAATGCAATAAGATGCGCGGCGAACGGCACTTTCTTTTGCGGATTGAGCCCCGCACAATGATGGACCCAAACGGGGGCGGGGCGCGGCCATTGGACACTTCATTCAGCGACGAGCACGAGGCGTTTCGTGACGAGGCGCGGGCCTTCCTCGACGCCAACCTCCCTGAGGACCTCAGGCGAGCGCAACGCCTTTGTCCGGGCATCTTTCTCGACTACGAGCACAACATCCGCTGGCACCGCATCCTGCATCGGCAGGGTTGGGTGGCGCCCGCATGGCCGAAGGAGCACGGCGGGCCGGGTTGGGACTTGACCCGCCGCTACCTCTGGTCCATCGAGGCCACTCGGGCGGAGGCGCCCAGCTTGGCACCGATGGGCCTCGGCATGTGCGGCCCCATGCTGATCGGCTACGGCACGGAGGCGCAGAAGGCCGCGCTGCTGCCGCGCATTCTGTCCGGGGAGGACTATTGGTGCCAAGGCTATTCCGAGCCCGGCTCCGGTTCCGACTTGGCCTCACTGAACTTGAAGGCCGTTTCCGATGGCCACTGCTACCGGCTCAACGGCTCGAAGATCTGGACCACCCACGCCCACTATGCCAACAAGATGTTCTGTCTCGTGCGCACCCGTGAGGGGGAAAGGCCGCAACAGGGCATCACCTTCCTGCTGCTCGACATGGACTCTCCCGGCGTCCGAGTCGAGCCCATCGTCTTCGCCTCCGGCACCCACGAGGTCAACCAGGTGTTCTTCGACGACGTTCGGGTGCCGAAGTCCAACCTCGTCGGCCAGGAGCATGAGGGCTGGACCGTAGCCAAGTACCTGCTTGAGTTTGAGCGCGGTGGTGGCGGCTCGGCGGGCTATCAGACGGCGCTCGACCGGGTTCGCCGCTTGGCAGCGCAAACCCCTGGCGAACAGGGCGCGCTCATTGACGACTCTGACTTCCGCAGTCGGCTCGATGCCGCGGACGTCAAGCTGCAAGCCATCAAGGCCACTGAATTCCGCATCATGGCGGCGCTCTCCAAGGGTCAGCCGCCGGGACCGGAGTCCTCCATCATGAAGAACTTCGGCGCGGACATTGGCCAGGCGCTAACCGAGCTGGCCTTGGAGGCGCTCGGCGTGCAAGCCGCCCCGCACCAGCCGGAGGCATTGGCTGCGGGCCGCAACGTGCCGCCCATCGGTCCGGCCAGCGGCGTGACCGTCTTTCCCCGCTACTTCAACCTGCGGGCCAGCTCCATCGCCGGCGGCACCAATGAGGTGCAGAAGAACATCGTCGCCAAGCTGGTGCTCGGCCTCTAGCGTACCCATCCACCGGATTTTTTTGGAGAAATCCATGACCCAACTCGTGTTGCGCGAAGACCAGGACGGCCTTTGCACCTTGACCCTCAACCGCCCCGAGGCGCTCAACGCCTTGAGCCCGAACCTGTTCGTCGAACTGCGCCGCCACATCGACGCCATTGGGGAGCAGACCGAGACGGTGGGCTGCGTGGTCCTTTGCGGCAAGGGCCGTTCGTTCTCCGCCGGCAACGACCTAAAGGCCATTCAGGCCGGCGAGCGGGCGCCGAGCCCGCACTTCCAAGCGGAGACCTTGGAGGCCATCGAGCGATTGCCGCAGCCGGTCATCGCCGCGGTGCAGGGCCACTGCTACACCGGCTCCCTCGAACTGGCCTTGGCCTGCGATCTCCTGATCGCAGCTGAGGATGCGCGCTTTGCCGACACCCACGGCAAATGGGCCATGTCGCCGACCTGGGGCATGACCCAGCGCCTGCCGCGCCGGGTGGGACTGCTTAACGCCAAGGAGATGATGTTCAGCGGGCGAGTGATTGGCGGTGCCGAAGCCGTCGCCCTCGGCCTCGCCAACCGCTGCGTGCCCGCTGGCGAATTGATGGACGCTGCCGAAGCGATGGCCCGCTCGTTTCTGGCCAATTCCTGGTTCACCCTGCGCGCCGACAAGATGCTGGTCAACGGCGGCCTGGACCGGGGCCTAAGCGAAGGCTTGCGCTTCGAACGAACCGAGAACCCCGGCAGCGGGCCGGACATGGCCGAGCGGCTCAAGCAGTTTGGACGTTAGCCGAGTTCGTCCACGCTGGCGATGATCTTGCCGACCAAGCCGTACTCAACGGACTCCTCAGCGCTCATCCAGTAGTCCCGGTCGGTGTCCTCGGCCACCTTCTTCAAGGGCTGTCCGGTGCGCTCGGCAATGATCTGGTTGATGCGCTCGCGGGTCTTGATGATCTCCCGGGCGTGGATTTCGATGTCCGAAGCGTCGCCGCCGAAGCCGCCCGCCGGCTGGTGAATCAGAAAGCGGGTGTTGGGCAGGCAGAGCCGGTCCTCCTTCTCCGGGGCCAAGTAGATGTGGGTGGCGATGCTGCCCACCCAGCCGGTGCCGACGATGCGCACCCTGGGCTTGATGTAGCCGATCATGTCGAAAATGGTGTCGCCGGACTCGACGTGGCCGCCGGGCGAGCCCAGATAGATCGTGATCGGATCGTCCGACTCGAAGGACAGGCTCAGCAGCTTCTCCGCTGTTCGCTGGGCCAGGTCCTTGGTGATCTCGCCGAAAATGGTCAATGTGCGATGCTTGAACAGCGAGCTTTCCAGCAGGTTGAACTGCTTGGCGGCTTCGATCATGTCCCGCTCGCCTTCTAGATTGGTCATAAGGGCTCCTAAGGGCAAGAGTGCGGGATGAGCAGGGCATTCCCGCAGGTTGTGCGATAGACTCAAAGGCCGCGAATTCTACATGAGGGGAATCCCATGCCGTTAGTGCCGGAGTACCAGGCGATGCTGGAGGCGCTGGCCGCCGAACCCGGACCGCCGATCGTCGAGATGACACCTGATGAAGCCCGGGCGCTCTATCGGATGATGCGCCCGTTGAACGACGCTCTTGCGGTGGGCGAGGTGATTGAGCGCCGCGTTCCCGGCCCGGCTGGCGAGGTGCCGCTGCGCATCTACCGGCCGCAGGCGCCGGGACCGCATCCGGTGTTGGTCTATTTTCATGGCGGCGGCTGGGTCATCGGCGACCTTGACACCGCCGACGCCGCCTGCCGCGACCTTTGCGAAACAGCGGGCTGCGTGGTGGTGTCCGTTGACTACCACTTGGCTCCGGAACACCGTTTCCCCGCCGCGGTGGACGACAGCTACGCCGCCTTGGAATGGGTGGCCAGCCACAAGGATGAGCTCGGCGGCAGCGGACGCCTCGCAGTGGCCGGCGAAAGCGCGGGCGGCAACCTGGCGGCGGTCCTCTGCCTGAAGGCCCGCGACCAAGCGGGGCCGCCAATCGACTTTCAACTGCTCCTCTACCCGGTAGTGGACCACGACTTGAGCCGCCCATCCTACGTTGACAACGGCACTGGCTACATTCTGGAGACCGCCACCATGCATTGGTTCTGGGACCACTATTGTCCGGAGCCGGTCAGCCGCAGCCATCCCTACGCCTCGCCACTGAAGGCCGCCGACCACGCCGGCCTGCCCCCGGCCTTGGTGATGACCGCCGAGTTCGACCCGTTGCGTGATGAGGGCAACCTGTATGCGGAAACGCTGGCCGCCGCCGGCAACCAGGCTGAGGCCATTTGCTGCGAGGGCCTAGTCCATGATTTCTTTGCCACCGCGCAGCAGTTCAAGGCCAGCCGCGCCCCATTCGAGACCGCCTGCGCTGCGCTGCGCAAAGCGCTGCGGTAACTGGAAGGGCCGGCCAGCATGAGCGAACTCTGGGATCAACAAGCGGGGGTCGAAGCGGTGCCGCTTGAGGAAATCGACATCAGCCGACCGGAACTGTATCGAGACGACAGTTGGCGACCGTGGTTCGCCCGCCTGCGGCGTGAAGCGCCTCTGCACCATCTGGCTGACAGCGACAACGGCGCGTTCTGGTCGGTGACCAATCGTCGGCGGCAACGACACCACCCGCAACAGCATCAGCGGCAGCGTGATGGCGCTGAACGAACATCCGGACGAGTTCCAAAAGCTCAAGGACAACCCCAAGCTGATTCCCAACATGGTCTCGGAGATCGTTCGCTGGCAAACCCCGGTCATTCACATGCTTCGCACCGCCTTGGAGGACTTTGAGCTGGACGGCCAGCGCATCAAAGCGGGCGACAAGGTGGTCATGTGGTACCTTTCCGGGAACCGAGACGAGGCGGTATTCGACGACCCGGACCGCTTGCGAATCGACCGCCCCAACGCCCGCGCCCACCTCGCCTTTGGCTTCGGCATCCACCGCTGCATGGGCAACCGGCTAGCGGAGCTGCAGCTCAAGGTGCTGTGGGAGGAGATACTGAAGCGTTTCCGCAAGGTGGAGCTGGTCGGCGACGTGGTTCGCCTGCCCAACAACTTCATCCGCGGCATCAAGGACTTCCCGGTGCGCCTGCACCCGATCTAGGGAGCCTCTGATCAAGTCCCGGAAGCTCAGAGGAGTCTGGCGGGCGGGATGGTGCAAGGGCGCCTTAACCCGTGAAATGCTGAGCGAACGCGACTTGATCAGAGGTTCCCTAGGAGCCTGCGCCATAGGAAGTCGCGAAAGCGAAATTCGACGCGAACCGCGGGTTCGCGCCGCCGCATCCCTTTGGACTGGCGATTGAGGAGAATATCCAGCTATATTTGACGAAATCGAACGTTCAAAGGGGCGGATGAGAGCGGATTTGCAGCCGTGAATTCCGGAGGCAGAGGCTCCTAGACCAAAAAAGTTCAGCAAATCGGAGAACAATCCATGGACACAGCCGTTGTGATTGGCGTCGGGCCGTTGGCTGGCCTTGGCGGTGCGCTTTGCCAGCGGTTCGCCGCAATGGGCCTGCACGTGTTCGCGGGGGGCCGAACCAAGGCCCAAGTGGAAAGCGTGGCGCAAAGCATCCGGGACGCGGGTGGTGAAGCGACCGCGGTGGTCGCGGACGCCACCGATGAGGCGTCGGTGGCGGCGTTGTTCGACGCTGCGGGCGACGGCCTGGCTGTTGCCATCTACAACGCCGGCAACAACCAGCCGGGGCGGGTCATCGACATGGACGCGGACTACTTTGAGTCCGCTTGGCGGGTGTGCTGCTTCGGCGGCTTTCTGTTTGGGCGCGAGGCGGTGCGCCGCTTCCTGCCCAAAGGCGGTGGCACGCTGCTCTTCACCGGCGCCAGCGCCTCCATGCGCGGACGCGCCAATTTCGGTGCGTTCAGTGCCGCCAAAGGGGGCTTGCGCAATCTCGCCCAAGCCATGGCCAAGGAGTACGGCCCGGAGGGCGTCCATGTCGGCCATGTGGTGGTGGACGGCGCCATCGGTGGCGAGAAGATCATGCGCGGTTTCCCGCAGTACGCGGAAAAACTCGGTGAGCAAGGCATGATCTCCCTCGAGGGGATCGCCGACGGCTTCGCTTACCTCCACAACCAGCCCCACCGCGCCTGGACCTTCGAAATCGACCTGCGCACTTCCGTGGAGCGGTGGTAACGGCCATAGGGCGGTTCGCCCTCGAGCCGAAGGAACAGCTTCGAACGAGGGTCGGCTTGAGGGCGTCCCGCCCTCGGACGGCGCGAAGCGCCGTTCCCCACGCAATGGACGTCCCGCAGGCAAAGCGCGTGTTCCCCGCCTATCGGCACCCCGGCGGGCCGGGACGGGAACTTCCATGGAGCAAATGGAGACAGCCCCGCGGCTGGCGGGTTGTTCCTTCGGCGTCGGCGGCGTGCCGTTCTGGGGCAAGCTAAGGGCTTCCATGGAACAAACGGAGACGCTCCCGCCGCGGCACGGTTGTTCCTTCGGCAACAGTGGCGCGTCGCACTGGGACAGGACACTAGATGCAACGACAATATTTGATGCGCTGGCGCTGACTTGGATTTGTGGCAGAATGGTAAATTACTGGCAAAATTGATGTCTCATGCCACATAAACAGTATGAATGGAAATAGGAAAGCTAAATGCCAAGCACTGAATTCCATGCCGATGTTCGGCTGGGTCCTCAAGGTAGGCTGGTCGTTCCGGCTGCTGTTAGAAGAGCGCTGGGTTTCCAGTCCGGCGAAACTCTCATCGCCCGAATTGACGACGAGCGCTTGGTGGTGGAAAAGGCTGCCGCGGTGGAGCGTCGGCTGCACAAGTACTTTCGAAAGTTCGAGGGCCGGAGCCTTGCCGATGAGCTGATCGCGGAACGTCGGGAAGAAGCGGCTAGGGAAGGTCGTTCATGACCGTGGTGCTCGATGCGTCTGCTCTGCTCGCCTACCTGCAGCGCGAGTCAGGGGGTGACACCATTGGAAAGGCGCTTCGTGGTGCCCTTATGTCCACTGTGAACTGGGCGGAAGTTGTTCAGAAAGTTCCTGACCAGGACATAGGAGCGGTCGGCCTACGCGGTGCCTTGGAATCCCTCGGCCTGTCTTTTGAACCCTTTGCCGTCGCCCAAGCCGAAATCGCGGGGGAATTGCGGGAGAAAACCAGGTCGCTCGGTCTTTCCCTAGGCGATCGCGCCTGCCTCGCGCTTGGAATGGACAAGGACGCATTGGTCTTAACCGCGGACCGTACTTGGAAGCAGTTAAACTTAGGGGTCGGGGTGGAATCGATTCGCTAGCGGGCTGCCCCGCGGCTGACCGCGGAACGCCTATCGACTGGCTGCAACCGTAACCCGCCTTCCTCCATTGCAGTGAAGAACGGCGGGTTTGATGCCAGTGGGTCAGCGGCTTAAGGATCGACTCTGGCTGAAGCGTACCCCGAGACCACCATCTTGCCGTCCTGGTTGGTGGTTTCCACCTTCAGCTTAACCACCGAGTCACCGTCCTCCACCGCGACCTCCTCCACCGTGGCGGTGGAATGCAGGGTGTCGCCGGGCCAGACTTGGTTGGTGAAACGCACGCCGAAGGTTTTGAGACGTCCGTCGCCGACGTAGTTGGTCAGCATCCGGCCGGTCATGCCCATGCTCAGCATGCCGTGGGCGAAGACGCTGGGGTAGCCGGCCACTTGGGTGGTGAAGATTTCGTCGGTGTGCAGGGGGTTGTAGTCCCCGGAGGCGCCTGAGTACTGCACGAGCTGGGTGCGTTTGAGGTCCTCCACCAAGCATTCCTCATAGGTGTCGCCGATGTTCAAATTGCCAGCGCTTAGTGCCATCTCGATATCCTCCTACTGATCCACGGGTCGCTCGGTGCGCACGCCGACGCCCCGGGCGGTGATGACCAGTTCGCCGTTCTGGTCGCGGTACTCGGTCACGGTTTCGCTGAACGTCAGCTTGCCGGCGCGCTTGCTTTCCCGCTCCCAAGTCTTGCCGGGCTTGACCGTGGCGGTGAGCACATCGCCCGGGCTGATGTGGCGGTGGTACTCGAAGTGCTGCTCGGCATGCAGGCCGCCGCCGCCACCGCCGCCGGAGCCGTCCCGCTTGATGCCGGTGGCCTCCTTGCCGGAGCCGAACCAGGGTTCGCCGATCTTCGGGCGCAGGAAGTAGTCGGGGTCGAATTGGGCGCTGGACTGCGCAAAGGTCGGCGGCGCGATCATCTTGCCCGGCTCGGTGCCCGCCGCGTACTCCTCGTCGTAGTAGATGGGATTGGCGTCCGCCACCGAACGGGCGAACATCATGATGTGGCTGGCTTCCACGGGAAAGCGGTCAATGGCCATGGATTCCCCCCTCGTTTGTCTGAGTTTGTTTGAGTCTATGGCAATGCTGCGGGGGCAGTATCCCCTACCCGCAAGCTGGGTTCAACGGCCCTTGAACTGCGGCGGGCGCTTCTCCAGGAACGCGCTGATGCCTTCTGCCTTGTCCTCTGTCTGCACCAGTGCGCCTTGGGCGTACTTCTCCAGCATCAGGGCGCCGGCCAGGCTCGCCTCCATGCCGAAGTTGACCATCGCCTTCATGGTGCGCGGCACGAACGGCGCGAAGTTGGCCAGGTGCCCGGCCATGCGCCGCGCCTCGGACAACAGCTCGCCGGGTTCCACGATCCGCGTGATCAGGCCGATCGCCAGCGCCCGTTGCGCGTCGATGGGTTCGCCCATGAGCAGCATTTCCATCCCCCAGCCGCGCCCGACGATGCGCGGCAGGCGAGCGGTGGCGCCGCCGCCGGGAATGATGCCGAGCTCGCCTTCGGGAGTGGCGAATCGGGCGTTTGGAGTGGCGATGCGCAAGTCGCAGCCCAAGGCGACTTCCAGCCCCCCGCCCATGCAGATGCCATTGATTGCGGCGATGGTCGGCTTTGGCGTCCGCTCCAGGCGGTCAGCCAAGCCTTGGACAATGGGCTCCAAGGCCTTCTTGAAGTCCCGGTGCAGCACTTCGCTGAGATCGGAGCCGGAAGCGAAGGCATGGTCGCCCGCGCCAGTTAGGGTAATGACCCGCACGGCATCGTCAGCCGCCGCTCGACCGACGGCCTGATGCAGCTCCTCGAGGGTGTCCAACGAGATGGCATTGTGTTTGTCGGCGCGATCAATCGTGACGAGGGCCATAGGGCCCTGCGCTTCATACTGAACGTTCACGAGGCAGTCGCAGCAGGATTTACTTCATCCGAATGACCATGCGGGTGCCGTCCGCCTTGCCGGTCACGCGGCGGTTGCGCTGGCGCCCCTCGTCGGTGTCGTTGCTGGCGATGGGGCGGGACTCGCCATACCCCGTCGCCGAAATTCGGCTGGCGGCAATGCCCTCCACGTCCACCAAGCGATCGAGCAGCGCCCTGGCACGCTCCTGTGACAGCCTTTGGTTGTAGCGGTCGGTGCCCATGGAGTCGGTATGGCCCTCGATCACGGCGTCGGCCTGCGGATGTTCGCGCATGAACTCCGCGATGCGCCGCACGTCCCCGTACTCGTTGGGGCGCAGTTCAGAGGAATCGAAGTCAAACTCGATGAGCACTTCCTCACTGATTGCCTCCTCATCCTCAAAGTGGCAGCCCTTGGCGTCCACTGCGGCCCCGATGGGGGTGCCGGGGCACTCATCGAGGTAGTCAGGCACACCGTCGCCATCTTCATCAAGCGGGCAGCCGTTGGCGTCAACAGCTATGCCCTGGGGCGTGTTTGGGCAGCGGTCGTTGGGGTCGGCTATGCCGTCCCCATCGGAATCCGGGGGCGGGGGCGGCGCGATCTTTCCGAGCGAGGCGGTCAAGCCAATGAAGGCGAACGGCTCGAATCCACCCTCATCACTGGAATGCACGGCGCGCAGGTCGGCGCGCAGCGACAGACGGCGATTGATCTCGCCGAAGACCCCGGCCCCAACGTTTATTTGCGTATCTGTCGAGTCCCCGATTTCCGTAAGTCCGACGCCGAACAGGGTAAACGGCTGGAAGTTCCCAAAACGCCCGACCTTGTAGAGCGCATTGGCCCAGATGAGCTCCGCATCGCGGCCTTGGCGGTCCATGTTCGAATCGTAGCGGCTGGCGATAACGCCTTGGTGATCGACGGACACTTCCGAATAGAGCAGTTCAAGGCCGAGTTCTCGGTTGACCATGTAACCGAAGCCGATGGCGGGACCGATTCTCAGGTCCTCGCCGTTTGGCGCTCGGTATATGGCCATGCCCGGAGTCAAGTAGGCCTTGCCCGCACGAGGGCCTAGCTGATCGTCGGCAACTGCCGGAATGCTGATGGCCAGCAGGCCCGTCAGCATGAGCCATTGGCTCCTTAGCTTCATTTCAACTCCTTGCGCTCATTGGCACACTGGCCGTTCGCGGACTTTTTTGATGGTTGATCGATATCAAGCGAGCGCTCGTTGTCCGGGTGGACGTCAGCTCGGCAAGGGACGGCCTCAGACGGGCGGAGGAAAGGTCGCCAACCCGGAATTTAACCCACTATGCTCACTTGCCCCAAGGCTTTCGGATGCTACGGAATCTTAAAGCGCTTGTACAGCGCTGCGCACCATAATTCGCTTGTTGCGGATCCAAATAGAAAGCCGCCGGCTGGAGAGGAAGCCGGCGGCTTGGGGTGACCGCAAGCGGTCCAAGGGATCGCTTGTGGCCTAGGGGATGGAGATTGCCTCCTTCCAGAACGACAAAATCGTCGTTCCGGGAATACACTTTGGTTGATCGCTGTTACGCGACAATTTCATGAACGGAGAGTTTTGTGTCAGTTTGTAACTTTTATTGTCATTTTCGTCACTCTGTTGTCGAGACGGCGGATCAAACGCTGACGCATACGTCGGTGCCGCCGCTAGGATTGTCGCTGATCGTTACGCTCCAACCGTGCGCCTCGCAGAGCTGATGGGCAATGGCCAGCCCCAAGCCGCTGCCGCCGGTTGCCGCGCTGCGTGAGCCATCCAGCCGAAAGAACGGCTGAAACACGGCTTCGCGATGGGCTGCGGGAATGCCCGGCCCGCTGTCGATCACGTGCACTTGCCGGCCGCGCAGGCGCACTTGCGCGTCCTGGCCGTGTTGCTGGGCATTGTTGATGAGATTGGCCAGCACCCGGGTCAGCGCCCCCGGCGCCACTTCCACGGCGGTTTTTGCCGATTTGTCGCAGTCGAAGGGAACGGGTGGATCCTGACGCCGCAGCAGATCAGCCACCAACTTCCGCAGTTCGGTCGGCCGCGTCGGCTCATGGGTGCCGCGTGCGAATTTGAGTGCATCGGTGATGAGTTCGTCCATGGACTCGAGATTGCGCTCCAGACGGGCGACCAGAACCGCGTCCACGGTCTTAGGCAGCAGTTCCACGGCCAGGCGCATGCGCGCCAGCGGCGTCTTCAGATCATGGGAGATGCCCGCCAGCAAGGTGGTGCGGTTGGAGAGCAGGGCGGATATTTCCCGAGCCATGGTGTTCAGATTGCGCGCCAGCACGACCAGCTCCTTGGGACCCTCTTCCGGCAAGGGGTCGAAGTTGGCGCCGCCACGGAATGCGTCCGCCCGTTCCGCCGCCTGCACCAGTGGACGGGTCACACGCAACACGATGATCGCCGAGGTGACTAGGACCACCCCCGCGCCGAGGCCGGCGATGACCAGGCCGACGTAGAGGGGCTGGATGTCCTGCCGTGTGCTGGAGAAGCCGATCTGCAGTTGGTATCCGCCCATTGGCAGAGTTGCCCACACCAGTTCGTTGCCTTGGGTGATCACCACTGGCTGGCCCAGGCGGGTGTTCAGCCGTTCTTCCAGTTGGGTCAGAAAGGGGGATTCGTCGTAGCGGGCGGGTGGGTAAGCACGGGCCTCGGCGCTGATGATCAGGTCGTGCTGCTCTGCCAGCTCCAACTCGAAATAGGGGCGCGACTCGGGCGGCAGTTCATCCCAGGTCTGCGCTGTCAATACCAACAGCGCCGCTTGGTCATCCGCCGACTGCTCGGCGATGGGTTCCACGACGAACGACTGAAGTGCCGCCACGGCGATGGCCACAATCGCCAACGAACTGACAGCCAAGGTCAGATTGGTGCGGACCAACAGTGAGGTGGGTCGAGCGATCACTGTCGGCGCCTGCCATCGCCCGTTATTGGCCATCCGGGCAAAACATGTAGCCCTTGCCCCACACCGTCTTGATGTAGGTTGGTTCGGCGGCGTCGGGTTCGATCTTGCTGCGTAGGCGTGTGATGCGCACGTCGATGCTGCGGTCGAATGGCGAGCGCTCGGCACCGGTCAATAGGTCCAGTATGCGATCCCGATGCAGCACCCGGTTCGGATGGGTGGCCAGAATGCGCAGCAGGTCGAATTCACCCGAGGTGAGCGCCACCGGGGCCCCCTTGCAGCTCAATCGATGGGCCGAGAAATCGAGCTTGAAGGGGCCGAAGCGAGTGACTTCGACCTCGTCGGCGGAAATCGGGCGGGTGCGGCGCAGCACGGCCCGAACTCGGGCCAGCAACTCCCTGGGGTTGAAGGGTTTGCCCAGATAGTCGTCAGCGCCCACCTCCAAGCCGACGATGCGGTCCACTTCCTCGCCTTGGGCGGAGACGATGATGATGGGCAGGCCGCGGTTCGCCTTCAGCCGCCGGGCGATGGACAGCCCGTGCTCACCGGGCAGCATCAGGTCCAGAATCACGAGATCCGGCGTCGTCTCCGCCAGATAGGCATCCATAGCGGTTCCGCTCTCGACGCAATCGACGTCAAACCCCTGCCGGCACAGATAGGCTTGCGTCAGTTCTGAAAGCTCCGGGTCGTCGTCCACGACGAGCAGCTTGGCGCCTTCGATTTCCACGAATTAACCGGGGTCGGACACCTGTTGGGTGGCGGCCTTTGGGGTCGGCTCTGAGGGCTCCTGATCGGTGGCCTGCGGCTGGCCTGCGCGTTGCTCGAAACCGACGCCAAACTCCTTCGTGTTGGCTGCCCCAGTTCCCAAACGGATGTGCAGCCGGCCCCCCGCCTGGCCCTGCGGAACGGCTCCGTAACGTCGTGTCAGGCGGATGCTCAGAACGCCGCTGCCCCCGCCTTGGCGGCGCGCCATGCGCATCTTCACTTCGGAAAGCAACGCCCGCCGTTCGGCGGCCGCCAACTCGTCCCAACGTGCCGCGAGAGCCGTGAGCTGCTCGTCGCTTGCATCCGTGTAACTGACCGGGAGGTCTTGGGATGCGTCCGGTTCAGGCTCCGCCGCGACGGCCGCGAACCCGACGTTGGCGGCGCACAGTGCGATGCACAGGCTGGCCAGGCACCGCCGCGGGCCCCAGAGGGAGCGATCGCCAGCTCGAGATGCGGTTCGCTTGTTCAGCATCCGCGCGATTCGAGAAAGACGACTGGAAAAAGCGGCACCATGTGCGGTTCTCAAGCCGCCTCGAACAGTCCGGCGGCGCCTTGGCCGCCGCCGATGCACATGCTGACGACGCCGTACTTCTTGTTGCGCCGCTTCAGTTCGCGCAGGACCAGCCCGGTCATGCGCGAGCCAGTCATGCCGAACGGATGGCCGATGCTGATGCTGCCGCCGTTGACGTTGTAGATGTCGTTATCGATGCCGAGCGCATCACGGCAGTACACGCACTGGGAGGCGAAGGCCTCGTTGAGCTCCCACAAGTCGACGTCATCCTGCTCAAGGCCCGCATTCCGGAGCAGCCGCGGAATGGCGAACACCGGACCGATGCCCATTTCATCGGGCTCGCAGCCGGCCACGGTGAAGCCCCGGTAGATGCCTAAGGGTTCAACGCCGAGCTGACTGGCCCGCTTGCCGCTCATCAGCAGCGTCATGGACGCGCCGTCGGAGAGTTGCGAGGCGTTGCCGGCGGTGACCGTGCCATCCTCTTCAAAAGCGGGCGGCAGCCCCGCCAAGCCGTCCAAGGTGGTGGTCGGCCGGTTGCACTCGTCCCCGTCCACCATCACGTCCGCCAGGCTTTCCTCGCCGGTCTGCCTGTCCACCTTTTTCATGGTGGCCGGCATCGGCACAATTTCCTCACCGATTGCGCCCGCCTGCTGGGCCTGGGCGTAGCGCTGCTGGCTTTGCAGGGCGTATTGGTCCTGCATTTCACGAGTGACCTGGTAGCGCCTGGCCACCACTTCGGCGGTGTTGCCCATGGCCATGAAAATGTCGGGCTTCTCCTCAAGCAGGGTTTTGTTCAATTCGGCCTTGCCGGGATCTTGGCGGGTGCGCATGGAGATCGAATCGACACCGCCGGCGATGGCCACTTCGGTTTGTCCCGAGGCAATCTGGTTGGCGGCGATGGCGATGGACTGGAGGCCGGATGAGCAGAAGCGGTTGATGGTGACCCCGGCCGCGGTGATGGGCAGCTTGGAGAGCACCACCGCCAGGCGGGCCAGATTGCCGTCCTGCTCGCCCGCGTGGCTCGCGGCGCCGACGACGACATCCTCCACCTCATCCGGTGCCAGCTTCGGATTTCGGTCCAGCAGCGCATCGATGCAATGCGCCAGCATGTCATCGGATCGAGTCAGGTTGAAGCTGCCCCGAAACGACTTGGCCAGCCCCGTGCGCACGCTGTCAATGACGACGACATCTCTCATTTTCCTTCCCTCGATCGTTTTAGTTGTGGAAAACGCCCATCGCCAGCTGCGTTGAACGCCAATCGACCTCCAATGGTAGCAAAAAAACGGCCTTGGGGCGCGTTTCAAGAGCAACAAGAGCCCCGATGGCCCCGCCCCGAATCAACAGCTTGGCTGGGCTGATTCCAGGACCTTTTTGAGGTAGCGGCCCGTGTGGGAGCGGGATTTCTTCGCCAGCTGCTCCGGTGTGCCCACAGCGACAATGCGGCCGCCTCCGGAGCCGCCCTCAGGGCCAAGGTCGATGACCCAGTCGGCGGTCTTGATGACGTCGAGGTTGTGCTCGATCACCACCACCGTGTTGCCGTGGTCGCGCAGCCGGTGCAGCACTTCAAGCAGCTGGGCGATGTCGTGGAAGTGCAGGCCGGTGGTCGGCTCGTCGAGTATGTAGAGCGTCTTGCCGGTGTCGCGCTTGGACAGCTCCCGGGACAGCTTCACCCGCTGCGCCTCGCCGCCGGACAGCGTCGTCGCGCTCTGTCCGAGCTTAATGTACGACAGGCCCACGTCCACCAAGGTCTGCAGCTTGCGGGCCAGCATCGGCACCGGGTCGAAGAAGGCTCGAGCCTCCTCAACGGTCATGTCGAGCACCTCGTGGATGTTCTTGTTCTTGTAGCGCACGTCCAGGGTCTCCCGGTTGTAGCGCTTGCCCTTGCACTGGTCGCAGGCGACGTAGATGTCGGGCAGGAAGTGCATCTCCACCTTGATGACGCCGTCGCCTTGGCAGGCCTCGCAACGTCCGCCCTTGACGTTGAAGCTGAAGCGGCCGGGCTTGTAGCCCCGGGTCCGCGCCTCCTGGGTTTGGGCGAACAGCTCGCGTATCGGCGTGAACAGTCCGGTGTAGGTGGCCGGATTGGAGCGCGGTGTGCGGCCGATCGGGCTCTGGTCGATATCGACCACCTTGTCGAGATGCCCAAGCCCCTGAATGCCCGCATGGTCTTGGGGGGACAGGGTGGTTGCCCCGTTCAACTGCGTGGCGGCGACCGGGTACAGGGTCTGATTGATGAGCGTTGACTTGCCGGATCCGGACACCCCGGTGACGCAGGTCATCAGCCCGCAGGGAAGGTTGACCGTCAAGCCGTGCAGATTGTTGCCCGAAGCACCCTCCAGGCGCACGACGGCCTCCTTGTTATAGGGCGTTCGCCGGTCCGGCACGGCAATTGACGCCTTGCCCGACAGATACTGTCCGGTGATGGATTTGGGTTCTTCCAAGATGCGCTCGAGCCCGCCGCTGGCGACAATTTGACCGCCGTGCACGCCGGCCCCGGGGCCGATGTCCACAATGTGGTCGGCGCTGCGAATGGCTTCCTCGTCGTGCTCCACCACCAGCACCGTGTTGCCGAGCTGCTTCAAGTGGGTGAGTGTGCGCAGCAGGCGGGCGTTGTCGCGCTGATGCAGGCCGATGGAGGGCTCATCGAGGATGTACATGACGCCCACCAAGCCGGCGCCGATCTGGCTGGCCAGGCGAATGCGCTGCGCCTCGCCGCCGGAGAGGGTTTCGGCGCTGCGGTCGAGGGTTAGGTAGTTGAGGCCCACATCAACCAGAAACTGCAGCCGCGCCCGGATTTCCTTGAGGATTTTGTCGGCGATGGCACCCTTGCGCCCCTTGAGCTTGAGTTGGTTGAAATAGGTCAGCGTGTCCTCGATGGAGCCCCGGGAAACCTGCGGCAGCGTGACGCCGCCCACGAAGACGTTGCGCGCCGCCTGCCGCAGTCGGGCGCCGCCGCATTCCGGGCAGGCCCGCACCCGCAGATAGCGCGCCAGGTTCTCGCGCACCATGGAGGAATCGGTTTCCTGGTACCGGCGCTCCATGTTGGGAATCACGCCCTCGAAGGGAAAGCGCCGCCTGATGCGGTCGCCGCGGTCGTTGGTGTAGCTGAAGTCGATGCGCTCGCCGCCGCTGCCTTGAAGGATGGCTTCCCGGTGCTTGCGCTTGAGGCTGTTGAACGGCGCTTCCACGTCGAAACCGTAGTGGCGGGCCAGGGACTTGACCATGTGAAAGTAATAGACATTGCGCCGGTCCCAACTGCGGATGGCGCCGTCGGCCAAGGTCATCCCGGAATCCTGGACAACCAGTTCCGGATCGAAGTACTGCTTCACGCCCAAGCCGTCGCAATTGGAGCAGGCGCCGGCCGGATTGTTGAAGGAAAACATGCGCGGCTCCAGCTCGCTGATGCTGTAGCCGCACACTGGGCAGGCGAAGCGGGCCGAAAACACCAGCTCGTTGGCATCGGTTTCGTCCATGCTGGCAACCCGGGCGATGCCTTCGGAAAGGCCCAAGGCGGTCTCGAAGGATTCCGCCAAGCGCTGCTCGGCGCCTTGCTGGACCCGCAGCCGATCCACCACCGCGTCGATGCTGTGCTTCTTGTTCTTGTCCAGCGTCGGCGGATGGTCGAGGTCCGTCACCAACCCGTCGATGCGGGCGCGGATAAAGCCGCCGGCCAGCAGCTCCTTGAAGACGTGCAAATGCTCGCCCTTGCGCTCGACAATCACCGGTGCCAGCACCATGATGCGCGAACCCTCCGGCAGGGCCATGGCCTGATCCACCATCTGGCTCACCGTCTGCGCATCGAGGGGCTCGCTGTGGTGTGGACAGCGAGGTTCACCGGCCCTGGCGTAGAGCAAGCGCAGGTAGTCGTGGATTTCGGTGATGGTGCCCACCGTCGAGCGCGGATTGTGGGAGGTGGACTTCTGCTCGATCGAGATGGCGGGGGAAAGCCCTTCGATGTGATCGACGTCGGGCTTCTCCATAGTGGACAGAAATTGCCGCGCATAGGCGGACAGCGACTCCACGTAGCGCCGCTGCCCCTCGGCGTAGAGGGTGTCGAAGGCGAGGGATGACTTGCCTGAGCCGGACAGGCCAGTGATCACGATCAGCTGGTCGCGGGGCAGGTCAAGGTCGATGTTGTCGAGATTGTGCGTCCGCGCACCGCGAACGGAGATGGTATCCAATGCTGGTCTTTAGTGGATCGGGAACGACGCTGTTAACGTTATCGGGTATGGTCATTGGGGGCAACACTCCCGGCCCCGACATCCCGAGGACGGAATCGTCAACACTTATTCGGCAGATCGACGGCTAGCAGCCTGTCGGACTTAAACGCGGGTAAAGTTATAACCCACTGAAATAATTACATATTCCAATATTGTCTAAGAGG
>JAQAJJ010000047.1 GCA_028278675.1 Candidatus Azophilus lithoversatilis
AAGGGCGGAACCCGGATCGGCAAACCGGACAGTTTATTTGTTCTAAAACCGGACATATCTATTTGTTGACAACAGGCAACAAACTGGGGGGTTGCAATGCTCGATCCGAATAGGTAAATTTATCCGTAGGAACTAAAGACCTAAAACACCAGCGCCAAACGGTCCGGTGAAAGAAGGAGGCCTGACGATGAGCACCCAAGCAATCCGCAACTTCATAACAATCCCCGTGCTGGCCATTGGCTTGGCAGCCTGCACCAGCACCGCCACCAACCCGGCCAAGCAGTATGACGTCTGGTATGCCAAGGAAGCCAAGACCGAGCGGGATTACAAACTCGACCAAACGCAGTGCTACGACGCCCACGAAATGCAACCCGGCCAGCCAGTGGCGCTGGACTCCCTGTCCTTTGAGGGCTACCGCGACTGCATGGTGGCCAAGGGCTACGTGCTCAAGCAGTACTAAAGCCGGAAACAAACGATTTCCCGCAGGACGTTCATCCCGCGGGAAGTCGTGCTTCGCGCTGTCCTGAGGGTGCTAACCTCCGGTTCGTCATGCCCTTAAGCCGAGAGGGCATGCTTGACTTCAACTGAGTTTCGCGCCAGCGAAACTCCAACGCCAACCGAAGGTTGGCGCCGGTGCCAATCGGAGCATGCGAGCCAGAAAGCCTCGTCTCAGGTACACTGATGGCATGCAGACCGAAATTCTCGCTCGAGGGCTGTGCTTCCCCGAGGGTCCGCGCTGGCGCGATGGAAGGCTTTGGTGCTCTGACATGCATGCTGGCGAAGTCATCACGGTGGACGCCGACGGCGCCGTCACATCCGTCCTGTCCGTCGCCAACGCGCCTTCCGGGCTAGGTTGGCTGCCCAACGGCGACCTGCTCGTGGTTTCAATGACCGACCGACGCCTGCTCGCCTGGAATGGCGACGGCGTGCGAACCCATGCCGACCTGTCCATGTTGGCCAGCTTCCATCTCAACGACATGGTGGTGGACGCCACTGGCCGTGCCTACGTGGGCAACTTCGGTTTCGACCTGCACGCGCAGAAAAAGCCGAAGTCAGCCGAACTCATCGCAGTGGAGCCGGACGGCAACGCGCGCGTTGTCGCCGACGACATGCTGTTCCCCAACGGCCCCGTCATCACGCCGCAAGGCGATCAATTGATCGTCGCCGAATCCTGGGGCGCCCGGCTGACCGCCTTCGACCTCGAGGCCGACGGTACCCTCGCCAACCGCCGCGTCTGGGCAACCCTCGCCGACGGCGGCGTCCCCGACGGCATTTGCCTGGACGAGGCCGACGGCATCTGGGTGGCCTCCCCCTCCACCAACGAATGCCTGCGCCTGATTGAAGGCGGCAAGGTGACCCATCGCGTGTCCACGGACCAAGGCGCCTTCGCCTGCATGCTGGGCGGCACAACGCTGCACATTCTCACCTGCGCAAGCTCCGACCCGGATGCCTGCCGAAAGAAGCGCTCCGGGCGCATCGAAGTGGTGGAGGCACCCTACGTTGGCGTTGGACTCCCCTAATGGTCCCCCTGCACGACAACTACCGTTCGCCCTGGCTTGACGAAGAGCTCGACATGCTCCGGGACGCCGCCCGCAAGTTCTTCGAGCGGGAATTCAAGCCGCACAACGAACGCTGGCTCACCCAAGGCGAGATTGACCGGGACGCTTGGAACAAGGCGGGCGATGCCGGCCTGCTGTGCGCAGAGATGCCGGAACGCTACGGCGGCGCCGGCGGCGACTACCGTCACGAAACCGTGGTCATGGAGGAGTTCCTGCGGCTCGGCCTGACCGGCTTCGGCTACCAAGTCCACAGCAGCATCGTCGCGCCCTACATCCTGAACTACGGCAACGAGGAGCAGCGCCAGCGGTGGCTGCCCAAGATGGCCACCGGCGAGTTGGTCGGGGCCATCGCCATGACCGAGCCGCACACTGGGTCGGACCTGCAGAACGTGCGCACCACGGCGGTTCGAGACGGCGACGACTACATCATCAACGGCGCCAAGACCTACATCACCAATGGCCAGCAAGCCGACTTGGTCATCGTGGTCGCCAAGACCGACCCCGCCCAAGGCGCCAAGGGCATTTCACTGATCGTCGTGGAAGCGGACGCGCCGGGCTTTCAGCGCGGGCGCAACCTGAAAAAGATGGGGCTCGGCGCAGCGGACACCTCCGAGCTGGCCTTTGCCGACTGCCGAGTGCCCGCCGCCAACCGGCTCGGTGATGAGGAAGGCCGGGGCTTCGTCCAACTGATGCAGCAACTGCCCCAGGAACGGCTGAACATCGCCCAGGCCGGCGTGGTCTGCATGGAACGGGCGATTGAGGTGACCTTGGACTTCGTCAAGGAACGCCAAGCCTTCGGCCAGCGGGTGCTCGACTTCCAGAACACCCAGTTCAAGCTCGCCGAGAGCAAGACCCGGGCCTTGGTGGCCCGCACCTTCGTCGATCAATGCCTGCTGCGGCACCTCGAAGGCGACCTCGACGCCGCCACCGCCTCAATGGCCAAGTATTGGTGCACCGAGACCCAATGCGAGGTCATTGATGAATGCGTGCAACTGCACGGCGGCGCGGGCTACATGGACGAGTACGAGATTTCAAGAATGTACGCCGACGCCCGGGTGCAGAAGATCTACGGCGGCACCAACGAAGTCATGAAGGTGCTGATCGCGCGAACGCTCTAGCTCAGCCTTCACCAAGGCACCGCTTGGCGGGTGAAGGCGACGGCGAAGACGTAGCCGACGCTGAGCAGGGCGCCGACCAGCCCAACGGTCTTCAGCACGTGGCCTTTGGACCTGAGCGTCAGAACTCCAAGGCCGATGTAGGCGGCCAGGCCCGCCAGCTTGGCGCCCAGCCAACCCTCGAACAGCGGGATCTGGGCCATCACCGCCAAGGCAACCCCGGCGGCGAGCAGCGCCGTGTCGATGACGTGGGGCACGATGCGCGCCGCCCTCGCCTCGATCAGCGCTTGGCTTGCTTCGTTGGCCGACAGCGACCAGAAGGCGCGCAGGATGAAGCCGATCACCGTGGCATAGGCTAATATGAGATGCGTCGACTTCAACATTTGTGTCTCCTAATCGCGGGACAAGACCACCACATGAGTGAACTCCTGTTCCCGACGACCGCTATGGGTCAGTCTCGCGAATCGCAACGTTGGGGAGTATCTCATTTCCACAGGCATTGATGCAGCCATAGACGCCGCCATGCGCCCCTTGGCCGATGCCGTGTCGGGGTTCATCTTCTTCACCGTGCCGGTGGCCGGCGCCGATTTGCCGCTGATCGTCGTCTGGCTGATCTGCGCCGGGGTTTTCTTCACCTTCTACCTGCGGTTGATCAACGTCCGGGGCTTCAAGCACGCCGTGGATCTGGTGCGCGGCAAGTACAAGGCACCGGGCGATCCCGGCGAAATCAGTCAGTTCAAGGCCCTCACCACCGCGGTATCGGGCACCGTCGGCATCGGCAACATCGCCGGAGTTGCCGTGGCGATCTCCCTGGGCGGCCCCGGCGCCACCTTCTGGTTGATCGTCGCGGGCTTCCTGGGCATGTCCACCAAGCTTGCGGAGTGCACCCTGGCGGTCATGTACCGCCGCGAGCGGGACGGACAGGTGTCCGGCGGTCCCATGCACTACCTGGAGCGCGGCCTCGCCGCGCGCAACTGGCCCAAGGTTGGCCGCGCCCTGGGCCTGTTCTACGCCGCCGCCATGGTCATCGGCTGCCTCGGCATCGGCAACATGTTCCAGTCCAACCAGGCCACCGCCATCCTCATCGACGTCACCGGCGGCGCCAACAGCATCTTCGCCGACCGGGCCTGGCTGGTGGGCTTGCTGCTGGCCGCCGGCGTCGGGCTGGTCATCATCGGCGGCATTCGCTCCATCGCCAACACCACCGCCAAGCTGGTGCCCGCCATGGCGATCCTCTACGTGTTGAGCGCGCTCACCATCATCGCGCTGAACGCCGAGGCGCTGCCAGGCGCCATCGCCGCCATCTGGAACGGCGCCTTCTCCCCCCACGGCGTCGCCGGCGGCGCATTGGGAGTAATGATCCTCGGCTTCCGCCGGGCGGTGTTCTCAAACGAGGCGGGCCTAGGTTCGGCGGCCATCGCCCACGCCGCGGCGCGCACCGCCGCGCCCGTAAGCGAGGGATTCGTCGCCTTGCTGGAACCCTTCATCGACACGGTGGTGATCTGCACCCTGACGGCGCTGGTGATCATCACCACCGTGTACGATCCGGCGCTGGCCGGCAGCGGCGTCAGCGGCATCGAGCTCACCACCCGGGCCTTCGCGAGCACCCTGTCCTGGTCGCCGATTCCGCTGTCCATCGCCGCCATCCTGTTTGCCTACTCCACCATGCTGGCCTGGTCCTACTATGGACTGAAGGCGTTCACCTATCTGGTCGGCGAACGGCGCGGCGCCGAATTGAGCTTCAAGCTGTTCTTTTTGACTTTCGTGGTGCTTGGCAGCAGCATTCAACTGGGCGCCTTGGTTGATCTGTCGGACGCCTTGGTGTTCGTGGTAGCCATTCCCAACTTGCTGGGCATGTACCTGATGGCCCCATTGATTCGCCGTGAGTTGATCAGCTACGAACAGCGTCGGCTGCGGGCTGCGGCGCCATAGAGAGCCCATTCCAAATACAGCTATAACGAAAAAGGACAATTGCAACGACCCATGGAAGGACCCACATCGCACATCTACTTCTCGCAACGGCTGCGGCTGCACTACGTCGATTGGGGCAACGAGGGGGCGCCACCCATGCTGCTGGTGCATGGCGGCCGCGACCATTGCCGAAACTGGGACTGGGTGGCCCAGGCCTTCCGCGACGACTACCACATCATCGCCCCGGACCTGCGTGGCCACGGGGATTCCCAATGGTTGCTCGGCGGCAGCTACGACCAAGTGGACTACGTTTACGACATCGCCCAGCTCCTGCACCAACGCCAGCACACGCCGGTTACCATCGTCGGCCACTCCTTGGGCGGCACCATTTCGCTGCTCTACGCTGGCCTCTACCCGGAAACGGTCACTCGCCTGGTGTCGATTGAAGGCATGGGGCCACCGCCGAGCATCTTGGAGGAGCGCATCAATCAGCCCGCCGCCAGGCGTCTCACCGCCTGGATCGGCGACCTGCGCGGCATCGCCGGACGCATTCCGCGCCGCTACAAGTCGCTGGAGGAGGCCTACGAGCGGATGCAGACCGAGAACCCGCACCTCACCGAGGACCAAGCCCGCCACCTGACCATCCACGGCAGCAATCAAAACGAGGACGGCACCTATAGCTGGAAGTTCGACAACTACGTGCGCGCCTTTCCGCCGGTCGGTTTGCCCTTTGATGAGCAGAAGCAACTGCACAGCCGCATCAGTTGCCCAACGCTGCTGTTCCACGGCCAGGAAAGCTGGGCCTCCAACCCCGCCAAGGACGGCCGGGCGGAGCACTTCCAAAACGCCGAGGTGGCCAGCATCGCCAACGCCGGGCATTGGGTCCACCATGACCAGCTCGATGAGTTCCTGGCCATCACCCGGACCTTTCTGGTTCGTTAAGCGGTGAGCGAACGGGCCCGGCTGCTGCACGACAGCCCGTGGCAGGGGGTCTTGCACCTGACCGGCGGCGGTGCCGGCATGCTCAGCGAGCTGCTCGCCGAAGCCGGCGCCTCCCGAACCCTCATCGAAGCCCGGATTCCCTACGCCGAAGGCAGCTTGGAGGCCCTGCTCGGCGGCCGCCCGGACCAAGCCTGCAGCGCACCCACCGCTCGCGCCCTGGCCATGGCCGCCTTCCAACGCGCCCTGCACTTCGGCGCTCGACCCGCCTTCGGCTTCGGCGTCACCGCCAGCCTCGCCACCGACCGGCCGAGACGGGGCGCCTGCCGCGCCCATCTTGCGGTGCAGACCCTAGGCGACACCAACCAGACGCAGATTGCACTGCGCGGCGAGCGCGCCGCCCAGGAGGCGGCCTTGGTGGATCGCGCTTGGCAAACCTTGCTGGGCGCCCTCGGTCTGGCCAGTTTCCCCGAGGCGCCGCTCGACCAAGTGGCCGCCCCGGGCGAATGGCAGGCCCTGATCGCCGGCGAGCGCCGCTCGACGTCGGCAGGCGGGGCTGCAGCGCTCATCCTGCCCGGCTCGTTCAACCCGCTGCATGACGGCCATGAGCGAATGATGGCCGTCGCTGAATCCCGGCTTGGGCAAGCGGGCGTCTTCGAGCTCTCAGTGGAGAACCCCGACAAGCCGTTGCTGGACTACTTCGAGATTGAAAAGCGCCTCAGCCAATTCCGCCGCCCCCTGCGGCTGACGCGGCTGCCTACGTTCCGCGACAAGGCGGCTGAATTTCCCGGCGCCACTTTCGCCGTAGGCATTGACACCCTGCTGCGCATCGCCGATCCGCGTTACTACGGCAGCGCAGCGCAGCGCGATGCAGCGGTAGCCACCATGCTCAAAGCGGGCGCGTCCTTTTTGGTCTTTGGCCGCCTCGTGGGCGGCACATTCCAAGACTTGAGCCACGCCCCACTGCCGGAAGCCCTGCGCAGCGCTTGCACGGAAGTTCCCGAGGACGAGTTCCGCGCCGACGTCTCCTCCACCGAGCTCCGGCGGACCCGCGGTCCGTTGGAGTTTCGCTAATGCGAAAGCGGACCTCCGGTCCGCTTGTGAATGGCACCGGCTCTATTCCAGATCCTCCAGCCGTTTGGGCCAGTTGTCCTTCAAGAGGCGCGACAGGGAGCGGTCGGCCAGCAACCGGCCCTCGGTCTGGCAGTGGGCGCAGTAGTTGGCCTCGTTTTCCGCATAGACGATGCGCTGCACGGGAGAGCCGCAGCGTGGACAGGGCTCGCGGTACTTGCCATGAACGGCCATCGCCCGGTGGAAGGCGGTGACCTTGGCCGGAAACTTATCGCCCGCCTCTCGCCGCAGGCGTTCGGTCCATTCCGTCAAGACCGATCGGCAGGCTTGGAAGAGCCGCTCGGCCTCTTCATCGCTTAGAGCACCCGCCCGCTTGAACGGCGACAGGCCAGCAGCGAGCAGGATCTCATCGGAATAGGCGTTGCCGATGCCCGCCAGCACCCGCTGGTCGGTCAGTGCCCGCTTCAGGGTGTGGTTGGCGTTGCGCAGACGGTCGGCAAACGCCTCCAAATCAACTTGAAGCACCTCGAGCCCGCCCGGGTCCAAGGCCGCCAGCGCCTCCCGCCCCCGAACGAAGCGCAGGACGGCGCGCTTCTTCTTGCTCGCCTCCGTAAAGACCAGCGTGCCGGTCGAAAAGTCGAACACGGCGAGCACGTTGCGTCCCGGTTTGCGCACGCCTTCAACGCGCCACTGCAAGCGCCCCGAGATCATCAGGTGAATGACCATGAAGCAGTCGCCCTCGAACTCAAGCACGATCTGCTTGGCCAAGCGGCCGATGCCCTGCACCCGGCGACCACGCACTTCATCCACCCCGGGCGACACCGAACGCAGCACGAAAGGGCTTTTCAGGCGCACCCCCTCCAAGGTGGAGCCGACCAACCGGGCTTCAAGGTGCTCCAAGTAAACGGTCAGATCCGGCATCTCAGGCACGTTGAACATCCTCCATGGACACTGCCGTGCGCCATCGGCCGCGGCGAAAGCGCACGATCAACATGACGGTCTTGAGCAGGTAGTCGCCCACCATGGCTGAATACACCCAAACCACCGAAAGCTCCAGGTAGGTGAATGCGGCGGCCAAACCGCAACGCACGCCAACCAAGCCCAAAAAGGTGGTGATCAGTGGAAAGCGCGTGTCGCCGGCGCCGCGCAGGGCGCCACCCAGCGCGAACTCCACCGCCAGCAACGGCATCATGCCGCCCAGCACATAGATCAGGATGACGGTGTAGCGCACAGTCAATGGCTCATCGCCAATGAAGTAGGCAGCCAACTCCCCAGCAAAAAGCGCCACCAAAAGGCCCAAGCCGCCCATGGTCAGGGTGGCCAGGGCGCAGGCCCGCCAGCCGCTGCGCACCGCGCCTGGATAGTCGCCGGCACCGAGATGTTGGCCGACCAAGGTGGAGCCCGCGATGGAGAAGCCGAACCCGACCGTAATGCAGACCATCAGCAGGTTGCCCCCCACGTTGTAGGCGGCGAAGGCCTCGGTGCCGTAGAAATTGCCGATCAGCATGAGAAAAATGAAAAAGCCCACTTGGAACACCACTTGCTCGGCCGCCGCGGGATAGCCAATGTCGAGCAGGCGGCGCAGCCGGGCGCGCCGCCACCAGCCACCGCCAACGTGGCGAACGCGAAACTTCTGGTTCAGCCACAGGATCAGCAGCACCGCGCCGCCAACGCTGAACGATATTCCAGCCGCCGCAGCGACCCCCGCCACCCCCAAGGCCGGAAAGCCGTAGTGGCCGAAGATCAGCACGTAGAGCAGGGGCAGATTGAGCAGGTTGACGCCAACCCCGATCCACAGCGGCGACCAGGCATCACCGGAGGCGCGCAGCGCCGCGCTCAAGATGAAGTTGACGGCAAAGGCGAGGTTGAACCAACTGAACATGCGGATGTTGGATGCGGCCAAGTCCAGGGTCACCGGATCCAGGCCGAAAAGGCTGGCAACGGGCCGCGCCGCAGTGACTCCGATCACCATGACCACCAAGGCGAACAGCCCTGCCAACGCCAGCGACGCCATGGTGACGCGGCTGGCCTCCTTGTAGTCTCCGGCTCCCCAGGCCCGGGCGACGAGCGCGGTGGTGCCGGCGCTGACCGCAATCAGGATCGCCTGCATGGCGAAGAACACCCGCTGGCCAGCGCCGACGGCTGCCAAGGCCTCCGCACCGAGCGCGCCAACGAACTTGGTTTGCACCAAGGCGACCGCACTGAACGCCAGATTGCCGAGAATGGACGGAAACGCCAACGCCCAGACGCCAGGCGGCGGTTGGCCCTTGGGCCTCGGCGTGGATGTTGGTGTGGACACGGTTGGGTGCTGCCTCGCCCGATAGGCTAACATGCACCCTTTGCTTGAAGAGGAACGCCTGATGAGTGACGAACGCCGTTACGCTGACATTTCGGTGACGCAGAGCGGCCATGTGGCCACCATCGAAATCCGGCGCCCGCCGCACAACTTCTTCGACCACAGCCTGATTGGACAGATCGCCGACGCCTTCGACAGCCTGGATGAGGATCCCGAGTGCCGGGCCATCGTGTTGGCCGCCCAGGGGAAGTCGTTCTGCGCCGGGGCTAACTTCGGCAGCGGCCAACCCAGGGGCGGCGGCAGCTCTGATTTTACCGAGGAGGGCTTCAAAAACACCACCGGCAAGCTGTACCGGGAAGCCGCTCGCCTGTACGGCAACAAAAAACCCATCATTGGCGCCATCCAAGGCGCAGCCATCGGCGGCGGCCTCGGCCTGTCCTTGGTGCCGGACTTTCGAGTCGCTTCACCCCGGGCGCGATTCGGCGCCAACTTCGTCAAGCTGGGCATCCACCAAGGCTTCGGCATCTCCGTCACCCTGCCGCGCCTGGTCGGCCAGCAGGCCGCCAACCTCATGCTCTACACCGGACGGCGGCTGAATGGTGAACAAGCCCTTGAGATCGGCTTGGTGGACATTCTCGTCGAACCGGAGAACCTGCGCGCCAGAGCCAACCAACTAGCCCAGGAAATCGCTGAAAACGCACCCTTGGCGATCGTTTCCGTGCGGGCCACGATGCGCGCCGGGCTGGCCGAGGCAGTGGCCGAAGCCACTGAGCATGAGCTGGCCGAGCAGCAGTGGCTCAGGGCCACCCAGGACGCCGACGAGGGCATCCGCGCGGTTTCGGAACGGCGACCCGGCAACTTCGTCGGCGCTTGATCGGCACCGCCTTGCGTTTGTGGCGAGCGATGCAAACCTACAACAACCCTGCGCACGAACCTCAACACACAACTTTTGACACTCGTATTTTTGTGAGGCTACTATGGGCCAATCGACTCCCGCCATCGCCAACTGCCGGCTCTTCATAAACGAGAATAGGGGTTTTGGAGAGCAAACTACACCATGAAGTGGCTGCTTAGCATCAAGGCGCGACCCGTCCTTTCCACGATTCTCGGCGTGATGGGCATTGCCTTGCTGGGCGGTCTGGCCGCGCATCTGCTCTGGCCGAGCGGTTCCGAACCCGCCGAACTCGACCGGGAGGCCGCCAAGCGCATGCTGCGCGACGCGGCCGTTGCACGGATCATCGCGGAGAGTCGCGAACCGCACGATGGGTTCAAACCCAAGATCATCCCGGCACCCCGCTTGGACTCCGCCACCGCTGAACCAAGTTACGAAGAGGGCCCGCTGCAAGCGCCGGAAGGCTACTCCTTTGCGACCACTGATGGTGAGATGGCCAAGGGGCGAATGAAAACGGCGGAACAAGGGTCTCAGCACTTGGTGCAGCCCGGGCGCGAGTGGCTGCATGACCCCAATGCCACCGCCGACATCGCCGCCGCCGCCGCCGCCGCCGGACGCGACTGGTCCTTCGGTTGGCTGGAACATCACCCCGATGTTCGTTTGGCGGAAATCAAGCCGTCCCTCGCCGCGCAAGGCGTGGAAGTCCTTGGCGCTGCGGGCAACCTGATTCGGGCCAAGCTGCCCGCAGACCCGGCGCGACTGGCGGCGATCATGGCGGCACCGGGTGTGCACGGTATTGGGACCGTGCCCAAGGAAGTGAAGGTTCCGGAATCCTTCGCCGCAGAAGCGCTGCAGGCGGGACTTTCCGACCAGGCCCCGGTGTTCATCACACTGATGACGGACGATCCGGACGGGCGGTGGCGAAGACAACTGGAAAGCCTGGGCGTCGTGGTTGCCGGGTTCGACGCCAGCATCCGTGTTTACACTGCTGTATTGGCTTACGGTGCGCTCGACGCCGTCACCAATGCCGACTTCGTGCTGGGCGTGGAGCCCATTGGCATCGTCGAAGCCACGCACAATTCAGCCGTGCCCGCAATGGGCGCTGACGCGCTGCGCACTTACGATGGCTCGCCTGGACTTTTCTCAGGCATCGGGGGGGCATCCGTACCCATCGCCGTCATGGACACGGGTCTGAACATCAACCATCTAGATATATCCAATCATCGATCGAGCATCTGCGGCGTCAATTTCGTGTCGTCGCAACCGTCCGCTGAAGAACTGGACCTTTGGACCGACGAACACGGACACGGCACCCATGTGACGGGCACCATCGTCGGCAACGGGTTTGTCGAGTCCTCCCGTGCCGGCATGGCGCCAGCCGTCTCGCACATTCGTTTCGCCAAGGTGCTGAGTCGGTACGGAGGGGGGAATATCGACGGCATCGGTCGCGGCATGGATTTTCTCGCCCAAGCGTCGTCCTGCCCCGAGGCGGGCTGGTCGGATGCTGCAGTCAAGCCCCTAATAGTCAATATGAGCCTGGCTAGTACGGCTCGGGTGTTCGAAGGCAGGGACGTCGGTTCCCGGAAACTCGATGCCACGGTCTGGAGCCATCGTCAACTGTACGTTGTTGCCAATTCGAATAGTTCAATCAGCGGTTTCTCGAATTACGGCGCAGCCAAGAATTCCCTCTCCGTAGGCGCTGCCTGGGACAGCGGTGAACTCGCATCCTTCAGCAGCCATGGTCCCACCGCCGACGGGCGACTGTTGCCCCAGGTGGTTGGAACAGGTGTAAGCCTTACCTCCGCTCGAGGCGGCGGGAGCATAAGTAGATACAGAACTTTGAGCGGCACGAGCATGGCTTCGCCGGCAGTGGCGGGGGTCGCCGCCTTGCTGATGGACGCCGTTCCCAGTTACAGGGAACGGCCGGAAATGGTCCGAGCGCGGCTGATGGCGAGCGCCATCAAACCGGATGCCTGGCTGGAAGATCCCGTTGCTTTCCCGGTGAACAACAGCGACGGCCCGGGTAGCATTCAGGCTCTATACGGGATGGGCAAGGCCTCCGCCCGCACCAGCGCACTCAATCGCAACCGGCGCGATGGTTGGCGAAACGGCGCCAGCATAACTCATTTGACAGACGGCGAGTACGCCTACCGTAACATCAACGTCCCTGAAGGCGCCAGCCGCTTGGACCTAGTGATGACCTGGGACGAGGCGCCGACGGACGCCATCGCCGGCCCGGTGCTGAACGACCTCGATCTTTGGCTGGACTTCGATGCGGACTGCGGGGCGATCGCCTGCGGCGAGCATTCATCCACCTCGCGGACCGACAACGTGGAATGGATTGTGGTCCATCACCCGCAACCGGGCGTTTACCGCGTCAAAGTGGCGGCCAACCGAGTCTACGCCAAGCCGCCTCGCGCGGCTTTGGCGTGGACGGTCATAAGAGGGGCATCCACGCCATCGCTGCGCATCGAAGCGGACCAGGAAGCCATTCAAGGCGGCAACGGCAGTGAACTGACGCTCAACATCACGGCCGATGCGTATGTGGCCGCGGGGACGCGGCTTCATTTCGATTGCCGCAGCTCAGGGAGTGCATCGGCTTGTGGAGAGGGTTTGATTAATCAGGCGGCAGTCGAGGCGGGCCGCGAGGACGGCTTGTTACATGATTTGGAGAACCGCAGCTGGACATATATTGCCCTTGGCGAAGTCGCTGTGGGGGAAGTCCAGACAGTCAAAGTGCCAGTAGACTATTACGGCAAAGAGCCTTTGCGCCTTTACTTTACGGCAAGTGCCTGGAACGCGATATCGGATTCCGTCGTGGTGGACGTCGTGCCTCGATATGGCAACCAAGAGGCGGCGAATGAACCGGACACGCTACCCGATGCCGCACCCCCCGCAAATGATAATTTCGCCAACCCCGCGGCCATCGAAGGCGACACCGGTTCATACGCATTGGATCTGCTGCTGGCAACGACCGAAGTCGGGGAGCCGTCTTTTACCAACGGAAGCGAGCGGCCTTCTGGCTCAATTTGGTTTTCCTGGCAGGCACCGTCAACTGGAGCCTATCGATTCAGCCTCAGTCAGGACGATGTGGGTAGCGCGACGCACGTTGGCGAAGTGCGCTTTGACGTATTCAAGGGATCGCACCTTGCAAGCGCAGAGCGCATTGCCTCCGGCTCGTGGGGCCAAGTGCTTTTTGCCGAACAGGGCAGAACCTATCGTTTCCGCATCAGCAACCGGGGGATAACCGCACCCCTGACGCTCCAATGGTCCGCCGGGCCTCGACCCGAAAACGACGATTTCCGAACGCCTACTAGGTTAGAGGGCGCCGCAGGCAGCATCGCTGGCAGCAATCTCGGCGCGACCTTGGAGAGGCAGGAGGCCTTCGGCGACTTGGCGGCAACCACCTGGTTCACCTGGAGAGCCCCCAACGATGGCCATTTCCGGTTCAAGGAAAGCACGAACGCCTTGCGCCTTCTGGTCTTCGTCGGCAACCGCATCCCCGACCTGCGGTTGGTGTCAGGCGCACCTAGTTCGTCGGTCTATTTCACCGCCCGCCGCGGCGTGCTGTACCGCATCGCCGTAGCGGCCCCAGATGCCTATCGAACCGGGCGTTCCTTCGACTTGTCTTGGGAGGAGTCACACAATCCCGGGAATCAGGACGATTTCGCGGACGCCGGAAACATCGGCAACGATCAGTCATCTTCTTATAGGGCCCGCATTGACTACGTATCAAGCGTGGAGCCGGATGAACCGATGCAAACAGGTGTAAGAACCACATGGTGGCGGTGGACGGCGCCCGCTGACGGCCGGTACACATGGCGCTTGGATGAAGCCTCTGACTCTGCAATGCAGATGGCCATGTTCTCGGGCGGCGAACTAGCCAGTTTGCAGCTCGTCGGCCGCACTGGGCCGAATATCACGGCCGTCGAGTTCGCTGCCGATGCGGTGGCCGACAAGGAATATTCGATTGCATTGGGAATGGCCATCAATGATTCCCGGTTGTATCAAGTTTCCAGTCGATTTGGCGACCTCGTGTGGGGACCTACGCCAGCCAATGACAGTTTGAATGGGGCAGAGCCATTGTCAGGTGCGGCAGGTTCGGTGACGGGCTCCAATGAATTCGCCACCGACGAGAACGGCGAACGCACAGGTTCACTGGGCCATTCGTCTCTTTGGTGGAAATTTGAGCCTTCGGCCTCCGGCTGGTATCGATTTTCCGTTGATGACGATGCTTTCGCGCTTGCCGTCTATCATGACAACACCGACAACGTCGGTTCACTCAACCTGGTTCGTTCGAGTGACCATCCGCTGTCTGAGAGAACCGATTATGCGGAGGTCATGTTCCATGCGGAAGCGGGCGAGGCTTACGCCATTCGGTTGGGCTCCGCAGACAATCGCGCCAGCCGCGAATTTACCCTTCGGTGGGAGGCAACCGAGGCACCCAATTGGCTGCGGTACATCGGCAATCTCACCGAGGGCAGTCAAGATGCGGAAGGCAAACCGGTGGAAATTCGAGACTCGAATCTGGTATTCGACCGAGAGGGAGCGCGGCTCTACGCGGCCTCCAGCCTTGGACTTCAGGTGTTTGAGCGGGATGTCGATACCGGAAGGGTGACGTTGAGGCAGCAGCTTGAGGATCCGACGCTATCGAAACCACTGATATGGGACGCCGCCCGGTCCCGACTCTATATTGGCCGCGCCTGTGATTCCGAATACCGAAGATTCGTTTGGAACGACGTATCCCAAGCGCTCGAGGACGATGGCTCCGTGGAGGTATCTTCCGACAGCTCAATCGATTGCCCAGATCGGGGTTCTTTCATGAGTTCTGATGGGTCTTTCCTCTACTTGCCTACCCACGGTGGAATAGACGTGTTCGCCTTCGAAACAGCGGATGTGTTGCGGCGCATCCAAACAGATCACCTTCGCGCAGAGATCTACCAAGCGCTCATCTCGAACGATGATACCCGAGTGTACGCCACTACCGGAAGAGATCTGATCGTTTTAGAGCGGGATGCCGAAACCGGCGAACTCACGAAGGTCGCAACAGCGGTGGAAACGACATTCCCGTGGGGGCGACGAAATCTGCTCGCCATCACCGGAGATGATCATTATTTGTTCGTGGTTACGGCTTGGGGATATCTGACTCATCTCTTCGATCTTCGCCAAAACCCTTCCCAACCGCAGGAAGTCGCCAGTTTGCGAAAATTCTGGCCTAGCGGCTGGCCTTGGCGGGACCCCTATTGCGAGTCCGCCAATACGCGGTTTGGATCCCCCGGCATTGACGTGCTGTGTCACGGTTCAGCTCTTGTGGCCATGTTGGAAGATGGCCAACTTGTTGGAACCGACTATGTGTCGCCAAGCCAAGCTGATCGTTACAACAGCCCGCTCCGGGACTTCGGCACAACCTACGGGGTTGCTTTCAGCCCGGACGGCAGGCACATCTATGCCAGCACCCAAAAACAAGGCATGGTGATTTTCGAGCGAATCGGCAACAAGCCTCGAACGGAAGGGCTCCAGTCGCCGACCCTTCGGTCAGCCGGGCCCTTGGAGGGCTATTGGGTTGATCCTGATAGTACGTCGGGCTCGGACAGCCTCACGCAGGGCGTAATCTGCGAGTGTTGTCGGTATCGATCAACCTCGGGAAGCCCTCGCAAACTTCCTCGAACCTGTCGTATGCCATCAAGATAGATCGCTTCAACCTTGAGCGTCTTGATCGGATTCTCTGCCTGCCTGCGCCCGGTCATACGGATTGCCGTGCCAGCTCATCCAGCCATACAGCCCGTGTTGCGCCAGAACCCCTGCTGCAGTGCCTTGAGGCATACGGACCGCCTCCGTCCGAGCGGTGCCTCCCTCGGAGGGCCGACACGATGCAATGGCTGCCTCAAACGCCGCCACAGCAGGGCTTGCGTCGATCGAGCGACTGACCACCCAACCGACGTTCGTGAATAGTCCGGGCTAGAGATCCGCTGAGGCGATGTATTGGCCGAAGCTCTCGCACCAGATGGTCACGGCACCGGCATCGGCGAAAATCCCCGCTTCGGCGCTATAGACTTGGGAGCCCCTGAAACTCTTCAGCTTGGCGATGCGGCGGCGTCCTTCGTCGGCCTGAAAGCCGGCTTCGTCGTCCACTCCGGCGCGGGTGTTGAGATAGCCCCAGAAGTTCGGGCCGGGGCCAACTTCGAAGTCTGGCTGCAATTCGATCAGCACGTTGCCGTCGACGCCGCGGTAGGTGCGCACGCCGCCGCGTCCCCAGTGGGCGGCATCCTGCCCGGCAACACCTTCCCGAAACCGCGTCTCCACCAACGCCGCCACTTCACGACCGGCAATCGCCGCCACGGTTTCGTTGACCTCGGCCGGCGGAAACAGGAAAGGAAACGCGAGCAGCATGCCGCCGGCACCAGCCACCACGCCGAGCATCCCGCCAGTCAGGAAACCGATAAGCGCCTTTTTCATGGTCTCATCCAAAGCACAAGCATCCTGATGAAACGGAACTCAGATTGCGACGTTGCCGTGATTCAAATGCTCCCAAAGGTTCCGTATGCGCCGCGCCAATACAGCAGCGGTGAGCCTCGTTCCTCCAATATGCCTAAGTCCTGCACCCGACCAATGGCAATGGTGTGGTCGCCGGCGTCGAGCTCATCGGCCAGCTCGCAGTCGATGTAGGCGAGAACGCCCGCCAGCACCGGCGAGCCGGTCTGCCCCGGCCGCCAGGCGAGGTCCGTGAACTTGTCGACGCCAGTTTGGGCAAAGAGGTCGCTGATGTCCTGTTGGCCGTCACTCAGGATGTTGATGCAGAAATGCCCGCTCTCGCGAAGCTTCGGCCAACTGACGCTGGTCTTGGACGGGCACAGCGCCACCAAGGGCGGATCCAACGACAACGAGGCGAAGGACTGCGCCGCAAACCCAGCCGGCGTTCCATCGAGGCAACCGGTGGCAATCACCACCCCGGTGGCGAACTGCCCCAACGTATCGCGAAACTCGCGGCCATCGAATTGGTCCATGAAGTCCTTCCCTCAAAAAGCAATTGCAATATAGCGCTAGGGAGCCTCTGATCAAGTCCCCTGTGCCCAGCGCTTCGCTGATCGAGGATGGAGACGATGTTGCCGCTGAATGAAATTTACCGCTGACAAGCGCGCCATTCAATCAACAAGCCGGCGTCAGCGGACCGGTTCCTTGCGCAGGTGCCCATACATCAGTTCCTCGACGAACTCCACGCACTTGAATTGATGAATCCGCGCGTCCGGCCCCACCCGCCGATAAAGCGGCATGCTGATCTTCCAGGGCCGCGTGAACACCTTGGCGTCTTCGACGAGGGCTTCGTAGAGCAGGACGTCGGGGCCGTCGAAGCGGTAGCGCTCGATCACCTTGAGCGCCTCGCTGTGGTGGTTGCCGCTGCGGTCGAACCAGGTCCGGTCATTCTGGCCGGTCACCTCCACCACCAGCGTGTCGTCCTCCCAATAGCCGAACGACTGCCCCATCCAAGACTCCGTCGGCGCCTCGCCGGGATCCTCCAAAAAAATATTCCGCGTCGCGCCGGCAAAGGCATAAGCAAAGAAGATGGCGCCTTCGCTGTGGAATATCTGAAATGGATGGGGCAGGTAGGTGGCCCGCGGCACACCGGGAAGATAGCACTTGATTTCGGGATCCCGCTCCAACCAATTGGCTTGGTTCTCCTGCTGCACGGCACGGGCTTCCTCGGTGTAGGGAATCTCGCCGCCTTCCACCACGCCGCCACCGCCGGGCACCGACCCCACCGCGCCAAGACCAACCACCTCCGGTGCGGGGAGGGGCCAAAAGGGGCCGTCCACGGTCGCCAGCGCCGCGCTGGCGGAATGCGCCAGCAAATTGTAGTTGGCGGTGTTCATCACTTGCCAAACGCCGTTCAGGTCCGGCTTGCCGTCCGGCCTACGCGGGATGTCGTGGGCGAACGCGGCCGGCGCCAGCGTGGCCGACAGGATGAGCAAGCATAGCGTTCGTTTCATGTGCGGGAGGCCTCGCCTGTCAGTTCCTGCCATCGTCGGCCAACGGCGAACCAGTGTAGCAGTCTTGGCCACCCTGCATGGCGCATCTACGGGCCTGGCGCCCCGGAATCCTCCTCAATCGATGCCTCGTGGTCTTCCAGGACTTGATACAGCGGGAAATCGACCCAGGTGTCGTTCAGGTAATTGAGTTGCGGCACTTCCTCCTTGGGGTCAACGATCAGGTTGCAAACAGAGGGGTACGCCATCTCCTTTATCGCGTAAGTATCCTCATCCATTTCCCGGAGCAGCAATTTCCAGTTGCGCCACTTGACGCCGCAAAGCACATTCCCAAGATAAATGACCACCGACTCGCGAGCCGACTGACTGCTCTCTCCCGTCAGGAAAGCGGCCTGATCGGCACCGTCATAGACGCGATCATCCGGCAACTCGCTACCAATGATCGCGGCAATGGTTGGCAGCAAATCCACCGCGTGCATCATCTCGTTGGACACCCGGCCTGCCGGGACCTTGCCTGGCCACCGAATCAGGAACGGCACCCGCAGAGAGCCCTCATACGGCGAGAACATACCGGCGCGCCAAGGCCCGGTAAAGCCAAATGACCGCGGTATGCCCTCCCGGCCGTTGTCCGACGTGAACACGACAATGGTGTTGTTCTTCAGTTTGTGGTCATCGAGTGCTTGCAGCACCTCACCAACATAGTCGTCGGTTTGCGCGAGAACGTCGGCAAAGCTGCCGTAGCCGGTCTTGCCATGGTGGTCGGGATGCGGATCAACCGGCTCGTGGGTCTGGGTGTAGGACAGGAACACGAAAAACGGCTTGCCGCCATCGGCCTTGCGCTTGATGAAGTCGATGGATTGATCAGTGATTTCCCGGTCCATGGTTTTCCGCTTCTCGCGATCAAGGACTTCGTGCTCCGTTGGCTTCTCCCCGCGCTTGGCGCGCATATGGAAGCACGCGAAGGCACGCACTCGGCTTCAACGTTGTAGTTGGTCAACCGCAGCCCTTCATGAGCAATGCTGTCGATGCTTGGCGTCGGAGCGCCGCGCATCTCACCGCCACCGTAGGCGCCAATCTCGCCCCAACCAAAGTTGTCCATGAGAATCAAAACGATGTTGGGGTTTGTCTTCGCTTCCTGCGGCGGATGCGACGGACGACATCGTCGCGAAGAGTGCCGAAAGAATGAGCAATTGGAGTGCTTTGCGTTGTCGAAAAGGCTGCGGCATGCTCGTCTCCTACTGCCATTTGCTTGAGAGTAGCAGCTGGGAGCCTCTTGTCCGACAGGCGTGGAGATGCTCAATAGTCCAGTCGGTGAGCTTCCCCGTCGCGCACGATGCGGCCGGCGGTGGGGGCGGCGAAGTGGGTGCCGATCACCAGCACCGGGCGGTCTGCGTAACGCTGCACGAACTCGCTGCGGGTGGCGGCGCTCTGGTTGGGATCGGTATCGGCGACGCTCGACCACTGTGGATGGGCGATTTGGCAGGGATGGTGGATCATGTCACCGGTAATCACCGCCTCCTCGCCCCGGGAGGCGATGTGAACGCTCACATGCCCAGGCGTGTGGCCGGGTGTGGGGTCAAACCAAATCTCGTCGGTGACGCGGTGGTCCTGCGCCACCAGCACCGCCTTGCCGGCATCGAAGATGGGTTGCACTGAATCCTCGATGACCGGCCCGTACTCCTGCTCCTCGACGCACCAGTGGCTCCACTCCTGCTCGGCAAAGAGGTAGTCGGCGTTCTCAAAGGTGGGCACCCAGCGGCCATCGACCAAGCGTGTGTTCCAGCCGACGTGATCGACGTGCATGTGGGTGCACATCACCTTATCCACCCGGTCAAGGGCGAAGCCGGCTGCCGCAAAGTCGTCGAGGAAGCCACGCTGCATCAGGTTCCAAGCGGGATAGGTCCGTTGCTTGCCGTTGCCGATGCAGGTGTCCACCACCAGGGTTTCGCCGCCCGATTCAACCACCAAGGCGTGAATGCTGAGCACCAGCCGCCGCCGTTCATCGACAAAGGGCTTGATCCAAGGCAACCGGTCCATTTCCTCCGGTGTCGCCTGGGGCAGGAGATACGATCCCAACGAGGCCGTGGTCAACTCCACGACCTGGGTGATGTTCACGTCGCCAACCCGCCACTTCAACATGCCCCGCCCCATCGGCCTGCGCGGTCAAATCGTTGCAAAAGGTCAGCGGCTAGTCAACGCGCCGCCTTCGGCGG
>JAQAJJ010000048.1 GCA_028278675.1 Candidatus Azophilus lithoversatilis
TGCCCAGGCACCCCTTGGGCAGGGCGGTGTGCCGCAAACTGAACGTCTATGCCGGCCCCACCCACCCCCCCGCCTCGCAGCAGCCCGAATCCCTCAACATCTGACCTAACAAAACCCTAAAACCCTAAGGAGCATTGGACGGACAGTGGCAACAGCGGCAAGGCAACCCGATTACGGCACGGGCCGGCGCAAGACGGCGGCGGCGCGTGTGTTCATATCCAGCGGCACCGGCAACATCACCGTCAACGCCCAGCCCCTAGACGAGTACTTTGGGCGCGAAACCGCGCGCATGATCGTCCGCCAGCCGCTCGACGTGGCGGAACTGGGCGACAAGGTGGATGTGCGGGTCAGCGTTCGGGGCGGCGGCAATTCCGGCCAAGCGGGCGCCATTCGCCACGGCATCGCAAGAGCCTTGGTGGCGCGCGACGAAACCCTGCGCACCCCCCTGCGCCGAGCCGGCTTCCTGACCCGTGACGCCCGGGCCGTGGAGCGCAAGAAGGTGGGGTTGCGCAAGGCCCGCAAACGGCCTCAATACTCGAAGCGTTAGGGAGCCATCGAGCCTTGAGTACCGAATCAGCGGTCGGTGGGGAGACGCCTTCCGCAGCGCTGAGCCCGGCCAATCGCCAGCGCCGCTACTTCCTGATCGCCGCGACCGCAACAGTCGGCGGCGTCGGCGCGGTGGGCGCCGCCATCCCCTTTGTGCAGTCCTGGATGCCGAGCGCCAAGGCCCGGGCGGCCGGTGCGCCGGTCACCCTGGACATCGGCAAGCTGCGGCCCGGCGAGATGCTCGGCCCGATACCAGCTTGGCGGGGCAAGCCGGTGTTTGTGGTGCGACGCAGCGACGAGGCCCTTGAGCGTCTCCAGCAGGCCAATCCCAACTTGGCGGACCCGGAATCCGGCAATCCGGAAATGCAGCCCGACTACGCCCGTAATCCTTGGCGCTCCCGACGGCCTGAAATCGGCATCTATTTGGGCCTTTGCACCCATCTCGGCTGCTCGCCCAAGTTCTACGGCATGGTGCAGCCGGAATCCTTTGACGCCAACTGGCAAGGCGGCTTCTTCTGCCCCTGCCACGGCTCCCGCTTCGATCTCGCCGGGCGGGTGGTCAAGGCGGTGCCCGCCCCGGACAACCTGGAGGTGCCGCCGTATCGGTTCGCCTCCGAAAACACGGTGGTGATCGGCGAGGACGAGGAAACCGCGTAGTGGAACAGACGCAGCAGGCTAAGCGCGCCATCCCCCGGCTGTGGGGCGGGTTGGTCGACTGGGTTGACGACCGTTTCCCGGCCACGGAGACCTGGAACTACCATCTGGCGAAATACTACGCGCCCAAGAACCACAACTTCTGGTACCTGATGGGCTGGCTGGCCATGGTGATCCTGGTCAACCAACTGCTCACCGGCATCTGGCTGACCATGAGCTACGTGCCGAGCGGCGACGGCGCATTCGCCTCGGTCGAGTACATCATGCGCGACGTGGAGTTCGGCTGGCTGCTGCGCTATCTGCACTCCACCGGCGCTTCGGCGTTCTTCCTCATTGTTTACCTGCACATGTTCCGCGGCCTCATGTACGGCTCCTACCGCAAGCCGAGGGAGCTGCTGTGGCTGATCGGCATGGCCATTTACCTGGTCCTGATGGCGGAAGGCTTCTTCGGCTACCTGCTGCCTTGGGGCAACATGTCCTACTGGGCGGCGCAGGTGATCGTCTCGCTGTTCGGCGCCATTCCCTACATCGGCCCCGATCTCATGGAGTGGATACGGGGCGACTTCCTGGTGTCGGAAATCACTCTCAACCGCTTCTTCGCGCTGCACGTGGTGGCCCTGCCGCTGGCCTTGGTGGGGCTGGTGTTCATCCATATCGTGGCCCTGCACCACGTTGGCTCCACGGCACCCGACGGGGCGGATATCAAGAAGCACAAGGACGCCACCGGCAAGCCCCTGGACGGCATTCCCTTCTGGCCCTACACCGTCACCCACGACGTGCACGCCACCGTGGTGTTCCTGTTCATTTTCTGCGCAGCGGTGTTCTACGCCCCGGAGATGGGCGGCTACTTCCTGGAGAAGCCCAACTTCGAAATGGCCAACCCGCTCAAGACCCCGGAGCACATCGTGCCCGTGTGGTACTACACACCCTTCTACGCCATGCTCCGCGCCGCCACCTATCCGCTGTTTGGGGTACCCGCAAAATTCTGGGGGCTGGTGGTCATGTTCGGCGCCATCGCCATTCCGGCGCTGCTGCCGTGGCTCGACCGCAGTCCGGTGGCCTCCATCCGCTCCAAGGCCTTGGCCTCCAAGTGGATGCTGGGCCTGTTCGTGGTGAGCTTCCTGATTCTCGGCTATCTGGGCATCACGCCGCCCTCGCCGGTGGCGACGGCCGCGGCGCAGATCTGCACCGTGCTGTATTTCGCCTACTTCGTGCTGATGCCCTGGTACACGCGGGTGGAGAAGACCAAGCCGCCGCCGGACCGGGTGACGATGCGATGATCGCCCGCCTGGTGCTGCTGGCCTTGATCGCCTGCCCGGCCACGGCTTGGGCTGTCGAGACCGATTGGCCCATGGAGCCCATGTCCCCGAACCTAGAGGATGCGCCCTCGCTGCAGCGGGGCTTCAAGCTGTACGCCAACTACTGCCTCGGCTGCCATTCGCTGCGGTTTCAACGCTACGAGCGAACCGCCGACGATCTCGGCATTCCCCACGATGTGGCCGTGGACGAACTCATCTTCACCGGCCAGAAAATTGGCGAGTTGATGACCACCGCCATGGATCCGGAGAGCGCCAAGGCTTGGTTCGGCGCACCGCCGCCGGATCTCACCATGGTCTCCCGAGTGCGCGGCCCGGAGTGGATCTACAACTACCTCAAGACCTTCTACCTGGACGAGTCGAGGCCCTTCGGGGTCAACAACAAGGTGTTCGAGAACGTCGGCATGCCCCATGCGCTGATCGACCTGCAGGGCGTCGCGCGGGATGCCTGTCCACCCGGCGCGGAAGACTGCCATCAACTGGCCATCGACTCGGGCAGCGGCCTGCTGACCGCCGAACAGTACGATCAGGCCGTCCAAGACCTCGTGAACTTCCTGCACTACGTCGGCGAGCCCACGCGGCAAGCCCGCGAGCGTTTGGGCATCTACGTGCTGGGCTTTCTGGCCTTTCTGGGCATTTTCACCTACTTGCTCAATCGGGAGTATTGGAAGGATGTTCACTAAGGCCGACAAACGCGCCAGTTTGCTTGGCCAAGGAGCGGATCGATGAACTTGGGAGACCGCCAATCGTCGATGCTGCTCTACTCCGATCCCCGGGACCAATACTCCCACCGGGTGCGCATGATGCTGGCGGAGAAGGGCGTTATCGTCGACTTGGTGGAGGTCGATGCGGAAAACCCGCCAGCGGAGTTGACGGCCCACAATCCCTACAGCACCGTGCCGACGCTCACCGACCGGGATTTGATTCTCTACGACGCCAACATCATCATGGAATACCTTGATGAGCGCTTCCCCCATCCGCCGCTGCTGCCGGTGTATCCGGTTCAAAGGGCGCTGTCACGGCTATGGATCCACCGCATTGAGAGGGAATGGAGCAGCAAACTGGATCCGCTGATTGCGGGCCGAGGCTCCGAGACCTCCCGGCAGCAGGCCAAAAACGACTTGCGCGGGAGCCTGAGCGGCACGGCGCCCATCTTCAGCCAAAAACCCTTTTTCATGAACGAGGAGTTCACCTTGGTGGACTGCTGCGTGGCGCCGATCCTTTGGCGTCTGAAGGCCGCGGGCATCGTGCTGCGCGACCGCCGGTCCCGGCCCTTGAGAAACTACATGCAGAGGATCTTCGAGCGCGACTCGTTCCGCAAAAGCCTCAGCGAGGCCGAACTGGAGATGGACGAATAGGCAAGCAGCCCTATCTGTTGCGGGCGCTCTACGATTGGATGGTGGACAGCGGCCACACCCCCCACTTGCTGATCGATGCCGCCTCCGAAGCGGTGGTGGTGCCTAGGAAGCACGTCGCCGACGGGCGCATCGTGCTCAATGTTTCCCCCACTGCCGTCCGCGACCTCACGATCGCCAATGACACCCTGTCCTTCGACGGACGATTCGCAGGCAGAGCATTCCGGGTTTCGGCACCCACAACCAGCGTGCTGGCCATCTTCGCCAAGGAAACCGGCGAAGGCATGATGTTCAATGAGGACGCCCAAGCGCCCGCTGAAGCCCCCAAGACCACCCGCAGCCCGGCATTGAAGCTGGTCACCTAGCGTCCTAGATCGCGGGGAGCGGTTGCCGCAGAAGTCACCCTTTGCGCCCGGCGACCGCCCACGCGTCAGCTTGAGGCATCGTCTCGTTAGTCCGCTTGACGCCGCAGAAAGGTCGGCAGGTCGAGGAACTCCTGATCCGTTTCGGCGACGCGGCTCTGGGCAGTTTCTCCAAGCCGTTCACTCGGGGTGCCTCGCCGCGAAGGCGGCTGGTCGTATTCGCTGTAGTCGCCGCCCACGTTAATCGCCACCGTGCGCAGCCCCGTCGCCGTGCCACGAACTTGGTCCGCCAAGCCAGTGGCCACGATGGTGACCTTGACCTCATCCTCCATGGCCTCGTCAATCACCAGACCGGGAATGAAGGTGGCCGTGTCCGAGGCGATTTCGTCAATCATGCCGCTGATTTCATGGAACTCATCCAAATCGAAGGACTCACCCGCCGTGACGTTCAGCAGGACGCCCCGGGCATCGCGCATGTCGATGTCATCCAACAACGGGCAGTCGATGGCGGCTTCCGCGGCGCGACGCGCCCGATTCTCCCCGGAAGCGCGGCCGGTGCCCATCATGGCGGTGCCCTTGATGCCCATCACGGTCTGCACGTCGGCGAAATCGACATTCATGAGACCTTGGCTGACAATCAGATCCGAGATGCCTTCCACCGCGCCGAGGAGCACGTCGTTGGCAGCGGCAAAGGCGTTCAAGAGCGTAAAGCTCGGATCGGCATCCTTCAGCTTGTCGTTGGAGACCGTGATCAGGGAATCAACGTACTCGGCAAGTTGGTCGAGGCCAGCGTCAGCCTGGGCATCGCGCCGCTCGTAGGAAAAAGGCCGAGTGACCACCGCCACCGTCAGAATGTTCTTCTCCCGAGCCAGTTTCGCCACCACCGGCGCGGCGCCCGTGCCAGTGCCCCCCCCCATGCCGGCAGCGATGAACACCATGTTGGAGCCATCGAGCACCTCGCCGATGTGCGCCGTCTCCTCCAAAGCCGCCTGCCGCCCGGTCTCGGGGTTGGCTCCTGCGCCGAGGCCCTTGGTGACCGAGGTGCCAATGGCCAGCTTGACCGGCACGTTCAGCGCCCTGAGCGCCTGCAGGTCGGTGTTCATGGCGACGAACTCCACGCCGGGCAGGCTTTTGTTCACCATGTGCTGAACGGCGTTGCCGCCGCCGCCGCCCACGCCGATGACCTTGATGACGGCGCTTTGCGGCTCGGATTCCTCGAGTGTAAACATGGGCTTGTCTCCAGTTGAAGGTTGCTGATGGGGGGCCTTTCGAGAACGGGATTTGGTGTCTTCAGTGGTTGGCATGGTGGCTGCTCCGCTTATTGGTTTGGGCTGATTGCGTTGTTTCCAGTTAGAAATTGTCCGCGAACCATTTCCTCAACCGGCTCATTCGGCCACCGCCGCCCTGGCTGGCGCCGATGGCGTTGTGGCGCTGCTGCTTGCCGTAGAGCATCAGGCCGACGCCCGTGGCATGAATCGGATTGCGGACGATGTCCTTGAGTCCCGAGACCGCCTTCGGCGCTCCAAGGCTGACCGGCATGTGGAAGATCTCCTCGGCGAGTTCAATCACGCCCTCCATCTTTGAAGCGCCGCCCGTGAGGACAACGCCGGCGGCGATAAGCTCCTCGAAGCCGCTTCGGCGCAGTTCAGCTTGGATGAGGCCGAACAGCTCGTCGTAGCGCGGCTCCACCACCTCCGCCAAGGTCTGTCTCGACAGTTCCCGAGGCGGGCGGTCGCCAGCGCCCGGCACCTCGATCATCTGATCCGCCCGGGCGAGCTGGGACAGTGCGCATCCGTAGCGGATCTTGATTTCCTCAGCATTGGGCGTGGGGGTGCGCAGGGCCATGGCAATGTCGTTGGTCACTTGGTCGCCGGCAATGGGGATAACGGCCGTGTGGCGAATGGCGCCGCCGGTGAAGACGGCGATGTCCGAAGTGCCGCCACCGATGTCCACGAGGCATGCGCCCAACTGTCGCTCGTCGTCCGAGAGCACCGAATAGCTCGACGCCAATTGCTCCAGAATGATGCTGTTGACCTTCAAGCCGCACCGCTCGATGCACTTCTCGATGTTCTGCAGCGCGTTGATGGCGCAACTGACCAAATGAACCTTGGCTTCAAGGCGCACCCCGGACATGCCCAAGGGGTCGGTCACGCCATCCTGGTGGTCGATGATGTACTCCTGCGGCAGAACATGAAGCATCTTCTGGTCGGTCGGTATGGCCATGGCCTCGGCGGCATCGATGACGCGCTCCACGTCGTGGGCGAGCACCTCCCGATCGGGGACCGCCACGACGCCGTGGGAATTGGTGCTCTTGACGTGGTTGCCGGCAATGCCCGCGTACACCGACTCGATGTTGCAGCCGGCCATCAGCTCCGCCTCCTCGACGGCTCGCTGAATGGATTGCACCGTCGATTCGATGTTCACTACCACGCCCTTGCGCAATCCCCGGGAGGCCTGGGTGCCGATGCCCTTGATTTCCAGCTCATTGTCCGCCGTCACTTCGCCGACAATGGCAGCCACCTTGCTGGTGCCGATGTCCAGCCCGACGATCTTGCGCCCGGCATCGTTATCCGCTGTCATCCCGCTACCCTCATTGTCATCTCTCAGCCAGCATTTGCGGCTCGTCGAACCGAACCGCGGCGCCGTTGGCGTAGCGCAGGTCGAGGTAGCGAACGGCCTTCGCGTTCACCTCGGCCAGATGGCGATGGACGCGCACGAAACGGCGCATCCGGTTGCGCTGTATGTCGGCGCCAAGGTGGGCACGCACACCGTTGCTGAGCGCGAGCCGCCATTCGCCAAATGCGTTCTGGGCCAACGACCTGATCTCAAGACCGTCTTCGGAAGCAATGTCCTGCAAGTATCGATAGGTCTCGAGTGCCTTTTGGGGGCTGGCCACCGCGCATTCGAGCAGCGGCACGCCAGCAGCCCGGTCGAGGCTGCTGACCAATTCGCCACCGGCGGTCAGATAGCCCTCCTCACCCCATTTCGCCACCACCAGCTTTCGCGTGATGCGGATATGGATGGTATCCGGCCAGACCCGCCGAACCTGAACCAACTGCGGCCAGGAAAGCCCGAGAAGATGCTCGCGCAATGCCTTAAGGTCGGTTGAAAGCAGCCGCCGGGGCTTGAGTTCGGTCAGCCGCCGTTCCACATCCAGGGCTTCGGCGGGCAGCAAGGCGCCAATCACTTCGACGTTGCGCACCGGACGATCCAAAGACAGGTAGATCCACGCCGCCACTGCAGCCAGCCCGAACAGGGCAAGGCACGCGCCCAGCCTACCCACCGTCTCCACCCCGCAGGCGATTGGATATTTCACTGACGTTGCCCGCGCCCTGCACCAGCACGACGTCACCGTTTTGAACGATGCGTGACAGCAATCCCAAGGCCTCGCTCGGGTCGACGGCAAAGACCGGCGGCGTGGCGCCGCGGCTGCGCACGCCCTGGCACAGGGCGTGGCCATCGGCGCCGGCGATGGGCGACTCGCCAGCCGCATAGACATCAAGCAGAATCAATTGATCCACTTCCGAAAGCACTCGGACGAACTGATCAAACTGATCCCGGGTCCGGCTGAAACGGTGGGGCTGGTAGGCCATCACAAAACGGCGTCCCGGCCATACCCTGCGAGCCGTGCACAGAACCGCATGGATTTCCGTGGGATGGTGGCCGTAGTCATCGACCAGGGTGATTTGGGCACCGCCGACTTCGATGTCATCAAATATCTGAAAGCGGCGGCCGACGCCCGCGAAACCGGCCAAGCCCTCGCAAATGGCTGCATCGGCAACGCCCTCATGGGTGGCCACGGCAATGGCGGCCAAGGCGTTGCGCACATTATGCTCGCCCGGCGCCGCCAGGCTGATGTCCAAGGGCGCCCGCCCCGCTGGACGATGCGCCCGAAAGCGCCAACGACGTCCATTCGCCACCAGCCCGCTAACGCGATAGTCGGCATCTGGCGCAAAGCCGTAGGTGAACATGGGCCGCGACACCTTGGGCAGCAGACCGCGCAACACCCGGTCATCGATGCACAGGACCACCGTGCCGTAGAAGGGTAGGCGGTGGATGAACTCGATGAAGGTCGCGCACAGGCGCTCAAAATCGTGGCCGTAAGTCGCCATGTGGTCTTCGTCGATGTTGGTGACGACCGCCAGCATCGGCTGCAAGTGCAGAAAGGAGGCATCGGACTCGTCGGCTTCGACGATGATGACCCGGCTCGCTCCCAGACGGGCATTGGCGCCGGCGCTTTCGAGCAGTCCCCCAATGACGAACGTCGGGTCCAGCCCAGCCGCTTGGTAGATGGCGGTCAGCAGGCTGGTGGTGGTGGTCTTGCCGTGGGTTCCCGCGATGGCGATGCCGTGCCGGTAGCGCATCAGTTCGCCAAGCATTTCGGCTCTCGCCACTACCGGTATGCGCCGCTCGTGGGCACCGACGATCTCCGGGTTGGATTCCTCGACGGCGCTCGACCGCACCACGACATCGGCGCCTGCCACCTGTTCGGTGACGTGGCCTTGATAGACAGTTGCGCCGAGCGCAGCCAGCCGCTCGGTCGCCGGCGATTGGCGCAGATCCGAGCCCGAAACCGCATAGCCTAGATTGCTCAGCACTTCGGCGATGCCGGACATGCCGGCGCCACCGATGCCGACGAAGTGGACGCGCCGCACCCGTCCCATCCCCGGCACTTCGGCAGCGGCAACCGGTTGGCCGTTCCCGCCGCTCATCACGAATCCCGCTCCAACTGCGCCCGGCCGACCAGGCCCACCAGCGCTGCGCACACGATGAGGCTGTTGCCGCCGTAGCTGATGAACGGCATGGTCAGCCCCTTGGTGGGCAAACTGCCTGTGGCCACCCCAACGTTGATCAGCGTCTGCACACCCAACAGCAATGCCACGCCGTAGCAAAGATAGCCGGCGAATTTGTCACCGCACCCGATGGCCATTCGGGCGGTGCGCAGGATGCGCACGACGATCAGCCCCAGCAGCGCCAGGAGCGCCAAGCCACCGACCAAACCGAGTTCCTCCGCGACCACGGCAAATATGAAGTCGTGGTGGGCCTCGGGCAGGTACCAGAGCTTCTGGATGCCCTCGCCAAGGCCTAAGCCAAACACTTCGCCCCGGCCGAAGGCGATCAGTGAGTGGGTCAGTTGATAGCCGCTGTCGAATGCCGACGCCCAGGGATCGCTGAAACTGACCAGCCGCTCCACGCGGTAGGGTTCCATCCAGATCAACCCCGCCAACGCCAGGGCGCCAGCCAGCACCAGCAGGCCGAAATAGCGCAGCCGCAGCCCAGCCAGGAACAGCATGGCGCCGAGCACCGCGCTCAGAACCACCACGTTGCCGAAGTCCCGTTGCAGAATCAGCAGCGCCACCAAGGCCGCGAAGTAAGCCAACGGCACAAGCGCCGGCCGGGGTGATTCGCGCAATGCCTCGTCATGGCGGGCCAGGAAGCCGGCCCAGTACACGATCATGGCGGCCTTGGCGATCTCCGCGGGCTGGAGGGTGAAGCTGCCGAAGTCAATCCACCGCCGGGCGCCCTTGATCTCCTCGGCAAAGCCAGGAATGAGCACCAGTGCGCAAAGCGTCAATGCGCCAAGCAGGGCAATCTGATGGATTTGACTCCACACCTTGAGGGGCACGCACAACATGAGCAGAAAGCCCATCAGTCCCAACGTCAAATAGATGCCGTGACGGGCCAGAAAGGGCAATTCCATAGCTACCGAGGCCGACGCCACCATGACCAGGCCAAAGCCAAGCACCAGGCCCCAGGAGACCATGAGCGGCGCATCGAGGCGAATCATGGACCAAGCTCCCTGACCAAGGCGCGAAACGCCTCCCCTCGAGCCCGGAAGTCGCTGAAGTGATCGAAGCTCGCGCAGGCTGGCGAAAGCAGCACGGTGTCCCCCGACCGGGCGCACTTGGCGGCTTGGCGCACCGCCTCCGCCAGGCGGCGTGGGCGGCCACCCCGCCGTCCAAGACCTGCGGCCTTGGCGATCGCCGGCCCATCTTGACCAATGGGGATCAGGCAGCGGGCGCGGGCGGCGATGGCTTGGCCCAAGGCCGCAAAATCAGCACCCTTGCCCTCGCCACCCGCGATGAGCACGATGCGGCCCGGGCCTTCGGAGAAGCTGCTTAGCGCCGCCAAGGTGGCACCGGGATTGGTCGCTTTGGAGTCGTTGACGTAGGTCACGCCATCGACCACCCTCACCACCTCGCAGCGGTGGGCCAAGCCCCGATAGCCTAGGAGGGAGTCGCCGAGGGCTGCCAGCCCGCCTCCGTTTTCGCTGCCGTTGACCAAGGCCATCACCGCCAGGGCATTGCATTCGTTGTGGCTACCGGCGAGGGGCAGGCGGCGGGCTTCGACCACCGCTTCCCCACCCTTGGCTAGCCAGCGCTTCCTGCGCAAAGTGCGAACCCCCCATTGGCCGAGGCTGGGCGCGTCGGCGCCAAAGGTGACCGCGCAGCCGCCGGTGTCTTGGTCCGGCCGACTCAAGGGATCGTCCCGATTGACCACTAGCCGTTCCGCCTGACGGTAGATGCGGCGCTTGGCAGCGGCGTAGTCCGCCAAGCTCCCATGATGATCGAGATGATCCGCACTGACGTTGAGGACGGTAGCGGCCCGGTACGGGTAGGTCTGCATGCGCTCCAACTGGAAGCTGGACAACTCGAGCACGTAGCAGTCCCGATCGGGGCCGATGATGTCCAGCGCAGCCTCGCCGAGATTGCCGCCCACGCCCGGGCGGTGATTGAGCTGAGCCAAGGCGTACCCCACCCAAGCTGTCACCGTGCTCTTGCCGTTGGTGCCGGTGATCGCGTAGATGGGTTCGTCCACCGCCCGGCAAAACAGGTCGATGTCGCTCAACAGCGGCAGGCCCGAAGCCCGAATGCGCCTTCCCAAGGCGCTTCGCAGCTTCAAACCCGGGCTGAGGACGACCCGGTCGAAGGGCGCGAAATCGATGTCGCAAGCGCCGAGCCGATAGTCGATGTCAGGATGCTGGGCACGGGCCTCAGCGAGTCCCGGCGGCTGCTCCCGGGTATCGAGGACAGTCAATTCGTCGCGTCCGGCCAAGTGCTTGACACAGGAGACGCCGGTCACGCCGAGGCCAACGATTAAGGTGCGCTGGGTCACGCCTACCTCAGCTTCAACGTGGAAAGGCCGACCAGCACCAGCACCAGCGTCAGGATCCAAAAGCGCACGATCACACGAGGCTCAGGCCAGCCCTTGAGTTCAAAGTGGTGGTGAATGGGCGCCATGCGGAAGATGCGCCGCCCGGTGAGGCGAAAGGAGGCCACCTGAATGATGACTGACGCGGTCTCGATCACGAACAACCCGCCCATGACGAGCAGCACGATCTCGTGGCGGATGATGATGGCCACCACCGCCAAGGCCGCGCCCAAGGCCAAGGCGCCCACATCGCCCATGATCACGTCGGCCGGGTAGGCGTTGAACCACAGGAAGCCGAGGCCGGCGCCAATCAACGCGCCGCAGAACACCGCCAGTTCGCCGGCTTGGGGTATGTGCGGAATCTGCAGGTAGCTGGCGAACTCCGCATGGCCGGCCAAGTAGGCGATCAGCCCCAGGGCCGCCCCGACCATCACCGTCGGCAGAATCGCCAGCCCGTCGAGGCCATCGGTAAGATTGACGGCGTTGCTCATGCCGACGATGACGAGGTAGGCCACCACCACATAGCCCGCCCCCAAGGGAATGGCGACCGCTTTGAAGAAGGGCACGATCAAGTCGGTCTCAGCCGGCATTTCCGCGCTCAAGTAGAGAAACAGCGCCGCCGCCAGCCCGAACAGCGACTGCCAAGCGTATTTGGCCCGGGCTGCCAAGCCGTCGGAGCTCTTGCGTCGAATCTTGAGGTAGTCGTCCACCCAGCCAATGCCGCCAAAGGCCAAGGTGACCAGCAGCACCGTCCACACATAGCGGTTGCCGAGCTCACCCCACATCAAGGTGGTGAAGAAAATGACGATCAGGATCAAGGCGCCGCCCATGGTCGGAGTGCCGGCCTTGCTGAAGTGGCTTTCCGGACCGTCGCCGCGCACCGGTTGGCCAATCTGGTGGCGGTTGAGGCGGTCGATCACCCAAGGGCCAATGAGCAGCGACAGCGACAGCGCCGTCACCACGCTGACCACGGTGCGGAAGGTCAAATACTGAAAGACAGTGAAGCCGCTGATGAATTGGGCCAGATAGTCGGTGAGCCAGAGCAGCATCAGGCATCCCCTTCCGGCAGGCCCATGGCTTGGCGCACGGCTTCGCGGTCGCTGAACGGATGTCGGCGGCCTTCAATCTCCTGGTAGTCCTCGTGGCCCTTGCCGGCGACGATGACCAAATCCCCGGCGCCGGCAGCGGCGATGGCCTGCGCTATGGCCGCAAAGCGATCGGCTTCCAAGGTCACCGGCGACGCATCCACGATCCCGGCCGCCATGTCGCGCATGATCGCCACCGGATCTTCGGAGCGCGGGTTGTCGCTGGTCAGCCACACCCGGTCGGCTAGGGCCGCGGCGACGCCGCCCATCAGCGGCCGCTTGCCGGCGTCCCGGTCGCCGCCACAGCCGACCACGCATAGCAAGGCGCCTTCGGCATGGCGCCGGGCCGCGGCCAGCGCCTTGGCGAGCGCGTCCGGTGTATGGGCGTAATCGACCACCACGGTGGGACGCCCGGCAACGCGGAAAAACTCCATGCGTCCGGGCACCGGGGGCAAGGCGCTCGCTGCCTCGCAGACGGCCTCCAACGGCTGTTCAGCGGCGGCCAACACGCCGATGGCAGCGGCCAAGTTGGCCAAGCCGAAGTCGCCACACACTGGCGCCGAGACCCAGGCGCTGCCCCAAGGTGTGCACAGCCGGGCTCGCAGACCGTCCGCTCGATGCTCGACGCCTTCCCAGGAGATGTCCGCGCGCCCTTGGCCGTATGTCAGCACGTCCACCGGTGCCAAGCTGCGGACGAGCCCGCGGGCGAGCCCGTGGCCGAACTCGTCGTCGATGTTGACGACCGCGCAGCGCAGCGAAGGAAATTCGAACAGCCGCCGTTTCGCCGCCCCATAGGCGTCAAAGTCAGCGTGGTAGTCCAGATGGTCCCGAGTGAGATTGGAAAAAACGGCGTAATCGAAGGCGACGGCATCGACGCGCCCTTGGGCCAAGGCATGGGAACTCACTTCCAGCGCCGCCCAAGTGCAGCCCCGCTGCCGAAGACAAGCCAGACGCTTTTGGGTGAGGACGGCGCTTTCCGTGGTCAGGCGCGAACGCGCCAACCGGCTTGGCCGTCCCCAACCGATGGTGCCCATGTAGCCGGCGTCAAGGCCGAGTGCATTGGCGAGGCCGGCCATCTGATGGGCGATGGTCGTCTTGCCGTTGGTTCCGGTAACGCCAGCGCAGGTGAGCTCGCGACTGGGCGCGGCGTAGAACCGGTCGGCGAGCGCACCGCGCCGCGCCCGCAGATTCTCAACCTCAACCACCGGCGCACTGAGGCCGGGCAGCGGCCGTTCCGCAAGAACGCACGCCGCGCCCCGGCCAATCGCCTGTGCCGCGTAGTCATGGCCATCGAAGGCCGCGCCCCGTGTGGCGATGAAGGCTTCGCCCGGCTGAACCCGCCTGGAGTCTTCGGACAGCCCGGCGATTTCAATGGCCGGCGTAGTTGGCCCGTCGATCAGTTGGCGCAGGCTCAAAGATCTCATGCCCTCCCCCCATCGACGGCGGCGATCAATTGCTGCGCATCGGGCGCAACGCCAAGCAGGCGCAGCGCCCGCTCGGCGACCCGGGCGAAAACAGGCGCGGCGACTGCGCCGCCGCTGATCTTCGGGCCACCAGGCTGGTTGATCACCACAACCATGACGATCCGCGGATCCGTCAGCGGCACCACGCCGGCGAACAACGCCACGTGACGCTGATCGGTGTATCCACCGTCGCCGACGACACGGACGGTCCCGCTCTTGCCGGCCACGCGGTAGCCAGGCACTTGGGCACCGGGTGCCGTGCCGGTCCGTTCCGTGACCCCTTCCATCATCGACAGCAGTTGCCGGGTCAGGGTTGGCGCAAAAACTCGTTCGCCTTGGGGCGGCTGACGGAGCTTGATGATGCTGAGCGGCAGGCTAACGCCATCATTGGCGATGGGCAAATAGGCCTGGGCGAGCTGCAGCGGCGAAACGCTCAAGCCATAGCCATAAGCGAGGGTGGCGCGCACGATCTGGCTGCGGAGTCCCGAGTCGTCAAACGTGCCGATCGCCTCGCCGGGCAATCCGCTGCCGATGAAATCGCCGACTCCAGCCCGTTGCAGCACCTCGAACACAGCCCGTTCGGGCAGCGCCAGAGCCACCTTGGCAATGCCGACCTGGCTCGACTTGCGCACGATGCCGGCCAGCGTCAGTTCCCCATAGTTGACTGGATCCTCAATGAGCTTGCGGCGCACCGCCCAATAGCCCGGCGCGGTGTTCACCACGGTATCCGGCTGATACTCCCCCGATTCCAGCGCTGCCAGCACGGCAAAGGGCTTGATCGTGGAGCCTGGTTCGTAGGCGTCCGTCACGGCGCGGTTGCGCATCCCGGCGAATCCCAGCTCAAGGGATTCGTTCGGGTTGTAGGAGGGAGAGTTCACCAGGGCAAGGATCTCCCCGGTGCGGGCATCGAGAAGGACGATGGATCCCGAGGCGGCCCGGTGCCCGGCCACCGCATCCTTGAGCTCTCGGTAGGCAAAGTACTGCAGGCGCAAATCGATGCTGAGCGCGATGTCCTGGCCGAGCCGCGGTGCGGCGATGTACTCCAGGTCACGGATGGTCGCGCCGAGCCGGTCCTTGAGCACGACCTTACGCCCGCGCTCGCCGCTCAATAGGTCGTCAAAAGCCAGTTCGACGCCTTCAAGGCCACGGTCGTCGATGTTGGTGACACCCACCACATGGGCGGTGGTCTCGGCACCCAGATAGTAGCGCCGGTACTCCTCGCTGAAATGCAGACCCTCAATCCGCAAGGCGCGGACGCGCTCGGCAGCGGTCCAGGAAAGCCGCCGCTTCAGATAGACGAAGGCCTTGTTCGCATGGCGGTCCAGATGGTCCGCCATGCGCTCTGCATCCCGGCCCAGCAGGGGCGCCAGGCGGTTGATGTCGGTGCGGCTCAGCTTTCTTTGGCTCGGGTCGCTCCAGACGGCCACCACCGGCGTGCTGATCGCCAAAGGCTCGTCGAGCCGGTCGTAGATGACGCCCCGACGGGACGGGATGACGACTTCCCGCACCGATCGGGCATCCCCCTGGTCCTGCAGGAAGTCCTTGTCCAACAAGGCCAGGTACACCACCCGGGCGGCAAGCGCCGCGCAACCCGCGAAGAACAGGCAGAGCACGACATGGTGGCGCCAGGCCTTCACTGGGGCAACCGCTCGACTCGATCCGGGAAGCGCATTCCCAATTTGGCCTCGGCCATCTGCTCAACGTTGTAGTAGGCGGAGCGGGCACCCCGCTCGAGCAGCAGGCGGCTGTGCTCCGCCGCCAGCCGGTCCTGATGGTGCCGGGAGGCTTCGAGGGCTTGGTGAAGCTGTCGGACTTCGTGGGTCCGCGCCACCACCTGCACCCCGGAGGCGACCACGCAAGCCAGCAGCATGGCCGCGACAGCGGCGGCGCCCCACTTCACGCGATGCGCTCCAGCACGCGCAGCACGGCGCTTCGGGCGCGGCCGTTACGGCGCACCTCGGCGGCCGTTGGACGCACGGGACCGGTGACGATGCGCGCCTCGACCCGCGATTCAGCAACGCGGATGGGCACATGCCTCGGCACCGGCGGCGGCGAACTGCGGGCCTTGCAGAACCGCTTGACAATCCGGTCCTCCAAGGAATGAAAGCTGATCACCGCCAAGCGGCCGCCGACGGCCAAGGCGTTGAACAGGCCTTCCAAGCCCGACTGCAGCTCGCCGAGCTCCTGGTTGATGAAGATGCGAATGGCCTGAAACACCCGCGTGGCGGGGTGCTTTCCCGGCGCTCGACGTGGTTGGTTGGCGGCGACCAAGCCCGCGAGCTCGCCGGTCGTCTCGAGCGGACGAGCAGCGACGATGGCGCGACTGATGCGACTGGCAAAGCGCTCTTCGCCATAGCGCCGAATGACGCCGGCGATTTCCGCGGCCGACGCCTCGTTCAGCCAGTCGGCCGCCGTGGTGGCGGTGCGCTGGTCCATACGCATGTCGAGGGGGCCGTCGGCGCGAAAGCTGAAGCCGCGTTCGGGATCATCGAGCTGGGCGGAAGAGAGGCCGAGGTCCATAAGCGCACCCTGCACGTCGTCCATGCCCACCGCGGGCAGCACTTCCGCGATGCCGCCAAAGGCCGACCGCCGCGCGACCACGCGACCATCCTCGGTGGCCAAAGCCCGGGCGCACTCGAACGCCTCGGCGTCCCGATCGAGCGCCAGCAGCCGGGCGTCAGGGCCAACGCGCTCAAGCAGGGCGCGGCTGTGGCCGCCTCGGCCAAAGGTGGCGTCAACGAAGTTGCCCGCCACCCCCGGCAAGGCAATGTGGTCGATGGTCTCGCGGCGCAACACCGGCTCGTGAAGGCCGTTCACACCGACAGCCCCGTTATGCCCTCGAATTCCGCCGCCAGCTCGCCATTCTCTTCGGAGAGCCACAGGGCCATGCCCGAAGACCATTGGGCATGGTCCCAAATCTCGATCTTGTTGCCTTGGCCCGCCAGCGTTAGCTTCTTGTCGAGACCGGCGTGCTCCCGCAGCTGCGCTGGCAGCAACAGCCGCCCGCTGCCGTCGAGTTCCAAATCGGTGGCGTGCCCGATCAGAAGACGCTGCAGTTGCCGCACCCCGGGCTGGATGTTGGGCAGGGCTTCGAGCCTCTCCTGCACGGCATCCCATTCCGTTCGCGGATAGAGCAGCAGGCAAGGCTCTGCCCGGTCGATGGTGACCACCAGCTGACCCTGGGATACGGCGGACACAACCTCGCGGTAGCGCGATGGCAGGGCCATGCGTCCTTTGACATCCAACGTGGCGTTGGATATTCCGCGAAATCCGACAGTCGCCGACACAGGAAGTCTCGCTTTAGCCCCTTTTTCCCACTATTTCCCACTTTACCGCACTTTTTCCCAACTAGCGACACTACCGCGCTCCTTTTTTTCTGTCAAGGCGAACCTTTGGCCAACGGCCAAAGGTTCGTTTGGAGTTTGGCGCGCCACCAGGACGTGGACGAACTGCTCTCGGAGTTCACGCTGGCGCACATCGAGGGCTCGGCGAGGGTGACCGGCTACGCCCGCGACGACCTCTTGGAGAAGCGGTGGCCGATCATGCAGCGGTGGGCCGACTGGGCCGCGGGACAACCCTAGGTCGGCAGATCGGGCAAGGGGTGCCAACAAACTAAACGCGTTGGCTCAACCGATGCGACGCGGAGGTCACCTGCGCTGAGTGATTCCGACGGAGTGGCAGGTGGTGCCGGAATGCGCCAAACAACAACCAAAATGACACGAGGCCCACCAGGGCGAGACTGCCTGCGGCACCCAAGTAGGTTGGTTAGGGCCTGTTAACACGACTTGGGTTAGCCCTGTTACGCCCCGGGGCCGCGTCAATCGGAGCCCTCAGCTTGGGGAGCGCGAGGGCCGCCCTCGCAAAAAAGGGAGGCGCGAGGAGCGCGGTTTGGCCCGCCTCAAATGAGCGATGAGCAACGCCGAGTGGCGCGGGATGCACGGCTGGGAGACACGGATGAAGTTGAAGCACTATCTCGATCTTGGGGTGAGCAAGGCGGAGTTGTCGAGGCGGTTCGGGGTGAGTCGGCGCACGATCCGTTACTGGATCGAGTCGGGTCAGCTGGACCGGGATCTGAGCGCTGGCGGGACGCGCTATGCGGCGCGTCCGCGGGTGGCGCACAAGCTGGATCCGTGCGCGGAGATCATTGACGCACGGCTCGAGGAGTTTCCGAAGCTGTCGGCGCGACGGCTGTTCGAGGAGGTGCGGGCCGCCGGATGCGAGGGTTCCTACGGCGGCGTGCGGGACTACGTGCGCGAGGCGCGGCCGCGCCCGCCGATGGAGGAGCCGGTGCGCTTCGAGACGCCGCCGGTCCGCCAGGGGCAAGTGGACTTCGGCACGTTCCGCTTTCCCTGGGGTCGGCGCCAAGCCCTGGTCGTGGTCCTCGGCCACTCGCGCCTGCTGTGGCTGCGTTTCTAAGCGCGCCAGACGATGGCGGTGCTGATCGACGGGCTGGAGAGCGCCTTCGCCAGCTTCGGCGGTGTTCCGCGGGAGCTGTAGCGCGTCAATCAGGATGAGACGTCGCAGTCTCATCCTGATTGTCACGCAACAGGAGCTGCTGTTCGACCAGATGCGCTCCGTGGTGGTCTCGGACGACCGACTGAGCGGCGGCGGGGTGGTGCTGAACGCCGAGTTCCTGCGCTTCGCGGCGCACTGGGGCTTCCAGCCGCGCTCGTGCCGCCCCTATCCCGACTTCCGCAACTCGACCCCGATTTCAACTAATTTTGGCGGTATTGGGCGGTCATGGGCTGCCTAAGGTGTTGTTT
>JAQAJJ010000049.1 GCA_028278675.1 Candidatus Azophilus lithoversatilis
TCTTCGCCCATATCGACCAAATTCGAGGAAGTGGAAGCTAGGGCCCTCTTCGGCATACTCGCCAACGAACAGTTGAGAGCCTCCCTTCTAAAGCTGCCGCCGAGCCCGGAAGGAGCCTCACGCCAGTCCAGTCCCTACTTGCATCCCTTGCAAGAGTGGGAAGGCTATGTGCTAGGCATTGGTTCCGGCAGCTTCAAGGCGCGGCTGCTGGACCTGACGGCGGGATCATCCCATGAAGAAGAAGAGGCCGAAATTCCCATAGAGGAAATCTCCGAGCAGGACCGCCTGAGAATCCAGCCGGGTGCGATTTTTCGTTGGGTGATCGGCTACGAACGTTCCTCTGCGGGGGTGCGCAAACGCGTCTCAGTGATCGTGTTTCGCGACCTTCCGGCCGTAACGGAAAGGGACTTGCGAGAAGGTCAAGCATGGGCAGAGGAAACGCGGCAACTGCTGGGCCTTTGATCGCCAACACTCCCCCAGCGGCAGACGAGTTGGAGGTAACGTTACTCGGTCCGGGATACGGAGAGAGCGTCGTTCTTCACCTCGGCGGCGGCACTTGGGCTGTGGTGGACTCCTGCGTGGCATCCAACGGCACACCAAGGCCGCTGAACTATCTGACCAGCATCGGCATCGATCCCAGCGTCGCCGTGAAGCTGATCACGGCCACCCATTGGCACGACGACCACATTCGAGGTATGGGCCGCATGGTCGAAACTTGCGAAGCCGCTCAGTTCTGTTGCGCTAGTGCATTACTGAAGAGCGAGTTTCTCGCCATTGTGAATAGTTCGGAAGGTCGCGCTCAACACGGCATCAGCCATGGCGCACGAGAAATTCATCGCGTCTTTTCCTCTCTTCGAGAGCGTCGCTCAACCCCCATGTTCGCCGGCGCCAGCCGCCGCATCTTCTCGGAAGGCGCAAGTGAGCTTTGGTCGTTGTCTCCCAGTGACACCGCCTTCAACAAGTTTCTCACCAACGTCGGTCAACTGGTGCCCAAGGTAGGCAAAGCCCGGGAGAGAATTTCCCCGTTGACACCAAACGACGCTGCTGTGGTGTTGTGGGTATCCCTTGGGGACGCTGCCATACTTCTTGGGTCGGACTTGGAACGGCCTGGTTGGATCGAAATCCTTCAATCCACAACTCGACCCACCGGCAAAGCCGCAGCATTCAAGATTCCGCATCATGGGTCAGCAAATGCGCACGAAGCCAAGGTGTGGCAGGAGATGCTGCAAACTGACGCAATTGCATCGTTAACACCATGGCAAAAAGCTGGCCACTCACTGCCGAAGGTTGAAGACATCAAGCGCATCCTGTCATTCACCCGCAATGCCTATGCAACCGCAACTGGCCAAATGCCGAAGAAACAGGCGCGCTCCCGCAATCACGCGGTGCAACGAACACTCAAGGAAAGCGGCGTGACCATCCGGCAGCCACCCATTTCGACGGGACAGGTGCGCCTAAGGCGCAAACTGGACCAAAGCGCCTCATGGGAAGTCGATTTGGCAGGTTCAGCTCGCCATCTGACCGAAATGGTCAACCGAGTGGCCTGACAGCAGCCATTCACACTCAGGCCAAACAAGGCTGTTGGGATATCTAGTGTCACGTGCTTCCCTCAATTGTCGCGAGGGAAGAGCCCACCTCTGCTCCCGCCTAACCTTCCACCGCCGCATCAGGCCGACCTGCCGCCAAGGCGTTCATCCAGGCGAGGCAGAGGTCGCGGGTTCGGTAGTGGCCGTGGGCAGCAGTATCCTGGCGTTCGACGATCGGGAAGCTGGCGTAGATCTGGCGGATGTCGTCGCGGTCTTGGATGCCGTAGAGGTGGAAGAAGACGGCGTCGAGCTTGGCCTTGAGGTACAGGCGGCGGTCCTCATCCCAGGGGAACGGGGGCTTTGGCTGGCCGGAGTGGTCCACATAGCCCAGATCGGCGGCGAAGGGGGCCATGTCGTGGGCGGTGTAGGTGAGTTCCAGCACCGCTTCGCGGATCACTTCAGCGGCGGACTTGGGGCCGAAGCAGCACTGGTTGTATGTGTCGGGGGGAATCACCGGGAGTTGCTCGACAATGTACCAATTGAGGTGCTGGCCTTGGACTTTCTGACGGGCCAGGTAGTCGTAGACGGCCGCGTTGAGATTGGCCATCAGAAGTGCCAGCTGCAACCGCAATTCCGATTGCGCACTGTGCAGGATGGGCAGCGTGTTGCCTGCGCCGCACGAAGGCACGATGGCAGCGATCATGGAACGCATGTTGGTTGGCGCGGTCACGTCCTTGAACCCGAGGGACCAAGGTTGCTCGGAACCTGCGCCACACTCCACCACGCGAACCCAATATTGGGGTGTGGGCAGCCAGTCCGGCGCTTGGTGTTGCTCAAGGGCCGCGGGCACGGGCTGTGCCGGTCGATGCTGGTTCTCCGGGTTGACCACAATGCCAGCGGCTCGGTGGTCATAGGCCTGCACCATCTTGCCCTCGTACAAGGGCAGCCACTCGCCCTCGGCGCTGTCGTAGCGGTTGCCGCCGATCGGCCAAGCGCCCTCCCGCTCCTCAAGTTCCTGCCGGGTGCGGAATTTGCCGGAGTCGTTGGTCATATCGAACATGCGTTCATATCTGAGCCGCCAAGTCCTGACCTCTCGGCCGGAGGAGCGGTTAACCAGCACCGGAAGCCGCTCGTAAACGGCAGTTGTCAACTCCGCGTCGCGCCGGGTGCGAAAGATGGGCGCGGTGCCGGTGTTCGGGTTGATGCTAGCGAAGTCATTGGCCGCTAATCGGAACAACCGGCTTCGCTCGTTCAACTCCGAAACGTCCTGAAGAAAAAAGGCACACTTCGCCTGATCGCCGATTGGCGAACGACTGGCCACAAAAGCGCAGAATTTGAAGCGGGAGTCCACATCCGGGAAGAACGGCGGCGCATTGAACCGGGTCCGCCGATTTTCAAAGTCATACAACGCCCGCAGCCGACCTTCCGTGGCCACCGAGCGGAAAAACGGCGCCGCAGTCTTGTCCGAGGCGATCCCCGAAGGCGTCAGCAGGCCGATGACGCCTTCGGGCTTGACCAGCGCCATGGCCCGCTCCACAAACAGCGAGTACAGGTTGATGTCGCCCCGCGCCAAGAGCGGATAGTCACCGCACTGCCGCGCCATGCGCGCCGCGGTCAGCGCCCGCTCGCTGGCTCGGGTGAAGTCGGCTGCCAAAGGATCGCCCGCTGCTTCCAAGGCACGGATCATCCGTTTTCTCTCTGAAGCCCGCTGGGCCATTGCAATTTCCGGGAGGCGGGCAGCGAACCACTCCACCTGCTGCAGTTTCATGCGGTCCCAGGGCGGATTGCCGATCACGGCGTCGAAGCCGCCTCGCCGCTCAGCGCTTTGCCAGTCCTGCCAGACGCCGGGAAAGGCCACCTGCCAGTGCAGGAAGCGCTCCTCTTCCGCCAACCGGCGGGCGCGGGGCAGCAGGGCGCGGAATCCGTCGGCGTCCGCACCGTCACCATCCACTTCAGCTTCCCCGCTCGCGATTCGGATGGGGTCGCCATAGCGGCCCGTCAGCCAACCACCGACGGCAGCCGCCTCGACGGCACTCTTCTCGATCCAATCGAAAGCCAGCAGCAACGACAGGAAGGCGGACATGGGCGCGGTGCCCGCTTCGATGTCATCGAACAGGCGGTTGGAGCGCTCCGCTTCACCGATGTCCGCATCGGACGCCGCCTCAATGGCCTGCATGGGCGCCGCCGCCTCGCGAGCCTGCTTCAGCGGTTCTTCCATGAACAGCAGACCGCCCTCGGCCCGCAACTGCTCCGCGCTGCGGTCCACCCAAGAGCCGAACAGGCTGTCGCCACAGCGTAGGTGGTGATCCAGAAAGCTCAACGGCGCACCGACGGTGAAGGTGTGCAGCCACAAGGCCACCTTGGCCAACTCCACCGCCATCGGATTCTTGTCCACCCCGTAAACGCAGCGCTTGAGCACCATGCGCCGCACGATGTGGCGGTCGTCGAGCTGGGCGGGGTCCACGGCCCAGCCTTGGGCTTCGGCGTTATCGAGAATGGTGCGCCGGATGCCGGCGATGCGTTCCACCAGCGGCGAAGCATAGCCGGGCGCCGCATCTTCGCATTCCGCGATGGCGGCGATGGCCCGGTCGCTCAGGAGGTCCACCAAGGAGACGAGGAAGTGGCCGGAACCCATGGCCGGGTCGCAGACCTTCAGGTCGAGTATGGCCGTGGCGGGATCCTGCGCGCGTAGCCTCTCGTCTAAGTCCACTTTGGACGGCGCTTCCATGGAACAAATGGAGACAGCCCAGCGGCTGGCTGGTCGTTCCTTCGGCGTCGGCGGCGTGCCGTTCTGGGGCAAGCTAAGGGCTTCCTCCGCTGGCGAAGCCCGAGCGGCGTTCGCCTGCTCAAGCGCTTCGGCGCGAAAGGTGTCGAGCTTAGCGTCGATGAGCGGTTCCACAGTTTCCTTCAGGATCAGGGCGACCAAGGACTCGGGCGTGTAGTAACTGCCCGAGCCCTTCCGGGCAAAGACGTTGGGGCGGATGACGATGGATTCGCCCTCTCGGACGGTCTCGTGCTCCAGCAGCCGCTCGTAGATGGAGCCGAGTTGCTGCACGGAAAGGCTTCGATAGTTGATGTAGCGACGCCCCGCACCGGTTTGCTCAAAGGAGAGCGCATCAATGGCGTCTGCCATAACGGCGTTCGGCAGGCGAATGCGGGACAGCAGCGGCGTTCTCGATTCCAGGAACAGGCCACCGTTGTAGGGTGGCAGGCCGAAGGCCGGATCGCCCCGGTCGATGACGCGGCTGAGATCATCCAGCGCGTTCCAGTAGCCGGTCGCGGTGGTGGAAAAGGCTTCGTTGGCATCCTTGCGCCGCCCGATGTCCTCCCGCACCCGAACCCGTAGGCCAATGTTGGCGTAGCGGTCGTCGCGCACCGGCAGTAGGGCGCGGTCCTCGGCATAGAGTATGAACAGCAAGCGGTAGAGCAACACCAAGGCGGCATCCCGCGCCTCCGAGAGCGGCGCATCCGGCGCAGCTTCGGCGATGTTGCGCACCAAGTTCGGAAAGACCTGCTCGAACACCAGAGCCGAGATGTTGGCGGCAACGCGCTCCTCGTAGTGCAGTCCCTCCTTCAGCGCCCGCTGGTGCAGGGACAAGCCATCGGTCCGGGCGGCAGCGAAGGCAGCTTGTCCAAAGAACAGGACGAAGAGCTTCAGACCGTGGCGGCGCTCATCTTCGGAGAGCGCAAACAAGCCGTCGTTGTGGCCCGGCAGGCCGAGAACCGCTGGCAAGTCGATCTCCAGGAATCCTTCCGAAACCGAGCGGGCGCCTTGATAGTACAGCCGCCATTGCGCGCCGTTGGTGAGGATGCCCCAACGCAGGCGCCCTTCGGTGAGGTCATCGGCGCGGCGCAAATAGCGCAGCATTTGGGTGGAGGGCGCCAGCACCTCGGTTCGGCTGCCAGCCCGGTCAAGGGGCCGAAGCCAGCGCTTTGACTCAACCAACGCCGCGCCGATGGCGTAGCGCGCCCGCCCTTCGGCCACGCCCGCCGCCCGGACCTTGGCGGCATCGTCGGTGAACAGCAGGCCGTCCGGGACATCCTCGCGGCCCTTGGCGCTCAAGTTTTGCTGACGCAGGTTCGCTGTCCAGCCCAATTCATAGAGAACCGGCCAGATGAGGTCGTCTTCGGTCTCAGCCTCATTGGGCGAGCCGTCAACCGGAAAGCTCTCGAAGATCTGCCGGAGCCGGGCTTCGTTGCCATCGAGCGCCCCGTCATCGAGTTCCGCCCACTCCGACAACGCGGCGAGAGACTGCGTGGATCGGAGAAAGTCTGGCGCGAACAAGCCGCCGTGGATGGCCTCAATGCCCATGGCGGGTCATGGTAACGCAGCCAGCCCATCACTGCGCCAGTCCGCGGGAATCGGCATTCAATCCACTGAGTTTCGAGGGCAAGCTGCCTTTGGTCCGTTGTAGATCCGCTGACGCGAAACTCCGGCTGACCGAAACGGTACCCCCTGGATCGGGGATCCCCGCCATTTGAGGGCAAGGGGCCCTCGGTCCGGGCTCCGCTGGAGCTGAGGCCTTAGGCGACGTCGAAACGAAGGTGAATTTGGCCCAAAGCGCGCATCCACATGCCCTTTATGTGTTCATAGGAGTCCTTTTCAGGGACCGGGCGGAATTTGGCGATGCGGTCAAGGAGGATCTCCCAAGCCCAGTTCTGCTCCATGCGGGACAGCGTGGCGCCGGGACAGACTCGCTCGCCGAGGCCGAAGGCCAAGTGCCGACCGGCGTTCTTGCGGGCGAGGTCGGGCTGGTTCGGGTCCGGGAAGCGGGCCGGGTCGTGGTTGCCGGCGCCGTAGCGGATGCTCAGCATCGCTCCCTTGGGCAGGGGCACGCCCGCCAACTCAGTGTCTTCAGAGACGTAGCGGAACAGGCCCTGGGTGGGAGACTCAATGCGCAGGGTTTCCTCAACGAAATTCTTGATCTTGGCCGGGTCCGCGCGCAAGGCCGCTTCCATTTCCGGGTGGCGGAACAGCAGCCACAGGCCGTTGGCGATGGCGAAGGCCGTGGTTTCGTTGCCGCCGATCAGCAGATGGTCGGTGATGCCGATGATCTCTGTGTCGGTGAGCTTGCGGCGCTCGCCCGTCGTGGCGTCCTCCATTTCGACTTGCAGCAAGTGGCTCAAGATGTCGTCCCCCGGTTGCTTGCGCTTGTGCCGCATGGCATCAAAGATGTAGTGCTGCAGCTCGATGTGCTTCTCCACCGCGTCGAGTTCCTGTTCGAGCGTCAAACCCCGGGAGAACGGCAGCACCCAAGCGGCGGACCACACTTTAAGCTGCGGCAGGTCCATGCGCGGGAAGCCGAGCAGCTCGGCGATGACGATCATCGGCAGGGGTTCGGCGAAGGCTTTCATGAACTCGATCTCGCCTTGGCCGATCCAAGTGTCGATGAGTTCATTGATGACGCCGCGCACGAACGGCTCGCGCCGACGAATCTCGGCGGCGCTGAGCTTGGGATCCGCCAAGGCGCGATAGCGGCGGTGCATGGGCAGGTTTTCGCTCAACGGCGTGTAGCGGGTCCAGCCCTTCTCATCGTAGAGTGCCCGCGCCTCCGGAAACTTGACCAGCGGTTCCACGTCCTGGATGTCCGGCCCGCCGGAGAAGAGTTCCGGACGGCGCAGAACATGCTCGATGTCCTCGTAGCGGGTGAGCACGTACATCCCGAGTTGCGGCATGAAGTACACCGGGGACTCGGCGCGCAGCACATCGTAGGCTTCGAACCAGTTCTCCTGCACCACCGGGTCCATGAGGTCAATTTCCGCTGCAGTGCGATACGGGCATCCCTTGGTCATGCGTCTCCCTCTCCTTGGGCGCCTAGCCGTCCGTCACGCCAACCGCAAAAGCTGCTTGCCGAAGTTCTTGCCGGAAAACAGGCGCAGCAGCGTTGCCGGAATGTTGTCGAAGCCGTGCTGGACGTCCTCCCTGTGCAAAATCCGTCCGGCGCGCATCCATTCGGTGATGCGCTGGCGCGCCACGGCGTACTCGCCCTCGTAGCCACTCAGCAGAAAGCCCTCGATGCGGGCTTGGCGGAAAACGATGTTGAAGTAGTTGGCAGGCCCCGGCGGCAGGGTCTCCTGCTCATAGCGGGAGATGCCGCCGCAGATGACCACCCGTGCGTGTGGGGCGATGCGGGCCAAGGCCGCGTTCAGCGCGACGCCGCCCACGTTGTCGAAGAACACATTGATGCCGCCTGGGCACAGTTCGGTGAGCCGCCGCTTGATGTTCTCGTTCTTGTAGTCGATGGCTCCGTCGCAGCCGAGCTCCTCCGTGAGCCAAGCGCACTTTTCCGCACCGCCAGCGATGCCAATGACGCGCCCGCCAAGAATCTGGGCGATCTGCACCGCCACCGAACCCACCGCCCCGGCGGCGCCGGAAACCACAATGGTGTCGCCCGGTTCGGGCTGACCGATGCGCAGCAGGCCGAAATAGGCGGTGAGGCCGGTGCCGCCCAGCGGGCCAAGGTGGGCGCTGAGCAGGTCGTCATTGGGCAGCGCCTCCACTGACCGGCCATCGAGGCCCGCATATTCCTGCCAGCCGACGGCACCAGCGACCTTCTCGCCGACGGCGATGGCCGAATGCCGGGACTCAACCACTTCGCCAATGCCCCGTGCCGACATGACCTGCCCCACCGCCGCGCCGCTGGTGTAGCCGGCGATGTTCTCCATCTGGCCCTTTTGCGACGGGTCGAAGCTCAAACACTCAACCCGCACCCGCACCTGGCCATCCGCCAACGGGCCGATTTCGGCCTCGTGGGCTTTGAAGTCGGACAAGGCCAAAGCCCGTCCGCGTGGGTTGCCGTTAATCAACCATTGGCGATTGACCGCCGCTTCGGTCATGGGAACCTCCTTGTTCAACGCAAACTGGAGCCGGGGCAACGATGATGCAAAGCCACACGCTGCGGCTGGCTGCGCCTGCGCAAACAAGCAGCAACAACTCAGAGCCCCCCGAAACGGGCGCCCACCTCCACGCCGAATTGCCTGGGCAGGCCGTATGAGGCCATGGTCCAGAGATTGGCGACGGCCAAGTTGCCGGTGCGGTAGCGCTCGTCGGCCAGGTTGCGGCCGAAGACGCGCAAGTAGTAGGCGCCGTCCTTGGTGGTGAACGTGGAACTCCAGTTCAGCAGGTTGCGGCTGTTGGACATCGCATCGTATTCCGGGCCGAGGTCGGAATAGGTGAACACCGAGTCATCGACGAACGACCAGCTCAAGGCGTGGGAGAGGTCGCCCATGGCGCCCGCCGAATGCTCGAAGGTTGCCATCAGGTAGGCCGTCCAGTCGGGGGAGCGGTTCACTGGCCGGTCGCTGAAGTCGACGTCAATGGCGCCGTCAAAGTTGGTGTCGGCTTCGTAGGCGGCGAACTCCGCATCCTGGTAGCTGAAGTTGCCGCTGAAGGTCAGGTATTCGTTGACCACCCAGCTACCCTCGAACTCGATGCCGCGGGCGTCCAGCTTGGCGGCGTTGAAGAACAGGGTTTCCTGGAAGGAGCCGCCGCCCGGCAAGGAGAAGGTGGCATTGAGTTGGCGCTGGGCATCGTCGTAGCGGACGTCGAAATAGACGATGTTCATGCGCACGGTGTTGTCGAACAGATCCGTCTTCAGGCCGACCTCAATGCTGTCGGCGAACTCCGGGTCGATGGGCTGCAGTTGCAGCGGGTCGCCGAACGGAAACGGCAGGCCGGCGGTGAAGGTGCCGGTCTGGTCGTTGAAGGCGCCGGACTTGACGCCTCGGGAGTAGGTGGCCCAGGCAAAGACGTTGTCCTGGAAGAGGTAGCCTGCCGTCGCCCGAAAGCTGGGCTCGGTCCAGGACCCCTTCTCCCTGGCAACGTTGATCGGGAAGCGGTCGAAGTCCGCGGCATCGAGGGGTTCGTCCAAAGACGCGAACAAGCCTTCGTTGGCGGTGTCCGTGCCGTCCAGGTATTGGTAGAGAATCTGCGGCCGTCCGGTCCACTTCTTCTTCTCGTAGGTGACGCGCACGCCGGCGCCGAACTCCAGCCGCTCGGTGACCTGGTAGGTGGCGTCCGCGAACCCGGCCAACGCCTTGGCGTTCTGCTCGTTGCACAGCACCGAGGCGTTGTCGTTGAAGGTGCCGGAAGCCAGCGCCGGATAGCCGAGGCCCGTCAGCTGATCGTTCAACGGCGTCGCCGTGGGTCCGAAGAAGTCCACCAAGCCGAGGATTTGGGTGACGCAGAACTTGTTGTCATCCTTCTGGTAAAAGCCGCCAGCCACGAAGTTGACCGGGCCGTCGAGGCTTGAGTCGATGCGGATTTCCTGCTGGAAGGTCTTGCGGTCATCGTCCCGGGTGGCGTCGAACAGCGAGGCCCGCGTGTGGCCTACGTAGGTGCTTGGCAGCCGCGACTCCTGCTCCCGGTAGCCGGTCACCGAGTGCAGCGTGAAGCGCTCGTTGATATCCCAATCCAAGTGTCCGTAGATGCCGTCCACATCCACCTGGTGGCCATCCGCGATGGAGAAGAAGTCGTCGCGGCCGGACACCGCGGCGTGGTCGATGGGGTCGCCGTCGAAGCTGCCGCCGAAGCCCAGGAACGCGGTGAACACCGAGCTTGGGGCGTTTTCGGCGACGATGGGCGGCGAATCCATGTTGTCACGGATCATTTCGTAGGTCAGCCGCGCCTCGATGCCGTCCTGTGGCGCCCACAGCAGCTTGAGGCGCCCGGAAAAGACGTCGTCGCCACCTAGGCTGCGGCCATCGCCTTCAAAGGTCTGCGGCACGAATTCCCCCGTGCTGAAGAGCACCGCCGGGTCGAAGCTGGTGGCCGAGGAGCCGTTCTTGTAGTAGCCGTCGCTCTTCTGGTAGATGCCTGCGGCCCGCAGCGCCAAGGTCTCGCCGCCCATGTTCAGGGCGAACTTTGTGTCCCAGCTATCGAATTCCGCGTAGGACGTGGAGACCTCCAGGCTTTGGCTGTCCAGTACCGGCTTCTTGGTCTTGACGTTGATGACCCCGGCGGTGGTGTTCTTGCCGAACAGCGTGCCCTGGGGGCCGCGCAGCACCTCGATGGAGTCGATGTCGAAGGGCTCCAGCATCTGCGTCTGGGTGGACATCATCACGAAGTCATCCACCGAGACGCCCACCGGCGACTCGATGTAGAGGATGATGCCGTCCTTGCCGACGCCGCGCAGACTGGGGTTGAAGGAGTTGAAGGCCGGCGCGTTGCCGGTGACGAGATTCGGCACCGCCGCGGTCATGTCGCCAATGTCGCGCATCAGCATCTTGTCGAGGTCTTCGTCGTCAAGCGCCGTCACCGAGATCGGCGTGATCTGAATGTCGGTCTCGCCGCGCCGTGTGGCCGTGACCAAAACCTCCTCAAGTTGCGCCTGGCCCAAGGCCGGCACCGGCGCGAGCGGCAGCAGGCCCAAGGCGGCGGCTCCGAGCAATACGTTCCTGAAGCCACAGGCTGCAGCCGAATCCGCTTCTGAATACATGGCATCCCCCATAGTGGACCCTTGGGCCGCTGTTGGTTGTTCCTAGCCGCTGTCAGTCACCTTCCGTGACCGCAAGCCTCTCCGCAAATAGAAACATAACACAGAACCACGCTCGGCCAACTACCCCTATCAAGCGCCCTTCGATGGAGCAATCCCGATTCAAAACGAGGGCAAGATGCCCTTGAGCCGACGGGCATCCCGACCTGGAATGGGAGCCCCTGCTTCAATGCGACGGCAAGATGCCCGGTCCGGTCCCCGTCCGGGCGCATCCCGCCCTCAGGCTGACGAAACAGCTTCGAACGAGAGTCGGCTTGAGGGCGTACCGCCCTCATCTTGAATCCGGGGTGATTCCGTGGCGGGAGCGGCTCCTGGCGCCTTCGGAACCAGGGCCTGTTGGCCCTAGATCGTCATCCGCAGGCCCAAGCTGTAGCTGACGCCGGGGTTGTAGCTTTCGTAGGGCAGGCCGCCTTGGGTCCAGTCCACTTTTTCGTCGAGCAGGTTCTTGACCTTCAGTTCCACTTCCAAATCGCTGCCAAAACGCTGGAAGCTGTAGCGGAGCAGGAAGTCCAACTGGCCGCGGGATTCCTCGACGATGTTGGGTGCGTTTTCGGCGCCGACCAGAACGATGCGCTCGCCAGTGTAGTTGTACGCCAGGGAGCCTTCGATGCCCCGATCGTAGTTGGTGTAGGTTAGGATCAGGTTGCCTAAGGTGTCGGATTGGCCGGTGATGTCGCGCTCGTTCTCGTAGAGGCGGGCGATGCGGCGGGAGCCGGTCACTGGCACGTCGGCGGCGGTCTCGCCCTCGCCGAAGAGGACCACTTCGGAGCTGATGAAGGAGACGTTGGCGTTCACCGCAAAGTGGTTCCAAGCCTCGCCCCAGCCCAACCAATCGTCCAACGGCAGGTCCTTGCGCAGTTCCACTTCGATCCCCTCGAGCTCCGCCTTCTCGCCGTTGAACCAAGTGAATATGTCGTTCTGGGCCTGCACCTTGCCAATCTCGATGGGGTCGTCGAACGCCTTGCGGAAGAGGCCGATCGACAGGCTGTCGGCAAAGCCGAAGTACCACTCCCAGCGGGCATCCCAGTTGGCCAGGGTGGCAGGCTGCAGGAACACGTTGCCCCGATAGAGGTTGGAGTCCTCCGGGTTGCGGATAGTGGTGCCGGTGATCTCCAGCAGGCTCGGCCGGTTCACCGTTTCCGAATACGCCAGACGCACCTGCATGTCGTTGATGAACTCGAAGGTCAGCGAAACCGCGGGCAGGCTGTCCTCGTACTTGCGGCTGACGGCGTTGCTGCTGCCCGCCTCCGTGTTGCCGCCGTAGGCGTCGGCAAACAGGGTGGTTTCCTCTTGGCGCAAGCCGACAGCGGCGCGGATGCGCTGGGTGAGTTGGGCATCCAAGCCTAGGTACCACGCTCTGGTCTCCTCCCCGGATTCGGCGAACGGGAAGATGCCGCTGGCGTTTGCCGCCCCGGCGGAGAAGTCCCTGGCATCCAGATGTCCCTTGCCCCAATTGTCCAAGCCAAACAACTGCTGCGGGGTCATCAAGGCGATGTGACTCGGCGCGGAGGAAGTCAGGTCGAAGCGGAACAGGCGCTCGCGGCTGGCCCGAACCCGTTGGTAGTCCGCCCAGCCGCCCTTGACGGTCACGTCCACGCTGCCAAGGAGCAGCGGCAGCTCCGCATCGGCCCCATACTCCTCGATCTCGTCCCTGAGCTTGGCGAACTGTCGGTCCGGCGCCTGGAAGACCTCACGCAGGTCGCCCGCCGCCTGACGGTTGGGCGTGACCACCTCTTCGAGGCCTTGGGAATTGGTGGCGTAGGTGTAGGTGCGGTTGTCCGGCGCATCCCGAGTGGCGGCGCCGTCCACGGCCCGCCACTTGACGCTCAACTGGTCCACGCTGCCGACATTGAAGTAGTGTTCGCCCTTGAGCTGGGTGGAGCGAATGTAGTTCTCGGTCCATTGCAGGCGGTAGCTCACCACCTCCGTGCCGCTGCTCACATCGTCCTCGCTGGACAGGCCGCGGAACTGCTGGGTCTCATCGTCCGTCTGGCGCAGGATCACTTGCGAAAGCTGCACCGAATGGTCGTTGTTGAATTCCACGCCCAGGTTGGCGAAGCCGCTCCAGTTGATGGTCTGGCGGGTGGTGAACTGCTGGTAGTCGACGGTCTGGGTGCTGCCGCCGTCCACGCCGGTGAACTCATAGCGGCGGAAGTCCTTGTCCCGGTTGTTGTAGTCGTTGCCGTACTTGCCCGCCAGCAGCAGGCCGACAGCGCCGCCGTTGTCGAAGTCGTAGCGGTAGCCCGCCTCGGCGTCGCCGGTCCAGTTGGGCTTGAGCCTGTCCTTCTCGCGGATGTGCCAGAAATTGTAGAAGCTCGCCCCCAAGGCAGCGCTCTGCGGCCAGGGCGTGTCCTCGAACTGTTCGCTGGAGAGCAGCTTGATGTTGTCCGGGATGTTGCGGGTGCCGTCGTCGAAGCCCCAGTTGTCGTCACCCCCGCCGTGGTAGGACAGGCCGTCGCCGCCGGTGGTTTCGGAGTTGCCGCCGATCTGCGGCTTGATCGACACGTAGTTTTCCTCCGGCGTCGCCTTGGTGCGGATCATCACCACGCCGCCGCTGAAGTCGCCCGGGTAGGCCGGCGAGAAGGTTTTCTGCACCAGCAAGCTGCGCACAATGCTGTTCGGCACGATATCCAAGGGCACGGTCTTCTGGAACGGCACCGGCGAGGAGATGCGCGCGCCGTCCAACACCGTGGACGAATAGCGCTCCCCCAAGCCACGCACATAGACGTACTTGCCGCCCACCAGGCTCAAGCCCGTCACCCGGGAGAGCGCATCGCCAACGCTGGTGTCGGCGAGCAGCGAAAGCGCCTCCGTGTCGAGCACGTTGGAAACTTCCGAGGTGGTGCGCTTTTCGTCGGGTATGAACTTGCCGAGCACTACCACTTCCTCGATGGGGCCAGTGAAGGTCGCTGCGGGCGCACCATCCTCCTCCAACTGGGCCATCGCGCCGTAGGCGGGGCTCATTGCAAGCGCCGCTGTGAGCAGCCTTTCCAGGTATCGCTTCATCCGCCTATCCGCTGTTCGTCAATGCGTTCAACCCTGGGCCGCGCCGTCAATTGACGCCCACCGTCCAACCGGCGCCCCAATTGGCGATGTCCGAGCCGACCAGGGTGGAGCCGGCGTCGTCAAAGCGGGCGGGCAGGGATACCGGCGTTGGCGCGCCTGCACCTTCGACCAAGTTGGCGGAGCCGTCAAGGAAGGTCTGCACCGCCGCCACGTCATCGCCCTCGTTGACCGTGGCGCAATTCAAGCCAACCCCGGAAAGCTCGATTCGAGTGCCGAGCAGATTCAGGGATTCGCCCTGGATGCGCAGGCAGTTGTCCGAGCCGGAGACCGTCGAGTTGTAGAGGTGCAGCCCAGTGCCCCGGCGCAGCCGGATGGCGCGCTCGCCGGAGCGGCCGACTATGCTCATGTTGGCGATCCAGGGCTCGGAGATCGGCGTGGCGGTCTCATCGCCCTCCCGATTGTCGGCCTCAATGCCGTTGTCGGCGCTCAAGGACTCAGGCTGCAGGATGTGCAGGTACTGGATGCTGCCCGTCCAGCCGTCGGTCCAGTCGAGGCTGTCGTCCGCATTGCCGACCAGCACCACATGGCTGGCATTGACCGTGCCGCCGAAGAACTCGATGCCGTCGTCGAGGTTGTTGTACACCTCTATGTAATCGACCGTTGTGCCGCTGCCGACGCCTTGGAAGGCGATGCCGTTGAGCTGGTTCTCCGGATCCACGTTGGAGCCCGCGAACTTGACCACCACGTAGTTCAGCATGCCGCTGGAGTCGTTGGGATCGTCGCCGCCAAAAAGGCCGGAGTTGGCTTCCCCCTCCTTGGTGCAGCCCCGAGTGCCGCCTTCGGCGCCTTCGGGGCAGTCGTTGATCGGCGCGTTGCCGTTGATGACCAAGCCGCCCCACAGCCCGCGATCGGTGCTGGCGTTGCCGGTGCCCATCAAATCCGCCTCGGCTGTCAGCGTGACCGGGGCATTGCGAGTGCCTCGGGCGCGAATCTGCGAGCCGCGGGAGATGACCAGGAAGTCCTCCGGGTCGTCGCCGAAGATGGTGGTGCCGGATTCGATGTCGAGCACGGCCGAATCCTGGTTGTCGCCGCCGATGACCACCTTGCCGTCCAAGACGTAGTGGCGGCTGCGGGTCAGGGCCAAGTCGCTGGTGTAGGTGCCGGAGAGCTGGCACACGCCCTTGCCGCCGATGGTCCCGGTCTGCTCGGCCGCGCCTGCCGGGCAGCCCAAGTCAACGCCTGCGTCCGGCATGCCGACGGTCCAGCCTGAAGTCCAGTCCTCGTCGTCGTTCTCCACCGCACCGATGAAGTCGGCGGCCTCGAAGAAGCGGTCGCCGGACAAGTCCGCCGCCACCACCGCTCGCCCGCTGTCGGACACGTTGCTGCGGTCGAGCAGGCCTTGGATGGCGTCCGCGTCGTCGCCCTCCACCACGGTGCCGCAGTCGAAGCTGACGCCATCGAACGTGATGCCGCTGCCGAGTTGATTCAAGGAGTCGCCCTGCACCCGCAAGCAGTTGTCACTGCCGGCAACGACCGAGTTGTAGAGTTGGAGGCCCGTGCCCCGGCGCAGACGAATGGCCCGCTCGCCCGAGCGGCCGTTGATGGTCATGTTGGCGATGCGCGGCAGCGACCGCGGCGTGGCCGCCTCGTCGCCCTCCCGGTTGTCCGCCTCAATGCCGTTGTCGGCGCTCAGGGACTCGGGCTGATCGATGATCAGGTACTGGATGCTGCCCTGCCAGCCGTCGGTCCAGTCCAGCGAGTCGTCGGCGTTGCCGGTCAGCACCATGTGCTTGGCATTCACGGTGCCGCCGAAGAATTCGACGCCGTCGTCGAGGTTGTTGTGGACTTGGACGTAATCGACCTCGGTGCCGGAACCCACGCCCTGGAAGGCGATGCCGTTCAACTGGTTCTCCGGATCCACGTTGGAGCCGGCGAACTTGACCACCACGTAGTTCAGCACCCCGCTGGAGTCATCGGGATCATCACCGCCAAAGAGGCCGGAATTGGCTTCGCCCTCCTTGGCGCAGCCGGCGGTGCCGCCGGCGGCACCCTCGGGGCAATCGTTGATCGGGGCGTTGCCGTTGATGACCAGGCCACCCCACAGGCCGCGCGCGCTGGCGATGTCCGCGCCGCCGGTGAGATCCGACTGGCTGGTCAGGGTGACCGGTGCGGTGCGGGTGCCGTTGGCGATGATCTTGGAGCCCCGGGAAATGACCAGGAAGTCCACGTCCGTGCCGCCAAAGATGATGGTGCCGGCCTGAACGGTCAGGTCAGCGGAGTCTTCGTTGTCCCCACCAACGACCACTTTGCCGACCAGTTCGTAGGTGTTGTTGCTGGTCAGCAGCAGGTCGTCGGTGATGGTGCCGGAAAGCTGGCACACCCGGGTGCCGTTGAGCGTGCGGCTGGAGGCCGTGGTGCCGTCCGGGCAGCCGAAGTCCGGCTGCGAGGAGTGGCTCACGGAGCCTGAGTAGGTCCAGCCCGCCGCCCAGTTCTCGGCCCCGAATGCGCCGATGAAGTCGGTGTTGTCGAAGAAGGTGTCGCTCAGCGAGACGGGATCGACCTGCTCACCGTTCTGGGACACGTTGAAGGCACTGTCCAGATAGGACTGCACCGCGCCGTCGTCGTCCCGGTCATGGGTCTGGGCGCAGGCGAAGCTCACCCCCTCAAAGGTGAGGTCGGTGCCAAGCAGGGCACGGCTGCCGCCATCCACCCGCAGGCAGCGCTCGGACCCGTCGATGAAGCTGTTGCGCAAGGCGAGGCCGGTGCCCCGACGGATGCGCAGGGCCCGCTCGTCCGACTTGCCGTACACGCTCATGTTGACAATGGTCGGGTTGGACCGGGGCACGGCGCCTTCATCGCCCTCGCGGTTGTCCGCCTCGATGGCATTGTCCGCGGAGTCGGTCTGCTCGATGTAGAGATATTGAATGCGGCCGGTCCAGCCATCGGTCCAGTCCAAGGAGTCGTCGGCGTTGCCAGTGAGCGCCACGTGCTTGGCGTTCACCGTGCCGCCGAAGAACTCGATGCCGTCGTCGAGGTTGTTGTACACCTGAACGTAGTCCACCACAGTGGCGTCCCCCACTGCTTGAAAGGCGATGCCGTTCAATTGATTTTCGGGGTCCACGTTGGAGCCGGCAAAGCGGACGCTGACATAGCGCAGCACACCGGAGTTGTCATTGCCGTTGGCGCCGCCAAACTGCCCGGAATTGGCTTCGCCTTCCTTGATGCAATCATCGGTGCCGCCAGTGGCGCCCTCCGGGCAATCGTTGATGGGCGCGTAGCCGTTGATGACCAAACCGCCCCAAAGGCCCCGGTCATTGTCTTCCGCAGTGCCGAGCACCTCCGCCTTGGCCGTCAAGAGGATCGGCTGATCGGCGGTGCCGTCGGCCATCAACGCGCAGCCCCGGTTGATGACGAGGAAGTCGGTTGAACTGCTGCCCACGATCACGCCTCCCGGCGCGATCTCAAGCTGACAGTCCGGCAGGCTGCCGCCGCTGCTCGGCGCCGCGCCATCAGGCGGGGTGACGCGCGCCGCGCCCCCGGAAATCTCAAAGATGGCGTCGTTGCCGAGCACCAGACCGGCCGGGTCGAGGGCGCCGCCCGCCAAGGCCGAAACGTCAATCGTGTAGATGGGCTTGCCGCCAAAGCTTGAATCCGCCACGGCGCCCGAGTCCGTGATGGCGGATTCCAAATGAGCGGGAATCACCGTGGCGACGGTCGAGCCGTTCCCAGGTTCGGGTTCGGGTTCGGGCTCGGGCGCCGGTTCCGGATCGGGGGGCGGCTGAACCTCAACCTCCACCACGACGGAACCCGGCGAGGCATTGTCCGATGAGCCGCCGCAAGCGGCCAACAGCACGACGGCAACGGACAGCACGGCAATCCGGCAAAAGTCTTCCACGATCTTGAATCCTCTTAAGCTAAACGGTTGTGCGGCCGGACACTGCGAACTTGGCGGGGCAATTCGCGCAACAGCCAACGCGGCAACAAGCTAGTGCCTCGATTTGAAGAATCTGTGACGGTCTGATGACAAATTCGTTACGGTTTGGCCGCCCCCCCTGCAGGGAGCCCCCCAAGCGCAAACGTCGCCTTCCCCTCGGGTCCTCTCCCCGTCCTTCATCACCAACTCAGGCAAAATGCCACCAATTGGCAACAAACTGGGGGGTGTTGAGAACAAATAAATTGTCCGGTGCTGTAACACATGAACTGTCCGGTTGCAGACTGCCCCGAACTTCAGCGATTC
>JAQAJJ010000005.1:0-128770 GCA_028278675.1 Candidatus Azophilus lithoversatilis
GCCCGTAGTTGATGCTGTTCGTAATAAGCTCATCAAGCACCAAGTTGAGCTTCCCCGAAACCTTGCTGTCCAATAACTCGGCCGCGGCAAACTCCTCCACTGCTTCGGATAGAACGCTCAGCGCTGCTGACAGTTCGGGAGGCAGATGAACGATCATCCAACCTTGCTCCCCCATCGCATCCCTACCGTTGGTGTTCCTCGCGAGATGTAACGGAATCAAACGTGGACCGGATAATACACGTACTCCTGTTCAAGTAAACCGTGAAATTTCTGGTACAAAGCCAGAATTTCCGCCAGATGCCGCTGCTGAACAGCCGTGGGCGCGTCCGCGCATCCCGAGAGCAGCCCACTGATGCGGGCGAGAACGGCGAACGGAGTCGCCCGAGGTCGATCCGCCAGCAGCGGATCGACCGCCTCCAAGCGGTCCCAGCGCCGTTCCGCCGCAAAACCCCGCGCATGCGGTTGAGCCGGCTCGCCGCCCAGCCGCGTCAGGGCGTGCGCTCCATTGACATCACCCCCCTGCGTTCGACCGTAGGCCTCAAGGGCGTTGCAGGCCCGCAACGCGTTGGTCCAGTGCTCGCCGTCACTGCCAGTCTCGGAGGAGAACGGACCGCCGCAGTGCGCCAGCAAGGTGGTCGCCGCCAGTTGGGCGCGTTCGACGTACTTGCCCAGCTGCATGAAGCACCAGTGGTCGCCGCGCCGCAAGGTGCCTTGGCAGATGCCGTCAAATTGCTGCACGCCTTCGACAATGCCCGCGTAGAAGCGCTCAGGCTCCTTGGTCCACTCGTCCACAAGCGTCGTGCCGCGCAGGCTGAGGTAGGTCCGGTTCAAGCAAGTCCAGAGCGCGGCGCTCAAGCAGTCACGCACTTGCCGGGCGTTGTCACGCGCACCATGAAGCGAAGCGAGAATCGACGATGGATTGCTCGCCTCGAAGGTCAGGAAGTCGGTTAGGGCATAGCCATCGGCAAAGAGATAGTCGTCATCCTCGGCCTCGCCGAAGGACTCCGCACCCGGCGGCTGGGCGCCCAGGCAGCGGAACACCAAACTCCAGCCTTGGGCAATCTCGCCTGCCGAGCTCACCGGCAGGCGCTGCAGCTGCAGGCCCACCAAGCGAGCGCTGAACTCCACCCGCTCAAGGTAGCGGCTCATCCAATAGAGCGAATCGGCGACGCGAGCTAGCATCCGGGGCATCTCCAATCAAGCTTGGCGAAAGTGCGGCGCAACGCTGATGTCGAAGGAACAACCGGCCAGCCGACGGGCTGTCTCCAGTTGTTAATCGGCAGTGGCATCGACAATCCAAATGTCCTTGGCGCCGCCCCCTTGACTGGAATTCACCACCAAACTGCCCTCGCGCAGCGCTACCCGGCAAAGCCCGCCCGGCACCACCTGGGTTTCAGCGCCGTGCAGCACAAAGGGTCGCAGATCCACATGCCGGGGCTGCAGCCGGCCATCGATCAGGCAGGGCGCGCGGGACAGGGCCAAGGTGGGCTGGGCAATGTAGTTTTGTGGATTGGCGCGAATCCTCGCGGCGAACTCCGCCCGTTCGGAGGCGCTGGCGTGGGACCCCACGAGCATGCCATATCCACCGGATTCCCCGACTGCCTTGACCACCAATTCATCGAGGTGCTCAAGCGTGTAGCGCAGTCCATCCGGGTCCCGGCAGAGATGCGTCTCCACGTTGTCGATGATCGGCTCCTCGCCGAGATAGTAGCGAATCATGGACGGCACGTAGGCGTATACGGCCTTGTCGTCCGCCACGCCGGTGCCAGGCGCATTGGCCATGGCGAGATTGCCCCGGCGGTATACCTCAAAAAGTCCGGGCACACCCAACAAGGAATCGGCCCGGAACACCTGGGGATCGATGAAGTCGTCATCAACGCGGCGATAGAGCACGTCCACAGGCCGCAACCCGCGAATGGTGCGCATGAGCAGGCGCCCGCGCTCCACAAGCAAATCGACTCCCCTGACCAATTCGATGCCCGTTTCCGCGGCAAGGAAGGCATGTTCGTAGTAAGCGGAGTTGTGGATCCCCGGGGTCAGCAAGGCCATGCCTGGCGAGTCGGCCACTGGCGAGAGGGACTCCAGCACTCGGCGCAGCTCGCGTCCGTAGCGCTCCACGGGGCGAACGCGGCAACCGCGGAAGACCCGTGGGTAGGCGCGACGGATGGCCTGCCGGCAGGCTAGCATGTAGGACACCCCCGACGGCACCCGCAGATTGTCCTCAAGCACCTTGAAGCCATCGCCAGTGCGCACGATGTCGCTGCCGCACACCGACACGTAGGCGTCAAGCGGCACCTTGACGCCTTCCATCTCCGGGCGGTAGTTCGGGCAGGAACGCACCAAATCCGGCGGAACAATGCCATCGCGCAGAATGCGGCCGGGACCGTATACATCCGCCAGAAACAGATTGAGCGCCTGGACTCGCTGAATCAGGCCCCGCTCGATGAGCGCCCACTCGTTGGCCGGCAGCAGGCGCGGCACGCAGTCGACTGGAAAAACCCGCTCGATGGACTCATCGTCGCCGTAAACCGTGAAGGTGATGCCTTCGTGGAGCAAGGAACGGGCAACGCGTTGGTGCAGCCGCTCAAGCTCATCCCGGGACAAGTCCCCCACCGCCTTGGCAAGGGCTCGGCAGTGTGGGCGCGGCGAGCCCGCAGCGTCAAGCATCTCGTCGAAAAAACCGGGGTCGAGATCATACTGATCGAATGGCGAGGCACGGTCCGGCTTGCGCTCACCATCGGCCGCACGGTCATCATCGCGTACATTCATCGCCGCAATATCGCGCTGGCAACCGGTCCTGTCAATGCCGGGCACTGCGCGTGTCGGGCACTGCGCGCAGGTATTGCCGTTGCCTGTGCCTCCCGGTAGTGTGGTGGCCACTTGGTGGAAAAAGCGCATGAACGATGACAGGCCCCACATCGAGTACATCGGCGTACGCAAGCGGTACGGTCGGTCCAACTGGGTGGTGAGCGATCTGGACCTCCGTGTGCGGCGCGGCGAATTCCTGACCCTATTGGGACCGTCCGGGTCCGGCAAGACCACTTGCCTGATGATGCTGGCCGGTTTCGAAGCGCCCAGTGCCGGCGAAATTCGCATCAACGGCGAAACCGTCGATGGTCTGCCGCCAGACAAGCGCGGCATCGGCGTCGTGTTCCAGAACTACGCCCTGTTCCCCCACATGACGGTGGGCGGCAACTTGGCCTTTCCACTGGAGGTGCGGGGCATGGCCGAGCCGGAGCGCCGCGAGCGGGTGGATCAGGCGCTGGCGCTGGTGCGCATGGAGGGCTTCGCCGATCGCCGGCCTGACCAGCTTTCCGGGGGCCAGCAGCAGCGCATCGCCATCGCCCGCGCCCTAGTCTTTGAGCCGGATTTGGTGTTGATGGATGAGCCCCTGGGCGCACTGGACCGGCGGCTTCGGGAGGAGCTTCAATACGAAATCCGCCGCATCCAGCAGCAACTCGGCGTCACTGTGGTTTACGTCACCCACGATCAGCAGGAGGCCATGGCCATGTCCGACCGGGTGGCGGTCTTCCGGGCTGGGCGCATCGAGCAGGCAGCGGCGCCGGAAGTCCTCTACGAAGAGCCGCAGCGGGCCTTCGTCGCCAGTTTCATCGGCGAGAACAACCTGCTCCCGGGACGCATCATCTCCATCAACAGAGGTGTGTGCGCGGTGGAAGTGAATGGGCGCCAAATCGAAGCGTCCCACGTTGGCAACCTGCCCGCCGGCGCCGAAACACTGGTGGCCATCCGTCCGGAGCGAGTCAAGGTGACCCGCGAGGCAGGCCACTTCGCCAACGAGCACGAGGCCAGGGTGGAGGACATTAGCTTCCTTGGCGACCACTTGAGGGTGCGTCTGTCCGTCTGCGGCAACTCCAGCTTCATAGCCAAGATCCCCAACATCGTCGGCCACGGCGGCATTCTGCCAGGCGACTTGGTTAACGTGGGTTGGGCGGCGCTCGATTGCCGCGCCTTGGAAGCCGAGTCCAGTTGAGCCAATTCAGATTGTCCGGTCGCATCAATGGAAGAGTAAAGCAATGCAAGAGCCGCATCCCCCGTCATCCGCGAACGCCCGCCAGCTTGCGGCTTTGCTGCTCGCGCTCCTGCCCGGGTCACTGGCGGCGGAATCCATAACCGTGGTGTCCTGGGGGGGCTCATACGCCCGCGCTTGCGTCGAGGCCTACCACAAAGCGTTCACCGCCGAGACTGGCATCGAGGTGCTGCTCGAGGATTACAACGGCGGCTTGGCCCAAGTGCGCGCGCAGGCCGATGCCGGGGCGGTGCATTGGGACGTCGTCGACCTCGAGATGCCGGACGGCAAGCTGGCCTGCGATGAGGGCATCATCGAGCCGGTCGAGCTGGCCGAGCTGCCACCCGGACTGAACGGCGAAGCGCCGGCGGAGGACTACCCGCCTGGCGTGGTCTCCGAATGCGGCCCGGGCATGCTGTTCTACTCCACCATCTACGCCTACAGCACCCAATACCTCAAGGGCGAACCACCCGCGACCATTGAGGATTTCTTCGACCTTGAGAAATTCCCAGGGCGGCGCGGCATGCGCCGTTCGCCATTGGCCAATCTCGAGTTCGCGCTGCTCGCCGACGGTGTGCCCTTGGAGCAGGTGTACGATGTCCTGGACACCGATGCGGGCGTCGAGCGGGCCTTCCATAAGCTCGACAGCATCAAGGATGAGGTGGTTTGGTGGGAGGCTGGCGCCCAGCCGCCGCAAATGCTCGCGGACGGCGAGGTGCTCATGAGCACTGCCTACAACGGCCGCATCTTCAATGCCCAAGTGCTGGAGAAGCAGCCCTTCATCATCGTCTGGGATGGGCAGGTCCTAGATCTCGGCGGCCCTCTCGCCATCGTCGCAGGCACCCCACGGCTGGAAGCGGCGTTGCGATTCGTGCGCTTTGCGAACCGGCCCACATCCATCGCCAACGTCGCCAAGTACATCTCCTACAGCCCCTCACGGCGCTCCGCGGTGGGGCTGGTGAACAAGCACTGGGAAACCGGCATCGACATGACGCCGCACATGCCCACTGCACCCGAAAACCTGAAGCGGGCCTTGCAAAGCGATTGGCGCTGGTGGAGTGACAACCGGGATGAGATGAATGAGCGCTTCAGCGCCTGGCTGGTGCGCTGAAAACCATGCGAATTAAGGGGCCGCGGGCGACGGCGGTGGCCCTGACGCTGCCGCTGCTGGCGTTTATCGGCTTAAGCTTCGTCGCGCCGCTTGGCACCCTGTTGAGCAAGAGCGCCTATGACCCGAACGTCGCCAACATTCTGCCGCGGACGTTGGCCGCCCTGGACGGTTGGAGCGGCGGCGGCCTGCCAGCCGAAGCCGCCTTCGCAGCCATCGCCGAGGAACTGCCGAAGGCACGGCAGGCGCGCACCCTGGTCCGGGTGGCGGGCCCGGTCAATCGCCTGAAAAGCGGCCTGCGCCGGGTGCTGGCGCGCACGGCCCGCCAGGTCGAAAAGACCGAATACGCCGGGTCTTGGCGCGCGGCGCTGATCGGCATCGACCCGGCTTGGCAGGAGCCGGACACCTGGCTCGCCATCCAAGCCGCCGGCGCCCGCTTCACGTTGCGCCACTATCTCCAGGCCCTGGACTTGGAACGGCGCCCCGATGGGGATATCGGGCTGCGGCCTGAGCAGAGCCGCATCTATGTGCCCCTGCTGTGGCGCACGCTGCTGGTGAGCCTCGGCGTTACTCTGCTCTGCCTGGCCATCGGCTATCCGATCGCCCATCTCATCGCCACATCGCCGCCGAAGCGCAGCAACCTGCTGCTGCTCATGGTGCTGGTGCCTTTTTGGACCTCGCTGCTGGTTCGCACCACGGCTTGGATCGTCCTGCTGCAGCGGCAAGGCGTCATCAACAGCCTGTTGGTGTCGATGGGCATCACGCCGGACGGCGAGCGGCTGGAGTTGATTTACAACATGACCGGCACCTTCACCGCCATGACTCATGTGCTGCTGCCGTTCATGGTGCTGCCCCTGTATTCGGTGATGCGCTCGATTCCGCCGACGCACATGGCCGCCGCGGCCTCATTGGGCGCCAACCCCGTCCAAGGGTTTTTGCGGGTGTATCTGCCGCAGACCCTGCCCGGCATTGGCGCGGGCGGCCTGCTGGTGTTCATTCTCGCCATCGGCTACTACATCACCCCCGCGCTGGTCGGCGGCCGCAGCGGCCAGCTCATTTCCAACATGATCGCCTACCATGTGCAGACCTCGCTCAATTGGGGGCTGGCGGCGGCGCTCAGCAGCATCCTGCTGGTCGCCGTGATCGGCCTCTACCTCATCTACAGCCGCCTGATCGGCATCGACCGAGTGAGGCTCAGCTGACATGAACCCCGTGCTGTGGCGGCGGGTCGGGCACTACGGCTTCATCGCCTTTTGCGCCGCCGCGTTCATCTTTCTGCTCGCGCCTATATTGGTGATCGTGCCGTTGAGCTTCAACGCCGAACCCTACTTCACCTTCACGGAGGGCATGCTGCGCCTGGACCCGGAGGCCTACTCCCTGCGCTGGTACCGCAACGTGGTCGAAGACGAGGCGTGGAGCCGGGCGCTGGTCAACAGCCTGGTCATCGGCAGCGCCGCCACGCTGCTGGCCACCACGCTCGGCACCTTGGCCGCGCTGGGGCTAGCCAGCCCAGCGATGCCGGGGCGCGCGCTGATCACCGGCATTCTGATCTCGCCGATGGTGACGCCCATCATCATTGTCGCGGTGGGCATGTTCTTTTTCTACTCCAGCATCGGTCTGGGACAAAGCCTCACAGGCTTGATTCTCGCCCACGCCGCCTTGGGCGCCCCCTTCGTGGTGATCACCGTGACGGCCACGCTGAGCGGCTTCGACCCCACCTTGCTGCGGGCCGCCGCCAGCTTGGGGGCGGGGCCGCTGCGGCGCTTCTTCCGGGTGCAACTGCCCTTGATCGCTCCGGGCGTGTTCTCCGGCGGGCTGTTCGCGTTCGCCACCTCATTTGACGAAGTGGTGGTGGTCCTGTTCATGGGCGGATTGGAGCAGCGCACCATTCCGCGCCAGATGTGGTCTGGCATTCGCGAGCAGATCAGCCCCAGCATCCTGGCGGTGGCTGTCTTCCTGATCGCCTTCGCCCTAGTCGCTCTGTTCACCGTGCAATGGTTGCGGCGGCGCTCCACAGGGCGCTAGGAACAGGACATCAAGCCCATCGCACCGCCTCGAAGTAGGCCTGTTCGCGCAGGTAGGCGTTGGGATGGCGATCCAAGGCGCTGCGCAGCATCGCGCAGGCCTCGGCCACCGGCGCTGCGCCGGTGCGGCACCGCTCGATGACGCCGGTCAGGCTGGCCCTTTCCGACCGATCCATTCGCCGCTTGAGGTAGCCTTGCATGTGCGATAGGGCGTTGGCATGGCCTGCGCGGCTAGCCGGACGGGTCAGCCCCGCCATGAGGCAAACCAGATAGCGCTCGCCGATGGCTGCGACGCCGGTGCGCAGATCGCTAAGCAGCTGGCCTGCGGCGCGATAGTGGTTCAGGCTATGGGCCATCAACAAGTACTTGTAGCGGGCGTGGAACTCGATCAAGCGCTGCGCCGTCAATCCGACTCGCTCGAGGCGGCGCCAATGAGCGTAGGTGAGCGTCCGATTGATGAAGGCCCCGCGTAGCGCCGAATCAAAAAGCCGCTCGTTTTCCTCGGCCGGCAGGCCGGGGCGCGCGGCCAGCACACTCGCGGCGTAAACGCCCCGCCCGTCCGAGCGTTGCGGCTCGCCGCGAACCTCGGCGCGCACCTTCACGCTGTCCAATCCGCAGCTCGGCGAACGCGCCATGAAGACGTAGCCGCAGGCTCTCTTCAACTGGGTAGCTTGGAACCTGCCGAAAGCGTTCAGCGCTTCGGTGACGTCAAGCCCGGCATCGTCAACACCGACCGAGCGCAGCTTGCTGCCCGTGCCAACCAAGCGAATCGGCGGGCGGGGCACGCCCATGCCGATCCCCACTTCGGGGCAAACGGCCATGTATTCGAATACACCGGCCAATTGCGAATGGGGGAAGGCAGCGGCGGCATCGCTGCCGTCATAGCGCACCGCCTCGCCCCTCAAGCAGGCGCTGATCGCAACCGGCACTGGCGGCTCAGGGCGGGACGGAAATTCAGGCGTCAAGAGGAGGTCGCCAGAAAATCCCAAACCTGGTCAGCGCCCAGGGCGCACAGGCGGCGGCCCAGCAGTGCCTGCCAATGGGCTTCGCCACCGTACTCGTCCCGCCACGCCCAAAGCCGGCGGGTGAAGTGGTGCAGCTGGTGTTCGTAGGTGAAACCCATGGCGCCATGCACCTGGTGAACGGCTTCGGCGACGAGGCCGACGGCTTCGCCGACCCGGGACTTGGCAACCGCCACCTCGAACGCAAAGCGCTCGCTGCCGACCGCGGCAATGGCCGCGTCGGCGGCGCGGCCCGCGGCCGCCACTTCCGCAGCCACCATGGCGAGCATGTGCTGAACAGCTTGAAAGCGGGCGATGGGCCGCCCGAACTGCTCGCGCTCCTGGGCGTAGCCGACGCCCAGTTCCAGCACCCGGTCCAAGGCACCGGCGGACTGCGCCGCGCGAGCCAACGCAAGTAGCGCATGCGCTGGCTCCGCGCTGTGAATGGGTCGGACGTCCCGCACTTCGACCTGATCGCGGGGCTCCCCGGCCAAGTTGGTCGCTTCAACCACCGCCAGCGGCGACCCGGCAAATACGCCGCCATCGGCCGCGACCCCAACAATGCGCCGCGCTGCCCGTCCCCAAGGCACCGCTCGCCAGTGCCGGCCGGCGTTCTGCGCAACAATCCCAACCGTATTCAGCGCATCGGGCACCCCGTCTTCGTCCGCTCCACCGAGCCAACGATTGGCCAGCAAGGCCTCGGCCAGCGGCAGGGGCGCCGCGAATCGGCCAGCCACCCGCAACACCGCAAACACATCGGCCAGTTCCGCGCCGCTGTCCGGCTGCGCCATGAGTTGAAATCCGCTTTCGCACAGGAGTTGCCACAGCTGCACGGGAAAATGGCCTTCCTCCGCCGCGTCCAAGGTCGCCTTGCTGCATTGGTCGCGAAAGATCCGCTCCGCAGCATCCACCAGCATCCTCTCCATCACCGCAACCCCAAGCCACGAGCGATGACGCCGCGCAGGATTTCCCGCGTGCCGCCGCGCAAGGTGAATGAAGGCGACAGCAACAGGGTTTCAGCGTAGGTTCGACGAAACCGCTCCTGATCGCCGTTGATGGGCATCGCGGCCCGGGCGATTTCCGGCAGCAGCTTTTCGAAGTTGTTGCCCAGCTCCTTGACCAGAGCCGCCTCGACATTGGGGGCCTTGCCGTTCTCCAGCATTCCCGCCACCGACATCGACATGCGGCGCAGCGTCATCAGGTGCGCGGCGATGCGTCCCACAGCCGCCGCTTCAAAGCGCCCGGGGTCGAGGCCGAGGAGACGCACGAACTCGACATAGACGCGGAATGCGGACAGGAACCGTTCCGGCCCGCTGCGCTCGTAGCCCAATTCCGAGGTTACCTGCGACCAGCCGTTGCCCGGTTCGCCAACCACGTCCGCGTCGGCCACGAACACATCATCAAACACCACCTCGTTGAAATCCTCGCCACCGGCCATGTTGCGAATCGGGCGTATGGCCACGCCGGGCGCGGCCAGATCGATGATCAACTGCGACAGCCCGGCATGCCGGTTGCCGTCCGGCGGCGCGGTGCGCACCAGGGCGATCATGTAGTGGTTCAGATGGGCGCCGGTGGTCCAGAGCTTGGTGCCACTGACCCGCCAGCCGCCGGGCACCCGCTTGGCCGCGGTGCGCACCGACGCCAAATCGGAGCCGGTGCCCGGCTCGCTCATGCCGATTGAGAAGAAGCTGCGGCCTTGGGCGATGGCCGGCAGGTAGCGTGCGCACTGGCCTTCGCTGCCGTTGCCCAGGAGCAGGGGGCCGCTCTGCCGGTCAGCGATCCAATGGGCGCTGACCGGCGCGCCCGCGGCGAGCAGCTCCTCGGTCACCACATAGCGCTCGAAGAAGCTGCGTTCGGCACCGCCGTAGGCCTTGGGCCAAGTCATGCCGATCCAGCCCCGCTGGCCAAGGCGGGCGGAAAACTCCGCGTCATGACCCGAACTGAAGTCGGAGTTGGGTGTGCCGATCCGGTCCACGTTGGCGGCGAGGAAGTCCCGCACTTCGTGGCGCAAGACCTCGGCACCCTTTGGCAATCGCACGGGGTCGAACTGCAGCATCGGCATTCCTTACGCAATTTTCCCTTAAAATAATACTCTGTGAAGACGCGGGGGCACCATGAACAGCGGAAGTCGTGAACAAGGCAAATAGTACACAAGTGAGCCAAGTTTTGGACGGATGCCGGCATGCCAACGGCATGAGACGGGCGGCGGCGGTGCATGGCTGACCAGAACCTCCTGCGCATGCGACTTAAGCCGGTGCTCGAAGACATCGTGAAGCGGTCCACCGTGGCAGAGCGTTTCGTGCATCGGGACGCGTACCGCATCACCATCGCCACCCTGTGGACCAATCTGGTGCTTAAGCCCGAAGACGCCGGCATCGAAGAGGCCGACCTCGAAGCCGTCCACGATCTTTTGAGCGCCGAGGCGCAAGCGGTGCTCGGCACCGGTGAAGACTTGACTTCCTGCTTCACCTTCATCAACACCAAGCAGGGCGAAGCGGCGATGAAGGAAGCCAGGCTCACCGAAACACACAAGGACCTGCTGCTTTACTTCTGCTCCATGATCCTCGACCCCGACGGCCACCGGAAGTGGATGGACCGTGTCCGGGAGGGCGTTTTGAAGCGTCGCTAGCCCGGATATTTCACCAAGGGCCGCGATGATCGCGCCGGATTTTGGCGGCGTGGGCGCGGCCAGCGCGGTTTGCGCCATGCGATGTCCCCAAAAGCACGCGGCAACTTATTGAAATTCAATCGCATTCCAATTTTGGATAAGCGGCTTGGTGAATTATCCGGGCTAGTTTCCGCCCTCGGCAGGCTGGCCACCGTAGAAGCGGCGATGGGCGTCGCCGAACAGCGCTGCCGCCTGAAGGGCTTGCGACATGTCAGGTTCGTCCAGCGTGAGCGTTTGGCCATTGTAGCGCCAGCCGTAGAGCCCCCCACCTCGGGCCAGCACGGTGAGGTGCCTGCGTCCGAGCACGCCGACGTGATAGTCCTCCTCGACCGGCGCCAACTGGTCCTCTCCGGCCAGCAGGCTGCGTCCATAGAAGGGTTCCGCAGCGGGAACACCGAGCAAGCTTAGCAGCGTTACCGGGAGGCTCATGGTGGAGCCCGTGATTTCGATGGTCCGCGGCGCCAACCGGGCCGGATTGTAGAGCACCAGGGGGGCTCGGAAGTTGTCGGCCGGCACTAGCGTTGGGCCGGGCCGCATCGGACCGTGGTCGGCGACGATGACGAGCAGCGTCTCCTCAAACCAAGGACGGTCCTCCGCCTCGCGGATGAACTCGCCGAGCGCCCAGTCGGCATAGGCGACGGCGTAGTCCTGACGCCGCTCGTCATTCGGAAAGGCCACTCGGTCGGCCGGAAAGTCAAATGGGTGGTGGTTGGTCACCGTTAGGGTGCTCAGCATCACCCGATCATGGATTGCGGTGCGGCGATCCATTTCGACCAGCACCCGATCAAACAGAATCTCGTCGGCTACGCCCCAACTGGTCTCGAACCAACGGTCAGCGAAGTCGTAGCGGCTCAACAGGGTGTCAAAGCCGATGCCACGCCAGTAGTCGAAGAAATTGGTGAAGTTGGGCCAGCCTCCATAGACAAAAGCGGTGTGGAACCCAGCCCCGGCCAGCACTCGAGGCAGGGACGGCAGCCGCTCGAAGCCGTCCCGCTGGGGCGTCGCCAAGCCGGGCAACGGCGGATAGCCATGGAGGATGGCCTCCATGCCGCGAATGGTATGGGTGCCCGTCGCGTACACGCGGTCGAAGTAGATGCCCTTGTTGGCGATGGCCGCCAGCCGTGGCGCGTAAATGCGCCGCTGCGCCAGGTCCCACCAAGCCTCACCACCGAAGGACTCCTCAATGATCAGCAAAAGATGCTTGAAATCTGCGGACTGAGCGGCGCCAGCCGAGGTGGCAACGGGCGGCGGTTCCGGCTGCGCAGGCTGCGGGTAGCTACTCTCCCACTCGCTTGGGTCAACCCGCAGGGCGTGCAGCATGTCCAACCAGCCGCTGCTCGCCAAGTGGTTGAGCGACCGCTCGGGCCCCACCGGCCCTCGATATCCGCCGTCGTTGGCGACGACAACGACGGCCAGCGCCAACCAAGCCAGGAAACCGAACCGCTCTCGGCGGCCGAAGGCGCCGGGCAACCAGCCGCCCATCCACCGCGCCGCCGCCCAACCTGCCGCCGCCAACGGAATCAAGTAGAAGACCAGCCCCATCTGTTCCTGCAAAAAAGCCACCACTTCCAACGGATGAGGTCCATAGCGGAGGGCCGTGATTCCGAGCCGGGCGTAAAACACCGTCCAGTGGAAGATCTCAGCGATGAAAACCAACACGGCAAAGGCCACGGTCAGCCCAATCCACCAAGCCGCGAAGCGGCGGCTCAATGCAAAGCCAACGCTGAGCCATCCACAGACCAGCGCCAAGGCCTGCGCATCGCTGAAGGCGCCGAACAAGAAAGTTTGAAGCCAATCGCCGATCGACGGATCGACGAACGACCCGGCTGGCGTCAGCCATGCCATGGTCAGCCGCAGAGCCAACCCCAACACCATCCAGAGAATGGCCAGGCGCAACCAAAAGCGGATCATGCGACAGCTCGGCTGCGCATCTTGGGCGCGGGTTCAGACACCCAAGACAACAGCACCGGCAGGAGAAAGACCGTGAAAATCAGCAGCAGCGATACGGCAATGGCGAGCAGGAAGCCGATGGACGCGGTGCCCGCATGGGGCGACAGCGACAGGGCGGCGAAGGCACCCACGGTGGTCAACGCACTCAGAACCACCGCCCGGGGTGTACTCGAGTGCATCAGGTGGGGCACATCGCCCTCGCCACGATAGCGGTCCACCACATGGACGCCGCTATCCACTCCAAGGCCGAATATCAGCGGCATCACCAGAATGTTGGCCATGTTGAGCGGCGCGTCGAGCAGCACCCCGAGGGCCAGAGTGAACAGCACCGCAAGGCCCAACGGCACGAGGATGAGCAGCGCGTGGCGAAGGCTCTGAAACATGGCCAGCAGCACGACGCCGATCGCCGCCAAGGCGAAGGCCATCGCCTGCTGGAAGCTGGCGACGACCACGCCGCCAACGCCCCGCTCGATGACCGGACGCCCCGTGGCGGTGGGTGCAATGGCTTGCACGGCGTCAATGAAACGGTTCATCACCCCCACCTCGGCCACATCCTCGGCTGGCAGCACAATGCTCAAGCGCTCGCCCTCGGCGCTGGTGAGCCGAGTGCGAATCTCGGCCGGCACGGCCTCAACAGTCACCAAACCCACATGCAAGGCCCGCCGCAGCCATTCAAGCTCCTCGACCAGGTTGGCGACCACGCCTTGCTGCCAGATCAGCAACTGCGAGGTCGGACCGCCCGCCAAGTCCCGCAGCACGGCTTCGAGATCTGCAAAGCGGCTGCGGTCCGCGCTGGTCTCGATGGTCTCCAGCAAACTGCGCACCCCGGCCTGCAGTTCGCTCTCCGCCGGAGCGTCCAGCCGCCGCAACGGTGCCAGGGCGCTGGCCAACATCCATTGCAGATCCTCAAGCACGTAGAGCTTGTTGGACTGATTCTCGGGCACGAAGTCCTCAAGGGTGATCACCGAGTCAACCTCCGGCAAGGCCCGAACGGCCTCAATGACGCCCAAGTCCTCGCCGAACATCAACAAGGCGTAGTCGGTCGCCTCCCCGTCACGCTGCAACAGGCGCAGGGAGCGCATGGAGTCCGTTGTCGGATCCTTTAGCGCCAACACGCTGTAGTCGAAGCGCGCCTGGCTGGCGAAGGCCAAGGCCAACACTGCGGCTGCAATAGTCAGGCCGAGCACCCAGCTGCGATGGACGATCAAGGTGCCAACCAGCCGCGCACCCGAAGGCAGAGGCGTCACATGGGGCTTGATCGGGCCGAACACGGTGAAGAACGCGGGCAGCAGCGTGAAGGCCAAAAAGCCGGCGATGACCATGCCACCGGCGGAAATGACGCCCAAGTCGGCCAAGCCCTCGTAGTCCGTCGGCCAAAATCCCAGAAAACCCAAGGCCGTGGTCAGCGTGCAAATGAAGATGGCGCCGCCAACGCTGTGAACGGTTGAGTCGAGTGCCTGAACCACATCGCCCGCGCCGACGTTGACCGCCTCTTGGTAGCGCAGGGAGAAGTGGATGGCGAAATCAACGCCAAGGCCGAAGAACATCACCACGAACACCACCGACAGGGTGTTGTATTCCCCGACGGTCAGCATGGCGTAAGCTGCAGTCAGGCCGATGCCGACCGCGAGCATGGTGAAGGTGGCGACGATGATCTTCAGCGAGCGCACCCCGACCAGCAGCACCGCCGCCAGCAACGCCAAGGCCAGCCAACCCGCCAGTTGCACGCCGCCGACCGCTGCTTCGATCTCCTCGTGGGCCAGCGCCGCCTCGCCAGTGATGCCGACGCGAACGTCCGGCGGTGCGCCGACCTGCGCCACGATGGCGCGCAACTCCTCGACAAGTTCGGCGTTGGCATGCGTCTCGCCCATATCCAGATTGGACTTCACCGAAATGAGGCGATGCCAGACGTCGCTGCCGCCGAAAAACTCATTGGCCCAGTACAAGGTCGGATCATCGCCGCCGAGCAAGGCCGAAGCCGACTCCTCGAACAGTCGCACGGCCCTGTCGAATCCACTGGGCGGATCATTGCGGATGCCTTCCTCCAGCAGCTTGAGCAGACCGCGCAGGCTGGGGTCTTCAGCGACGGCCGTCAGCCAGGGCTGGGCTTCGGCAAGGCGGGCGGCGACGTCGTCGAGCTCCGCCTGATCGGCGTAGAGCAGCGCACGGTCGCGAAAGAAGGGATGGTTGCCGCCGGCGTAAACCGCCCGAAAGCGATCCGGGCGCCGGCGAATCTCGGCTTCAACCAGGTGCGCCGTATCCTCCACCTGCTTGAAGCCGCTGCCGGAAACCACCACAACGGCCGTCTTGACGTGATCTGGGAAGGCCGCCTGAAAGCGGTCGAAGTCGTCCCGCCAGGACGCCTCTTGACGAATGAGGTCGCCCAGATCGGCGTTCATTTGATGCCGGTCCACGGCCACCCAAGCCGAGGCGCAAGTGACCAGGGCCAAGCCCGTGAGCACCGCCCAAGCGTGGCTGGCGACCCAGCCAACCCACTTGGCCAGGGCCAAAATAAGCCAGCGTTCGATCATTCGACGGCGTCGGCCTCATCGAAGAAGCCGTCAAAGTCGTCCAGGGGCGGGTCGCCGTCGAAAATCTGGAACTTGCGGCGCTGGTAGTAGGCCTCGCGCGTGAAGGCATAGGGGTCGAGGGCCGCGGCGTCGCGGGCATCGGTCAGCGCCAGCGCATCCGCCCGGCTAGCGACGACATCCATGCCCCCCATCCAGAGCTGGTAACTGTTGCCCAAAAGCAGGCTCGGCACGAAGGCGCGGATGGCCATGCTCGGCAGATCCCGAACCGTCGATGGCCCCACCAGAGGCACATAGACGTAGCGGCTGTTCCGCCAGCCCCAGACGGCCAGGGTCTGGCCGAAATCCTCCCCTTGGGCGGCGAATCCGGCTGGTGTGGCCACGTCGAACAGCCCGGCAACGCCAAGGGTGCTGTTGACCAAAAAGCGCATCATGTCAGTGCCGCCGCTCTTTGGCTTGCCTTGCAAAAAACCGTTGATGCAGCTGTCCACCGTGCGCAAATTGGCAAAGAAGTTGAGTAGCCCCGCCTCGATTGGATCCGGCGCCAAGTCCCGATAGCCATGCGCCAAGGGCTCAAGCAGATTGTTGTCCAGATTCTCGGAAAGCTCAAAGGAGGCCCGGTTGAATTCGGGGGCCTTATCGTAGGCGCCGTAATCCGGCCCGGCCAAGTTGGCGCAGGCGACCTGCAGCAGCACAGCCAATGCAATCGCCAATGTCTTGACGGCCTTTTCCCACCTAGGTGACGAAGCCTTCATGCGTTTCTCCTCGCTGCTGTCTCAGTCGCCGGCACCACCCAACTCGGCGATGTTGGCCTCGAGGTGGGTCACCAGCCCATCAAAGCCCTCTTTACGGATGATGCCGGCATAGTCCGCGCGACGCAGGGAGAGGTCGCTCACGCCGTCGGCGACGACATTGAACACCTTGCCCCTTCGAAAGTAGTAATCGAGATTCACCGGTTCTCCGCTGGCGCGGTTCAGCAGGGTCTTAACCACCGGTCCGGTGCTGGCGGACACGACGTCCACAAGGACGAAACTCTGGCCGCTGTAACCGTCAAAGCGGTCCGCGTAGGTGGCCGTGATCAGCCGATGCATCAACGCCACGAATGCCGAGCGGCGCTCCTCCGCAAGCTGGCGCCAACTCGGGCCGACGCTGACGCGGGCAACGGTGCTCAAGTCGAAGAAGTCCGTCACTGCCGACTCCAGCAGCGCCGCACGTCGATCGAAGCCGTCGGTTCGCATGGCCTCGATCAGCAGCTCGTGAAAGCGGTCCACCGAAGCGCCAGCGGCTTCATCAGTTGCCGCCCCGGCCCAGACGGAAGCCGTGCCGAGGCAACCGAGGCTCCACAGAAACAAGCATGCGAGGCGATGCTTGAGACCAACGAGTGGGCGGTCGCCGGGCGCAGAAGGTGACTTGCTTGACAGCCTCGTCCCGCGATCAGGAGATTTAGCCAGGAGAGGCTTCATCTCACGAGCGCCAAGCTGAACCAAGGCACGTAGGTGATGAGCAGCAGCGCCAGCAGCAACACCACCATGAACGGCCAACAGGCGGCGTAGAGCGTCAGCACCGGCTTCTTGAACCGGTAGCTGGCAATGAACAGGTTCATGCCCACCGGAGGCGTGAAGTAGCCAATCTGCATGTTCGCCAAAAACACAATTCCCAAGTGAACCGGATCGATGCCGTAGCCCACCGCCACCGGCAAAATCAGGGGCACCATGATGACCAATGCGGCGAAGATGTCCAACAGGGCGCCCAAGGCCAGCAGGAGGATATTCAACAGCGCCAGAAACGCAATCGGGCTTTCGATGCGCGCCTGCATGAAGTCGAACAGGCGCTGCGGCACTTCAGCGTCAACCAGGAAATTGGTGAACGCGAGAGCGACGCCGAGAATGAGCAGAATGCCCCCCACCATCACCATGGCCTTGACAGCCACCGCGGGCAGGTCGCGCAGCCTGACGTCCCGGTAAAGAAACGTCTGCGCAATGGTGACGTACACCGCAGTCACCGCCGCCGCCTCGGAGATGGCGAAAAGGCCGGAGTAGATGCCGCCAAGCACCACCACCGGCAGCGGCAGCTCCCAGCGAGCGGCCACCAGCGCCTCCCAGATGCGAGCGCCGTCAAAACCCTTGGGACGCTGCAGCCGGGCGTCGCGCTGGGCCCACAGCGTCCAGCCCATGAGGCAAGCGAGCATGAGCAGCAGCGGCATGAGGCCCGCCTTGAACAGATCGACGATCGTGAACGGGGGTCCCGCATCGATCTGCTGAGCGATGACCCCATAGAGGATCAACGGCACCGACGGGGCCAGCAGCAACCCGAGGCTGCCGGAACTGGTGACCAAGCCCAAGCTGAAGCGCTCGCCAAATCCAGCCTGCATCAACGCCGGCAGCAGCAACGCTCCAAGCGCCACGATGGTGACGCCGGAGGCGCCGGTCAACGCGGTGAAAAGGGCGCAGGCGGCGAAGCTGACAATCGCCAAGCCGCTCGGCAGCCAACCGAAGAAACTCTCGACGACAGCCACCAGCCGTTGCGACGTATTGGCTTGCGCCAACACGTAACCCGCGTAAGTGAACAGCGGCAGCGCCACCAGCAACGGGGTATCGACAATCCGGTAAACCTCAATGGGAACGGCCGCCAAGTCAATGCCCGAGGCCAGAAAGCCGAGCATGGCGGCGCCCATGAGCACGGCGACCAGCGGCGCCCCCGCCAAGGCGGCGGCCAACAGCAGGGCGATGCCTAACGGGATCATCCCTCAGACCAACACGAGGGCGGTTGCCGGGCACAAAAGCTGACTCATTCGGCGACCTTTCCCCGCGATCAGGAAAACTAGCGCAATCATGGCGGATCGAGGGTGTGCAACAGGTAGCGCAGGCCGATCACCGCAGCGCCGACCGGCAGAACCGCTTCGCAGGCCCAAGCGGGCACCGAGGCGAAGGCGATGGTTCCATCCTCGTACTCAAAACGGACGAATCGGTAGCTGTGCCAAGCGAAAACGCCCATCACCGCGCAGGTGAAGGCATTGGCGAAGCGCTTCAGCGGCCGCTGCCAGCGGGGCGACGCAAAGCGGGCCAATACGTCGATGCGGATGTGGTCGTCGTTGCGGGAGGCCACCATGGCGCCGATCAGGGCGACCCAAATCACCAGCACCCGCACCAGGGCATCGCCCCACAGCAGGCCGGTGTCGAACAGGTTGCGGGCAATCACCTGATAAGCGGCGAGAGCGATCATCGCCGCCAGAATCAGCGCCAGAACCCCATCCTCGAAGCGCTGCAGCACTTTCAGGAAAGGCTTGACCAGCGGCAAGTCCAAATCGCCTGAACGCATTGGGCTATACTTCCTGATCGCGGGACAAGGTTGTCACATGAGCCAACTTTTGCGCCTGTCAACTGCCGAGTTGCGGTAGCGACTCGATCCTGCGCTGGCGCCCGCCGCCGCCCTAAGGCGGCTTACCCACGCAACGGTCTGAGGCATGGCCTCGTTAGTCCGAGGAAGCGTTCAGGCGGCTGGCCCTGAAGTCGCGCAGATGCCCTTGCAGCGCATGGTAAAGGCCGGAGGATATGTACTCCTCCTCGACCAGGCGCAAGGTGGCCCGGTCGGCCAGCCGACGCCACTCAGCCATCTCCCCAGCCGAAGCGCTGTGCCACTCGAGACCCTGATTGGCAAGCGCTGACGAGGCCTGTTCGTGGTCGCGGCGGCTGCGGGCGTTGACCTGCCCGACCACTTCGCCCATGACCCGGCGCACCACGGCCTGATCCGGCGCCGAAAGCCGCTCAAAGCGGCGCTTGTCCAAGGCGAACAAGCCATACACGTAAATCAGCGGCACGTCCAACACATGCGACACCCGAGTGTGCCACTGCAGGGCCACCGCACCGACCGGAGGAGCAGCCACGCAGTCGATCAGGCCGGTCTGCAGGCCACCCAAAACATCGACGATGGGCAGCGGAATGGGCGTGATGCCGAACGCCTGCAACGCCCGGGCCGAACCGGGGTCGTTGTCCGGCACCCAGACCTTGCGCATTCTGACGTCGGCAACGCCGCTCACCGGCACCTGGGTCATGGCATAGGCGAAGCCCACCTCGGCCAGCCCTAAGCCAACAAATCCCTCGGCCTCCAAGCCGGCCAGCAATTTAGCATCCAGCTGCTCGCGCACATAGTCCACTTCTTCGCCGGAACGGAACGCCATGGGCAGGTTGTACAGGGCGATGTCGGGATAGGTCTGCACCAAGGCGCCGGCGGTCACTACCGCGCCGTGCAGCTGGCCGATTCGGATTTTGCGCAGCACCGCCTTGTCGTCCCCCATGACGCCGCCTGGGTAGAACTTGAAGGACACGCGGCCCTCGGTATCCGCCGCCACCCGGGCGCCGCCCTCCCGCAGCAGGTCCATCCAAACCGAGCCCTCCGGGGACAGCGCGCCAATCTTGAGCGTCTGCGCGCCGCTGACAGCGCTCAACAATCCAAGCAGCAGCGCACAAGTTGCTCTGAAACCAACGAGGCGAGCACTCCGACCAATGCGAAGGCGGACGCCGGGCGCAACAGTGGATTCAGGTGACAGTCTTATCCCGCGATCACAGAAACCAACGAGGCGAGGGCTCCGATCAATGCCAAGGCGGTCGCCGGGCGCAACATTGGATTCAGGTGACGGTCCTATCCCGCGATCACAGAAACTAGAAGTACGCATCGGCGGAGTCCAGCAGGCTTTGGGCACGCCGCTTGGCAACGGCGTTGAGCAGGATCAATTCGGGCGCATCGACTTCGGCAGCCAGCACTTCATTGAGCAGTTCGTCATGCAGGATGCGGTCGAAGACCAGCCGGGCGTATTGCTCGGCAAACATGACCTGAGTCAGCAAATGCCGGCCTTCGGACAGCGCCAAGGCCCGCTCGAAGTGAAAGCGGCCCACTTGCGGACGACCACCGAGGGCGGGGGGCACCAAGGTCTCGAAGACTCCCAGATACAAGTGCGGCCCACCGTGGTCATGGCTCTCGTGCAGTTCGGCGACGCGGCTCATCAAGAGCTTCACTTTCCCCAAGTCCGCTATGGCGTTGAAGTCATCGCTGTTGGCCTGCATCCAAGCCGCCCAAGCGGTCGCTAAGCCATAGGCCAGCGGCACGTCCGCCTTGGTGAGGGTCGCAGTCCATTGCTCAAATTCCTCAAAGGGCCTGGCCACTACGCCGCAACTGCCCTTCCGCTCTAGGCAAAGCGCCCGTTCAGCCAGCGCGCGGCCCTTGGCCGCCATCAACCGGCCCCGTTCGCCGTCGATCACAAAGGCTCCGGCGTAGGCGGAATTCAGCAGCGCCGCCTGGGAGAGCAGCACCGGATTGTCAGGGCTGCTCTTGAGCAAGCCGTCGATCAGCAACAAGAAGGCCGGCGCCCCGTCGCGCACCATGTCCACATCCGGATTCTCGAGAATCGCCGCCGACAGATTGCCGGCCAAGTCCTCGACCGCCGACGACATCAGCGTTGCGCATCCAGTCAGCAAAGCCAGCGAGGCCAACCACGCCGCCCGCACCATCCACCACCCGCCCATGGCCCGCCGGTCAGCCGTCCGCGGCGGCGCTCACCGCCTCAAGAACCGCCTCCATGGGCGGCCGCTGCCGGTAGCCGGGCACCGCGAACTTGGCGGCGACGACGCCGTCAGGGGTAATGTGGAAGATGCCGGGATGGGGTATGCCGTAGGCACCATGCCCCGGTTCATAGTTCTCGTTCAGAATATCGAAGCCGATGACGTGCTTGGCGTTCTCGTCGTGAAGCAGGGGATAGCCCAACTCCTCGCTGGCATGAAAGCCCTCGAGCACCTTGACGCTGTCATAGGTCATGCCGGCCACCTTGATGCCAAGCGCCTCGAATTGCGGGCGCCATTCCTCCAGTTGAACCAACTGGTGCTTGCAGAAGGGTCACCAGTCCGCCGAGCGGTTGACGAACAGCAGCAAGCCCCGTTCGCCAGCCAGGGAATCCAAACTGCGCTCGGCGCCGCTCTGATCCAAGGCGGCAATAGGGGGTGCCAGCGCACCCACCGGCAAACCCCAATCCTTGGTGTAGTCATCGGCCAGCGCGGCAGGCACCCAGCCAGCCACGACCAAGGCCGCAAGTGCGCAGATCAGTCGCTTCATGCGTTCACTCCAATCAGTTTTCCCATTGAGGGCGCCCATCGTCGGAGGCATGGGGTCCGCTTGTCAAGGCGCATGAAGCCCAATGCGGTGCCTGTCGGCATCTTTCCTGCGCGCCAATCCAGCGAATGCGGCGGCACCCTGTCGGAGCAGGGTGTCCGAGCGGCGGGCTTCGGAGAACGCAACGAAACTGCTAACATTCGCTGCTTTCCGGCTAGCCGTTGCACATTCGACATGCCCAGATTCCGCCACGCCGACTTGGATATCCAATACGAGCAATGGGGCGCAAGAGCCGACCCGCCGCTGCTGCTTCTGCACGGCCTGTCGTGCCAGATCATCCACTGGCCACCACGGCTGATCGACCTCCTCACGGGGGCGGGCTACCGCGTCATCGCCATGGACAACCGTGACATGGGGCTGTCGTCCAGGGTGGCGGCCCCCGCACCGAAGGTCGCCGACGTGGTGGCTGCGATGGACGACCTCTCCCACTACCCACCGGCGTACACCTTGAGCGACATGGCCGCCGACGCCGTCGCGCTGCTCAACCACCTCGGTCAAGCCGGTGCCCACGTCATCGGCCTTTCCATGGGAGGCATGATCGCCCAAACGCTGGCCATCGAGCATCCTGAGCGGGCGTTCAGCCTCACCTCCATCATGTCGAACGCCGGCAACCCCGAGTTGTCCCCAGGGGAGCCGGAGGCCATCGCCGCGTTCATCACGGACCGGCCAGAGGACCCGGACGAGGCCATCGCCCAATACCAGCAGGGCTGGGACATCGTGGCGGGCCCGCATTTCGACTCGCTCACCGAGGGACTCGCGCGGTTTTCCGCCGAGGCCGTGGAACGGGGTTTCTCGGCGCAGGGCTTCGCCCGGCAGTTGCTGGCCATCCTGCATCAGCCCGACCGGCGCCAAGCCTTGGCCTCAGTGAATGCGCCCGGCTTGGTCATCCACGGCGGTGCCGATCCGCTGGTGCCGCTGGCCGCCGGTGAAGACACCGCCAAGGCGCTGCCGAACAGCCAACTGAAAGTGTTCGACAAGATGGGCCATGACTTGCCGGAGCCCCTGCTGGCCGATATAGCCGCTGCCATCATTGACCATGTCAATGCCGCACCCGGCACACGCTAGAATCCTTGAGTAGCAATCGAGTGTACAAATGGATCCCGTTTTCCGACAGCGCCGGCAAGTTGCGGAGCAACTTGATCGGGTCGCCGTTAGGCAACAGGACGTCGCCAACGGAGGCCCACCGCCCATGACCGACTCGCTGGTTTTGATCGAACGACACGACGCCGTCGCCGTGGTGACGCTCAACCGGCCCAAAGCCCTGAACGCCCTGTCAATCGCTTTGCGACGACGCATCCACGAGGTCTTTGCCGAATTGGCGGTTGACCGGCACATCGAGGTCATCATCCTCACGGGTGCCGGCCGCGCCTTCACGGTCGGCCTGGACCTAAAGGAACTCGGTGGCGAAACCCGCGCGACACCGGCTCTGGGCAGCACCGATCTCAGCGATGCGCTGGCGGCGACGCCACAGCCAGTGATCGCCGCGGTGAACGGCTACGCCATCACCGGCGGTTTTGAGTTGGCGCTGATGTGCGACTTCATAATCGCCGCGCCCGAGGCCCGGTTCGCCGACACCCATGCCCGGGTCGGCGTGGCGCCCGGTTGGGGCCTGTCGCAACGCCTGCCGCGGCTGGTCGGCATTAACCGGGCCAAGGAGCTCTCACTGACCGGCAACTACCTCGACGCGGAAACCGCCTGCGCCTGGGGACTGGCGAATCGGGTGGTGCCGGCGGCGGAGTTGCTGCCCACCTGCCTGGCCTTGGCCAAGGACATCGCCAGCACCGACCGCGCCACCCGCGACGAAATCAAACGCATCATGGACTTGGGCTGGCAGGCCACGCTAGCCGAGGGGTTGGCCATCGAGGGCGAAGCCAGCCGCGCCCACGCCAAGGCGGAGGTGCGCCCGGAAAAGGTCGCTCAGCGCCGCGCTGCGGTGCAGGCCCGAGGGCGCAGGCAGAGCCGTTAGCGCCTTGGCCGCAAAGGGCCTGGACCATGTCCATCACCCGACCCAAGGTCTCCGGTCGAGCGTTCAAATCGGCGAATGCGCTCGGTTTTCGCCGCCAAGTACGCCAAGGGCGTGACAGCGTCCTGGCCCCAGGCCTCCGCGCTCCAAACGGCACCCACACCGAGCCTTTCGACCTCAATGACGTAGGCCACCTGCTCGTCGGAATCCCGGTCTCCCGCACCGATGACAGCCGAGCTTGGCGGGGCGAAACATGCAGCCCATGGAAACTCGCGTGGGAGCAGATCGCGAACATTTGCTAAATTATGGGGATCCTAGGCAGGTGAACGCTGGAAAGTGAATTCGCGCTTACTGGAAAAATTCATCCAACGGGGGCGATTGACGCTCATCGACCACGACGGTCAGGAGCGGACCTTCGGTGAGGGCGGGCCCGCTGCGACGTGGCGCCTGAACCGGTCTTCGACCCTCATGCGCATCCTGCGCAATCCGCAGCTCAACCTCGGCGAGACCTACATGGACGGTGAATGGGACCTCGCGGAAGGCACCTTGCACGACCTGCTGACCATCCTGCGAATCAACTTGGAGTCGGAAGTCACGCAGAACAGCTGGCTGGATCCCCTGCGGGCGATGCTCCGTTCCTGGAACGGCCTTGCGGCCAGCCGCCGCAACGTCAGCCACCACTACGACCTTGACGAACCCTTGTTCCGTGCCTGCCTCGACGCCGACATGCACTACTCCTGCGCCTACTTCACGGATCCCCAATTGAGCCTGGAGGAGGCCCAAGCAGCCAAGTGCCGCCACATCGCCACAAAGCTGAACCTGGAGGCGGGACAGAAGGTGCTCGACATCGGCAGCGGCTGGGGGAGCCTGGCCATGCACTTGGCGGAAAATCACGGCGTGACCGTCACCGGCCTCACCCTCTCCGCCGAGCAGTTGCGGGTGGCCCAGGAGACCGCCCGACAGCGCGGGTTTGAAGATCGGGTAGCGTTTCGCTTGGAGGACTACCGGGAACACGCAGGCACCTATGACCGCATTGTCTCCGTGGGCATGTTCGAGCACGTCGGCAAGCCCAACTACGCCGCCTTTTTCAACAAGGTGGCCGCTAGCCTAGCCCATGACGGCGTGGCCCTGCTGCACACCATCGCCAGCAAGGCGCCACCGGAGCCGGTCAACCCGTGGATTCGGCGCTACATTTTTCCCGGCGGCTACATCCCTTCTCTCTCGGACATCGCGCCGTTCGTGGAACGGGCGGCGCTGACGAGCGCCGACATCGAGGTGCTGCGCATCCACTACGCGCTTACCCTGCAGGCTTGGAACGCGCGCTTTCAGCACCACCGCCAGCAATTCGCCACCAGCAAGGGCGAGCGTTTCTGCCGCATGTGGGAGTTCTATCTGGTGGCCTGCCAAACGGCCTTCGAAGTCAGCGATCTGGTCGTGCTGCAATGGCTGTTGACCAAGGACAACCAAGCGGCGCCCATCACCCGGGACTACCTCTACCCGTTGGCAAAGGGTTAGGAGCCTCTGCCTTTGGAATTCACGGCTGCAAATCCGTTTTAGCGACTTCCGGAGGCGCAGGCTCCTAGCCCCCATCGCCTTCCTTCAAGATGTCGTACTTCTTCAGGTAGCCGCGCAACTGGTGGTAGGTGAGCGACAACTGTTCAGCCGCTTTGCGCTGGTTGTGCCGTGAGGCTTCAATGGCGCGCCTGATGGTGGCGACTTCGAAATCCCGCACAGCGCCTTTGAGGTCCATGGGGAAGGTTGGCTGGCGCTCGGCGCCCTCGACCTTGGAGGCGGCGCCGGGCCGGTACGGCGACTCGAATGGATCCAGGACGATCTCGCCGACTTGCTGACCTGCGCCGGTTCGATAGACGCAACGCTCGACCACGTTCTTCAGTTCGCGGATGTTACCCGGCCAGTCGTAGGAGAGCAGTCGGCGGACGGCGTCGCTTGAGAAGCCGGAAAACACCTCGCGGCCCAGTTCCATGGACATGTCGATGGCGAAGCGCTCGGCCAGCAGCATAATGTCGTCGCGCCGTTGGCGCAGGGGCGGCAGGGTGATGACATCGAAGGCCAGCCGGTCGAGCAGATCGCTGCGGAACTTGCCTTCGGTCGCCAAGCGCGGCAGATCCTCGTTGGTGGCCGCAATCAGGCGCACGTCGCAACGCAGGGTCCTGCTGCCGCCGACCCGCTCAAATTCGCCGTATTCGATGACGCGCAGCAGCTTTTCCTGCACCAAGGGCGAGGTGGTGGCCAGCTCATCGAGAAACAGCGTGCCGCCGTCGGCGCGTTCAAAGCGTCCGTGATGAGTCCGCGAGGCGCCGGTGAAGGCCCCGGCTTCGTGGCCGAACAGCTCGCTTTCGAGCAGCGCATCCGATATCGCGGCGCAGTTCATCTTCAGGACGGCTTGGGCGGAGCGCTCGGAAAGCAGGTGCAGCCGGTCGGCTATCAACTCCTTGCCCGTGCCGCGCTCCCCGACGATCAGCGCAGGCTTCTCCAACGGGGCGATCCGGGAGGTTGCCTCAAGCACTTCCAGGAAGGACGGCGACTCCCCAATCGGCGTCTCAGGACTGGTTATCATGGCGGAGATTCCATATCTCTTGATCGCGGGTACTTGATCGCGGGTATAGGTTGTCAAACGAGTCAACTATTGCGCCCGGCGACCGTTTACTCGTCGGTCTGAGATGTCGCCTCGTTAGCCAAATGTTGGTCATATCCGCCACGGCGTTATTGAAGCGAAAAAACAGCTAACGGTCCACTATTCAATAACTCATTCAAACTAAAGGAAAAAGTTAGGTATTCGGCATTCTGGCACGAAAACTGACTAGACAGGAGCAACAACCCAACTGGGCATGCAAACGGAGGCTAGTCGCCAATGACCATCTTTTCGCGAATGACCGACATCATCAACTCCAACCTCAACGCCCTGCTCGACAAGGCCGAGGACCCGGAGAAGATGGTACGGCTGATCATCAAGGAAATGGAGGACACCCTCGTGGAGGTGCGCTCAACGGCCGCACGGGCCATCGCCGACCGCAAGGAGCTGATGCGGCGCCGGGATTGGCTGGCCAACGAGGCCGAGGAATGGCAGCGCAAAGCGGAAGTGGCGGTGGGCAAGGACCGCGACGACCTCGCCCGGCGCGCCTTAGGCGAACGGAACAAGGCGCAGGAAGCGGTTGAATCCATGACCGGCGAACTCGACCTGCTTGGCGAAACGCTCGAAAAGCTGAACGGCGACCTCGGTGCCCTGCAGGCCAAGATCAAGGACGCCAAGGCCCATCAAAACGCCATTATCATGCGCAGCAAGGCGGCCAAGACCCGGCTGGGTGTGCGCCGGCAGCTCAACGAGCACAACGTCGATGAGGCCATGAGCCGCTTCGAGGCTTATGAGCGTAAGATGGACGACCTCGAAGGGCAGGCTGAGGCCTACGACATGGGCCAGAAGACATTGGCTGATGAAATCGCCGATCTGGAGAAGGGCGAGCAGCTCGACAGCCAGCTCGACGAGTTGAAGGCCGGGCTGGCGGCACGCCGCCCCGGTCCCGAAAAGAACGACAGCTAAGGAGTTCCCATGAGCGGCATGGCCGTCGCCTTCTTCGTGCCTGCGGTTGTCTTCCTGACGGTCGTTGCGCCGATCTGGATCTTCATGCACTACCGCAGCAAGCAGAAGGCCCAAGCGGCGCTGTCGGAGGAGGAGCGGGAAGAGCTTGAGACCCTCATCGAGCGTGTTGAAGGAATGACCGGGCGCATCGAGACCCTCGAATCCATCCTCGACGCCGAGACGCCGGGGTGGCGGCGGCGCGCTGACGAGGCAGCGCGATGAGCGCCAAGTCAGCAGCAAGGCGGCTGAGGCCCAACAGGACCTTCAAACGGCCTCGAGTCCGCGGCCTGCGTCGGGGCGAGAACGCCAAGGTTGCCGGCGTGTGCAGCGGCATCGCCGAGTATTACGGCGTCGAGGCTTGGGTGGTGCGCTGCATTGCCCTGACGGGGCTCATCTTCATGACAAGCGTTGTCTTTATCGGCTATTGGATCCTTTACTTCGTCATGGACGATCCGCTGTCCGACGAGGCTGAGGAGCCGTCCGAGCCGGCCCGCCGCCACAGCCCGGAAGCACCGGAACTCGGCGCCCGTTTGTCGCCCAGGCGCAGCCTGCGCACCGTGCGCGCCCACCTCGCTCAAGCGGAACTGCGCTTGCGGCGCATGGAGCACCACGTCACTTCCGGGCAATACGAACTGCATCGGGAATTCAATCGAATGGAGCTCAACCGATAGGGGCCCCGAATTGAGCATGGGCAGCGCGGCCGCAAGCCCGCTGGTTCACAACAAGACCAAAGAGAAACAACGGAGACAAGGAAAGCCAATGGACGTGTTCACCATGGTGGCCATCATAGTTTTTGTTAGCTGCGCGGCCGGCGTGGCCAACCAATACTTCAGGAACCGCTCCAAGGCTGACGGCAAGTCGGACCCAGCCGTGCAGCGGGACATCGACGACCTGCGCGAGCGGGTGGAGGTGCTGGAGCAAATCGTCACCGACGAAAAGTACGATCTGGCCAAGGAATTCAACCGCCTCGATGACCGCGAAGACCGGAGAGGGAGCGCCTAGACGTCGATTAGGCGGTCGGGAAAATCGGTAAAGACACCAGTTGCTCCCCAACCGATTAGGCGATCTGCGGTCGGCCGGTCATTGACGGTGTAGACCAGCGTCCTGAACCCCCGCTCGCCCGCTTCCCCAATCAGCCGCTTCGATGCGGCCTCCAAGGACAGATTCACCGACCAAGCTCGAAGGTCCCGGGCCACCCGCCAACCTTGCCGGGGCCAGCACCCAAAAAGCGGCGCAATCCTGAGTGCGGAATCCGGGCGACCCAGCACCGCCGCATGGCCGAGTTCCTCATGATCGAAGGACGAGATCAGCACGTCACGCCCGAGGGCCAACTCATCCTCCGCCAAGGGCACGGCGAGTTCGGCAGTGCCCGACGCCTTGAGCTCGATGTTGACGCCCACGCTGACCGGCAAGGCTGCCAAGACCTCCTCAAGCAGCGGCACCCGCTGTCCGCCCCCGGCATCGAGGCGGCGAAGGGAGGCCAGACTGTGCTTCTTGAGCGGGCCGCGGCCGGAGGTGGTCCGATCCAGGACACCGTCATGAATCACCACCAGCTTACCCTCAAGGCAATGCACGTCCAGCTCCACGGCATCCACCCCGAGCGCGGCGGCCCTGCGGAAGCCGTCCAGCGTGTTCTCCGGGGCAAGTCCGGCGGCTCCCCGGTGGCCGATGACCAGATTCTCCCCGCCAAAGCCCAAGGCCCACCCTCCGGCACGGACATTCGGGCTAGAATAGATGCAATGAGCTACCAGGTACTAGCCCGGAAGCTGCGTCCGGCGGACTTCGCCAGCCTAGTGGGCCAGGATCACATCGTCCGGGCATTGCGGCACGGCCTCGATTCGGGCCGCTTGCACCATGCGTACCTGTTCACCGGCACCCGCGGCGTCGGCAAGACCACCATCGCCCGAATCCTCGCCAAATGCCTGAACTGTGAAGCGGGCGTCAGCGCGTCGCCGTGCGGGGAGTGCTCGGTTTGCCGAGAAGTGCAGGAAAACCGCTTCGTCGATCTGATCGAGGTGGACGCCGCGTCGCGCACCCGGGTGGATGACACCCGCGAACTGCTCGACAACGCCCAGTACCTGCCGGCCCGCGGACGCTACAAGATCTATCTGATCGACGAAGTCCACATGCTCTCCGCCTCCAGCTTCAACGCCCTGCTCAAGACCTTGGAGGAGCCTCCGGAGCACGTCAAGTTTCTACTCGCCACCACCGATCCGAAGAAAGTGCCGATCACGGTGCTTTCCCGCTGCCTGCAGTTCCAATTGAAGAACATCTCCCCGGAACGGATTGCCGCCTACTTGGCCGAAGCCATGGCCGCCGACGGCATCGAGTTCGACGCCGAGGCCTTGGAGATCATCGCCAAGGCTGCCAGGGGCAGCATGCGCGACGCCCTTTCGGTCACCGATCAGGCCATCGCCTTCGGCCAAGGCCGCTTGACCGGGCACGACGTTGCGGAACTGCTCGGCGCGGTGGGACGCGACGAGGTGGCCGCGGTGCTCGACGCCATCGAGAGCGGCGACCCCCAGGCCGTGGTGCGCATCAGCGAGGAACTGGCCGAACGGGCGGCCGATTTCGAAGCCACTTTGGCCGAAGTGCTGCAGGCGCTGCACGGCATCGCCGTGGCCAAGGCTCTCGGTCAAGCCGACGACCATCCGGCACTCAGCACCGAGGCGGTGCAGCTTTACTACCAGATCGCACTAACCGGCTACCGGGACATGCGAGTGGGGCCGGACCCCAAGACGGTCTTTGAAATGACCCTGCTGCGCATGTTGGCTTTCGCGCCGGATGCCCCGAGCGCCCAATCCGTGCCACCCGCAGCGCCCGGCGCCCACCAACAGCCGGATTCGAAACCCGGCGACGCAGCGCGCGGCCCGGCACCCAGCAGCAGCGGTTCCGCCCCAGCGCCAATGCCACCCAGCCCGCCGCCCGAGCGAAGCCGGCGCGACGATGGCCCCGAAGCGTTGGCCACGCAATGGCTGGAGTTGTTCAAGCGGTTGGAGCTCTCCGGGCCAAGCCGCGCAATCGCCGAGCATTCGGTGCTCATGGGCAAGGACGGGGGCTGCTATCGCCTGCGTCTCGACGAGACCCGGGGGGCCTTGTTCTCCGGAGAACGCAACCCGGACATAGAGCGGGCACTGGCAGCGGCACTCGGGCAACCCGCCGAGGTGCGTATCGAAACCGGCACGTTGGCCGCTGAGTCGCCGGCCAAGCACCGGGAGCGGCTCCGGGTGGAAAAGCAGGCGGCGGCACGGCGGCAACTGGAGCAGGACCGGGTGGTGCAGTCATTGATTGCCGAATTCGACGGTCGCCTCGTGGACGTGCGGCATTTGGGAAACCCATGACGAACAGCATCAGGAAGGACAGCGCGTGAAGAACATCAACGATCTCGGCGACCTCCTGGGTCAGGCGCAGCAGATGCAGGCGAACATGCAGCAACTGCAATCGGAAATCACCAAGATGGAAGTGGTCGGCGAGAGCGGCGCCGGCTTGGTGCGCTTGACCATGAACGGCGCGCATGAGGTTCTCAAAGTCCACATCGACCCGAGCCTGATGCAGCAGGAAGAGGAGCGCGCCGTTCTGGAGGACCTCATCGCCGCCGCCGCCAACGACGCCGCGCGCCGGGTGGAGGCAGCGCACCGGAAGAAGATGTCGGAGATGACCGGCAGCCTCGGCGGCCTCGGCAGCTTAGCCCGCAAGTTGTCTGGCTAGGGGCGGCGGCACCATGTTCAGCCCGCTGCTTGAACGGCTCGTCGGAGCGCTGCAGGCGCTGCCCGGCGTGGGCCCCAAGAGCGCCCAGCGCATGGCCTTCCATCTTCTGCAAAGGAATCGGGAAGGTGGGCAGCGGCTCGCCGAAACCCTCGCCAAAGCGGTCTCGGAAGTCGGCTGGTGCGTGGATTGCCGCACCCTTACCGAGACTGGCCGCTGCCGCCTGTGCGCCAACGCCAAGCGGGATGACGCGCTGCTGTGCGTGGTCGAATCCCCGGCCGACATCGTCGCCATCGAGCAGGCCGGCAGCTACAGCGGGCGCTACTTCGTGCTGCACGGGCGCCTGTCACCCATTGATGGGGTGGGTCCCGACGAACTGGGCTTAAGCCAACTCGCCGCCAAGGTGCGCGAAAGGAAACCCGAGGAAGTGATTCTGGCCACCAACCCGACCGTGGAAGGCGAAGCCACCGCTTTCTACATATCCGACCTCGTCAAGGACGATGTGGGACGCATCACCCGAATCGCCCACGGCGTCCCCATCGGCGGCGAGTTGGAGTACGTCGATGGCGGCACGATCATGCACGCCTTGCAAGGCCGCCGCAGCCTCAACTGAAATGCCGAAGCACCAATGGATCGACTCCAATGCGCAGCTCGCGGATGCTGCCGAGCGCTGGAGTGGCGTCATCGGCCTCGATACGGAATTTCAGCGCACCGACACCTTCTACCCCATTCCCGGGCTGTATCAACTGGTGGCGGGTGCGGAAATCTGGGTGATCGATCCCTTGGCCATCGACGATTGATCCGGCAACGGTCAAGATCATGCACTCCTGCTCCGAAGACCTTGAATTGATCGCCCATCACTTGGGTGTGCGGCCCACCAACCTGTTCGACACGCAAATCGCCTACGCCTTCGTCTCCGAGCATCTCAGCATCAGCTACGCCAATCTGGTCAACGCCCTGCTCGGCTTGCTGCTTCCTAAGCAGCAAGTGCGCTCCGACTGGCTGCGCAGACCTCTGTCGGAAGCGCAAATCAGTTACGCCTGCGAAGATGTGGCCTCCCTGCCCGCCCTGCATCGGCTGATTAGCGGCGAACTTGAAGCCAAGGGCCGCCGGGGTTGGTTTCGGGAGGACATGGCGCTGCGCGAAGCCGCGTCAACCACCGACGCAGACCGCTACTACATGGGCGTCAAGGGCGCTTGGCGCCTGAACGGCACCCAACTCGGGGCGCTCAAGGCCCTTTGCGCTTGGCGTGAGCGCCAGGCAATGGCGGAGGACAGGCCCCGCAATCGAGTGGTCTGGGACGAGCATCTCCTCAAATTTGCCCGCCCAGCGAAGTTGACGATGGCTCTTATCGAAGCGCGTCTGCCCCGTCGGTTGGCCCGGTGCTACGGGGAGTCACTGATCGCCGCTCACGGCGAAGGCTTCGCAACGACCGTCGAGGCAACGCCGCCCCGTCCGCTGAGCGGCGGTCAAGCCACGCAGCTCAAGCAGCTTCGCAAGATCGCCCTCAACCGGGCCGCGAGCCTCGGCATGGCGCCCGAACTGCTGTCGAGACGGCGGGACTTGGAGGCCTGCCTGCGTCACCACTTGGCCACTGGCGAGCTTTCGGCCCCCTACCAAGGTTGGCGCGGCGCCTTGGTCGGCATCGAATTCGCTGAAGTTCTCGGCACTTGGGCGCCGTGAAAGCTCGCCGCCGTCCATGAGCGAGTCCATCGCCTGGACCGTCGCCCTAGCTGCCGCCCTGCTGGCATTCATCGGCGTCTGGGCGCTGACCCGCGGCCTCGGCAGCCGTTTTCTGCGAATTTGGCTGCGGGCCTTGGGCCTGGCCCTGATGCTCACTCCAGCACCGGTGCCGAACTTCGACGGCCACTACGCCCCCGCCTACATCGTTGCGTTTTTTGAAGCCGCCTTTCAGCTTCAGGGCAAGCCGGCGCAGTCCCTGAAGCTGCTGCTGGCCACCTGTCTGCTGGCCACCGTTTTGGCGGCGCTGTGGTCATGGGTGGGACGGCGGACTGGGCCTTCGTAGGCCTCGATCGGCTACCTGTTTTCATCCCTTGATTGATCCCGGCAGGCTCCATTAAAGTAGCTCGTTTGCAAAACCGGCTCCGAAGGCGGCAACCAGCCGCGAAGTTTCGGGCATCTCCCCACACCCAAGAGAAAATCCATGATTTTTGACAGCACCGATACCTACATTTCCACCGACGAGTTAAGCATGGCCGTGGACGCGGCGGTCAAGCTCGAACGACCGCTGCTCGTCAAGGGGGAGCCCGGCACGGGCAAGACCATGCTCGCGGAGGAGATCGCCAGGACCTTGGAACTCAGGCTCATTCAGTGGCATATCAAATCGAGCACCAAGGCCATCAATGGCCTCTACGAATACGACGCGGTCTCCAGGCTGCGTGATTCGCAGCTCGGCGAGGAGCGGGTCGGGAACATCCGCAACTACATCAAGAAAGGCAAGCTGTGGGAGGCGTTTGAATCCGATGAGCGCGTGGTGCTGCTGATCGACGAGATCGACAAAGCCGACATCGAGTTTCCCAACGACCTGCTGCAGGAACTCGACCGCATGGAGTTCTTCGTTTACGAACTCTCCGAGACCGTCACGGCCAAGCACCGGCCCATCGTGGTGATCACCTCCAACAACGAGAAGGAGCTGCCCGACGCCTTCCTGCGCCGCTGCTTCTTCCACTACATCAATTTCCCAGACCGGGAGACGATGCAGGAAATCATCGAAGTCCACTTCCCTGCCATCAAGAACGAGCTGGTCAAGGAGGCGATGGAGATATTTTTCGACGTGCGCAAGGTGCCGGGCCTGAAAAAGAAGCCTTCCACCTCGGAACTGATCGACTGGCTGAAGCTGTTGATGGCCGATGACATTCCCGACGAGATTCTCACGAACAGGGACACCAGCAAGGCCATTCCGCCTCTGTACGGTGCGTTGGTCAAGAATGAGCAGGATGTCCACCTGCTCGAGCGGCTCGCCTTCATGAACCGACGCGACGCCCGCGGCTGACGGGCGTTCGGACACCCTTCGGGAAATCCCCATGCTGATCAACCTTTTCCTCTCCCTGCGCAAGTACAAGGTGCCGGTCACCATCCGTGAGCTGATGGACTTGCTCGCCGCGCTCCAGCACCGCCTCGTGTACGCCAATCTCGACGACTTCTACCTGCTCACCCGCACCTGTCTGGTGAAGGACGAGAAGAACTACGACAAATTCGACCGCGCCTTCAGCGCTTACTTCCGGGGCCTTGAGGACCTGCACGGCATGCTGGAGTCGCTGATCCCCGACGAATGGCTGCGCCGGGAATTCGAGAAGTCGCTGACCCCGGAGGACCTCAAGAAGATCGAATCCCTAGGCGGCTTGGAGAAGTTGATCGACGCCTTCCGCGAGGCCAAGGAGCAGGCCGAAGCCGAGCAGGCGAAGCGAGGCAAGGAGGGCCAGGAGGGCGACGAAGGCGACGATCCCAACCAAACCGGACGCAAAGGCCCCGGGGGCATGGGCAAAGGCAAGAAGAAGAAGGCCAAAAAGGTCTGGGACGAGCGCCAGTAAAAAAATCTCGACGACTCCGTGGAACTCGGCACCCGCAACATCAAGATGGCCTTGCGGCGGCTGCGCAAGTTCGCCCGCACCGGCAGGGAGGAGGAGTTGGACATGGACAACACCATCCGCTCCACTGCCCACAACGGCGGCATGCTGGACATCAAGATGCAGCCGGAGCGCAAGAACACGTTCAAGGTGCTGCTGTTTCTGGACATCGGCGGCTCCATGGACGCCCACGTCAAGATTTGCGAGGAGCTGTTCTCCGCCACCCGCACCGAGTTCAAGCACATGCAAAGCTTCTACTTCCACAACTTCATCTACGAATCGGTATGGAAGGACAACCGTCGCCGCATGACCGAGCGCATCCCCACCTGGGAAGTGCTGAATAGGTACGCCCAGGACTACAAAGTGGTCTTTGTCGGCGATGCCACCATGGCGCCCTATGAGATCACCCACGCCGGCGGCAGCGTCGAGCACTGGAACGAGGAGCCCGGCGCCCACTGGATGGTCCGCTTCACGGAGTTGTACGACAAGCTCGTGTGGATCAATCCCACCCCACAGGAGACTTGGGAATACTCCACCTCCGTGGGCATGACCCAGAAGCTGGTCAACGGCGCCATGTATCCGCTGACCATCCGCGGGCTCGAAGAGGGAATGAACACCCTGTCCAAGTAGCGGCGCGGTCGATCCGATGCCGGGCAGCAAACCACGAAGCACGCCTTCGACAAGGCGGATTTGGACGCCTGCCGTCAAGTTTCCCGGCGAGTTGCCGATCAGCCGGCATGTGGATGAGATCGCGAACGCCCTGGCGCTCCACCAAGTGGTGATCGTGGCCGGCGAAACCGGCTCCGGCAAAACCACTCAGCTCCCCAAAATCTGCCTGCGGGCGGGCTTGGGCCGCGAGGCCATGATCGGCCACACCCAGCCGCGGCGCCTCGCCGCCCGGACCACTGCCCAGCGCATTGCCGAGGAGCTCAAGGTCGAACTCGGCCAGCAGGTTGGATTCGCGGTGCGTTTCACCGACCGCGTAGCGGAATCGACCGCCATCAAGGTCATGACCGACGGTTTGCTGCTCACCGAAATCCGTCGCGACCGCAGGCTTTCCCGATACGATGCCATCATTGTCGACGAGGCGCATGAGCGCAGCCTGAACATCGACTTCCTGCTTGGCTACCTGAAGAAGCTGCTGCCCAAGCGCCCGGGCCTCAAGCTCATCGTGACCAGCGCCACCATCGATGTGGCGCGTTTCGCTCAGCACTTTGGCGACGCTCCGGTCATTGAGGTGAGCGGCCGTGGCCATCCGGTCGAAACCCGCCACCTGGAGCCGGGCGAGGACGAGCAAGCCGATCTGCTGCGGGCCATCGAGGCCATCGAGGCATCACCCAAACGCGTTGCGCAGGACCTGCTGGTGTTCCAAACCGGAGAGCGCGAGATCTTTGAGTCAGCGAAGCTCTTGCGCAAGGCGCTCGCGGGCCGCTTCGAAATTCTGCCGCTCTACGCCCGCCTTTCGGCCAAGGACCAGCAGCGGGTGTTTCGACCGGGCACCAAGCGACGCATCGTGCTTGCGACCAACGTTGCCGAGACTTCGATCACCGTGCCCAACATCGGCTTTGTCGTGGACCCCGGCAAGGCGCGCATCAACCGCTACAGCTACCGTTCCAAACTGCAGCGGCTGCCCATCGAACCCATCTCCCAAGCCAGCGCCGACCAGCGCCGGGGCCGTTGCGGACGCATCGGCCCGGGCCTGTGCATCCGCCTCTACACCGAAGCGGACTTCACCGCCCGCCCCCGCTATGCCGACCCGGAGATCAAGCGGGTGAATCTCGCTTCGGTGGTGTTGCAAATGCGGGCCTTCGGCCTGGGCGACATTGAGCGCTTCCCCTTTCTCGACCCGCCCGAACCCAAGGCGATCAAGGACGCCCTGACGCTGCTGCACGAACTCGGCGCGCTGATCGACGGCAAACTCACCGCGCAGGGCCGGGCCATGGCCCGTTTTCCGTTGGACCCGCGCCTGGGCCGCATGCTCATTGCCAGCGCCAAGCTCGGCGCGCTGCGTGAGGTGAGCATCATCGCCGCGGCGCTGACCGTTCCCGACCCCCGTGAAAGGCCATTGAATGCCCGCGCCCAAGCCGACCAGGCCCACGCGGCCTTCGCTGACAAACGCTCCGACTTCATGGCCATTCTCAACCTGTGGGCCTGGCTTGAGGAGACTCGGCAGGAGCAGACCCGCCGCGCCGTCACGGCGGCGCTGAAGTCGGCCTTCCTCAATCCGGCCCGGGTCCGGGAGTGGCGGGAGGTGCATCGCCAACTGCTGGCAGTGCAGCGGCAACTCGGCATGCGGTCGAACCAAAAGGCGGCCGACTACGCGAGCATCCACCGGGCGCTGCTGCACGGCGCTTTGAGCCTCGTGGCCCGTCACGACGAGCAGGGCGCCTACGTTGGCGCACGCCAACTCAAGGCGCGTATTTTTCCCGGCTCCTGCTTGGCCGGACGCACCCCAGAGTGGATCATGGCGGCGGAAGTGAGCGAAACCCACCGGGTGTATGCCCGCAATGCCGCAGCCATCGAAGCGCGCTGGGTTGAGTCAGCAGCCACCCACCTGCTGCGCCGCAACTACAGCGATCCGCATTGGAGTTCGAGGCGCGGTGAGGCGATGGTTTACGAAACCGTGCTGCTCTACGGGTTGAAGATCGTTGAGCGCCGACCGGTGCGCCACGCTTCCATCGATGCGGCAGGCGCCCGTCAAATTTTCATTCGCGACGGCCTGCTCGGCGATGGCATGGGGAAGGACGCCACGGCAACTGCCCTCCCCTTCCTGAAGCACAACCGCCAGTTGGCCGCCGAGATACTCGAGTGGGAAGCAAAGGGGCGGCGGCGGGACCTGCTGGCCTCTGAAGACCGTCAATGCGCCTTCTACGACCAACGCTTGCCGCCGGACATAACCGGCCTTGAGTCCTTGAGAAACTGGCTCGGCCAAGGCGGCAAGCAGGCCGACGGCACCCTGAGAATGGCCCGCAACGATCTGCTGAGCGGCACGGCCCGCGCGTCTCCCGATGACTATCCGGCGCGGCTCCGCTTGGCCGGGGCCGAACTGCGCCTGCACTATCGCTTCGCACCGGGCGAGGCCGACGACGGCGTCAACGTGGATGTGCCCCTGGGCGCCCTGCAGGCCATCGACGAGGATGCCCTCGATTGGTCGGTGCCCGGTTTCCTGCCGATGCTGGTGGAAGCTTGGCTGCGCAGCCTGCCCAAGGCGGCGCGGCGGCAGCTTGCTCCCATCGCCGAAGCGGCCGAGCAAGTCACGCCGACGCTGGCCGCCGCGGATTGCTATCGCCAAAGGCCCTTTCAACCAGCCCTAGCCGCCATCATCGAACGCCAATTCGGTGTCCGCGTCGCTCCGGCAGATTGGAAACGGGCGCAAATTCCAGCGCATCTGTTGATGAACGTTCGCGTCATCGACGAGCACGGCACCTTGCTCGCCCAGAGCCGGGAGTTGGCTGCCCTGCAACGTCGATTCCTCAAGCAGGCGCGGGCGCGGGTGGCTGAAGGCGCCGCCGTCGGGCACGAGCGACAGGGCCTGACCGCCTTCCCCGATCAAGGTGTGCCCACCGAAACGGCGTTGGGCGGCGGCGCCGACGCCTTGGTGGGCTACCCGGCGCTCGTTGACCGAGGCGATGCGGTGGACTTGCGCGTTTGCGCGACCCGTTCGGAGCAGGTCGAAGCCAACCAGGCCGGCTACCCCCGCTTGGCTTGGCTCCGCTTGGGCAAGCCGAGGCGCTTCTTTGAACGTCAGGTTCTCAAGGATCCAATCTTTGTACGATACGCCACCATCCTTGGCAGCACCCACCAACTGGTCGATTCGGTGATGTTGGCGGTGGCTTGGCGCTGCTACTTCGAGGGCCGCCCCCTGCCCGCAACGAAGGAAACATACGACGCGCTCCTGAAGACGGAACGGCCAAGGCTCGCCGATGTATTCGCCCAGACCGTCGCCCATTTAAACGACATCCTGCAAGCTCGAGCCCAGCTTGTCGCTCGTGCTGAGAGCTTGACCTCCCCAGCGTTGCGCGCCGCCCGCGACGATGTCGAATGTCAGGTGGAGGCGCTGGCGCCGCCCAATCTGCTGCAATGCACTCCCAGCGCACGGCTGCCCGACGTGGTCCGCTTCCTTCGGGCCGCTGACCATCGTCTGGCGAACCTTCGAGGCCATGTGCAACGCGACGCCGCGCGCATGGCCCAAGTCAAGGCCTTCGAGGCCCGCCTATTCCACCTTCACGAGTCACAACGCCACGCCGAGGACAAATGGCGCGAATTGCGCTTCGACTTGGAGGAGTTGCGGGTCGCGCTATTCGCGGAGGCATTGGCAAAAAAGGGCGTGATTTCGGTGAAGAAGATGGAACAACGCCTGCTTGAAGCGGAACGGAAGATCGGATTGCGCTGACCTCAAGGCCAGTGGAGTGGCCTCAGCAAAGCGTCAAACCAGCAAAGCGTCAATATAGTTGCTTGTGCCAAAACAACGGCGCTATACTCGCCGGGACCTAGCAATGAAGATGAGGATGCGGAAAGGGTTAGTTGCTGTCCTCCTCTGACGTGCGCCCCGGTCGGGCGAAAGTCTTGCCCGCTTGGCGCTTATGGATGGGCCTGCCAGCAGGCCTGCGCAAAACAACCGGAGAATTGGAAATGCAGAATCACAAACTCAAGCCCGTTGCCATAGCTGTCGGCGCCGCCTTCGCCGCATCAATGGCCATGACCACCCTCGCCAACACCGAAGGTGATCTGTTCGCTGCCGAAGAGCTGGACCCCCGCTACGACCTCCTGGCCGACGCACACGGCGGCTCGGGGGATGAGGAAGGCTCCTGCGGCGACAAGGATGACGAAGAGGGCTCCTGCGGCGACAAGGATGACGAGGAAGGCTCCTGCGGCGACAAGGATGACGAGGAAGGCTCCTGCGGCGAAGGCTCCTGCGGCGACAACGAGGAGGAGTAATCGCGCCCAGGCGTCATCGGCGATGCGATGAGTTCGGCGTTGTCCGGCGCGGGCCTTGGCCTGCGCCGAGCGTTGCTCGACGATCTCATCGCCACTCCCCGGCCAGCTTTGGACTTCCTTGAGCTGGCGCCGGAAAACTGGATTGGAATCGGTGGCCGACTCGGGCGCCGGTTTCAAGCCATCGCCGAGGAATTTCCTCTAGCCTGCCACGGGCTGTCACTCTCGATCGGCGGCCCAGCTCCCTTGGACCATCGGCTGCTCGCCGATGTCAAGGCCTTTTTGGACCGCCACCACGTCCACGCCTACACCGAGCACCTCAGTTGGTGCAGCGACGAGCAAGGCCACCTTTACGACCTGATGCCCATCCCCTTCACAGAGGATGCGGTCCGCTATGTCGCCAGTCGCATCCGTGAGGCGCAGGATCATCTTGAACGCCGCATCGGCATCGAAAACGTATCCTGCTACGCCACCCCCGGCGCCGAGATGACGGAACTCGAGTTCATCAACGGCGTGCTGGCCGAGGCCGACTGCGACCTGCTGCTGGACGTCAACAACATCTACGTCAACAGCGTCAATTTTCAATACGACCCGCACGAATTCCTAGCCGGCATCAACGGCCAGCGCACGATTTATCTGCACATTGCCGGCCATGCGGTGAAAGGCCCGGACTTGCGTGTGGACACCCACGGCGCCGCGGTCATAGAACCCGTCTGGGCGCTGCTCGGCGAAGCCTTTGAGCGCTTCGGCGCCCTGCCAACCGTGCTCGAGCGAGACTTCAATTTCCCACCGTTCGCCGAGCTGATCGACGAAGTGGCGCAAATTCGCGCGGAGCAGGCGAAGTTCGCACCGAACAACCGTGGCGACGCCTGACTTCCTGCGCCTTCAGCGCCAATTCGCGGCCCGAGTCAGAAACCCCGCCGCCCATCCTGCACCCAAGGACGTGCCGCAATCGCGGATGCGCGTTTATGAGGACCTGATCCGCAACAACGTTGGGCGATTCCTGACCGGCGCCTTCCCGAAAGCAAAGCAGCTACTCGGCGACTCGCACTGGAGCGCCTTGGTGCGGGCCTTCTTGGAGCGCCACGGCAGTGAGTCGCCCTACTTCCGGAACATCGGTCAGGAATTCCTGGTCTTCCTGGAAAGTGGCGAAACGCCAAGCGTCCCCGACTTCCTGCCGGAACTGTGCCACTACGAACGGGTTCCAAGCGCATTGCGCAGAGCCGAAGCGCCTTCCTCCGCCAAGTCCGTTGACCCCCAAGGCGACCTGCTCGCCCACCCGGTGGCGGTCTCGCCGTTGGCTTGGCCGCTGTCCTACCGCTACCCGGTCCATCGGATCAACGCCAAGACTGCAGCCGACGAGGTGCAGCCCGAACCCACTTGGCTCATCGCCTGGCGGCGCGCCGATGACTCGCCCGGCTTCATGGCTTCCAACGCCCTGACCCACCGCCTGCTGGAGCTGCTGCGGGAGGGCGTCACCGGGCATCAGGCCCTCGAGCAACTGGCCGAAGAGATCCCAAACGCCAACGCGAACCGCATTCACCAGGAGGGCACGGCCATTCTGACTCGACTGAGGGACGCCGGCGTGTTGTTGGGCGCAATAGCCCGCTCCTAACGAGGCGTCAAGCCAAGGCAAAACGCCTCGCCAAGGGATGCAATCGGCCAAGCCAGATTGCCTCAACGCGCTCATCCTTTTCCCACGGACAGCCGTAGATGGCTTGGTACTCCGCTTGGTATCGCGCCCAAGGGTGGTCGCTCATCGGCACGTTGGTGGCAACGCCGCCGTGAAACTGGTGAAACGAGCCCTCACCCAACAGGGCAACGGGGATCGTCTCCCGATGGCGGTTGGCCCGCTGAAAGAAGTCCAAGTTGACCAAGCCGCCGCCCGGGCTTTGAAAGGCTTCGTTGAAGCCACCCAAACTGGCGAACAGGGCGCGCCGAATCGCAAAGCAGTTGCTTTCCTGCAGCACACCGAAGTAGCCCGCTTCCGAGGAGGCGGCCAGGCAGGCGATGCGGAACAGCTGGTAGCCGTCTCGCTCCCAGCCCGCCTCATCAAGCAGTGCGTCTTCCGCCGTCTGGTCGTAACCCTTGGCAACCGACAGATTCTGCAGTTCGTCGCCAAGATGGAAGCCGAGCGTGTAGGTGAACGGGCAGTCAAAGCCCCTGATGCTGGCGGCGAACAGGTTCAACACCCCGGGGCTGAGAATGCGGGCGCCGTCAACCAACACCGCAACATGGTCGGCAGCGGCCCGCTCCACAGCCCAGTTGACCGCTGCGCAGGGCGAGGGTGATGAGGTGGCGAAGAAGTGATGCTCGAACTCGGGCCCAAAGCGGCGCACCCGTGCTTCGCTCAAGGGCTCGGCGGAGCCGTTGTCCACGGCGATGACCTGGTAGGGGAAGTCCGCTGACTGATAGGCCGCGGTCAGTGACAGCAGCGTTCGTTCCGCCTCCCGAACCATGTCATGGAAAATCACGACGATGGAGATCAGCGGCGTTGCCGATGCCATCGCAATGGCGCTCGTTAGCCAGTCACCGTTCGGTGCGCGGGCTTGCGCGGTCCGAGCTCCACCGGCTCGCCCACCCAAGCGCCGATGTTCTCGCCGCTGCGGCCATCGGCGAGCAGGTCAAGCAGTTGCTGGGCAATCTGCTCCGGGCGCAGCCAAGTGGCGACTTGTTCGGCGGGCGGCTCGCCTTCCCAGAGGCCGCGCAGCATGGCGGAGTCCGTCGCACCCATGCACAAGGCGTTGACCCGCACGTTGTGTTCCTCCAGGGAACGCGACCAAGCCTGGGTGAAGCCGTTAAGCGCCCACTTGGAGGCGTTGTAGAGGTCCGTGTCCGGGTTGTTGGTGCCCGGGCTCTTGGCCGGCAGAACGTAGTAGGTGCTGATGTTGACGATGTCGCCGCCGCCCGCTTCGACAATCAGCGGCACGCAGAGCCTCGACAGCAGCAGGACGCCCATCAGGTTGGCGTCCATGATGAAGTCCCAGTCCGCCACCGCTTTGTCGTAAGGGTCGGTGACCAGCGTTCGCCGCCATCGGCCGGCGTTGTTGACTAGCAGATCGACGCTACCAAACGACCCTTTCGCGATGTCGGTCAGGCGTTGCAGGTCTTCAAGCTTGGAGACATCGGCGACGATGCCCCGCACCTTGCCGGGTCCTGGCACTTCGGCGGCGATGTCCGGCGACTCCGGCAGGAGGTCGCAGAAGGTCACGTTGGCGCCCTCGCCCGCCAAGGCTTCAACGAAAGCACGGCCGAGGCCCGTTGCACCGCCCGTGACAATGGCCGACCGCCCATCCAAAGCGCCCATCAGCGCGCCTCCCTGGATTCAATGAAGTAGCGGTTGCCGCGCGGCGGCGGCAGCACCACCGGATGCCCCATGGCAAAACCGATGTTTTCGCCGGTACGGCCTTGGGGCCCTTCGGCGATCATCTCGATCATCACCTGGGCAATATCCTCGGCCTTCATCCAGCCGGCTACTTCCTCGGGCGGGGGGTCAAAGTTGTGAAAGCCGCGCAGCATGTAGGAGTCCGTGGCGCCCATGCACAGGGCGTTGACGCGGATGTTGTGGGGCTTGAGCGCCTGGCACCAGCCGAAGGTCAGCCCATTGATGCCCCACTTGGCGGCGTCGTACAGGTCCATGGCGGGCCCGCCGCCGGTGGGCCGCGGCGCAATGTCAATAAACGGGCAGTTTGGCGCGTCCTCATGGGATTCCTCGTAGGGTGAGCCGCAGGTGTGCAGGTGGTCGGTGTTGATGTTGATGATGTGGCCGCCACCTTGGTGAATCATGGTCGGGATCACCGCTCGTCCGCAGAGGAACACGCCCTTCAAGTTGGTGCCGATCAGGCTGGCGGCGTCGCGCAGGGTCTTGTCAATGGGGTCGGAGGCTTCCGACGCAGCCCAGACGCCGGCGTTGCTGACCAGTACATCGATGCGGCCGAAGCGCTCAAGAGTTTGGTCGATGAAGCGGCGCACCGCTTCGGCATCGGATACGTCCACCTCCACAGCCAGCACCGGTCCATCGACCTGATCGGCGAAATCGGTGATGTCCGGACGCACGTCGCACACCGCCAACGCCGCCCCTTCGTCCGCCAAGGCCCGGGCAAAGGCGTTGCCCAGCCCCACGGCAGCGCCCGTGACCACGGCGGTCTTGCCATCCAGAATGCCCATTGCGCTAAGTCCTTCCCAATCCTTCATTGAAGGGGAATAGTGAAACATGAAAGACCAGCAAGGGGAAACCGCAACCTAAGTCGCAACCTTAAGTCTGATCAACGAAGTCGTGGATTGCTCGCCAGATCTGCGGCGTCTCCAGTGCGATGTTGTGGGGGCCTTCGAATTCGACGATTTGGGGTTCGGACTTGAGCTTGCTGACGAAGGCGCGGGATTCGCTGGTGGGCACTACCGAATCCTGGGTGGCGTACAGCACCAGAATACGTTCCGGCAATGCCTCAATGGCGAGCGTGGCATCAATGTTGTGCCGCAGCAGCCAGCCCACCGGCGCAAACGGAAAGCGGCGCTTGGCGATGCGCTCGATGCTGCGGTAGGGACTGAGCACGATGAGGCCGTCAATGCCCTCGGCCCGAGCGGCCAGGGTGGCGATGCCGCTGCCGAGGCTGCGTCCAAACAGCACCACCGGACGGTCATGACCGAATCGTCGGCGCAGACCATCAACAACCGCCGCCGCGTCTTCGATCAAATCCGCCGCCGATGGCTTGCCGCCGCTGTCGCCGTAACCCCGGTAGTTCATGAGCACGGTGACGGCATCGAGCCGGGCGAACACGTTCGCCAATCCCGACACTTCCTCGGCGTTGCCGCCAAAGTAGAACAGCAATGGCCCTTCGGATTGGCTCTTGACGATCCATCCGCGCAACGTTACGTCGTCGCGCTGCAGCGAGACGCGCTCGACATGCGAGCCGGTCGGCTCGCCTGCCAAGGGCCGCGGAAAGAAGATCATCCAATCCTGCAGCAGATACAGCAGCAGGCAAATGCCAACGTAGGCGGCAAGCGCGACCGCCGCAAGCCGAAGCCAGACTTCCACTTAGACGACTAGGCGCGGCGCTTCAGAACGCCGGTTCGAGCGCCCTCGCCGTGCAGGCTCGCATGGAACAAATGGAGACAGCCCACGGCTGGCGGGTTGTTCCTTCGGCGTCGGCGGCATGCCGCTCCGGGACAAGCTTAAGGCTACCAAGGATGAATGTCACCGTTCCACTTGTAGAACCTGCCGGAGTCCGCCTTGGTCATGCCCGCGATCAGGGCGCGGATGCCGGTGGCGCTTTCCTCGGCGGAAATCTCCGCATTGGGGCCGCCCATGTCGGTGCGAACCCAGCCCGGATGCACCAGCGCGACGGTGATGGGCTCTTCCTTCCAGTCGAGCGCCATAATCTGCGCCACCTTGGAAAGCGCCGCCTTCGTGGAGGAATAGACCAGCATGCCACCGAAGGGCCAGGTCGAAGCCGCCAACTGGCTGGTGACGTTCATCAGCTTGCCGTCGCCCGATGCGGCCAGGTTGGCCTTGAAGGCGCGGGCGATGAGCAGCGGGCCAATGGTGTTGATGTCCAACGTGCGGTGCCACTCGGCCAAGTCCACATCGTCAATGCCCTGCTTGGCGCCACCGACGTAGCCGGCATTGTTGATGACCACGTCGAGGGCTTGGTCGCCCACTTCCGCTGCTGCCGCGGTGATGGATTCCGGACTGCCCGTATCCATCTGCAGGATGCGCACGTTGCCGTTGACGCCCTCGAGACCCGGTGCCGCGGAAACATCCCGCACACAGGCGATGACCTCCGCCCCGTCCGCCGCATACTGCTTGACGATTTCCGAACCAATGCCCCGGCTGGCGCCGGTGACCAAAACTGTTGCCATGATGCCGTCCTCCTATAACTTCTGATCCCGGGAGCAGAGTATTTAGTGAATCAATTTTTTTGCGCCCGGCGACCGTCCCGCCGTCCGGGTGAGGCATCGCCTCATTAGATGAATGATGTTAACTTGAAATTTTGTCCATGCTAACCGGAAATGCCATGAAGATGCTCACTACCTACCCGCTGTTCCAACAGGCCTACTTGGTCACCGACCTTGAGAAAGCCTGCCACAACTGGTCAAAACTGTTCGGCGCCGGCCCCTTCGTGCTCGCGCCCCACCACGTCAACGATCGTTTCACCTACCGGGGCACTGACCAAGAGGCCGACGTGTCCTACGCCTTCGGCTACCTGGGCGACATGATGATCCAGTTCATCCAGCAGCACGACGACACACCCTCAATCTACCGGGACATGTACGCGCCGGGCGAGGAAGGCTTCCACCACATCGGCGTTTTGGTCAACGACTTCGATGCAGAGATGAAGCGGCTCAACGACATGGGCTTCGAGACCGCCTGCGACCTCTGGGCCGACAACGTCAACGCCGCCTACCTGGACACCCGCAGCGCCAACGGCTGCTTCACCGAAATCCACGGCGACCCGCCCCACATCCTGGCCACGTTCGCGGGTTGGAAGCGGGCCCACGAGCTGTTCCGGCCGGGGGAGAGCCCGATCATGCCGCGGCCTGAGATTGGGTAGCGTCCATCATTGCCATGCCGGACTCGAGTCCTTCATGAAGCGCAGCATCATCAGCATCCGGGCCAGGCCCTCACCCCCGGAGGGGTCCGAGAGTATGCTCTCGTACCACAGGTACTCCGTCCTTGGCGTCTCACCCACTGCGAGCACCTCTCCCCGCACCTCGTAGTCCTGCTCCGCGAAGCAGGGGCCGGCGAGGTGCTCGATCTCGATGGCGCCGTAGAGACCGACCCTAGTGTCTCGTCAAGTGGCTCGACGATGACCTCAAGACGGCGCGCAAGGACCGCATAATCGATGCGAACCGGAATGCCCGCCATCTCCCGGCCGACGCCGAAGTCCCGGAATATGCGCAGGTCCCTGGACGACGGCACGCTGGGGACCCGCTCCGACAACGGCGTGGACGCAGGGGTCGGTCCCGTCCAAGCCGTGCCTTCGGCGACGCGGCCCCCGTCATCGGTGTCCATCCATACCAGCACCTGGTTCCCCAGCTGAGCGGAGTCCGGCCTGTTAGCGAAGCACTGCACCGGCTAGGGAATCCGCCCGTTCGCCTTGCCGCTGCTGAGCGTTTGCTGGTGTCCTGTCACTCACCCCCTAGTCCGCGCAGCAGTTCATCGCCATTGTCGCATTCGAGGATCAGGTCCCCTGCCCTATCGATGCGGCCTAGATCATCGACATCAACCAGCGCTTCGGCGAGGCGCTGGCCAGTTTGCGGGCCGAACCGATGGGTGGCCTGACGAACCAGCAGCCGCCGACTGATCCGCAATCCCTCTTCACGCCTTTCCTCCCGCCCTTGCTCGCGTCCTTCCTCACGTCCCTCCTGTCGCCCTTCCTCACGTCCTTCCTCACGTCCTTCCTCGCGGTAGCCCTCCATCCACGCCCGCCGACGGGCCTCGATGTAGTCCGTCAGTTCACCGTCCCCGTGCAGGGCATTTACTTGCGCCATGTTACTCACTCCCATGTCCAACCCAATCCGCTGCCGCACCACCCAATCCGCCCAAAGCAGGATGGTTTCCTGCAACGGCTTGAGCTCCGGTGCGGCCAACCGCTTGCGCAACGCCTCGACCCAAGCCGCCAGATGCGCTGGCGACGGATTTTCGAACGCGGCCAACAGCCAAGCCGCATTGTGTTGGTGTCCATCGTCCGGCGTCAACTGGGCACTGTCCAGCAGCAGGTAGCCGTCACCCGCGAGTAAGCCATCGGGGCGCAAGGCGGGTTCGGCGTCGCCGGTCTTCAAGTTCCCAGGCTCCGGCGCCACCAACTCCGCCACCCGTTGCGCCGCACGCCACCTTGACCGGCCCGCATGCACCACGATCGCCAGCGCTGGCTGCAAGCGGCTGTTGGCACCAAAGCGCTTGCCGCGCCATAGTTCCATCTGGAAGTCGTCAAAGTAGGCGCGCACTCGCAGCGGCATCAGGAAATCCACATTGGACTGGAACTCCATCAACAGGAACACACGCAGCCAAACGCCCCCCTGAGTCGGACGCAAACTCACCTGCCAAACCATGTCGCGGGCGCCGGCACGGTGCCGCTTGGACACCGACTGCTCAGGCACTCTCTCCAGCGAAGACAGATCCAAGGCTTCCAGCAACGCAGACCCCGCAGCGCTTTGCGTAAGCACTAGACGCAGCAGTTCCGCCACCATGAACGCATGGCTGTATACGTCCTTGTACACGGGGTCACGCCCGGGGTGCCTGGTGCCACCTGCTGTTCGAGGCTTGGCCATGAAGAGATTCCCTGTGACGGCGGGCAATCGGTAGCGCCCACACCGGCAACAAACTAGCGACCCTGCAAGGGTCCGTCTGTGGGAAATCTCTCTATTTTCTTGGGAAATCAGCTCGGCGTTTTGTGGGATGTCAGCCTAGATCTACCGGCAATGGAGGAGCCATTCGGTCGGGACATTCCGGACTGGCTCCAAGCCTTCGGTTCACATCAGGTGACGGTGAACTCGATGCATCCCAAGACGCCGTAGTCCGCACGGTAGCTGCCTGGCTTTGCCGGGTGGATGCCGCCGCAGGCGCCGGTGATGAGCAGCATGCCGTCCGTGATCCGAAGCCCGCGCAATCGGGCCTCGCTGAGCATCCATTCCAAGGCCGGGCCGGGTCCGCCCAACGCCTCCGTGGCGGGTGCGGCGCAGACGGTTTCGCCATCGCGGATGAGGCGGACTTCGATGCCCGCATAGGAATCCAGCATCGGCAACTGAGTGCCAACGATGTAGCGGTCGGCGGCGATGTTGCAGGCGAGCAGGTTGACGCCGCTGGCGTCCTCGGGGTCCGCGAAAGCCATACGCGGCACCTCGATTACCGGACCAGCGGTCTTGGGCGAGCCCCGTTCGTCGATCACGACGCCGATTTCGCACTCCAGCATGATGCCCGAGGCGCTGGCAAACGAGACGCCGGGGGCCATGCGGCCCTGCTCGTAGAGGCTGCCAATCAGAGGATGGGCAACACCGAACTGCGCTTGTCCCGCCGCAGCGGTCAAGCCTGCTTTGAGTCCGGCTACCGAGCCGCCCGACACGGCTGAAACGACCGCCTTCTGGAGTTCATACGCCTCGTCAATTCCCAAGTTCACCGGCATCCTTGGGAGAGTTTCGCCCGCGCAGATGGCTGCTGCCATCTTTTCGGCCAAACCTTGCATGTCATACGCTGCGTTAGCCATTCAAGTGCCTGCTCATGTCACCGGCGTTTTCAACGATGATCTCCCGCTCATTAAGGTGCCAACCTTGCAGGGTGCGCACAAACTTATCAACGTAGCGTCCGCCCGCGACAATCTCGTTGCGGCCAGCCAAGGTCTGGTACACGGTGAACACGCTGCGCACGTTCGCCTCCATGACCGCGTTGTCGAAGTCGAAGATCAGGTTGGTGGTTATGTGCCGGGTGCGCGGGGTGCATTGACCGCGTTCGTACGGGACGAGGTTTTCGTCCGCATCATAGAACTTGACCACGCTGGCGTACAGCCTGAAGACCTCTTCAGCACCCTTCGCGGTTTCCCCGACGGCGGGCTTGATGCTGCCTCTTGCGAACAGGGCTGAAAGGCCTTCAAGATCACCTGCGTCGAGCAACTCCGCGTAGCGGAATATGATCTCCTCGATCACGAAGCGGGCTTGAGCGAGTTGAACGGTACGGTCCATGGGGTGACTGATCTCCTCCTGTACGTGGACGAATGTCGGGTTCAGGGCATAGGTTCGAATTGCGGCACTGCGACACTCTCGGCGCGCGTCTCGAACGTAACTCGAACCGGCTGGCCAATAGCGACGACGGCCGGGTCGCAGCCGATGATGTTGCTCATCAAGGTGGGACCCTCTTCGAGTTCCACCAGCGCCACCACATAGGGCACGTCCGGTTCGAAGGCGGCGCTGACCGCGCGGCGAATGATGGTGAACGTCTTCACCGTGCCGCGGCCGCACGACTCTGCCCAGTCCAGCGTCCGGCTGCCGCAGGCGGCGCACAGCATGCGTGGATAGAATTGCAGATGGCCGCAATCACCGCAGCGTTGCAACAGCAGGCGACCCTGGGCGCAGCCATCCCAGAAGGGTTGGGTGTCCGGGTTGATGGGCGGCAGGGGTTTGGCATTCACGCTCATCGACCGCGGCCCAGAATCGCCGTGCAGTGGCTCGAGAGGATGCCGCCCTGAGCGTGAACCAAGGCCGTTTCAGCATCGACCACCTGACGCTCGCCCGCTTCGCCACGCAACTGGCGCACGGCTTCGGTGAGCGCGAACATGGCCCCTGGATTGCCGGGGTGGCAGTGCGAGAGCAGGCCGCCGTGGGTGTTCATTGGCAGGGTGCCGCCGAGCCGCGTGTGCCCCTCCGCGACAAAGGCGCCCGCCTCTCCTCGCCCACAGAAGCCCAAGTCTTCCAACTCGATCAGCACTACCGGCGTGAAGCAATCATAGAGCTCAACAAAATCAATGTCTTGAGGACCTAAGCCGGCCATGGCGTAGGCCCGCTCCCCGGCTTGGCGGGCATGGGATGAGGTCAGGTTTTCGGCTTGGCTGATGTGTTCATGGCCATGCCCCTCCCCGGCGCCGAGCAGATAGACCGGCTGGTGGGGACCCTCGCCCGCTTCCTCGGCGCGGGCGAGCACTACCGCGGCACCACCGTCCGAGACTAGGGAGCAGTCGAGCAGACGCAGGGGGTCGGCGATCATGCGGCTGGCCAACACGTCCTCCACGGTGAGCGGTGTGCGCATCTGGGCACCGGGGTGCAGTGCCGCATGGGCCCGGGCGGTGACGGCGACGGCGGCCATTTGCTCCGCGCTGACGCCATATCGGTGCATGTAGGCATTAGCGATCAGGGCATAGTAGCCAGGCACCGTCGCACCGTAAGGCGTCTCGAACTGCGGATGGCCGGAGGAGGATTGCATCACCATCGCCTGCTCGCGCGTCAGCCCGGTACGCAAGCTGTCGGCCATGCTGATCAACACCCGATTGCAGATCCCGTGCAGGATCGCCAAGGCCGCTTGGTAGAGCACTGCGAAGGTGGTGCCGCCGCCCGCTCCGGCGCTAACGCAGTAGCTGGGGAAAATTTGCAGATGCTCCGCCATCGCTTCGGCGTGGTACATGTGCGGTTCGGCCATGCTGTTGCAGGTGACCAGCCCGTCGATGTCGCTTTTGGTGAGCCCCGCATCATCGAGCGCCCGCTTGGCAGCGTCGATGCACAGGCCCGTGGCGCTCAGTTCCGGCACCTTGCCCACTTCGGTGTCGCCAACGCCGACGATGGCGACCTGGCCGCGCAATGAATGACTCTTAGCCATGCAGCCGAACCAAGGCGCGGCCCGGGGTGATTATGTCACCTGCTTCATTGCGGATGTGAAGCGCCAAAGTCACTTCGCCCTTGGCGGCATCCACCGCCTCCACGGCCCCGGCGGCGGTGAGGGTTTCACCAATGTAGGCAGCGCCGCGATTGGAGTACTCCAAGTTGACCAACTCACCGGCCTCACCGAGCCAGGCCTCCACGCACTGGCCGAGCCAATCGCCCAGCAAGGGGCCGGCGATCACCAAGCCCGGATAGCCTTCCACGTCGGTGGCATAGGGCAGGTCGTAGTGGATGCGGTGGGCGTTCCAGAGCGCGGCGTTATAGAAGAAGAGCTGCACATTGTCCGGCTTGTGGATTTGAGCGGGCAATTCATCGCCCGGCTGCAACGCCGCGACGCGCAATTTGCTCATCGCAGGATCCTCGTGGTCTTTTCGGTAATCACCGGGCTGCCGTCCTGACGGCGCACTTCGAGCACCACTTCGTAGAAGATCAAGGGGCCGGAGCGGCCCTCCTTTTCGTAGATGTCGGTCAGGGTGCGCTCACCGACCAGCACATCGCCGGGGCGCATGCGGTCATGGTAGGTGATGTTCAGGCCACCCGCCATGGCCTTATCCAAGGGAAACTTGGGCAGCAAAGCATCGATTGAGACGCCGTCCGGGGTCAGTTCACCGAGTTCCACCACGTCCCAAAACAGCGCCACATGGTAGAGGGGCGGCGCTTCGTCGCCATCAAGGTACTTGCGCTGGCGTTGGTTGGTGGCGATGGCGTACTTGCGGATGTCGCGGCGGGTGACCACCTCGGTCCTCGGTGGTGCGGCCTTGCCGATGTTGGCCAGCAGTTCCGGGGTGAGCACGCCCATGGCTTCAGACCTTGCGGCCCCGCGCCTGCCAATAGGGATCGCGCAGGTCGCGCTTGAGAATCTTGCCGGTAGGCGCCTTGGGCAGGCTAGCCACGAAGTCCACGCTGCGCGGCTTCTGGTAGGAGGCGAGATGGGTGCGGGCGGTGTCGATGATCTCCCGTTCGGTGGCGCTCTCGCCGGGCTTCATCACCACCACCGCCTTCACGGCCTCGCCCCATTCGTCATCGGGCACGCCGATCACCGCCGCCTCCAACACGCCCGGGTGCTGGTGAATGGCGGCCTCCACTTGGGTGGAGTAGATGTTCTCGCCGCCGGAAATGATCATGTCCTTGGCCCGATCGACAATGAAGATGTAGCTGTCCTCATCCCAAGTGGCCACGTCGCCGGTCCACATCCAACCGTCGCGCAAGGTGTCATCGGTCAAGTCGGGCTTACGCCAATAGCCGAGCATGTTGGCCTCGGACTGAATGACGATCTCTCCCGGGGTACGGCCATCCTTGGGCACATCCCGGCCGGCTGCATCGACCACCCGGGCGCGGGTGACGAAGCCTTCCCGTCCGCAGGAGTTGAGCCGTTCCGGGCGGTTGCCCGACACGGCGGCGGCATGGTCCTCCTGGGAGAGAAAAGTCATGGTCATGCCTTCGGTCTGCCCGTAGCCCTGAATCAGGGTGCAGGGGAAGGCGTCGAGGGCCGCCTTGACCACGGTTTCCGGCATCGGACCGCCGCCATACTGGATATTGCGCAGGCTCGACAGGTCATATCGGTCGAAGCCATCCACCGCCATCATCCAGTTAAGCATGGTGGTGATGCCAAGGAACGCCGACACCCGCTCCGCCTCAATGATCTCGAGGGCCTCGGCGGCGTCGAAGTTCATCAGCACCACCGGACAGCCGTGCGCCATGTAGTTCATGGCCAAGGCGACGGGAATGTGAAACATCTGGCCCGTGAGCATGTACACATCGCTCGGCACCACGCGCTCAGCGACCGTCTGGTTGAGCATGCCCATGGTGAGCGTGCGATGGGAATGCAGCGCGCCCTTGGACAAACCTGTGGTGCCGCCGGTGTACAGGATGAGCACAGGGTCGTCGCCACCCGCCGGGATCTTAGGGTTGGTGTCCTCGGCGCGGGCCTTGAGCCTTTCAAAGGAATCATCGCCACCGGGGCCGTACTGCAGCCAATTGGGAATTTCGACTTGGCCTTCGAGGGCTTGGCGCTCGGCCTCGAAATCCGTGGAGGTGACCAATGCCGAGGGCTCGCCGTCTTCAAGAATGCGTGCCAGTTCCGGTACGCCCAAACGCCAGTTGAGGGGTTGGGCGATCAATCCGGCCCGAGCGCAGGCGTAATAGACTTCGAAGTACTCGATGCCGTTCCTGGCCAGCACGGCCACCCGGTCGCCCTTGGCCAGCCCCATGCCGAGCAGGCCGTTCGCTAATCGGCGCACCGCATTTTCCAGCTCGCCGAACGATAGCCGCCGTCCAGTGGGAATGTCGACCAAGGCCGGGCGACCAGCGTCAAGATTGGCCCACTTGGCAGGAATGTCGCCGATGTTCATGGCGGGTTCAGGTGCTGATGCACAGGAAAGGACCTCAAGTCCGAACCGTGCGAGGGCAAGATGCCCTCAGCCGGGGGATCCCGCCGATTGAACAGGAGTTTTGCGGTAGCGAAACTCCAACGCGAACCGAAGGTCCGCACGGCGTCCCGCCCTCGAAATCCTTAGCGCAATGCCAAGCGGACACCTGCGTCGAACGGCGCGCTAGTGCGTCTGCCAGGACTGAATTTCGGGCAGCACCTTGTCGGCAAACAGTCGAATGCTTTTCTCGGCCTGCTCGCCGGTCAGGCCGCCGTAGCTGACCTGCACGGTGAGATCGAAGTCGCCGATGTCCTGGCGGCGCTGGTCCATCTTGTCGAGGATCTGCTGCGGGGTGCCGAAGGTGTTGATGTCAACAAAGGCGTTGGCGGCATCAGCCATGCCGGTGTCCTTCAGCAGTTCGGCGTTGTCCGCATAGTCGCCGTAACCCTTCATCTTGCGGAAGTGCTCACCCGCCATCTCGTAGTGTTCCATGACCGTGATGTAGTAGTTGGCCATGTACTTGCGGGCGTTGGCTTCGGCGAGTTCGGCGGATTCGTCGCAACTCAGGAAGTCCACGCACACCGGTGAGGGCGGCTGGGTGTTGTGGTGCTCTCGGTAGAGAGTCCGGTAACGGTCGAAGTGGGACGCCATTTCCACCCAAGGCTTCTGCGCAAAGCTCATCATCTTGGCGCCGAGCCGGGCCACCACCGGCACCGAGTCCGACGACATGCCGACCGCGTAGAAGCGGTCCTTGAAGCTGGCGTAAGGGCGCGGGCGCAGCTCCGCGCGCATCTGCTTGTAGTAAGGGCCGTCGCCTTCGATGACGCCGGTCTCCAAGGCGCGGATGATCATTTCCGCCGCTTCGTCAAAGCGGTCCCGCGCCTCGTTCATGTCCACGCCGAAGGTGTCGTATTCACGCCGGGCAAGACCTCGGCCGATGCCAAACAGGGCACGGCCCTGGCTTAGGTGATCGAGCACGATCATGCGCTCCACGACGCGCAGGGGATCGTGCCAAGGCAGAATGACCGCCCCGGTCAGCAAACCGATATGCTCGGTCTTGGCCGCCATGTAGCTCAAGTACTGCAGGTTGTCCGGCGACATGGCGTAGTTGAAGAAGTGATGCTCGACGGCGCTCAAGGTGTTGAACCCCAAGGGTTCCGCCAAGCCGCCCAACTGAATGTCCCGCTCCCACGCGCCCTGATCGGTGATTCCGTCCTCGAAATTCTGGAACACCATCAACAGTCCTACCTTCATGTCATTCTCCAACTGGAATGGCGCTCAATATAGCGAAGTTGCGGCGGGCAGTCACGGTTGATCGGGCCAGCCTGTTGATCGCGCCGGCCACTAAGGAATCCGCCAACCAATCAGCCACGCGAGTCCAAGAATTTATCGAGCAGGCCGCGATGAACCGCGGCCAGTTCCGCCCGGAGTTCGATGTTGTCCCCGTCCGTTGTCAGCAGCAACCGCAGCAGATCGAAGGCACGGGCCGGCTCCTCAACGCCACCAAGGGGATTGAGGGCGCGTGCCAGCCCCGGTTCTTGGAGCACCATCCAAGCCGGGAACCAAGCCATGGAAATCTCCGGTTCAATGTCAACGGCCTTCGCGGCCTGCCACCCAGCGACCAACGCCGGGTCGGGAAAGCGCGGGGAATCAAGCGCCGCCTTCATCCTTTCCGGCGCCAATCCGCACAGCGCAAACCAATGGGCCACTGCCGCCGTGCGTTCACGCAGCCACCATTCGGCTTCTGCCAGCCGTTCAAGCAGAACCGGTACGGACGCATGAACGGGCACGGCCAGTACGGAAGCTCTGACGCTTTGCCAATCAAGACACTGGCGGTGAATCCAACTGACATGCCGCTGCGCATCCTCGGCTGCGAAGCGCGATGGGTCGAGCGCTTCGGCAATGCCTCGCCACAGCGGACGCAGGAAGTCCTGGGCACGGCCCGCCAAGAGCTGCGATGCCGCCGGCACCCACTCTCCCTTCATTCGGTCGAGCTGTTCGAGTGCTTGGTCGTGCGCAGTCGGCGTCGATGCTCGCAGCGCCTCAATCAAGCGGAGGGCCGGCGCACCCTGGACATGATCAGGCTTGATCTCCAAAAGATGAGCCCGCGCCTTGCCCGCGTCTCGCAAACTGCGCCTGAGGAGCGCGTTGATGAGATCGTTGGTCGCCGCGGTCACTGCGCCGTCAAGAAACAGATCGAGCTGTTCGTCGCCTTCGATCTGAGCGCGGCGATAATGGGTGCGCAGCAGCGCGTTGAGCCCGCGGTCCGCGGAGGGGAGCAGATCCAACCCGGCGTTGTTCTCCCATCCCTCATAAGCTACCGGCTCCGCGATCAAGCCGAGCTTGAGGACGAAGGCTTGAGCGGTCTCCAACAGGCCCCGAGTCGCCGACCTGTCCTGCAGGGCTTCGTCCAAGCTCCCAATCTCGCCCCGCCGCCAAGCCAGATAGTCGGTGTAAGCCACCAATCCCTCAGCCAGCAGCAACTCCACTGGCGAATAGGCGCCTTGATCCAGCAACAGTTGCTGAATGGCCGATTGCGGGTCCATGCGGCTCAGCTGGCAGCGATGGCGGCTAAACCGATTCGAGCACCGACCGCACCCGAGGCAGCACCCTACTGGCCAAGTACTCCATGCGTCGGCTGCCGCTCTCCACCGGCTCGCCGGGAAACTGCGCCCAGAAATGCACATCGATGATCTCGGGGCAGTCGGCCAACATGGCCGTCAGGCTGGCGACAGCGCCGTCGGCGTCGCACAGCTCATAGAGGCCGCCCTCGATGGCGCTGGCCGCGTCGGGGAATTGCGGCGTCTGGTCAGGCGGGCCGAACGCGCCCCAAGCGATGTACTGATTGGTCTGGTAGAGCACATGCTCGCCGATGCGCGCGGCCTCCGCTTCCGGGTCCGGGGCGACGATGGACCAGTTGCCGGCGCAGATGGCGCCTGCCGAACGCGGCCTGCCTAGATCGGCGAGGGCTTCGGCATAAACGTCGTGGCCGATGCCGCCCGTGGAAAGAAAGCCGTCCCCCAACCGTGCCGCTCGGGCAATGGCAGGCGGCGCCATGCCACCCATGTAGAGCTTGGGCGCCTGCTCGGGCGCCGGGGCAACCGGCAAACCGTCGATGCGGAAACGCTTGCCGTCAATGCGCACCGGCTCGCCGCTCCAGCACTGGCGGATGATGTCGATGCCCTCCTCCATGAGGCTTGGCCGATGCTTCAACTGCCGCCCGAAGTAGTCAAACTCCAATTGCCGGTAGCCCAAGCCCACGCCAAGGTCGAAGCGTCCGCCGGTGAGGATGGACAGCGTCGCTGAATCCTCGGCAAGGCGCACCGGGTCCGCCAGCGGCAGCAGCATGAGGTTGGTGCCGATGCGCATCCGCTCGGTGCGCTCGCCGATGGCGGCGGCGATGACCAAGGGCGACGGCGTGTAGCCGTCCTCGCAAAAGTGGTGCTCGGTGAGCCAGACGGAGTCGAAGCCCAACGACTCCGCCCAAACAATCTGGTCGAGGCAGGCTCGGTAGAGGTCTTGAAAGCCAACGGTGCTAGGCGGTGGATTGCGGAAGTCATACCAGAGGCCGAAATTGACCCGCCGCCCGCTCATGAGGCAATCCCGGCCAGGAACTCCAGCAGCACCGAATGATAGCGGTCCGCGTCCTCCAGAAAGACGGCGTGACCGCAGTCCTCGAATTCGACCAAGTCGGCGTTCGGCAAGCACCCAGCGGCATAGCGGCCGATCTCCGGCACCACCACGCCATCCTGCCCGCCGACGGCAACCCAGGCCGGGCAGGAGAGGCCCGCCATGCCGCCACGTTGGTCGAGCTGCGCCAGCGCACCCAATGCAGCATCCGCCCCGGAGCCCGCCTGCAGGGCGATGCGCCAGCACCAATCCTTGACGTCGTCTCCCACGTCCTTCGCAAACACGCCATCAAAGTACAGCGACTTCAGGAAATTCACCCGGTCGGCGCGCAAGGCGGCAACCGTGGCCGCAACGTCTTGCGCCTGCCCACCGTGGGGAAATCCCTCGCCCTGGGTGTAACGGGGCGTGGCGCCGCCGGTCAGCACCAAGCCGCCAACGGCAGCGCCCAACCGGGTGGCGGCATCCACCACCACCGCGCCCCCCAGGGACCAGCCATTCAAGACCGGACACTCCAACTGCAAGTGTTGGCACAATGCCGCCAGGTCAGCGCCCAGGGCCTCGATCGAGACATCGGCAAAGTCCTTGTCGGACTGCCCGCAGCAACGATGGTCGTAGATGACGACGCCGTGCCCGGCATCCACCAGCCGAGCCACGGTGTTGTCCCAGACCCGACAGCCCATGCCCCAGCCGTGGGAAAGCACGACCGTCCGCTGCCGGCCCTGCCCGCCGGCATAGCGTTCAAAATAGATCTGCCGATCCCCTTCCACCGACAAGCGCCCCATGATGCCTCCTTGGTCTGGCCTCTATTCCAATTGCATTTTAGCCACTGCCTCACGCAACGGCTTCAAGCTCAGCGCCAAGCACAGCGCCGCGATGCTGTAGTTGAACACGGCCAAGGATGCCAGAGACAGATCGATGGCATCCTCCCGGCCAAACACATAGTCGTTCATCACGGCGATGATGAACGGCGCGAACAGATAGGACAGGAAGGATACGCAGATCAGGTAGAGGGCGATCAACTGGCCGCGCATCTGGTTGGGCGCAATGGCCTGCAGGGCGGCGTTGCTCAGGCCCGGCGGCATGGCCATGGTGAACGTGATGGGCACCAGCATCACGGCGGCAGCGATGCCGCTGTCGAGCAACGGCAGAATCACCGCCACCGGCCCCAGCACCAAGGTGCCCCAGAGCGTGACCCGCATCGGCGCATCGCCTCCGCCCCGGCCAATCAGCCGCCCGGCGAAAAAGCCGGCCCACACGCTGCCGATGACGCCAACCACCAAGGCGATGATGCCGTAGGTGAGGCCAATTTCGGTCTTGCTCCACTGATGCTTGCGCACGAAAAACTCAACGACCCAGGTAAGGAACGCGAATCCCTGAATGGACAGGCACAGATAGGCGATGAAGTGGTAGGTGAGGTACTTCCCGCGCGAGGCGACAAAGCGCCACACCTCGCGCAGCGGGAAGCCGGCGGCTTCGTTCTTCAACGCCCCGCGGCGCACCGGCTCAGCGATGGAGAACATCAGCGCCGCCAGGAGAATGCCCGGCAGCCCCACGCACACCAGCACCATCTGCCACGAATAGAGCTCGCCGAACACGGGCAGCGTGAAGTTCGGCCGCGCCTCCAGCCAATCGATCAGCGGCCCGCCGACGATGTTGGCCAGGCCCGTGCCGATGAAGGGCGCCGCGCCGACGATGCCATAGGCTAACGGCAGCCGGGCGTTCTCAAAGTAGTCGGCCAGCATGGAGGTTGAGGCCGGCCCCAAGGTCGCCTCGCCGATGCCAACGCCCATGCGCGCCAGAAACAGGTTGCGGAAACTGTCCGCTTTGCCGGCCAACGCCGTCGCCAAGCTCCAGGCGAAAATCCCGGCGGCGATGATGTTGCGCCGATTGGCGCGGTCCGCCATGCGCGCCAAGGGCACGGTCGCCAGCGTATAGACCACCGAGAAGGCGAGGCCGATGATGAGCGAGATTTCAGTATCGCTCAAGCCGCCAAGGTCGCGCTTGATGGGCCCGATCATGACGTTGAGAATCTGCCGGTCGATGAACGACAGGGTGGCCGCCAAGGTCAGCAGCAGCACCACGTACCACTGGGTGCGGCTTGAGTAGGGAGCCTGCATGGCTACTGCGGTCGCTTAGACGCCGAACGCCAACTCCTCGTGGTACCAGCCGGCGCCAACCACCGCCATCGAGTTGTTGTTTGGCAGCCGCTTGCTCCAGCCGTCCGGATCCGCCTGGTAGGCGGCCAGCACCCGTTCGGCCTCCTCCGCATCCTCACCCTCGAATTCGTAGATGGTGAGAAACTCAGACGGCGGATCGCCCATGAAGCCCCGCGTCGCCTTGAAGCAGCGCACGGCAGTGATGTTGGGGCAATTGAAGGTGTCCTCCACATGGTTGCCCAGATACCATTCGTTGAACGCTTCCACCAGATCCTCGCTTTCGGGCTGAACCAGCCCGACCAGAACCAGTTTCTTGGCCATAGTTGATCCTCTTGAATTGGGTGTGTGCTAAGCCGCAATCGCTGCGCAGCTTAGCGGTTCCGGCCGACTATGCCTATGGGGTGTGCAGGCTCGGACATGTGCAGGCTCGGACATTGACACTCCACAGATTGCAGGCCATCGTGAGTAGATGCCAACCACAAGAAACACAGCGGACCCAAGCTGCTTCAACCTTGGCTTTGAATGGCCATACGAGCTGAGGCAGGACGACTTCCGGCGCAATCCCCGAGGCGAACTCGGCACCAGGACCGCTACGCTTCATGCGGACGGGATCAGGAAGCTCCGGGAGAGTTGGGTTTACAAGGTCTAGCAGCTCCTTTCGAGGTGTACTCCGTCAACTTGGGGATCGCGCTCACGGCGGTGAGGAAGTAAGCCCGGTCCTTCTCAATGCCGATGCTTTCGTATCCCACGGCATTGCAAGCCGCCAACGTCGAACCGGCGCCCGCGAAGGTATCGAGGACCACGCCCTCGCCCAGTGGCAGCGCACCGCCCACAAGCTGCCGGAGGAAGGCCTGCGGCTTTAGGCTGGGGTGCGGCGCCAATTCCCTTTCGGCGCGCCTGGTCGGCGCTGAGGCGATCACGTCCCCGAAGGGCCTCTTCTCCCCCGGACGGCGGAAACCCCCGGTTCGCCACTTACGCAGATTGTCTTGAACCCTGCCCTCAAGGGGCTTTCTGAACACCAGCCAGGGTTCCCACATCGACCGCGGCATCACACTGACGCCGGCGAACTCCTCATGCGCGCCCTTGGGCCGGTCACCTCCGCGCATGGTCATGGTCAACCGCACGATCTCTCCCCTGCGTTCAAGCCCCGCATCGGCCAGTGCCGTGGCCACAATATGCGACACCAACGGATTGGACGCGACCACGACGTTCGCGCCTGGCACCAAAGCGGGCAGGACGGTCTTCCCCCATACAAAAAAAAACGCTTGAACTTCCTGGAGCTGAGTCCCGTCCAAGGTCGTAGAGCGAGGGACCGGCGAGCGCCGGTGGCCATCAAAGGAAGGCGGGAGCCGCCAGACGCCGCCCCGTCCCGCCCGCAGCTTGCGCTGCTGCTCCTCGCTGTATTCGTGCAGGCCGTACGGAGGGTCGGTCACTATGGCATGAATCGAGTTCGGCGCTCGTTGCTCCATCCAGGAAAAGCACTCGTGGTGGTGCACAATGGACTTGCCATGGGCGAAGGGAGCCTCCCAAGCCTCAAACTGCGTGAGGCGCGGCTGCCGCGGACTCGACTGCTGAGCCCCTGATCGGTAGATTCCCCGAGCTTCCCGAACGAACAGTCCAGGCGTGTTGAGCCGCAGATAGGATCGGATGGAAGATGTGGGGGTTTCGCCGATTTCCTTGCGGACGCCGGCTTCGATCAGCGCCAAGGTTAGCGGACCTTCGGACGCTTCGAGCACCTTGATAATGGCGTCGCGAACCCTTCCGGGAGACTGCTTGTTCGGGTTCACGCCCCTACTCCAACCCGTCTGGTTCCCAATGACTGGCACCCGCCAAACCGGCAGCATCGAAATTTCAACATCTCGCTACCACGATGGACGCTCGGGCATACCGAGGGACGGCGGAAGTACCCTGGACCTATGGAAAATTGGTTGAATGGATCGCATGCGAGCAGACTAGACGTCTGGACGTCTTGAGCCAAAGGACGTCCTGCCAACACGCACCGCCACGCTTCCCGGAGCGAAATCAAAAGGTGCGAATTTGATGCAATCGAAAACGGCATCCGCCAACAGGAAGTCCACCGCCACCACTTGGACCGATGCTACGCCGTTACGCCACGAGGCCTGGTGCCGATGGGACCGGGGCGCGATGCCGGCCTGCCAAGCTAAGCCATTGGTGTACGCTGTTGGTCGCGAACCCAACCGCAATGTGGCAAGCTCGAACGATGACGCCCACGGGGAAGCAACCCCGCGCCCACACAGGAACCACACACCATGACCCGAATCAGCAAGATTGACCCCGAGCACTGGGAGCCCGCGCTCAAGGAGATGACCCGCCCCGACACCGCCACGCCCTTGGAGCAGGGGCTGATGCGCATGTTCGCCCACTGCCCGGGACTGGCCAAGGGGGTCGCTGCGTTTGGCGGCTCGCTGAAGATGCATCGCACCCTGCCCGACCGGCTCGTCGAACTGGTGCGGCTGCGGGTGGCCTTCCACAATCAGTGCCGCAGTTGCATGGCCATCCGCTACACCGACGCGGTGGCTGCCGGAGTCACGGAGGACTTGGTGTGCGAGCTCGCCGACCCGCCGGTGGCGGAGAATCTCAGCGACGCTGAACAAGCGGCAATCGCCTTCGCCGATCTGTTCGCCACCAATCACTTGGCCATCGATGACGCCACCTACACCGGTCTGAAGGAGCACTTCAGTGAAGCGCAGACAATGGAGTTGGGCATGACCGTGGCGTTTTTCGTCGGCTTCGGCCGCCTGGCCGCCACCCTGCACATGACCGAGGAACTGCCTGCCGCATTTCAGGCCGATGTCAACGAGCCGCTCTCGCCTTGGAACGAGGAGGCCATTGTCGTCAGATAGGCGACTTATCCAGCGGCAGCTGGCTTGACTTCCCGCCCCTCCAGTTGAGCGCGCAACTCCGCGTGGCGGGCTTCGGTGATGGGATAGTTCCATACAACCGCCGCCGCGGCCAGGAAGAACAGCGACGGCAGCGTCGCGAACAGGAAGCGCAGCCCCAAGAGCTCATCCGGACCGTTGACGGCCTGCGGGTCGGCGTTGAAGCCGAAGAACGCAAGCCCGGTCAGGGCGATCCAAGCACCCAAGGAGGCCGTTGCCTTGTAGGTGAACGACCAGACCGAAAAGAAGGACGCGGCGCGATTCTCGCCACTCTTCAAGGTGTCCAGATCGATCACGTCAGCCTTCATGGAGTTTGGCAAGGCCGCCGAGAACCCGCCTGCCGCGAAGCCTGTGGCCAAGGTGACAGGCAGCATCCACCAAAAGTCCCCTTCGCCGAGCAGCATGTAGAACGGATGGGCGGCGGCGATGATGATGAAGCTGGCCACATAGGCCCGGTGCTTGCCAATGTGCCTCGAAGCCCAAACCCAGAACGGGACCGCCGCAAAGTTCATGCCGTAGAAGAACGTCAGCATGAAGATGGCCATTTCCTCGGCGCGCAGCACGAAGGCAATGAAGAAGACGTACAGCGGGGTGGTGATCGCCAGCGCCGTCTGCCCGATCATGAAGGTCAGCACCAGCCGTTTGAATGGGCCGTTGGCCAGCATGACCTTCAAGCCCTGCCAAACGGGTAGGGTCGATGGCTGCGGCACTTGGCTGTCCGGCACCCGCGTCACCGTCAGGAAGATGCAGAGCGGCATCAGGACCAGCATGGAAAGGCCCACGACGGAGAGCACCCCACGGCTGCCGCCGATGCCGAACAGCAGCAGCGCCAGCGCCGGCGCCAACTGCGCCACCAAGCTGCCGACCACACCCGCCATCGACCGCCAGCCGGTGATGCGGGAACGTTCGTTGTAGTCGGGCGAAAGCTCCGCCGCCCAAGCGTAGTAGGGAATCAGCAGCATGGTGGTGCCCACCGACACCACCGCCATCCAAGTCAGCATGTGCAGGGTGCCGGCACCTTCCGGCGGCAGGTAGAGTTGATAGATGCCCAGCATCATGATGGGCGTGGCCAGCACCAGCCAAGGACGCCGCCGTCCCCAGCGGGTGTGGGTGCGGTCGCTGATGTAGCCCATCAGTGGATCGCTCACCATGTCGAACAGCCGCACGCCCAGAATGATGTTAGCCGCCAGGACCAAGGGCACGCCCATGTCGCTGGTGTAGAATTTGGGGATGAACACGAGGGCGGGAAAGATCGACATCATCAGCGGCGCGTCAGCCAAGCTGTAGTAGAACAGCGTCGAGCGCGTCAGTTTCCGCGAAGTGGTGTGCAAGATGCGCCGCCTCCAGGGCAAGCTCGCTTGGATGGTAGTCGATGTGCGGAGCAAAAAGGAATCAGCGCTTCGCCCTTGGCCGTCGACATAAAAAGCACAAGGAACCAAAGCATGACCTACGCCATCAATCCGCATCAAAGCTGGCTGACCTTGGAAGCGCAGGCTGAGCACGAGTCCAGCGCTCGGCGCAAGGCGTTGATCATCGAGGTGCGCAATCACATGGAGCATGAAATCAAGGGCCGGTTGGACCCCTTGATGGACACCCTGACGGCGCATCCGATCTACCACTTCTGGGGCGGCGGTGAACCTTCGGTGATTGAGGGCCACGAAGCGGTGCGGGCTTTCTACGCCGGCATGTTCCAAACCGGCGGCGAGCAATTTGAGGTGGTGGTGGACAAGGTCGTCACCAGCGACGACCACGTCATCACGGAAGGCCAGGTCAAGCAGGTTTACAAGGGTGAGGCGTTGCTTGCCATGGATGTGGCGACGGTCGGGGACGTCGAGGTGCGCGGCGCTGACCTTTGGCTCGGTGGCGCTCAACTGGTGACGCTGTGGCCCGCCGATGCCGGCGGCAAGCTGATCGGCGAAGACATCTACTTTGGCACCAGTCCACTCGCTAACCTCAGGAAGATCGAACCCTGCGACTTGCCGCCCTACTTCAAGCTGTAGAACCCTAAACGCGGCCCAGCGATACGGGCAAATGCCTGCGGCCCCAAAGAAAAAAGGGCGCGATCCGCTCACCCGCGTCGACTAGCCGCAAGTCCGGGCAGTGCCTAACCAGTGCCCGCAAGGCCGTGCTGGCTTCGAGCCGGGCCAACTGGGCGCCCAGGCAGAAATGCACCCCCAAGCCGAAGGCCAAGTGGCGCTGCGCCGGCCGGTCCAAGGAGAAAGTGTTCGGTGCCTCCCATACGCTTGGATCACGATTGGCGGCGGCGTAGTGCAGCATCACCTTGGCATTCTCCGGGATGCGGACGCCGTGCAGCTCCACAGCCCGAGTGGTGGACCGGTACAGGCCCAGAACCGGCGGGTCGAAGCGCAGGCTTTCCTCCAGCGCCCGGTGCACTAGATCTTCCGATCGCGGGACAAGGTTGTCGTAGGAGTCAACTTTTGCGCTCGGCAAGCGCCCACTCGTTGATCTGAGGCCTTGCCTGGTTAGGCCTGACTCCGCCACCAACCGCCGCCAAAGGTCCGGGCGTTCGAGCAGCCGCCAGACAACGTTGGTTATGAGGGAGGTCGTCGTCTCGTTGCCACCCACCAAAAGTTGATTGACGACGCTCAGGATTTCATCGTCCGCCAACCTCCTGCCGTCCTGCTCAGCCTGAACCAGGCCATCGATCAGGTCGCCCCGGCCCGGCGCCGCCCGGCGTTCGCGGATCTGAGCGAGGATGTAGTTGGCCAATTCGGCCAGCTCCGACGCGTAAGCCGACGGGTCGGCTGCGCCCATCGCAGCCACCGAGGCATCCGACCAACGCTTGAAAAGATGCAGGTCACTGGACGGCACCCCCAGCATTTCGGCGATGATGACGACCGGCAGCGGAAAGGCGAAGGCATCGTGCAGATCCCATTCCCCCACCGCGCACTCCTCGAGCAATTCCTCGGCCAACGCCTCAACCCGGCTGTGCATGGCCCCGATGGCACGGGGCGAGAAAGCCTGCTGCACCAAGCTGCGAAAAAAGGCGTGCTGGGGCGGATTGGAGAGCATGCCGGCTGGCGGCGTGAAGCGCGGCCCCTGCCCAAATTCACTTGAGTAGGTGTCGATGTCGCGCAAGGCTCCTTGCACATCGGCATAGCGGGAAAGCGTGTAGAACGGCGGGTCGAAATCGCCAAAGTAGTGCACGGGACGTTCGGTCAGCAAGTGCCCGTAGGCCAAGCTTGGCCGGTCGAAAACCGGTGGCCTGAACGGATTGTAGACGGTAACCGCCATCGTTTTCACATCAAGGGCACTCATGCGGACTATAGCCCATCGATTCCACCGTCGCCTGATGGCCCAAAGCTGTAAAGCCCCTTTCCGCAACTCTATAGCATCCCCGTTTTTCGAAACGGAGGGAACTGCTCTGAAAAAAGACTGTTCTGAAAAAAGACTGTTCTGAAAAAAGACAGGGAGACGTTTCCGAATTGCGTTGACGCACCGCGAAGTCCGTTGCCAACAGACCGCCAATGAACGTAGTCTATGCGACCCACAAGCGCCTGAATGGAGCGACCCCGATGGGGCGGATCGAAACACGGCTCGACGAGCTCGGCATCGTGCTGCCCAAGCCGATGGATTTGGGACCCCTGCCCTTCGAATTGGTGCGCATCCACGGCGAGCGCGCCATTCTTTCCGGCCATCTGCCCCTGGATGCCGAAGGCGCCCTCGCCGAGCCGCTCGGCAAGGTGGGCGCCGAAGTCACCGCCGAGCAGGCCTATCAATCAGCGCGACTCGTGGGTTGCGCATTGCTGGCAAGCCTTCAGCAGGCGCTCGGCGAACTTGACCGGGTGGCCGGCTGGGTGCGGCTGTTCGGCATGGTCAACGTGGCACCCGGGTTCAACCGCCTGCCAGCGGTCATCAACGGCTGCTCGGAACTGATTCTTGAGATCTTCGGCCCTGAAGTGGGTGCTCACGCCCGCTCGGCGGTTGGCTTGGCCGAATTGCCCTTTGGCGCCCCGGTGGAGTTGGAAGGCGAGGTGCTCATCCGCCCGTGAGCAGGCAACGCATCGTCAACGCCCGCATCGTCAACGAAGGCGCGATCGTCGAAGGCGACGTGCTGATCGAGAACGGGCGCATCGCCGCGGTCGGAACCGTGCCGGAGGGACGGGGCAGCGTCACGGACGCCCGAGGCGCTTGGCTGCTGCCCGGCATGATCGACGATCAAGTGCATTTCCGGGAGCCGGGATTCACCCACAAGGGTGACATCGCCAGCGAGTCGGCAGCGGCCGTGGCTGGGGGCATCACCAGCTACATGGAAATGCCAAACTGCAATCCGCTGACCATCGACCAAGCCCGCCTCAACGACAAGCGCCGACGCGCCGCCGGATGCTCGCACGCCAACTATGCCTTCTACCTCGGCGCGACCAACGACAATCTGGAGGACATCAAACGTGTGGATCCCGCCAGCGCCTGCGGCGTCAAGGTGTTCATGGGTGCCAGCACCGGCAACATGCTGGTGGACGATGCGGAGACCTTAGAGGGCATCTTCGCCTCGACGCCCTTGCTGATCGCCACCCACTGCGAGGACACGCCCATCATTCAAGCCAATGAAGCCGCGGCCTTGGCCCGCTACGGCGAGGACATCCCCATCGCCGAGCATCCCCGCATCCGCTCCGAGGAAGCCTGCTACAAGTCATCCGAGCTGGCCGTGCAGCTGGCCAAGCGGCACGGCTCGAAGCTGCATGTGCTGCACCTGACCACGGCGCGGGAACTGGCGCACTTTTCAACCGGCGATCTCGCCGGCAAGCACATCACCGCCGAAGCCTGCGTCCATCACCTATTCTTTGACGACAGTTGGTACGCCGAGAAGGGCGCGGACATCAAGTGCAATCCGGCCATCAAGCGCCCCGAAGATCGGGAGGCGCTGTTGGCGGCGGTCAACGACGGGCGCATCGACGTGATCGCCACCGATCACGCGCCGCACACCCGGGAGGAGAAGTCCCGACCGTACCTGCGGGCGCCCGCCGGCCTGCCACTGGCGCAACACGCCTTGCTGAGCCTGTTCGAACATCGTCGCCACGGCCTGCTCGATGCGCCCACCATCGCCCAAAAGACGGCCCACGCACCGGCGCGGCTTTTCGGCGTCCGGGAGCGGGGCTTCATTCGCGAGGGCTACCACGCCGATTTAGTGCTGGTCAGTGAAGGCCGCACCGACGGCGGCGCCAACCTATTCGCCAAGTGCGGTTGGAGCCCCTTCGCCGGCATCGAATTCGGCCACCGCATCGAGGCCACCTGGGTCAACGGCACGCAGCGATTCGCCGATGGCCAGTTGTTGGACGGTCCATTTGGCCAACCCCTTGAATTCAACCGTTGAGGCAATCGCCGACCCAATCCCCGTGAAGAAGGCACTCGTCATCGTCGGTGCAGCCGTTGCTCTCGTCGCCATTGCGGCAGTAGTCTTTCGCGACGCCCTGCAGTTCACGTTGATGGCCACCATGATGCAACATGCGGAAAGCTTCGCCAACACCGAGCTGCCGCCCGCCCCCGACTACGCCGACCCCAGCCACTGGGCTGCGTTGCCGGAGCGCCAGGACCTTGCGGACGTAACGCCCAGCGAAGCCATTCGGGACAACCAAGCCGAAGCCGAAGTCGATGTCTTCTTCATACATTCCAACACCTACAGCGCCAATCTGGGCGCGGTGAACTACGGCTTCAGCGAGGACGACGAACTGCCATCCGAGGTCATCGAACCAGGCGTTGCCGACGCTCAGTGCATCAACGGCGACCTGATCGTCAGCGAGGTGCGCTCCGAGCACTACCCCGCCTTCATGTCTGAAGAAGGCAACTACCACATAGACGACTTAAACCTGTTCCACATGAACCTGCGCACCAACGCCGAGGCACGAACCCAAGCCTTTCTTAGGGCGCAGGCTGCGGCCTTCGACCCCATCGATCAGGGCTAGCTTGAGCGGACTCACAAGCGCAGTGACGCGCCGTCTGCTGGTCGCCTCCGCCCGGTTGGCGACCGTCTCGGCGGCGCTGTGGCTTCTGACTGGCTGCGGGGAATCGGTCCGGGAGGAGCCGCCCGCGCCGTCCCCGAGCGCCAGCGACCAGCCCGGCCTTGAGCACCTTGCCTTGGTCGCCGAGCCGCATACCGACGATCTCGAGGGCATGGCCGGGCGCCGCACCATCCGGGCGCTCGTGGTGCGCAGCAAAACCTTCTACTTCTTTGATGGCGCCGTTCAGCGCGGCCTATCCCACGACCGGCTCAAGGCTTTCGAAACCTACGTCAACGACCAGCGCGACACGGGCACGCTCAAGATCAACATGGTCTTCCTGCCCGTCGCCCGCGACCAACTCATTCCGGCGCTGTTAGCGGGCTACGGCGACCTCGCCGCAGCCAACCTGACCATCACCCCGGAGCGCGAAGCCGAAGTCGATTTCTCCATTCCGGTGCAGCGGAACGTGCAGGAGATACTGGTAACCGGCCCGGTCAGCGAACCGATCGCCTCCGTCGAGGAGCTGTCCGGCAAGACCCTGCACACCCGCCGTTCAAGCAGCTACCACGAGAGCTTAGTGGCACTCAACAAGCGCTTCGACGCAAGCGGCTTGCCACCGGTGGACATCGTCGCGGTGGATGAGCACATCGAGGACGAGGAACTGCTTGAGATGGTCAACGCCAGCCTGATCCCCCGCATCGTGATCGACTCCCACAAGGCCAGGTTTTGGGCGCAGATATTCGATTCGATAGAAGTGCATTCCGACATCGTGCTCCGCGACCACGCCGACATCGCCTGGGCGTTTCGTCCCGGAAACCCCGAGCTCAAGGCGATGGTCAATGACTTTCTCAAGGGCAACCGGGAAGGTTCGCTGACTGGCAACCTGTTGCTGAGCCGCTATCTGAGGGAGACGCGCTACGTGGAAAACGCCCTGCACTCCTCGGAATTGCGCAAGTTCAATGAGACCGCGCACCTGTTTCAGGAGTACGGCGACCGCTACGCCTTCGATTGGTTGATGGTCATGTCCCAAGCCTATCAGGAGTCCCGCCTCGACCAGAGTGTGCGCAGCCACGCCGGGGCCATCGGCGTGATGCAGTTGCTGCCGAGCACCGCAGCGGACAAAAACGTCAACGTCGGCGACATCACCAAGCTGGAAAACAACATCCACGCCGGCAACAAGTACCTGCGCTTCATCCGCGACCGCTACTTCGAATCCGAACCCATGGACGACCTCAACAAGACCCTGTTCGCCTTCGCCTCCTACAACGCTGGCCCGGCCCGCGTCAGCCGGCTGCGCGCCGAAGCCGAGCGGCAGGGCCTCGACCCCAACACCTGGTTCGACAACGTTGAAGCGGTGGCGGCGCAACGCATCGGGCGCGAGACGGTGGACTACGTCAGCAACATCTACAAATACTGGATCGCCTATCGCCTAAGCCGGGAGCAGCTCGACCAGGCAGTCGAAGCGGGAAGTGCCGCGCGGGGTGATTGACGGTCCGGCAGCGCCAGTGCGCAGGACCGGCATTCAGTCCGCCACTGTTCGAGGGCGAGATGCCTTCGGTCCGGGCCCCGTTCGAGGCCATCACCCGGACCGAGGGTGTCCCGCCCTCGATTGAATCCCCAAAAGACCGGCCGGGGAGGCTCTCGGTTGAGGCCGCCTAGGCCAAGTACTCCTTCGCCAGCCGCCCGATCTCCTGGAAGAACTGATCGCGCACCTCGGCGATGATCTCGGCTACCGGGCGAACGGCGTCAATGCGGCCGCAGACTTGGCCGCTTAGGGCAATGCTGGCTTCCATGTCGCCGCCGAAGTAGAGGTCCAAGGCAGTGCCGAACTCGGTCATGGCGTTGGTTTCGGTGTCGTACTCCAAGCGGCTGGTCTTATCGGTGCGCAGGGCGCGCAATGCGGGCGAAGCATGACGGTTGAGAAAGACGGTGTCGGTTTCCTTGGCTTGGATGACGGCGTTCTTCCAGTTCTCATGGACCGGTGATTCCGCAGCCGACACCATGCGGGTGCCCATCTGCACTCCTTCGGCGCCCAGGGCGAAGGCCGCCGCCATGGAGCGGCCATCGACAAAGCCGCCCGCGGCGATGACGGGCACATCGACCTGGGAGCGGACCAAGGGCAACAGCACCATGCTCGCCACTTCCCGAGGGTTCTTGAAGCCGCCGCCCTCGCCGCCCTCCACTACTAGCCCATCGACGCCGCAGGCCACCGCCTTCTTGGCCGCGCCGAGGCTCGGCACCACATGAAAGACGGTCAGACCGGCGTTCTTCAGCTCCTCAGTGTAGCGCTCCGGATTGCCGGCCGAGGTGGTGACGAACTGCACACCCTGGTCGATGACGAACTGCACGATGTTCGGGTCGCGCACGAAGGCTTGCGCGATGTTGACCCCAAAGGGCTTGTCGGTGAGCTCGCGCATCTTCAGGATTTCGCCGCGCACGGCATCGAGTTCCCCCGAAGAGGTTTCGATGATTCCGAGCGCCCCCGCATTGGACACCGCCGACGCGAGCGTCGAGCGAGCGATCCAGCCCATGGGCGCTTGGACAATGGGGATCTCCACACCCAACATACGGGTAACGCGATTTTCGAAGGTGGCGGAATGTGCGGGTTGCATAGCCAGATGGCCTCCAAGCGAATAGATCGGGCACCGGTCAGCCCAAGGGCACCGGCAATTCCAAGTGGTCGTCATAGATGCGCCGTTGATGGGCCAGAAGGCGCATCGTCAGCGCGGCATTGATGTCACCGTCTCGGCAGCTGTAGGCGTCGCGGATCATTGGCAGCGCCGGCAGTTCATCCTCCGGCAAGGGCGCGAACAGGTTGGCGAACACCGCCCAATAGACATCGACGGCCGACAGCGCCGCACCGCAAAGCCACCGCCGCCGCGCCAGTCGTTCGTCAAGCAGGCCGAGCACCTCAAGCACCCGCGCCTTGGCTTGGCGGGCGTGAACCGGGTTCAAGCCGTACTTGGCCGCCAGAAACTGCCCCACCGCGGGCGGGAACTTCCCTTCCACCTCGTCGTGGGACAGGGCGCGTTGCGCCATCAACAGCCGGTATGCCCAGCCGAGGCCCATCTGGCCGCATATTTCGTGAGCCAGGCCGAAGCAGTCCGCCCGCTGCGAAGCGGCGTCGGGAACGAGCGCCGGATCCGGTGCCAGCCGCTCAGCGAGGATGAGGATTTCGGCCCAGCCCGTTCGCAAGGGCTCGTTCTCGAAGGCCACCACTGGGACCGAGGAATCTCCCGCCCAAGCGGCCAAGGCGCCTCGCTCATCGCCGTCGCCTTCGGCACCGTAGCGGCAATCGAGACCTTTGATGTGGAAGATGCCCTTGGCGGCCTCGGTCCAGGGACTCGGAATGCCGCGCAGGCATGCCATTCGCAGCCCCGCCGCCGCCTTGATCTCCGCAATGGCCGCAAATCTCGTCAAGCCGCCTCTCCTAAGTCGGTGGAATCTGAAAAGCGGCCAGTTTACTTGAGTGCGGCCAACGGGACCAAGCGCGCGACCTGACGGTCGCGTATGGAGTTTCGCTGGCGCGAAACCCCGCGCCCTTGGCGTGGGGCAGATTCCGATGTGTATCTGAACCCAAACAAGCAAGCCATTGGCCAGCAGCGGCTCAGTTTGACTTGCATGCGCTGAGCCTGACGCATGGCTGATGCGAGTTCCAAAGCCGGGGCGCGGACGGCCATGTGGAGCAAGCGCTTTCCCACGGGACGTCAATCGCGTGGAGGAACGGCGGTTCGCGCCAGCTCGCCGCGCACCAGTCAATCTGCCAGAATGAGCGCCGCTCAACCACATTCGCCGCAGCTTTCAACCGGAGATCAGCATGTCAGTCGTGAATTTCGAACGGCAGGGATTTATGGCCCTAGTCACCCTCAACCGGCCCGAGGCGCTTAACGCCATCAATCCGGAACTGGCCGTGCGCCTGGACCGCATCTGGCACGAGGTGCGCGATGACGATGCCATAAGGGTGGTCATCCTCACTGGAACCGGCCGCTCATTCTGCGCCGGAGCCGACCTCGGCCAGATGATTCCCCTGATGTCCGGCACCCGCCAGCCGGAGAATGAGTGGGACGAACGGCTGGTAAAGGATCCCGCCACCGCGGGTCGCGCTCTACTGCGCAACTTCGACCCGGAGAAACCGGTCATCGCCGCCATCAACGGCCACGCCATCGCGGGCGGCATGGAGCTCGTTCAGGGCACCGACATCCGCATCGCCGCGCCCGCCGCCAAGCTCGGCGTGCAGGAGGTCAGGTGGGCGCTCTTCCCAGCGGGCGGCTCCACCGTGCGCCTGCCCAACCAACTACCGTTCAGCAAGGCGATGGAACTGCTCCTCACCGGCGACTTGATCAGCGCCGAAGACGCGCTTCAACTCGGCTTCCTGAACTATGTTGACGGCGAGCCGCTGGAACGCGCCATGGTGATTGCCGAAAAGATCGCCGCCAACGGCCCCTTGGCTGTGCGGGCGATACGCCGCTCGGCCCGGGCCTGCCTCGGCCTGCCGGAAGCGGAGGCACTGAAGGTCGAAAGCCGGTTCTCGGCTCCCGTCTTTCAAACCGAGGACGCCCGCGAAGGCCCGCGCGCCTTCATGGAAAAGCGCCAACCCAACTACCAAGGGCGTTAGCCCCAGCATCCTGTCCAATCGAGGCCAACCATGATCAATCTGCTGCAAGGTGGGCATTACATGGTTTTCGCGCTGCTGCTGATCGCGTTGGTCGTTTCCCTGTCGTTTCATGAATTCGGCCATGCGCTGGTGGCCAAGTGGCATGGCGACGACACGGCGCAGCGGGCGGGGCGGCTGACGGTCAATCCGCTGGCCCACATCGATCCCGTTGGGTTGTTGATGGTGGTGCTGGTGGGCTTCGGCTACGCCAAGCCGGTGCCGACCGACCCGCGCAAATTCAAATCGGCAACGTCAGACCTTTGGGTCGCCGCTGCGGGCCCGTTCATGAACTTTCTGCTGGCCCTGTGCACCTGGAACTTCTACTTGGCGTTGCGAGCCAACGGTTGGGACAACGCGGGCGCCGAAGTATTCTTCGCCCTGCTGGCGCAAATCAACCTGCTGCTGATGGTCTTCAACCTGATTCCCTTGGGGCCTCTGGACGGGCACTACATCCTGCCGCACTTCCTACCCGCCCATTGGGCCATGCGTTACCGCCACTTAAACCATCGCTACGGCACGGGCGCATTCCTGGCGCTGATCGTGTTGGGCATCGCCGGACTGCCCCTGTTTGGATACTTGGCGGAGTTCTCAATCAGCCTGTTGGGCTGGATCACGCTGATTTGATCACCAATGGCGCGTTTCTGCGCAAACGGAGAATTGACGTGAAAAAAATAGTAAATAAATAGTATATAGTTGAAGGTCTTAGGATGAAGCGGAAGGAAGAACCTGCATGTTTGAAAAACGCAACCCAACAGAGCCGAAGGACGTTCCTGCGGCTGTCCGAACAGCGCAATCGAATCAACCGGCCACGGCGGCCAAGCCAAAGCCCCGAGCAAGAGCCGTTATCGGCCCGGGAATCAGCGTGTCAGGGGAAGTCACCGGCAGTGAGGATCTGAGTATAGACGGCAAATTGGAGGGGGCCATCAACTTGCGCGACAACGCCGTCAGCGTGGGCCACTCCGGGGAAGTTCGGGCCAACATCATCGCTTCCACAGTGAACATCAGCGGCCGGGTCGCAGGCGACATCGTGGGCGTCGAGCAAGTGGTGCTTACCAAAAGTGCTTGGGTGCGGGGCAACATCATCGCGCCTCGGGTGAACTTGGAAAATGGCAGCAAGTTCAAGGGCAGCATCGACATGGACCCGGTTGAGGAAAAAGGGGCGAAAAAGCCGGAGGCCGGCAAACAGCCGCCGCCTCGGCCCATGCCGAGGGCGCGACCGTAAAACGGGCAGCACCGAGTCCGCGGGAGAGCGCATCACGGCCTTGATGCCGTTGGGACCGGCGCCGGCTTCAGCACGAAAATGACGAACGTGAACAGGTGAGCCCGGCACTTGACGGTCGTCCGTGCCGCTGAGCCGCGGGGACTTCATGACTGCCACGCCAAACCGGGCCCTCCGTTTGCCGGCAAACGACCCAGCCGTCGTGGTCGAAACCGATTTGCTGGCGTGGGTCTTTGAAGGGATGGATGCGCCGGGGCGGATCAATGTCCTGGATGTCGGCCGCATCGCGCCCCGGACCGTCGAGTTCCTTAAGTCAAAGCGCTGCCGGATGTACATCGCGGACCTCTTCGACGGCCCGATCATCGAGCAACAGCGCCACTTGGACCAAGATGCCCTGACGGCCCGCTTGGCCGAAGCCCTGTGGATGCTTGACGAACCGCTGCATGTCTGCTTGTTGTGGGACTTTCCGAATTATCTCGCCTTGCCCGCTTTGGAGGCCTTGAACCAAGCACTGAGCCCTTGGGTGTCAGCCCACACCAAGGCGCACGCATTTTGCGCGGTAAAGCGGTCGGCGCCTCTAATGCAGCATCAATACGGCATTCTCAGCGCCAATGAAGTCGTCCAAACAGCGGCACCCGAGCGCCCGCCGGCCGCGTACCCCCATCCTTGGCGGCGGTTGGGTCGCGCTCTGGATTCGTTCGAGGTCGCTCGGGGCGCCTTGCGAGCCGGAGGGCTGGTTGAAGTCATCCTGCAGGGCGTGGCTCGGCAGTCCGCCAAACCGCCGATGCGGGCCAGCCGGCAATCCGGGCCCAGCCCCCAACCCAGCAGGCCAAGCGCGGTCGGCCAATAGCGTCCAATCGGACAGGACACCTATGTTCGTCGGCATCCAAGGAAACTACCACTGGGAACTCAGCAGCGGTGAACTACGGGTCAGCAGCGCCAACCCTCGCTTGGGACATCTCAAGTCCTATCCAGCCCCCGCCGCGTTCAACAATGCCGAGCAGGCCCAATGGTTCGCCCAAGGGCGGATCGACATGAATGCCGAAGAGCTAGCCGCCTTGGCCGAGGCGGTTAGCCGCAGGGATTGATCTCAACCAGCAGTTTCCCAACTCAGCCTAAGTCCCGCGCATCACCAGCCCGAATTCACTCGGGGTCTCAAACTGCGACTCAACGACCAGCCCATAGCGCTTGGCGAACGAGCCAACGACCGCCCGCTCCCGGCGGCTAATGTCCTGACGCCGGGCGAGCGCTTGGCGGGAGCCGGTGACAACCAGCCAGTCCGCCGGCGCATCTGCCAGCGCCGCCAGCAAGCGGGGCTGCTGCCGCGCCACCACCGGCACCAACTTGAGCAGGAAAGCCGCATCATAGTGCTGGATGCCGGTTTGCGCCTCCAAGGCTTGCCAGCCATCGTCAATGTCCCAAACGCGGCCTTCCAAGACGCCCGACGGCACTTGGCTGCGGGCATTCACGGCTTCAATGCAGCGTGCATCCCGGTCGCAGGCCACATAGCGCCGGAGGCGGCCGCCAACCCGGTCGAACGGAAACAGCAGAGGCATCAGGCCACAGCCTAAGTCCAACAGCGTGGCGCAATCGCCCCAGACCGGTTGAGTGCGCTCCAGGAAGCCATCCAAGTCCGGCCATCGCTCAGCGGTGCTGGCATGGGCGCGGGCCAAGGCCTCGCAGGCCGCTTGGCAGTCCGCGTCCGCGACGGCGCGGCGCAACCGTTCAAGCCCCGTGGAGAACTCATCGGATTGCGGGCGATAGCGTCGCAGGCGGTAGTAGATGTCCTTCTTGGCCTGCGACGCCGCCTGCCGATAGAGGCGGGTGCGAGCCAAGGCGCGGGGCGAGGGGGTTTTCCCGGCCAATGCCCGAAGCGCTTGATGGCTGCGCCAGGTGCGTTCGATGCGCTCGCGGGCCTGATCAGCGCCTATGCGGTAGCGTCGAGCCGCTTCCTGCGCCAACCGCTCCGCGAGTTGCGCCAAAACGGGCTCCAAGGAGTCACTCATGCAGAGCCTCCCAAGTCGGGCCGAGCCGGCTCTCCGGAAACCATCGTTGGTGAATGTCAAGCAACTCCTCCAGGCGGCGGTTCAAGTCCCCGCCCCGCTCAAGCAAGGCGCGCAGTTCCCGAATCGTGTGGCAGATGGTCCACAGGTTGTGGGCCTTGAGCGCTTCAAAGTCCGCAAACACTGCGTCTACCGTCGCCGCCGCAGCACAGTGCGGGCAGGCGCAGCGGAACTCGCCAGCCAGCAGCCTTCCCGGCTCCGCCAAGGCGCCGTAGGGGGTCATGTACCAGCCGCCATCTGCGTAGTGAGCATAGGAAGACGAGTCAAAGACATCCGCCCCCAGCGCCACCATGAAAGGCAGTTCCACCGGATCGCCGGCGCCGTAGACGTGCATCGGCACCTGCTCGCCGACCAAGCGGCGCGCGTCGCGCAGCACCGCACCGGCAAAGGCTAGGCTGTGCGCCCGGTTGAAGAATGGCACCAAGCTGCCGATGGCCAGATACTCGACTTCAAGCTCGGCCATGTGGGCAGCGCTATCGCGGCGGAGATCCAGAAAACGCCCGCCCTGCTGCACCCCAGCCACCAAGCCGCGCTCGGCGATGGCTAGCGCCTGGCGCACCCGCTTGTGCGTAGTGCGCATCTTGCCGAGCGCCGTGGTTCGCCCGTCCCCGGGCGGCGTGATGAGGTCCAAAGGCGAAATGATGTCGCTGCCGATGCGGTCCTGGAAACGTACGATGTCCGCGTTCTTCAGATACAGCCGCCGGGTCAGTCCTTGGAAAGCCCCGGAGTCGGTGGCGATCAAACCGGCAAAACCAACGTGGGCCTTGAGCGAAGATGGACCGGTGAGCCGTTCGCGCAATTCACGCCGCTTGTAAAGGAAGTAGGCATTGACGATGCAGCCGTCTATTTCCTCACGGGCCAATTGAAACACCGGCTCCCGAGGCTGGTAAACCGGCAGGAAGAGCGGCAAGGCGTGGCGAACCCCGTCCCGGGTGAACAGCGCTCGCCGATCGCGCATCGAAACCGCGCTCACCGGGACGGGACCGGCGCAGCCGCTTGCACAGGGTCCCTTTCGGGCAAGCGGAGCAGGACCACGGCCCCTATGGAGACGAAGACTCCCACGGCCACAATCACGAACGCCGGCAGGTAGCTGCCAGTCGTGTCGAAGACCAAGGAAGCGAAGGGAAAGCCAAGCAGCGAGAACAGCGTGGTCAGCGGCGTCATCAACCCCATCACCCGGGCAAAGTCCGCCCGGCCAAAGAGCGCGCCGATAAAGACGGTCCACATGGGCATGACCGCTCCATAGCCCAACCCGAACAGGAACGCTGCGACCATCAATCCACTGAGCTTGTCCAAGGTGACGATCAACGCCAAGCCGACGACTTGGGCGACCAGCGATGCAGCCATCATCAGCCGTTTGTTGAACACATCGGCCAGTGCGCCGAACAGCGGCTTGGCCAAGGCCGCCATCAGGGTGGCCAACGCCACCACCGACGATGCTTGCACGGCGGAAAGCCCCAAGTCGGTGATGTGCGCGTGCAAGGCCAGCAACACGGCGCCAATGCTGAAGAAACTTGGCCCGACGATGGCCACCAGCAGCCATATGCGGCGGTCCCGAAGCGCCCGCGCGAAGGTCCATGGGGTCACCGATTCGAGCCGCTCGTCGGCGGCTTCGACAACTCCGCATCCGTCCGGCTGAAGGCCCCTGTCTTCGGGACGGAAGACGGCGAATTTCCAGACCAAGGGAATTAACACCGCGCCCAAGACCAATCCCATCGAGGTCACCGCCCAGCGCCAGCCTTGGGTTTCCACCAGCCAGGACACAATCGGCACCATTATCGCGCCGGAGGTGGAAATGCCCAACTGGGAGACGCCCAAGGCGATGCCTCGCCGCTTGACGAACCAGTTGGCGATCATCGCGTTGCTGGGCAACGGCCCAATCAGGGTGCTGGCAACGGCCAGCACCAAGCCGAAGGCCAAGTAGAGATGCAGCAGATGCCGGGCTTGGGCAAATGCGATGAAGCCCATCACCAAAGCCGCAACTCCGATGGCCAGCAGCCTGCGAATGGGCATCCGGACGATCAGCTTGCCAACCCAAGGGCTCAAGCACGCCACCACTAGGGTTTGCAGGGAAAAGGCGAGGGACACTGCAAAGCGCTCCGCCTCCAGCGCTTCGCCCAACGGCTTCTGCAGTACGCCGTAGGTGTAGAACATGCCGCCAACGGTGAACTGAGTCATGAAGGTGAAGCAGACGACGGACCAACCGAAGAAGAAAGGCCGCCGGGGGCGGGAGAGGATGCTCAAGCTGATGCCGTCCTTCGATTCGAGCGCGTCATTCTATAGACTTGCCCGGTCCCGCCAAAGCGGCGACGCACGGCAGCCTTGGGCTTCCACCTTCGCCACCCCCGGTTCACCCCGCCCTAGGAGCCCTGTTCATCAGTCCGGCAGACGCGGCCCGGCTCCATCTCGGCGAAGGTTCGTCGGCCCGCATTGCCAGTCAGGCGAGCAGCCAGGACCTGTTGGTTTGCGTCAACGACCGCATGCAACGGGGTCATGTGCCACTGCCCGGCAGCTTAGATCCAGCCTACCGTGAAGCGGACGGTGAACGCGCCCTAAACAGCGACGCACCCAACGAACCGCGGTGGTCGGAACTGCGCGACGAGTACGCCGGCGCACCCCGGCACAAGTCCGTTCCCGCACGGGTGGAGGCGATCTGAGCTCAGGCCAACAGCCGTTCCTCGCGGATGCTGCGGATCTGGTCGCGGACGGTGGCGGCCTCCTCGAATTCCAGGTTCCTGGCGTGTTCCAGCATTTGGTTTTCGAGTTGCCCCACCAGCTTGCCCAGGGCCTTGGGATCTTCCGGCAGTTCCACCGGGGCGGCACCGCGCCGGCGGGTTTGGGAGACCTTGCGGGCCGCGCCGGGGGCTTGGCGGCGGGCGCCTTCCATGACGTCCGCCACCTGCTTTCGAACGGTTTGGGGGGTGATGCCGTGGGCTTGGTTGAAGGCGACCTGCTTGGCGCGGCGGCGCTCGGTCTCGGCGATGGCCCGGTCCATGGAGCCGGTGGCCTTGTCGGCGTAGAGGATGGCGCGGCCATTGACGTTGCGAGCGGTGCGGCCAATGGTCTGGATCAGGGAGCGCTCACCGCGCAGGAAGCCTTCCTTGTCCGCATCAAGGATGGCAACGAGGGAAACTTCCGGGATGTCCAAGCCCTCGCGCAGCAGGTTGATGCCCACCAGCACATCGAACTCAGCCATGCGCAGGTCGCGGATGATCTCCATGCGCTCCACCGTGTCGATGTCGGAATGCAGGTAGCGCACGCGGATGCCGTGATCGTCCAGATAGTCGGTCAAGTCCTCCGCCATGCGCTTGGTCAGGGTGGTGACCAACACCCGCTCTCCCCGGCCCACTACGGCGTTGATTTCGCCGAGCAGATCCTCCACTTGGGTCGAGGCTGGGCGCACGATGACCTCAGGGTCCACCAATCCGGTGGGGCGCACCACCTGCTCCACCACCTGTCCGGCAAATTCGGCTTCGTAAGGGCCCGGGGTGGCGGAGACGAAGATGGTCTGCGGGCTCATCCGCTCCCACTCATCGAAGCGCAATGGCCGGTTGTCGAGCGCCGACGGCAGGCGGAAGCCGTATTCCACCAAGGTCTCCTTGCGTGAGCGGTCGCCCTTGTACATGCCACCGATTTGCGGAACCGTGACGTGGGATTCATCGATCACCAGCAGGGCGTCCTTGGGCAGGTAGTCGAACAGCGTCGGCGGCGGCTCGCCCGGCTCTCGGCCCGACAGGTAGCGGGAATAGTTCTCGATCCCCGAGCAGTAGCCGAGTTCGGCGATCATCTCGAGGTCGAAGCGGGTGCGCTGCTCCAGACGCTGGGCCTCCAGGAGCTTGTTGTGCTCGGTCAGATGCGCCAGGCGCTCGCGCAGTTCGTCCTTGATGTCATCGAGCACGCCCAAGATGCGTTCCCTCGGCGTCACGTAGTGGGTCTTCGGAAACACCGTGAAGCGCGGCACCCGGTCGATGATCTCACCGGTGAGGGGGTCAAATGTGGAGAGGTTCTCGATTTCATCGTCGAACAGTTCCACCCGCACCGCCTGCGCTTCCGATTCCGCCGGAAAGATGTCCACCACGTCGCCGCGCACCCGGTAGGCGCCGCGCTGGAAGGCCATGTCGTTGCGTGTGTACTGCAGTTCCGCCAAACGCGTGAGGATGTAGCGTTGGTCCACCTTGTCGCCCCGGTCGAGGTGCAGCACCATGCGCAGGTAGGATTGCGGGTCGCCCAAGCCGTAGATGGCGGACACGGAGGCGACGATCAAGGTGTCGCGCCGTTCAAGGAGCGCCTTGGTGGCCGACAGCCGCATCTGCTCGATGTGGGCGTTGATCGAGGAGTCCTTCTCGATGTAGGTGTCGGAGGCGGGCACATAGGCTTCCGGCTGGTAGTAGTCGTAGTAGGAGACGAAGTACTCCACCGCGTTGTCGGGGAAGAACTCCCGGAATTCACCGTAGAGCTGCGCGGCCAGGGTCTTGTTCGGGGCCAGCACCAGCGTCGGGCGATTGATCGCGGCCACGACGTTGGCGACCGCAAAGGTCTTGCCGGAGCCGGTGACGCCGAGCAGGGTCTGGTGACTCAAGCCGGCCTCCAAGCCCTCCACCAACCCGGCAATGGCCGAAGGCTGATCACCGGCCGGCTGGTAGGCGGCAACCACTTCAAAGTCTGCAATCGCTTGGGTCATGGAGCCCCCAGCTGGGAAGCGCGAGGGGCTTTCCCCTCGCATGAGGAAAGACTCAGCCGGGGAGCACGAGGGGGCACCCCCCGCGTGAAAGGCGCAACTCCGCGCACATCAGCACGGCCCAAGCGCCAGCAAAAAGTCATAAGCATGGAACCGATCCATCCGGGCAAATCTCATTTTGACGCGGAATCCGTTAGAATGCCGCACCTTTCGTTTGTGAGCCAACCCCGCTCGCCAGCCCCATGTCGCAGCAACTCGCGGAAAAAAACAGCCATGTCGTGCGCTTCGCCGGGGACTCCGGAGACGGCATTCAGCTACAGGGCCAGCAGTTCACCGTCGCCTCCGCGCTGGCTGGCCACGACCTGTCCACTCTACCCGACTTTCCCGCCGAAATACGCGCCCCGGCCGGCACCCGCTACGGCGTTTCCGCCTTTCAGATCCAGTTCGGCGGTGAGCGCATCACCACCCCAGGCGATGCGCCCGATGTGCTGCTGGCCTTCAATCCGGCTGCTTTGACGGTCAATCTACCCCACTTGGCGCCAGGAGCACTCATCATCGTCGATGACAGCGCATTTTCCGCGCAGCGGCTGAGGCGGGCTGAGCTTACGGCCAATCCCCTTGAGGACGGCAGCCTGCATGACTTCCACGTTTGCCGCGTGGACATTTCCCATCTGACCTTGGAAGCGGTGAAGCGCTTCGGTCTCGGCGCCAAGGATTCCGCACGCTGCAAGAACTTGTGGGCACTGGGCTTGGTGCTCTGGATGTTCGACCAGCCCCGGGACGCCACCGCCGGTTGGATTCAGGCCAAGTTCGCCAACAATGAAGCCGTGCGCAACGCCAACCTAGCGGCACTCGCTGCAGGCCACGCCTACGGCGAGACCGCCGAACTGCAGCACATCCTCTCCCAGCATCCCATTCCCGAAGCGCCCTTGGATTCGGTCGCCTACCGAACCATCACCGGCGCGGAAGCCCTGGCCTTGGGGCTGACCGCAGCCGGGGAGTTGGCGGACATCGAACTGCTGTTTTGCTCCTATCCCATCACGCCGGCCTCCGCCTTGCTGCATCACCTGACCGGTTTGGGCGAAGCCGGTGTCGCCACGTTTCAGGCCGAGGATGAGATCGCCGCCATCGGTGCCGCCATCGGCGCCTCCTATGCCGGCAAACTCGGGGTGACCTCCAGCTCCGGACCCGGCATCGCCCTTAAAACCGAGGCCCTAGGGCTCGCGGTTGCGGCTGAGCTGCCCTTGGTGGTGGTCAATTCGCAACGGGCCGGCCCGTCCACTGGCATGCCGACCAAGACCGAGCAAAGCGATCTCCATCAAGCCGTGTACGGCCGCAACGCCGACACCCCCGTACCAGTGCTTGCCGCCCGCTCCCCGGCGGATTGCTTTGAGACCACCATCGAAGCGGTGCGCATCGCATTGCGCCACATGACGCCGGTGATCCTGCTCACCGACGGCTACATCGCCAACGCTTCGGAGCTTTGGCCCATTCCCGACATCGATGCGTTCAAACCCATCGCCAACCGCAAACCAACGGATTCCATGGCAGAAAGCGTTTGGGAGCGGGATGCCGACGGCTTGGCCCGACTGTGGGCGGCACCAGGCGATGCGCGCCACATCCATCGCGTCGGCGGCATCGAGAAGGACATCGAGACCGGCCACATTTCCTATGACCCCGCCAACCACCAAGCCATGACCGACCTGCGCGCGGCCAAGGTCGCCATAGTGGCCGACCACCTGCCGGAGCAGGCCATCGAACAGGGGGTGGCCGGCGGTTTGGCGGTGGTGGCTTGGGGATCGACCTTCGGGGCAGTCTATCAGGCAGTCAAGGAGAGCCTAAGCGACGGGCTGGCGGTGGCGCAAATCCACTTGCGCCACCTCAATCCGCTGCCGTCCAACCTCGGTGAACTGCTGGCAGGCTTTGAGGCGGTGCTGGTGCCGGAACTCAACAACGGCCAACTCGCCACCCTGCTGCGCGACCGCCTGCTGATTGAGGTCGCCCAGCTCAACCAAGTGTCCGGCCAGCCCTTCCCGGTTGCCGCGGTGAAGGCGGCCATAGCCGAACACGCTCCGGCGCGTCTGGTGGAAGCCCCCACCAAGGAGGCCGTCGGCAAGGAGATCGCGGATCAGGGGGTCGGACGTGGCTGAACTTTCATTCAAGGACTTCGCCTCTGACCAGGAGGTCCGCTGGTGCCCCGGCTGCGGCGACTACTCCATCCTCAAGGCGGTCCAGCGGGCGTTGGCCACCTGCGGTGCGGAACCAGCCAAAACGGTGTTCATTTCCGGCATCGGCTGCGCGGCGCGACTGCCCTACTACATCGAATCCTACGGCTTCCACACGATCCACGGGCGGGCGCCGGCGATCGCCACCGGCGTGAAGCTCGCCAACCCCGAGCTCGATGTCTGGGTGATCACCGGCGACGGCGACGGCCTTTCCATCGGCGCCAATCACCTGCTGCATGCGCTGCGCCGCAACATCGATCTCAACATCCTGCTGTTCAACAACGAGATCTACGGCCTCACCAAGGGGCAGTACTCGCCTACCTCGCGCATCGGCACCACCAGCCCGTCGAGCCCAGGCGGCTCGGTGGACAACCCGGTGCGGCCGGGCGCCTTCGCCGTCGGCGCCGGCGCCACCTTCATCGCCCGGGGCATCGACATCGACCAGAAGGGCCTGCCCGGCATACTCACCGAGGCCCGAGCCCATCGCGGTGCCGCCTTCGTCGAAATCCTGCAGAACTGCATTGTCTACAACAAGGATGTTTTCGAATCCATATCGAGCCGCAAGACCGCCGCCGACCACCAGATCCGCGTTCAGCACGGCCTGCCGCTGCTCTACGGCGGCAATCAGGAAAAGGGCCTGCGCCTGAATCCACGAACCCTGCAGCTCGAAGCCATTCAAGTGGGGGCGGACGGGGTGGAGGACGTATTGGTCCACGACGAGACCAATCCGACACTGGCGTTGATGCTGCTCAACCTGGAACCGCCGTTGCCCACCGCCATCGGCGTGATCCACCGTCGCCAAGCAGAGCCCTTCGAGCAGGCCTTCTGGAACGCCAAGCCCCGCGCCAGGCGGCAACGAGTGGTCACCCTGCTGCACCAGGGCAACCTGGTCGATCACCGTTCGTGAAAAATCGCTGACTGGCAGGGAAGGAGTTGGTCGGAGTGAGAGGATTTGAACCTCCGGCCCCTACGTCCCGAACGTAGTGCTCTACCAAGCTGAGCTACACTCCGACTCGCTGGCGGACGCTATTTTAACGCACCCCGCTGCGCTAGCATACGCACATGAACCGCTTCGACCTGACTGGCAAGCACATCGCGGTGACCGGGGCCTCCTCCGGTTTCGGGCGCCATTTTGCCGGCGTTCTGGCCGGGGCCGGGGCGCGGGTGAGCTTGGGCGCCCGGCGCACCGAGCGCATTAAAGGCCGGGTCAAGGAGATACAGGCGCAGGACGGGGAGGCTTTCGGCGCACCGCTGGACGTCAGCCGCGCCGCCAGCGTGGACGATTTCATAGCCGCGGCCGAGGCGACGTTCGGGCCAATCGATGTCCTGATCAACAACGCGGGCGTCGAAGCCGGCGCCAAGACCTACACGATGATCGATGAGGCCGACTGGGACCGGGTGCTGGACACCAACCTCAAGGGCGTTTGGCTCGCTTCGAAAGCCTACACCGAGCGGGTGCGGGCCAACGGGCAGACCGGCGGCAACATCATCAACATCTCCTCGATTACCGACCGGCGCACCATCAAGGGTCAGTTTCCCTACGCCGTCTCCAAGGGCGCGCTGTCCCGGCTCACGGAAGTCATGGCCCTGGAGGCTGCCAAGTACGGCATCCGGGTCAATGCGCTGGCGCCCGGCTACATCCTCACTGACGTCAGCCGCCTGTTGCTGGAAAGCGACCAGTCCGAGGAGTTCGCCAAGGGCATTCCCATGCGCCGCTACGGCGAATTCGAGGACTTGGACGGGCCGCTGCTGCTGCTCGCCTCCGACGCCTCCGCCTACATGACCGGCAGCATATTGATCGTCGATGGCGGACACGTCTGCGCCTCGCTTTAGGAAGGCGGTGAGCCAACCGATCTGGACGCCCTCCACTGAGGCGGTCCAAGCATCCAACATGACCCGATTCACCCGCCAGGCGGCGCGGTCGAGCGGGCTGGACTTCCCCAGCTACGACGCCCTGCACGAGTGGTCCATCTCCGACGCCGGCGCCTTCTGGACCGAGGTCTGGCGCTTCACGGGCATCCAGGCCAGCCGGCCAGCCGATGCCGCGGTCCAGCACTTCGACCGCTGGCCCGGTGCCCGCTGGTTCGAAGGCGCCAAATTGAACTACGCCGAAAACCTGCTGCGCCACGGGGGCGAGGGGCCCGCCCTCATCAGCTACGCGGAAACCGGCGAACGGCGCGAAATAAGTTACGCGGCGCTCAAGGCGCGCGCAATGGCGCTCGCTGGCCAACTGGCCGAGCTGGGCATCGAGCCCGGCGACCGCGTGGCCGGATGGCTGCCAAACGGCATCGAAGCCGTCATCGCCATGCTCGCCACCGCTACCCTGGGCGGCGTGTGGTCGTCATGCTCGCCGGACTTCGGGGCGGGCGGTGCGCTGGACCGCTTCGGCCAAATCGAACCCAAGCTGCTGATCGCCTGCGACGGCTACCACTACAATGGCAAGGCTTTCGACATCCGCGCCAAGGTGGCCGAAGTGGCGGCGCAAACGCCTTCCATTGAACGCATCATCTGGGTCAACGTGACCGGTGCGGCCATTGATTGCGGCGAGAACGGCAACCTTGCCTTTGCGTCACTGCTCGACGGCCCCGAAGCGCCGTTCGCTCAACTGGACTTCAATCACCCGCTCTACATCCTTTATTCCTCCGGCACCACCGGCAAACCCAAGTGCATCGTCCATGGCGCGGGCGGCACCCTGCTGCAGCACGCCAAGGAGCATCAGATCCACACGGGGCTTAAGCCCGACGACACCCTGTTCTTCTTCACCACCTGCGGCTGGATGATGTGGAACTGGCTAATCGGCGCATTGGCCACCGGCTGCGCCATCGTGCTCTACGACGGCTCACCGTTCCACCCCGACCCGGCCGCCCTGTGGCGCGTGGCCGAGCGGGAGGGCGTGACCGTCTTCGGCGCGAGCCCCACCTACCTTGGGGCGCTGGCCAAGGCGGGCGTGGAACCCGGCGCCGATCACGATCTAAGCGCCCTGCGGGTGTTGCTGTCCACCGGCTCCACCCTCTCGGCGGAAGGCTTCGAGGCCGTCCACCGCACCATCAAGCAGGACTTGCATCTCGTTTCGATGACCGGCGGCACCGACCTGATTTCCTGCTTCATCCTCGGCAACCCCAATTTGCCCGTCCACGCCGGGGAATTGCAATGCAAGGGCTTGGGCATGGCCGTGGACATCTACGGCGACGACGGACAGCCCTTGCTGCCAGGCAGTGGCGAGAAGGGCGAGTTGGTCTGCACCCACCCCTTCCCCTCCTGCCCGTTGGGATTCTGGCAGGATGTGGACGGCAGCCGTTTCCACGACGCCTACTTCGCCAAGTTCCCCGGCATCTGGGCGCATGGCGACTTCGCCGAGGCGACTGCCAACGGCGGTTTCCTCATTCACGGCCGCAGCGACGCGGTGCTCAACCCCGGCGGGGTGCGCATCGGCACCGCGGAAATCTACCGCCAGGTTGAGCGCATCGACGAGGTGCGGGATGCGGTTTGCGTCGGCCAGGAATGGGCCGGCGACACCCGCATCGTGCTGTTCGTGGCGCTGCAGCCCGGCATCGCCCTCGACGCCAACCTCATCGACCGCATTAAGGGTCAAATTCGCACCCACGCATCGCCCCGCCACGTGCCCCGGAAGGTCATCGCCATAGCCGATGTGCCGCGAACCCGCAGCGGCAAGATTGCCGAACTGGCGGTGCGTGACACGATTCACGGCCGCCCCGTGAAGAACACAGCGGCATTGGCGAACCCGGAGGCACTGGAGAGCTTTCGTTCAATTGCTGAGCTAGAATCCTGAAGCCTATGGCGCACTTCCATGGAACAAATGGAGACAGCCCCGCGGCTGGCGGGTTGTTCCTTCGATGTCAGCGGCGTGCCGCTCTGGGGCAAGCTAAGGGCTTCCATGTGGCGGGTTGTTCCTTCGATGTCAGCGGCGTGCCGTTCTGGGGCAAGCTAAGGGCTTCCATGGAACAAATGGAGACAGCCCAGCGGCCGGCCGGTCGTTCCTTCGGCCTCATCGGCGTGCCGTTCTGGGGCAAGCTGAAGGCTCAGTGGTTTCACCCATCTGCAAGGGAGGATTGGATTGAGATTCTTGAAGTGGCTCGGCGCCACACTAGCCGTTTATGTCGTCTTCGTGCTGGCGTTTGAAGCGGGTTACCTTGGCATGCTGCAGCCCTCGTTCGAGGAGCAGGGGATCCCAATGCTGGTGCTCACCACCACGGACGATGCCGGCAACTCCCATGATCGCATGTTGGCGCGCTTCGAAACTGACAAAAACCTCTACGTCTCCGCACATCACTGGACCCGCGGCTGGCACCGGCGGGCCATTGACAACCCGAATGTCCAGGTTCGAATCGATGGCGACCTGTCGGAATTCGTTGCGGTGCCGGTCGATGGTGAGGAATTTCGGCGAGTGGCTGCGGCACATCCGTTGCCTTTCATGGTTCGATTCCTAATGGGGTTCCCACCACCTCGGGATGTCCTGCGACTCGATCCAGTGGCGCCCTAGCGCTCCGTCAAGAAGCCTTTGGCGCGCTTTCGAACAGCCGGTCGAGGTGGTGCTCCGGCAACGGCCGGGTCAGCATCGACACCGCCCAAGTGCCGAAAATCGAGACCGCCTCGCCAACCACCGCGCAGGAGTACGGATTCTCTCGATAGTGATCCAGCCATTCGGCAATCCCGGACAGCGGACCCAGGGAGCCGGGGTCAACCACCATCCAGGGCAGGCCGCTGCGCAGCAGCGCGAAGGTGGCCATGCCGCCGATGAGGCCGGTGACGGCGCCAGCCAGGGTCACGCCGCGCCACAATGCGCCCAACACCAGCGGGCCCGCAAAGGCCGCCATCATGCCGCCCGTGCCCATCCAGACCAGGAGCGCGATGTTCATGTCCTGCATCGCCCAAGCCATTGCCGTGCACAGCACCAGGACTATGACCGTGCTCCAGCGACTGATCACCAGCACTCTGTGGTCCACCTGCTCATCGGACAAGTGGGGCCTGTACTTGGGCACGATAGAGCACCGGTAAATGTCGTTGGCGACGATTTGGGAGGAGGACACCACGAGTCCGTCCGCCGTTGACATGATCGCGGCAAGGACCCCAACGCCGATCAGCGCGGCGAGCCAGGTCGGAAACAGTTCGATGAACAGCGCCGGCAGCGCCTCGTTCGCGCTGCGGCCCGCCTCCAGCAGTTCGGGGCCGAGCACACCGCGGGCGAGGATGCCGCCCAGCCCCAGCATGCCCATGGTCAGGCCGACCGCGAAGGCGAGCTTGACGAAGCGCATCCGATCGCCGTCGTGCTTGAGTGCCCACACCTTATTGCCGATGTGCGGCAGCATGCCAAGCGGAATGTGGGCAAACAGCACGGCAATGATCGCCCACCAGGAGTCGTAGAGGGAGTTGGACCGGTTCAGTGCCCCGACCAGATTTTCGTCCTGGGCCCGAAGGCGGTCAACGAAGACACCGAACCCGCCGTCCACGCCCGATGCGAAGAGGAACATCACGATGACCACGATGGCGACCCCGAGCATCATCAATCCCTGAACGCCATCCGTGATGATGTCCGCGTGGGCGCCGCCGAGCACGACATAGACGAGCAGCACGGCGGAGGTGATGATCAACGCCGTCATCGGCTCGAGGCCGAGCATGATCTCGAACATGACCAGACCCGACACCAGTTGCCCGGCGATGTAGAAGAACAGCACCAGCGAGAACACCGAGACCAGCAGGCGCACGCCATCGCTACGGTAGCGGTCGCCCAGGTATTCGGGGATCGAACGGTTGCCGAAGCGGTGTCCCGAGGTTGCCACCAGCCGGATCGTGATGAGCACCCCGAAATAGACGCCCATCGGGTACAGGAACTTGCCCCAGACACTCGCCATGCCGAACTCGTAGCCCAGACCCGGACTGCCCAGGAAGGTGGCGCCGCTGGCGGTGGTGGCGGCAAAGGCCAGGGCCAGAAAATACGGACCGTAGCTGCTGCGCGCGGTGGCGAAGTCGTCGGCGTTGGCGATTCTGCGGCTCGCAATCCACCCGAAACCCAGCATGCCGGCTATGTAGATGACGAGGAACAACCACGACCACTCAACCAAACTCATCATCTACGACCTCCTCCTCGCTCACGATCAACTGCGCTGACGATTTGTTCTCCGATTGGGGCCAGATCTTACCCTGCAAGGGCCGGATCGCCGTGGTTGACGCCACCTTGGTTCCGCAAGACCATGTGCTTAAGCCACGCAAGGCGCTTACAATCGCGCAGTGACAACGGACCCGGAGCCAATCACCTACCGTGAGCGCCATCAACCGCATGGACAATCCGGTGTGTCCCGCCAGCCCCGACGAGGCCACGTTGGCGGATGCCGAGGTTCTTGAGTGTCCCTACCCCACCTATAGCCTGCTGCGCGAACAGGCGCCGGTCTTTCAGGACCCGCGCACCGGCATCTGGGTCATCACCCGCTACGAAGACTTGCGCATGGTGTGCCTGGACACCGAACGCTTCAGCAATCACCGGCCGAGCAACGACCACGCCAAGCTCACCGGCAATGCCCGCAAGGCGTACGAACTGTTTCTGGAAAAGGGATGGGTGCCCGGCGAGTCGCTGGCTGCCCGAGACGATCCGGAACACAAGCAAATGCGCGCCATCTTCGATGCGGCCTTCCGCCCAAAACGCATCAAGGCCCTGGATGGCGAGGTCAAGGTCCTGGCGTATGAACTGATCAATGCCTTCATCGACGACGGCCACTGCAACTTTGTCAAGCAGTTCGCAGTGCCCCTGCCGCTGATCATCATCTGCCGCCAGATGGGTGCGACGGAAGAGGACATCTGGCAGATCAAGGCGTGGACCGATGCCTGGTACCGGGGCAGGGGGTTCGACCTCAGCGAAGCGGAAGTGATATGGGCCACGGAAATGGAGATTCAGGCCCAGCACTACTTCCAGCCCATTTTCGAACGCCTGCGCCGTGCGCCCGACGGCACCCTGCTTTCGGATCTGGTCAACACCCCAGTCCCGGGCTGGGGCCGGACCCTCAGCGACAACGAACTGCACGCGGAGATGATGCAGGACACCTTCGTGGGCGGTTCGGAGACCACCACCAACGCCCTGTCCGCGGGCATCATGCTGCTGGCTAGGAACCCCGGCGTGTGGGAGCAACTGAAGGCCGATCCAGACAAGCATCTACGCACCTTCTGCGAGGAGGTGGTGCGCTTGGAAAGCCCGGTGCAGGGCCTCACCCGCACCGCCAAGACCGACATCACCCTGCACGGCGTCACCATTCCCAAGGGTGCGGTGATCGACGCCCGGTTTGCGGCCGGCAACCGGGACCCCGCGCAATTCGAACGTCCCGACGACGTCGAACTCGAGCGGCGCAATGCGGCATCGCACTTGGGCTACAGCTCCGGCACCCACTACTGCCTAGGTGCGCCCCTGGCCCGCCGGGAACTCTACTGGGGCTTCAAGGCCTTCATCGACAACGTGGAGGACTTCCGCCTCACACCGGGACGCAACGACCTGAGGCACTACCCGAACTACGGGCTGCGCGCACTCAATGAACTGCACATCGAGTTCACCGTGAGGGCTGATCGGCGGTCTGTGGGCTAGTGTCGTTCGCAAGACACAATCGAAAGCGGCCCAAGACTTGCGCAACTTTCGAGCGCCCTGCTTGACAGAAGACCTTCTAAACCAGATAGTAAACTAGTTGATTGGAGAACAGCCATGCGTCAGGTGGGAGCGTTCGAGGCAAAGACACATCTTTCCGAGTTGCTCGATGCGGCATCTCGTGGAGAGACGATCTCCATCACTCGGCGGGGCAAGCCGGTCGCGCGCTTGGTGCCGCCAGAGGCACCCGACCGGTCAAGGGCCGTCGAGGCTGCCAAGAACTTGCGGGCGCTGCGCGCCGAGGTGGGTTGGGCGACGCCGGAGCAGATACTTGAGATGCGCGACGAGGGTCGGCGTTGATTGGCCCCGTCATAGATTGTTCCGTCACGGCGGCATGGGTCATCGAGGACGAAGCCTCCCCGGAAACCACGGCCGTCCTCGGTCGAGTTATCGAGCTCGGCGCCTGTGCCCCCGACCTGTGGTGGACGGAACTGCGCAACGTCCTTGTCGTCAGCGAACGCAGAGGACGACTCACGGAGGAGAAAACCGCACGAGCACTTGCCGAAATCGAGGCGTTGGAGGTGCGGCTGGACCACGCTGCCGACAGTGTTTCAACGCTGCGGCTCGCGAGGATCCATCGCCTTTCCGTTTACGATGCTCGGTACCTTGAGCTGGCAGTCCGGGAGCGGCGGCCGTTGGCCACGTTGGACCGGCGGCTTGCGCAAGCAGCGACCGCCGAGGGTGTCGTGACAATGCCGGAATTGGCGTGATGGTCGCATCCGGTCACTTCGCCAACAATGCAGGTCAAGGTGTCGAAATCGAATGAGTCTTGCTTTCGGTTAAGACGAGACCCAGTCGATGGCGTTGGCGATCAGGCGCTGGTAGTGCGGGTTGGCGTAGGCTTCCGGGTCATCGCCGCCCTGAAGATAGACGATCCGGCTGCGGCCCTCGGTCTTGGTCCAACCCACCAGATTGCTGCCCGGGTCATGGTTCCAGCCTTCGTTGTCGAACATCTTGCCGTCGCGCACCACCCGCGCGGCTGAGTAGAAGTTGTCCCGTTCGAAGGCGTAGTCGCTGCGCAGCAGGGGTGTGACCGCGTCCTCGAACACTTCGTAGAGATAGAGCTCGTCCGTCATGGGGAAGGCGGCGGGCACGTCGGCGGTGACCGGATGGTCCGCCACCGTGCTGATGCGGTGGGTCACTTTGTGCCGGTATCCGGAGTCCGGACGGGGCGTGCCCCGCAATTCGGCCGGCATGTAGAGGAACCGACCGCCGATGATGCGGGCGTACTCTTCCCAAGCCGGCCAGCCAGCGATGGCGTGGTGCAGGAAGACAAAGCCGTGCCCCGCCTCGAGCAATGCCTTGAAGTCCCGCTTGTAGTCGTCGTCCGGCTCGGCGAATTCGGGCGCGCCGCCTTCACGAAAGCGAATGCCGGGCATGTCATAGAGCACGTAGGCGTCATAGCGCCGCGCCTGCTTGACATTGAACAGCGCCTGGGAGGCGGGCTGCTCCACATGGGTCCAGTTGACGCCTTCCATGCCATCGAACAGCGCAAAGAAGGGTTCCCGCTCAAACGGATGGCCCTTGGTGACGAGCAGTATCTCCTTCATGGCGACCCGTCCCCGGCGCAGTTCACGCCAAATGCTCGTAAAGTGGATCGTCCGGGCGGCGTTTACCTCGGGCTAAGCCGTCAAAAGGCGGGCCTTCGAGAATGGCCGTCGCCGCGGCGTTCTGGTTCCAGTCCATCACCACCCGCCGGTGGGCGATCTTCCAGACCTCCCCGCGCTTCTCCATGCGGTCGAGATAACGCCCCAGATAGGTCATTTCGGTGTCGCCGTCCTCGGTGGCCAGATAGTGGTATGCGGTGACGTAGGTTTCCACCCGCGCCTCATCGCCGCGCAGGTCGATGGCCGTGTTGGTGATGCTGTGCTGGGTCGCGGCATAGCGCTTGATTCCCATTGGCAACATCTCGCAAAACTCGTGCGCCGCACCATTGAAGCCGCCGTAGGCCACTTCCGCATCCGGCCAATAGGCCGACTTCAGGGTAGCCTCGCAAGCCCGGTCCACGCCGCGGCTGTGCTGGGCCAGCACGTCCTGAATCGCCAATCTGTCAGCTACCTCCGCCAGGTTGGGCACCTGTCCTGTTTCCACCCTAGTCTCCCCCGATGCTGTGATTCCTATCGTGATGATAGGGTTTCAAGCACTAGGAGGGAACACTGGGGCCAATCGGCTGAGCGTCCAGAGTGAACTCCAGTTGCAGGAACTGTCTTTTTTTACAGTTCAGCGGTTGACACCAGCCTAGCCTATCCATAGATTGCACACTAAGCGGCTTCGACTTGATTGTGTCCGCTGAAAGCCAGCGTAGCGGTGTCGCACATGGAGCGCAGGGAGACAAGTTTGGACAAAACCCGCAATGTGACAAATTCGCGTCGGAGCGCTCGGAAAAGCCACGGGAAGCCGTCCGCCATCAGCCTGTTTGCCGGAGCTGGCGGACTTGACATCGGGGTTGACGCCGCAGGTTTTCAAACGGTTTGCGCGGTGGAGCTTGATCCTCACTGCGTCTCAACTCTGCTGCGCAATGCTCGGGGTAAGGTCGTGTGGCAGGTGGATGTGCGGGCACTTGACCCAAAGGGCGTGGCAACCTCTTTGGATTTGAAACCGGGAGAATTGGGGCTGCTGCACGGCGGACCCCCGTGTCAGCCATTCAGCCAGATCGGCAAGAAGGCCGGAATCAAGGATCCGAGAGGACAATTGGCGTTCCAGATGGTTCGGTTCGCGAAGAAGACGCGGCCAGCCGCCGTGCTTATCGAGCAAGTGCCGAAGTTCTTGGATGCGCCCGTAGCGCACGACATGACGATGCTCGATGTGCTGAGCGAAGAGTTTGTGCACATTGAGTACGATCTGCAGGCGACCGTTCTGAATGCCGCCGATTGCGGCGTGCCACAGAACCGCAAGCGAGCCATCATCGTCGCGATGCCCAAGGGCCAGGCTTTCGATTTCCCTCTGGTTGGCCAGCGGCAGCCGGCCACCGTCGGTGAGGCAATCAATGACTTGCCTGACGCCGTTCCTCCCGACTGCGAACCGTTGGCACCAAACCACATTGACATCACGCCACCGCGGGACCGTCACCGGATCTCGTTCGTTACGGAAGGCGAGTGGTTGTCGAAGGCGGAAGGCGCACCGCCGGATGTGGTGCAGCGGCTCACGCCAAAGGACTCAACCAAATTCCGCAGATTGCACCGAGACCTGCCCGCCTTGACCTTGCGATGTGGGGAGGCGCTCTACCATCCTTTCGAAAACCGCTACCTAACGCCCCGCGAGGCTGCGCGACTTCAAGGCTTCCCGGACACGCACATCTTTGTCGGCCCGATTCGGAGGCGAACCGGAGTCGTCCGTGACCTCGACCAGCATCGGCAGGTGGCCAATGCCGTTCCGCCACCCTTAGCCAAGTCCGTAGCGGCAACAGTCAAGTCGGCTTTGTGTCTATAGTCCACGAGCTATTCGGCACCACCCTTACAACAAGCGGGGCCAACGTCGGCCAGTTTCGGCTCGCTCAATGCCCGCATGGGGCCGGTCGGCTCTGTGACGGTGGCGGGAATAGAGACATGATGCGTTGGCCTGCCGAGCAGCAGCCTCTAGCACCGTTTTTTGACTCCGAGGTCGGCGGTCGTGGTGGCGGATACATACCTTGTGGCGTGTGTTCGGTTCGCACATCCATGACCAATTGAGGTGGGATCTTGGAAGGTGGGATCTTGGAAGGTGGGATCTTGGACACACACGTTTTCCGTCCCACAAATGACATCGCGCCGATGTCATGCCCAGACGAATCATGTCAGCTTTCTTACCGGGAGGTTGCCTAGCTCCCAGCTGGTTCAATGTTGACGCCCTGTTGGACAGCGAGAACGCGAACCTTCGGTTCGATACGCCCTCGCTTCGGGGATCATCAGCGACGATCCCGTGCGCACGGATGCAATCACGCTCCCCAGCCCGCAAACTTCCGCCAACCACTAGCCGAGGGAGACCGCCACATGAGCGCTGAATATGGAATCGCGGCGGCGCGGGAGTTCATTGATGCGTTCAACGCGCAGGACCACGAGCGCTTGGCTGCGGCGCTGAACTACCCGCACATCCGCCTCGCCCGCAACTTCACCCGCGTCGAGAGCGCCGCCGAGTTCGCCGCGCGCAGCCGTCGCGGCGAGGCTCACCTCAAGGCGGAAGGCTGGCACCACTCAGTGCTCGCCGCCGTCAAGGCCGTGCAGGCTGGTATTGGCAAGGTGCATCTGCAGATGCGCGTTGACCGCTGCCGAGAGTCCGGCGAGGTGTACAACAGCTTCGATACCTTTTGGGTCGCCACCCGCCGCGATGGCCATTGGGGCATCCAGTTCCGCTCCAGCTACCTCGGGGTCGCCCGCTAGCCCACCGGGTGCCGGTGGCGCGACTTCAAGTTCGTCTTCCGTTCGGGGCAGCTACCCCGCCCCATCCCGCGGATGGTTGCGGTCAAAATCCTGCCATGCCGACAGTGCTTCGGGGTAGTCGGCGTTCCTCCAGTCACCACCGTAGTAGAGGCGCTGCTGGCGGCTGAGACCTTCCAGGTACTTCTCCGCTGGCACGTAGTAGAGGAATTGGATCTCGCGGCAGGAGAAAAGCCAGCGGCCGTCGACACGCCGGTAGTCGTCGTTGTACTTCATCGCGGCTAGGCTTACGAAGCCGTTGGGGGTGGTCTCCGCATGGCTCAGCACCGTGCCGGTGGCGGTGTTGGGGTCATCGTCATCGATGCGGATGAATGGGTCGTGGGTCCAGTGATAGCCGGGTCCTCGGATTTTGAACGCCTCGACGAACATCGCCATGATTTCGTCGCGGTTGTCGGCGCGCATGACGCCGCTCGGCGAGTCGAATTGGGCATCTTCGGTGAACAGCGATTCGAGCCAAGGCATGTCGTGCTCATCGCAAGCCCGGGCGTAGGCGGTGACCAGCTCCTCGATTTCGATTCGCGACTCGAGCCGCTCGACCCGGCGCTCCAATGCCCGAATATCGGTCATGATGCCTCCCTGATTGCCTTAAGCCCCTCGCTGCTGCCGTCCATCATGCTGGCAACCGTGCGATGGTAGTGTTGGATGCCGGGCTCGTTGCGGCCGATGATGAAATCCGAATTCGCGCCGGCAGGCAGTGCCGCCTGAATCGTCCGCACCACTGCGTAGTCCTCATCGCGCACCGCCTGCAAGGTCATCTCGCTGAAGTTGCGCGCGCTCTCCAGCCACTGCTCGGTCTGCTCGCCGGGTGCACAAAGAATGCTCTGGCGGGTGGTCGTGGTCTCCAGTGTCGGTCCTGGAAAGATGCGGCTGACCAAGCAATGGCCGCCCAGGATGCCGGAAACCGACAGGTTCGGAAACGCCGAATGGATGATCCGAATGCAGTCGTCCGGCTGCCACTCAGACTCCGGCAGGTCCGCCAGCTCCGACAGGTTCCGGCGCCCGAAGGTCAGGCGCTGGTGTGGACCGTAGAGATCGTGAACCAGCAGATTGCCGATAGTGTGCCGCCCAACCGTGGAGCGATGCACCGAATCATGGTGATAGACCTCCAGATAGCCGTCCAGTGTCGCCTTCCAGCCAGGGCCGTCCAGGTCGCGCTGCTCGTAGAGCACCCAATCGCCAAGGCGCAGCGTATCGAGTTGCGCGGCAAAGCCACCGAGCCAAGCATCGATGTCAAACGCCACGCTTGGCGTCAGGCAGGCCCAGACCAGCCCGCAGCGCTCGACGCAATGCAGTTCGGTCAAAGAGCGCGACCGACGGTCGAAGTCGCCAAAGGACTCGCTGCCGGTGACGCCCACCAACTGGCCGCGGCTGTCGTAGGTCCAAGCATGGTAGGGGCAGGAAAAGCGGGAACGCTTGCCGTTCCCCACCGGGCAGACGATCGCCCCTCGGTGCCGGCAGACGTTGAGGAAGGCATGCGCCCGGCCGTCACCGTCGCGGGTGATCAGGATCGGGATCCCCATCAGTGTTTGGGCGACGTAGCTGCCGGGCTCCGGCACCTCGATGGACAGCGCAACCGCAATGGGCAACTGCCGGAATATTCGGTTGACCTCGCGTTCGTAGCGCGCCGGGTCACAGTAGGCCGAAACCGGAAGCCGCATCTGGCCGACAGCTTGATCGGTGGTCTTGCACTGCCAGTGGGCCAACGCCCGCTTGGCCAGTTCGATCCGTTCGTCGCTTGTGCTCATGCCCACAGGAATCGCCTGCTGACCCCTTCCGTTACCCGTTCCCAACGCCGATGCTTCGGCCGCGCTGAGGCACCGAGGAACCGCGAAGCCGTGCCGAGAAGCGGCGCTCTGGATGAGCGCCTTGCGAGGGCGCGAACCTTCGGTTCGTTGGAGTTTTGCCAACGCGAAACCCTTGATCAATCGGCCAGGTTCCCAAGCTTCAAGACACCCGGCTTTCAGCAGCATACCGTCCGCGGATGGGCGATGTCCCGAACCTTGCCGCCCTGCCTGCTGGTTGTCAATGTCGGGGGCTTGACCCGTGGCCTCAGCGGGTTCAAGGTAGATGTCCCAATGGAGAGTGGGAGATAGAGACATGTTGGGGAAACTGCCAAAAAATTTCGGCGGCACCACCAAGGTCGCCGCATTGCTGGCGACGGTTCTTGTCGCATTCGCGGGCGTTGATTGGAAACCCGCGTTCGGACAAGCCGGTTCGCCAACCGTTGCGCCCGTGCTTGAGGAGATCATCGTCACCGCCCGCAAGCGACAGGAGAGCCTACTGGAAATACCGGAATCCGTGGTTGCGTTTTCAGGCGATCAAATTGCGCGCCAAGCCGTTGCCAACCTTCGGGACATCGGGATTGCGATCCCCAATCTCAACCTTTCCATGCGAACCGACGGCTTTCCAAACGTCACGATCCGGGGCATCGGCGGGTTTGGCAACACCCAAGGGGTGGGCTTTTACCTCGACGACGTGCAGGTGTTCTCAGATGCCTCGTCAAGGTTCGGAGACTTGGAGCGGATCGAGGTGCTGAAAGGTCCGCAAGGCACCCTCTACGGGGGCAGCAACATCGGCGGGGCCGTCAAGTTCGTGAGTGCCCGTCCTGATCCAACGGAGGCCTTCGGACGCGTCAAGGGACGCTTCGGGGAACAGAGCCTCGTGGACATGGAGGCGGCTGCAAACATCCCGTTGAGCGACTCAGGATGGGCGATGCGGGCCTTCGGATTCTTCTACCAAGACGATGGCTTTCTGGTCAACGAGAATCCGCCGCGCCTCAACGGGCTGCGGGGCAACAACGACAAGGACGTCGGCGCAGTCGAGGAGTACGGCGCCCGCGTCACGCTGTCCGGGCCGCTCGGCGACCGGCTGTCAGCCTACGCGGCGCTGCGTTGGAATGAAATGGACGGCTTCAGCAATGTTTGGATGCGGGAGCTGACCGACGACTTCCAGTATGACCGCGCCGTCAACAACAGCACCAACTCCACCCATAAACGAGACACCCTCGCCGGGACCGTTGAACTCGAGTGGGACCTTGACAGCGTATCCCTCCTGTCGCTCACGTCCTACACCACGACCGACAGCACCCGTTACTCCGATATTGACATCCGGGAGGAGTTCATCTTCGACGCGAATCGGCCGGAGGAAATGGACGTGTTCACCCAGGAACTCCGCTTCACATCCACCACCGAGGGGCCATTGAGCTGGCTGGCCGGCGCCTACTACTCGCTTTACGAGGAAAGAATGCGCTCCACCCAAATTTGGTGGGATGCGCGCGTGGACGCCGACGGCAACATCTCCGGTCCACTCGGTTGCGCTGCGGAGATGCCGACTTGTTCAGGCGTCTGGACCGGGGAGATTCTGACCCCGGAGCAGGAGATGGACTCTCTGGCGGTGCCTTTCGAAATTCGAAACCGGGACAAGTCCCATTTGGCGGCGTTCGCCAATGTTAACTACGAATGGGAGGCTTGGGAGTTGGATTTGGGTCTCCGGGTGGACCGCTGGAAGAACAGCACCGACAACCTCGACACGATGATTAGCAGCAGCCAGGACAGTGTGGAGGTGCTGCCGCGCGCGTCGCTGACCAGATGGCTCACCGACGAATCGATGGTCTATTTCACCTACGCCAAGGGCTATGAGCCCGGCGGCTACAATCTGGCGAACTTCGAAGGCGAAAACGACCTGTTCGGCTTCGACATCGAGGAGGTCTCGAGCTTCGAAATCGGCTGGAAGTCGAGGCGGCTCGAAGACCGGCTCACCCTGAGCGCCGCAGCGTTCTACATCGACTACACCGACCGCCAAGTTGAATTCCAAGCCCAGACCGGGGGCCAGATCATTGAGGGCATCATCAACCTAGGGGACTCGGAGCAGTACGGCTTTGAAGCCGAGCTGAATCTCAAGGTTACCGAACATCTGACCCTGATGGCAGCGCTTGGCGTCATCGATGCCGAATGGAATGACGGCACCCTGGTCGATTTCGGCGAATCCAGCGTTGACCTGTCCGGCACCGACGTGCCGAATACCAACGACTCGAGTTGGCTGCTGTCGGCCTTGTACAACGCGCCCTTGCCGGCAGCGGGCGGCCTGCGCCTCGTGGCGGGTGTGCAGGTCAGCCACAGCGGCTCCCTAGTGGGTCTGCAGGCTTGGGATACCGTCAAGAATCCCTCATACACCGTGGCCAACGCACAGGTGGGGCTGCAGGGGGAGCGATGGGAGGTAATCGTGCAGGTTGAGAACTTTACCGACGAGGAGTACTACACGGATGTTCAACGCTTTCCCAACCTGCATGCGTTGGATGGCGGGGAGAACATCAACATTGGCACGATGGGCCAACCGCGACTGGTGAGCGCCTCGTTGAACTACCGTTTCTGAACCTAGGTGCCCCCGACTAACCCCGGCATGGCTCGCCGCCATCCGGGGTTAGCGAAGCCGCTCGACGATGGTGCTTAAGGCCTCGAAGTCTGATGGCCCCGTTAGCGGAATGCTGACTTCCACCCGGTCGATGCAATCCGCGTAGCGGACGAGAATGTCATCAGCCAGATTGTCGTGGAGGCTGACGACGGCGAAGCGACGCAGCAACTCATCGTCGATGTTGGCAGCCATCTCCGTCCAGCGGCCGCGCTTGGACAAACGGGCCATCTTGGCGCAGAGGTCCTCGAGGCCGTAGATGGCGAAGGCACGGGCGTAGGCCGGGGTTGAACAGTAGAAGGCCAGCCGCGCCCGCACCACTTCGGCCCGCTCAGCCAAGGTTCCTGCGTCCGGCGCTGTGGCGATCAAGGGCTTAAGGCACACCTCAAACCCAGGCCGCCGATAGGGCGCCGCAGCCGGCAGCAGCACCGTTTTGATGTATTGCGGGGTGCAGACCGGATGCAGGCGAACGCCGTCCGCGGCCTCGGCCGCCACCCGAGCCATGTACGGATTGACCGCCGCCACGTGAACGGGAATGGCGGGGTGCTCGATGGGCGCCGGCGTGAACAGGGGCACATTGAGATTGAGGTTGTAGTGGTCGCTCTCGAAATCAAGGGGCGTGGCACTCTGCCAACTGTGCCAAAGGGCCTTGAGGGCGCCGACGTAGTCGCGCATCCACGGGCCGGGCGGCTGCCATTGCATGCCAAAACGGCGCTGAATGTGGCCACGCACTTGGGAACCGAGCCCGAGCTCGAAGCGCCCGCCGCTCAACTTTTGCAATGTCCATGCCGCCTGGGCCGTCACATAGGGGCTGCGGGCGAAGGCGATGGCCACCGACGTGCCCAAATGCACCCGTTCGGTGGCGGCGGCCGCCAACGCCAGCACTTGGAAGGGGTCCTCCTTGGTCTCCTCCATCAGCAGGGCGTGGTAGCCCAAGGCCTCGACACGACCGGCGTCCGCGGCTACCGCGCCAAGGTCCAGTCCGGCATCGGGCGCCCGCAGGCCGGGGTCGAGCTTGCCCAGCGGCAAGAGCGTTTCGGCTTTCATTCGGCCACTGTAAACCATGAAACTTCATTCGGCTAAAATGCGCTCCCTCAAACTCTCATTAACCATTCACTAGGAGCATTTCATGGGCAATCTGGACGGGAAGGTGGCGCTGGTCACGGGCGCAGGCGGCGGGCTAGGTCGGGCGCACGCGCTGCTGCTGGCGCAGGAAGGCGCCTCGGTAGTGGTCAATGACCTCGGCGGCACCCGGGACGGCAGTGGCGCAGGCTCCACCATGGCCGATGGCGTGGTCGAGGAAATCAAGGCCGCTGGCGGCCAAGCGGCAGCCGACTACGGCTCAGTCTCCGACGAAGCCGCAGCCAAGGCAATGGTGCGGGCTTGCGTGGACCACTTCGGCAAGATCGACATCTGCATCAACAACGCCGGCATCCTGCGCGACAAGTCCTTCAAGAACATGACCAACGAGCTGTGGGACATGGTGATCGACGTCCACCTGCGCGGCACATACTTGGTGGCCAAGGCGGCTTGGGACCAGATGCTGGTCCAAGGCAGCGGCGGGCGCGTCATCAACACCAGCTCCACCTCCGGGCTGATCGGCAATTTCGGACAGACCAACTACGCCGCCGCCAAGGCCGGCATCGCCGGGATCACCCGGACGCTGGCGCTCGAAGGCGTCAAGTACGGCATCACCGTGAACACCCTGGCCCCGGCGGCCTGGTCGCGCATGACCGAGGACATCATGCCGGAGAACACCGAAGAGCGCTTCGACCCGACCAAGGTTTCGCCGGTGGTGGTGTGGCTGTGCACCGATGACGCCAAACACGTCACCGGACGCCAGTTCTGTGCCGGCGGCAACCGCGTCTCCCTGCTGTCCTGGCAGGTGCTGGAAATCGCCCAAGGCGATCCGATGGATGCGCCCTTCACCGTGGAGGAAATCGGCGAACGCATGGCAGCGACCCAGGAAGACTGGCCGCGGCTGCTGAAGCCGATGGAGGTCTAACGAGGGGACAGCTCGCGGATCGCCGCACGCAAGAGTCAACCCATGTGACAGCGCCTGGTCCGGCGATCAAGGATGGTAGGGAACGGCGATGGGCCGCGCCTGCTTGCCCACCCGCCAGTCGCGCACCGGCGATTCGCAGTCCGCAGCCGCGTAGTGGCTCGAAATGGCGCGGCGAAAGCTGTCGCTGCGATTTTGGCCCGAGCCGTGGATAAGCAGCGGATGGAACAGCAGCGTATCGCCTTGCGCCATCGGCACATGGAGCCGGTCGCTCACGCCCTCGGGCTCGATGCCAAAGAACCCGGCGTTCACGTACTCCCAATCCGGGTTGCCGTGGTCGAGCAGCGGCCCCTTATGGCTGCCCGGAATCACCGCTAGGCAGCCGTTTTCCCGGTTGGTGGCGCCAAACGCCGTCCACGTGCCGATGATGCGGTCCGCCGGGCGGATGCGGAAGTAGCGCAGGTCCTGGTGCAGGGGGTGGCGTCCATCCACCCCCGGCGGCTTGTTGAACAGGTTGGTGGAGATGCTGTAGAGGTCATCGCCAATGAGGCTGCGCACCGCATCAAGCAGGCCCGGCTCCAAGGTGTAGCCGTAAAGCGCGGCATCATCCTCAAAGTTGATCAACTTGTTGACGCCATGCAAGGCTGTGGCCGGCGTCACCGCGCCCTTGACCACCATCACGTCGCGCATGATCTTCATTTCCGGGGCCGATGGCGCCGCCCCGCAGGCCAGAGCGACGAAGCGGTCCTCGTAGGCGGCAAGGTGCCGCTGCGACACCTTGCCCGGAAGCAGGAGGTAGCCCTGCTCCCAATAGCGCTCGATTTGGCTGCTGCTCAACCGCACGTTCGCTCCGCCGCTCCGCATCAGACCCCGTTGGACCGAGGGCGTCCCGCCCTTGATGTGCCGGGCACGGGAGGCACCGCCCCAGGCGACGACGCCGCCGAAGCGGCCGGCCATCGCAACCGGGGACCGCATCCCACCCCTGGGTTCTACATCTTCATCTCAAAGAAACACAGCTTGTTGCCGTCGAGATCACGCACGTAGGCACCGTAGAATACGGGCATCCGCTCCCCCGGCGGGCCTTCGTCCGTGGCACCGAGCTCCATGGCCTTGGCGTAGAGCTTGTCAACCCCCGCCCGGTCCCCGCCCGGAATGGCCACCATGTTGCCGTTGCCGGGGTTCTGAGCCTCCTCGTTGTACGGAATGCAGACGGCGAGCATGGCGCTGTCCGTGCCGGTGCCGTAAAACTTGATGCGATCCATGCCGAACAGTTGCTGGGCGCCGATTTCTCCGAGCAGCGCATCGTAAAACGCCAGCGCCCGGTCCATGTCATTGACGCCGATAGTGCTATATCCCAACACTGCGTTGTCTCCTTATTGGCTGTTTGAGGTGATTGCGAGTCGCGCCCGGCCGATTCGCGCCGGGCGAGGCACCTAGTTTAGCGGAAAGCGATGCACCTCATGGCAATGGTTCGATCGCCCTTGCCGAGTTCCGCGCCTGCGCCGTCACCGCTCCGCCATCACATCCTCCAATGGGGCTGCAAGCGCATCCATCCGCTCGATTCGTTCCACCGTAAGCTCGCGCACGCAGACCAAGCCCGCTGCCATGGTCACTGGATTGCCGCAGTAGATGCCGGAATGCGCCACCTTCGGTGCGTGGGGATCAAAGACTCGCATGTGCTCCCGCTTGCCGCCCACGGCACCGACCGGAAAACCGCCACCGATCACCTTGCCCAACATGGTGAGATCCGGCTCGATGCCATCGAGCACCCGCGCACCGTCTTCAGCCAAGCGGAAAGTGATGACTTCATCGAGCACGAACAAGGCTCCCGCTGCTTGGCTTGCCGCCTGGACCCGGCGCGGGAATTCAGGCGTCGCCGTGCTCGGACAGAATCCGCTCGAAGCTCTCCGCGTCGTTGAAGCCACCCACGAAGGTCGAGCCTTCGCACTGCGGCATCAACCCCGGAAAGGCGCCGGACTCGAACTCCATCAAAATGCCGTGATAGCCGTGCCGGGCCGTCAGCACCTTGTTGCGCCCAGTGATGGCCCTGGCAATGGTCAGGGCCAATATCCCGGCCTGCGAGCCGGAATTGGTGAAGCGAACGCTCTCCACCGACGCAATTGTGGCAACCTTGACCCGCGATCAAGGAAACTAGTGTAATTGGCGGCAATCGAGGGGGGATTCGCCGATGACCCATGCAGAGTGCGTGAAGCATCCGTTAGCGATGGATGGCAAGGACCCGTCGCTCCTTCGAGGCGATCCGATCTCCCAGGAGCGCTACTACTGCCCGGAGTTCATGGCGCGGGAATGGGAGGGCCTGTGGACCAAGATCTGGCACATCGCCGGCCGCGAAAAGCAGCTTGAGCAAGCCGGCGACTTCATCGTGCATGACTTCATGCGCGAATCCGTCATCATCGCAAAGCAGCGTGACGGCTCGCTCAAGGGGTTCTACAACGCCTGCGGCCACCGGGCGCAACGCTTGGCCTGGCAGGATGGCTGCCAGGCCTGCTTCACCTGTCCCTACCACGGCTGGCAGTGGGGGCTTAACGGCGTGTTGGAGGACTGCCCGGACCGGGATGATTTCCCCCAAGGCGACCCGGTGGGCAAGCTGAAGCTCACCGAAGTCCGCGTGGATACTTGGGCAGGACTCATCTGGTACACCATGGATGACGCAGCGCCGAACTTGATGAGGTACCTGGAGCCCACGCCGGAGCTGTACAAAAGTCATCAGTTCGAGAAGACCATTCGCGTCAATTGGCTGCGCGTGGCGCTCGACACGAACTGGAAATTCTGGTCGGACAATTTCAACGAGTCCTACCACACGCGAATGGTGCATCCCCAAGTGCCGCCGATCATCGATCAGGATCACTTCACGTCCCGCTACGAAATGTTCCCCATGGGCCACAACCGCATCGTGCAAATGGGCCGGCCTTCCCTAAGGGACCGCTTGCCGGACGGTGCGCCGCACCCGTTTGATGACATGCTGCGGGCTTGGGACATCGATCCCGGCAAGTATCCCGACTACGAAACCAAGGCGATGCAGGGCTGGCGGGACTTGAAGGCCGCCAAGCGAGCGCTATGGCGGGAGAAGGGCCATCTGCACTACGAACACCTCAGCGATGAGGACTTGACCGAAAGCCCGTTCCAGGTGCTGTTCCCCAACGTCGCCATCGCCCCATCGGCGGATTCCTTCCTGGTCTGGCGTTGGGAGCCCCATCCGACGGACCCCCAAAAGTGCTTTTTCGATCAATGGACGATGGCCTATCCCATTGAAGGCATGGAGAAGTTCGTCAATCGTACGGCGGTGAACCCCATCGAGCTCACCGAGGCGGAGCTGGATTTCCGCGAGTACGGCAACGGCGACAGCGTTTTGGACTATTCGGACCAAGTGGTGTTCCAGGACTGGCAGCTCACTCCTGGCCAGACCACTGGCTGGCGATCCAGAGGCTATCAGGAACCCTACATGGCGGCCCAGGAAACCCGGGTCAGGCGCTTCCACGAAGTGCTGAACGATTACATGGCCGGCAATCCGCCTGGCCGCTGAGCGAGCGGAACCTACTGGAAAGCGGAACGCTGACAGCGCTGGCGAATCTGTTTGGCCCGCTCCACCGGATCGGGGAAGGCATCCCGCAATGCCTTGGACCGAATCTCCAGACTGACATCGAGGCCTGAGCGGCAGACCGCCTCGATGTCCGCCCTTCTTGCCTCGCCCTCCCCCAATGAACAGCGTCCGTCCACCGCGGCTTCGAGGTAATCGACACCCGTCATGGCGGCCGACGACTGAAGGAAGTCACAGGCCTGCACATAGGGAAATTCCTCCGAATCCAGCGACGGGAGGGCATCGCCGGCGCGATTCAGGTGCATGAGATCGATGAGGATGCCAGCGGCGGGATGATCGACGGCGGCGATGAACGCCCGGGCGGCTGACAGCGACTTGATTGGGGTGAACTCGCCAAACTCCAGGTTGATCCGAATGCCGTCGCCCGCCAGTTCGCAGAGTTCCCGGAACTGGGAAAGACTGGCGTCATAGTCGTGATGGCGGGAGACGACCAAAACGTTTCTGGCGCCGAGGCTCAATGCCGCATCAAGAATCCGCTTGTGCGCATCCGTCGCCCGGTCGCCATTGCCAAGCCACAGCGCCTCGACGTCGATCAGCTTAATGCCCGTATCAGCCAGTGCGGTGCGGGTTCTGGCCAATGCATCGCCATCCCAGCTCGTTGCCGGATCAACCCACATGCCGCAGGTTTCGAATCCGGCCTTGTGCGCAATGCGAGGGATCTCCCAAGGCGGCACATCCGGAACCCAGCCCGCCGCGAGAGCCCAGTAGGGTTCAGCCACTAGATTCCTTGATCGCGGGATGACGTTGCCATACGAGTCAACTTTTGCGCCCGGCGACCGTGCGCCGCCAAGGCGGCGCGCCTTCTCGTCGGTCTGAGGCGTAGCCTCGTTAGGCAAGCTTCAGGGGCAACGAGCGCAAGCGTTGGCCGGTGGCGGCAAACACCGCATTGGCGACCGCCGGCGCAATCGGCGGCAACCCAGGTTCACCGACCCCGGTGGGCTCTTCCGCGCTGTCGATGATCACCACGTCCACATCCGGCGCCTCGTTCATGCGCAGGATGGGGTAGTCGTGGAAGTTGCTTTGCGTGATGGCGCCGTTCTCCAAGTCAAGCTCGCCGTGCAGGGCCGCGGTCAGCCCGTACATGACCGAGCCTTCCATTTGCGCCCGCACGATGTCGGGGTTCACGGCCACGCCGCAGTCCACCACGCAAAGCACCTGGTGGACCCGGATTGCGCCGTTCTCCACCGAAACCTCAGCCACCTCGGCCACGTCGGTGCTGAACGAGCTGTGCGCGGCGAACCCCAGATGGCGGTCCGGACGCGTTGGCCACTGGCGCAGGCGCTCGCCCGCAACCTTGATGACGTTGTGCAGCCGCGGCTTGTCCCAGGTGTTGCGCAACCGGAAATCGACCGCATCCAAGCCCGCCTTGGCGGCGAGTTCGTCCATCATCGTTTCCTTGGCGAACGCCGTGTAGGAGTGCCCAACCGACCGCCAGAACGTGAGCGGCAGCCCGTGGTTGATGGTCACGTGCCGCACTTCGCGGTTCGCGGTGTCATAGTCCTCGTACAGCCCCTCGATGCTGGAATGGTCCACCACCCAACCGTCAAACGCATCGTCCGCGAGGCCCACCATCCAGTCAATGGCGCCCTCGCCCACCGCACCCGGCAACAACGCCGGCATCATGTTGCGCAGCGTGTCGGGCGTGATGTTGCCACCGACGCGCTTGGCCTGCCAGGCGGTCAGGCGGCCCGCATCGTCAACGCCCGCCTTGATCCGCATCAAGGAGGCGGGGCGGTAGATGCCGCTTTGAATGTCGTCCTCGCGGCTCCACAGCACCTTGATCGGCTTGTTGGTAGCCACCGCCAACTGGGTGGCTTCAATCACGTGGGTCAGCGTCGCCCGTCGGCCAAAGCCGCCGCCGAGATAGGCGTTGTGGGCGCGGACCTTCTCCTTGTCGAGGCCGGCGTAGCGGGCCACCAACCCCTGCGCCGCGGCGATGCCTTGGCTGCCCGTCCAGACATCCGCCTCGCCACCTTCGATGCGCACAACCGCGTTCATTGGCTCCATGGGCGCATGGGCCAGATAGGGTGCCCAGTAGTCGTTCTCCACGACCTGGCCGGCCTGCGCAAAGCCGGCATCCAAGTCGCCCCGCTCGCCGGTCACATCACCCTCCTGGTCGAGTCCGGCCCGGTAGTCCGCCCGCAGTCGTTCGCTGTCAAGACTGGCGAGCGGCGGCAGGTTCCAGTCCACCTCCAGCGCCTGCGCCCCCTTCTTGGCCGCCCAATAGCGATCCGCGACGACCGCTACCCCGCTACCGATTTCGATGACGTCAGTGACGCCCGGGACCAAGCGCGCCTTGCCGCCGCGATAGGACTTCAGTGTGCCTCCGGCAACCGGGCAGCGCCGCACCACCCCGTGATGGAGGCCCGGAACATCGATGTCGATGCCGAACTCGGCAGCGCCCGTGGACTTGTCGAGCGCATCAATCCGCGCAAACTCCTTGCCGATGAACTTGAATTCGCTCGCTGGTTTCAAAGGTGCCTCGGCGGGCGCTTCGAGCGCTGCTGCTGTGGCCACGAATTGGCCGTAGGGGAGCCGTTCGCCATCGACAACCACATGGCCGCCATCGGTGGACAAAGCCGATGCGGGCCGTCGCAATTGACCGGCGGCGGCCTCGAGAAGCACGGCGCGCACGTTGGCGCCCACTTGGCGCAGTTGCCGGTAGTGGGCCTTGATCGACGTGCTGCCACCCGTGCCCTGAACGCCAAATTCCGGGTTGGCGTAGTCGGCGTGCACACCTGCCCAGAGCACTTCAATCTCCCGCGGGGGCACATCGAGTTCCTCGGCAACCAAGGTGGTCAGCCCGGTGCTGACGCCCTGCCCCATCTCATCGCGCGGGCAGTAGAAGCGGACGCGGTTTTCCGGGGTGATCTGCAAAAAGGCGTTGGGCACGAAGTCGCCTTCCATACGGGCGACGGGCGGTGCGCTTGAGCCGCAGCCGGTGAGCGTGAAGCCGACCACCAGTCCGCCGCCCGCGACACCGGAAGTCTTGAGAAAGCGGCGCCTTGAAACGTTCAGCAACCGATTCATGAGGACACCTCCGTGGCCAATTCGTCAACGCCGGCATGGCGCGCCACGGACAAAATGGCCTGTTTGATGCGCGGATAGCAGCCGCAGCGGCAAATGTTGCCGGCCATGGCGCGCTCCACCTCGGCCTCATCGGCCTGCGGATTGCGCGCCAGCAGCGCCGCCGCGGACATGATCTGGCCCGGTTGGCAATAGCCGCATTGCGGGACGCTGTGCGAAACCCAAGCTTCCTGCAAGGGATGGAGTCGATCCGGTGCGCCCAAGCCTTCGATGGTGGTCACCGCCTTGCCGGCAACGGAAGCGATGGGCAAAACGCAGGTGCGCACCGCTTCACCGTCCACATGCATGGTGCAGGAGCCGCACAGACCGGCGCCGCAACCGAACTTGGCGCCCTTCAGCTTGAAGGTGTCGCGCACCGCCCAAAGCAGGGGCGTGTCGGGCGAGTCGTCGGTCCGAACCGGGGTTCCGTTCAGGGTGAATTCAATCATGGGTCGCTCTCGATTGGTTCTTGAGGTCAGTTGCGAAGAGGATGGGGTTGGTGTGATGCCGCCTAACGAGCTTGAGCAACGAGTTGCATCAGCGCCGTGCGCATGGAACGTCAGTTAAGGCACTCGCCGCCGAGCGAGTATAGCAGCGAAGCCAGATTCAGATCGGGCGCCGCCGAAACATCTGCCAGAAGAATTTGGCCGCGGCCAGCAGCCTGTCCCGCAAATTAGCGTGATTATTCGTGGCCGTTTCGGCCCCCGGCCGCGTTGCTCGGCGGAGCCCTCAGCCGGGGAGCGCGAGGGGCCTGCCACACCGCGTTGTCGCCCTTTCCGATAACGGGAAGGCCCTTGCACGGGAACCCAAACGGCCTAGCGACCAAAACCCACTTACTTACGGGACAGCACACTAGCTGCCTCGGAGATAAGAATGTCCCGCCCTCGATGGGAATCGGTGATTCGGTGCGAGGGCGGCTGTCCTTGAATCGGGCTCAGTTCCTGGCCAAACCTTGATTCACTTCCGCACTGCCCATTCCCTAGCCCGCCAGCGCGGCCTCTTCAGGCCCATCGGACGATGCGATCACTGCGGCGCGCTTCGGGTGGGCGGACGCATCGTCATAGAACTGGCTGAACCAACGGCGGTACTTGGCGATGGGGCCGTCGCCGTCGCAGAGCATGGGCGATTCAGCGTATTTCTTGTTTTCCCAGATGGGAATGTCCTGCTGCACCTGGTGGACGATTTCGGCGATCATTCCGTCCGCGAGCATATTGAACCGCTCTGAGATGTTGCGCGGCTTGGTGAAGGCGAAGCGCAGCTTCATCCGGGTCGCGGTGATCGGGGTGATCGTGCCGAGCATGGCGGTCTTAAGCCTGCTGGTGAACGTCTGCGTGCTCATGCCGGGCCCGTAGTTGCAAGTGATCAGATTAACGGTCTCCGTTTTGGCAAAGTCTACTTTTCCCTCGTCGTCAATGGCTGGCGCCAGAGCGGCCAGCTTGGTTTCCCGGCGATGGCCGTCGAGGTTGATCTCGGCCTCGGGCATCCCCAAAGCGCCATGCACGGTGACGAAGTGGGCGATGTCCACGGCGTTCTCACCCGCTTCCTGTATGGGCGATTCGATTTCCCAGTCGTAGCAGTCGATGGGGCTCCAGTCTGGATCGTTCAGCTCAGGAAGGTCGTCGATGTCCCACAACGGCGCCACCCGGCGTGGGTGATGCCAAGCCCAGACCATCTGGTTTCGTTCCTGCACCGGGTAGCTGTACAGGCAAGGTCCTTCAGTTGCCCGCTTCGGAAGGGAGCGGGCATAAGGGACGTTCACGCAAGCGCCGCCACCGTCAAACTGCCAGCCGTGAAACGGGCAGATGAGCGCATCGCCCTGCACCTTGCCGCCATGGCCAAGATGGGCGCCCAAGTGAGGACAATGTGCCTCCATCACGTGGGCGTGGCCATCCTCGGTGCGAAACAGCACCATGTGTTCATTGAAATAAAACAGGGGCTTAACGTCGCCAGGCGGCAACTCGGCGCTATAGGCCAAGGCGTACCAACCGAGGGGAATGGGCAGGCTCATAACTTGTCTCCTGTAGGACACATACGCCAAGATGGGAACATATTAACCAATTTTGTTCCATTAAAGATATAAAAAATTACACTTTTTTATTTTTTGACCTTTTTAAAGTCACTTTGGGTATTTTTTCTATATCTTTGTTCTATATACACTTCAATAAAGGGTCATTTCTCCTATATCCGTTCCATTCTTGATTCGCTGCCACGGAAACATCGCGGTGGAGGGCCCAGCCGTTTTTTGCTAGCTTGCGTCTCCCATGAGCAGCAAAGTCGGCACTGGCTCCCTACAGGCGCGAGCGGAGGACACCCGTCGCGCCATTCTGGATGCGGCCGTTGAGCTTTATCTCAGCCAAGGGGCGGAAAACACCACGGTCAGCGCCGTCATCGAGCGGGCCGGGTTGGGCCGGACCACCTTCTACCGCTACTTCAAGGACGCCGACGACGTGTTGAATCAGGCGGTGACCCGAGACTTCGATACGCTGATGGCGGACTTCGAGACGCAACGCTATGAGCATGAGGGCCTTGAGGAGCAGCTCGTTGACGACATCGTCTGGTTCATTCGCCAGTTGCGTCGCCGACCGGCCTTGAAGCTGATGTTCGCCAACAACAGCACCCACCTCTACGAACGAATCGACGAATCACTGGCCGGTTGCTACAAGGCGGCGATGGCCTGCTCGCGACCCACCTTTGAACGCGCCAAGGGGTTGGGACGACTGCGCGAAGGCGTCACGCTCGACAAGTACGTGGAGTGGTGCATGTTCGTCGTCATGTCGCTGCAGACGGTGAACTTCCCCTTCGCCAGCAACGAGTTTCGGCTGCGGGAGATGTTGAAGGACTTTGTGGTTCCGTCGCTGATCATCGCAGGCGACGATTCGGGCGGATCACCCTAAAATCGCCATCCCATCCGCGGTGAGGATCAACTCTTGAGCGCACCCTTGGAAGACGTCAGGGTTCTGGAAGTGGACAGCTTCATGGCGGCGCCGAGCGCCGCCGCCATTCTGGCGGACATGGGCGCCGACGTGGTCAAGATCGAGCCCGTCACCGGAGATCCCATGCGCGGCCTGTCCCGCCCGCTGCGCGTTGAGTCGAAGTTCGCCGACTATGACCTGCAGTTCGATGTGGACAACCGCGGCAAGCGCTCCGCAGCCATTGCCTTGGACAAGCCCGAAGGCCGAGACCTTGCCCAGCGCCTAGCCCAAGATGCCGATGTCTTCCTATGCAACCTGCTCGCGCAGCGGCAGCAGCGCTTCGGCCTCGACCCCGAGACCCTGTTCGCCATCAAGCCAAACCTGGTTCACGCCACCCTCACCGGCTACGGCACCACTGGCCCGGACGCCTGGAGGCCGGGTTACGACGTGACGGCATTCTTCGGCCGCTCCGGCCTCTACGACGCCATGCGCGAGGGCGAAGACGGCATCGTGCCCATGGCTCGGCCCGCCCAAGGCGACCATACCACCGGACTGGCCCTGGTCGCCGCCATTCTCGCCGCCCTGCGGCTGGCGGAAAAAACCGGTGTGGGACAACTGGTGGAGACGTCGCTCTACGAAACCGCGGTCTGGACCCAAGCCTCCGACTTCGGCGTCACCGCAATCGATAAGGCCCCCGTGCGCCGCCGGGCGCGCCATGAACTCCTTACGCCGATGACCAACCGCTATCCCTGCGGCGACGGCAAGTGGGCAGTGCTCAACATGCTCGACAGCGGCGCTTGGGAACGCCTGTGCCGGGCCGTCGGCCGCGAGGACTGGCTCGCCGATGAGCGCTACGCGACCGGCCGTGATCGCTACAAGCACATGGCGGAACTCGTCGACGGCATCGACGCAACGCTCGCCACCAAGACCCGCGACGAATGGGGCGCCATCTTCGACGAGCAGGGCCTGATCTGGGGGCCGGTGCTGGGTCTGCACGAAGTGGTGGAAGACCCCCACGCCAACGCCATCGGCCTGTTTCCGGAGCTTCGGCACCCGGAACTCGGGACCTACCGCACCGTCAACGCGCCCATGCGCTTCAAATCAGCCGACGTCCGGCCCCGGGGGCCTGCCCCGGCGATGGGCGAGCACACCGAGCAAATCCTCCGCGAAGCCGGCCTATCACAGCCGGAAATTCAGGATTTGCGTAATGACGGCATCGTCAATTAGCCGCGAACCTCCGGTCGTTTCGAGTTGCGCGGCGCGAAATCCCCGTTGCGCCGCGCCGCAAGGCCGCCGCCGACTCCGGCCAAACTCCAATCAATAAGGCCCCGTGCCGGGTTGCGCAGCGACCCGACCGCTTCGCCCCAGGCGAAGCGCCCTCACCATCGCCACCAGGCCGAGCAGCGTGAAAAAGGCCGCGGCCAGAAACGGAGCGCCGGGGAAATAGACCGGCGCATTGGCGGCGCTGAACCACGCAAAGGTCTGGGTCATGAAGGGCGGCGAAAGGATGGACACCAGGCTGGCCATGCTGCCGAGAGCGCCTTGCAGCTCGCCTTGCGAATCCGCCGGCACCTGACTCGACATCAGGCTCTGCAGTGGCGCAGCGATGAAGCCTTGCGCCGCACCCACCACGATGACGATGTACATCATCCAGCCGAACGGCACGAAGGCGTAGCCGAGAAAGGCGATGATGGTCATGGTCAAGCCGACGTAGGCGGTGCGCTCGGTGCCGTAGCGCGTGAGGAAGCGGCGGATCAGGTAGGTCTGCACCAGGATCATGCACACCCCGACCGCACCTAGGGAGAAGCCAATCTCCGTCGGCGACCAGCCGAACTTCTCGATGGCGAAATAGGACCACACGCTCGGCAGCGAGTGGTGGCCGATCAAGTAGAAGAAGTAGGTGAAGACCAAGCCCATGACCATCGGGTAGCGCCAAAGTTGATTGAAGGCTCCGAACGGATTGGCCCGCTTCCATTCGAAGCGGCGCCGGTTTTCGGCTTTCAGCGACTCCGGCAGCACGAAGAAGCCGTACAGCACGTTGGTGAAGGCCAGCGCCGCCGCCGCATAGAACGGCGCCCGGGGGCCGTACTCCCCCAGAAAGCCGCCAATCACCGGGCCGACAATAAAGCCCGTGCCGAAGGCCGCGCCCATCAGGGCGAAGTTCTTGGCCCGCTCCTCGGGCGGGAAGCTGTCGGCGATGAAGGCGTTGGCAATTCCGTAGGTGGAGGCCGAGATGCCCGCGATGAACCGGCCGAGGAACAGCCATGCGATGCTCGGCGCCCAGCCCATCAGCAGGTAGTCGCCGCCCATCAGCAGCAGGGAGAGCAGCAGCACCGGTCGGCGCCCGAAGCGGTCGGAGAGGTTGCCGAGCACCGGGGCGCTGAAGAACTGCATGGCGGCATACACGAACATCAGCCAGCCGCCGTACTGCGCCGCCGAGGAGAGCGGCTCGGAGCTGACGTCCATGATGAGCTGCGGCACCACCGGCATGATGATGCCGAAGCCGATGGAGTCGAGCAGGACCGTGACGAAGATGAAGGCGAGGGCGTGCTTCGGACGCATCAACGCAACCGCCCCCGCTCACTGGCGGAAGCGGCCCTCATGAGATGTCGATCTCAGTGCTCGTGGACGCGGACCGGAAGTTCGAGGTAGCCCTTTACAAATGCCGACAGCGTGCGCTCCGGCTCGCCCACCACCTCCACCGAGCGGAAGCGCTTCATGATCTCCTCCCAGAGCACGCGAAGCTGCATCTCCGCCAGCCGGTTGCCCATGCAGCGGTGGATGCCGAAGCCGAACGAGAGGTGGTGCCGGGCGTTCTTGCGGTCGATGATGAAGTCGTTGGGATTGTCGATCACCTCGTCGTCACGGTTGCCCGAGACATACCACATGCACAGCCGGTCCCCGGCCCGGATGCGATGGCCAGCGAAGTCGGTGTCCTCCACAGCCGTGCGCAGCATGTAGGCCAAGGGCGTCTGCCAGCGGATGATCTCCGAGACCATGTTGCGGATCAGCTTCGGGGAGGGGTCGGCGCGCAGCTTGTCGTACTCGCCTGGGAACTGATTCAGCGCCAGCACACCCCCGGAAATCGAATTGCGCGTGGTGTCGTTGCCACCGACGATCAGCAGGATCAGGTTGCCGAGAAACTCCATCGGCGCCATCTTCCGGGTGTTCTCGCCGTGGGCGAGCATGGAGATCAGGTCATGGGCAGGCGGCTGATTGACCCGCTCGTTCCAAAGACGGGTGAAATAAGCCAGGCATTCGTGGAGCTCCTCGCGGCGCTGGTCCATGGTCTCGATCACTCCATGCCCAGGTACCGCGGTGGCCACGTCCGACCAGCGCGTGAGCTTGCGCCGCTCCTCGAAGGGGAAGTCGAACAGGGTGGCCAGCATCTGGGTGGTGAGCTCGATGGACACCCGATCCACCCAATTGAAGGTCTCGCCCCGGGGCAGGGAATCGAGAATGCCCGCCGCCCGTTCGCGGATGGTGCCTTCCAGCGCCTGCAGGTTGCGCGGCTCCACCACCGGCTGCACCGTGGCCCGCTGCACGTCGTGCTTGGGCGGATCCATGGCGATGAACATGGGCGTGTCCATGATCTCCTCCTCCGGCACCGAGACCGGCGGCCCCAAGGTGATGCCCTCTTCAGAGGAGAACTGCTCGTGGTTCTTCTCCACGGCCATGATGTCGTTGAATTTGGTCACCGACCAGTACGGCCCGAACTTGCTTTCCGGGCAGTAGTGGATCGGCGCCTCGTCGCGCAGGCGCTCAAAGAAGCCCCAATGGGCGTCCTGCTGAAAAAGGTGGGCGTCGGAGACGTCGATTTGCTCGAGAGGGATGGCGTAGGGGTCTAGCGTATTCATCTGGTTCTCTTGATCGGGGGATAAGGCCGTCGCATGAGTCAACTTATTGCACCCGACTGGGTGCGCCACCCCAAGGCGGCGCGTCCGCTCGTCGGCTTGGAGCGTTGCCTCGCAGGCCATTGTAAGACATTCCGCCCCGGGCGCATCAACCCCCGGAAACCAGGGCGCCCGCGTAGTCCGGTTCCGCGCACTCGTTGGGCAGCGCTGCAATCCAATCCGCGACCACCGCCAGGCCGCGTTGGTGGACGATGGAGCGGCCGATTTCCGGCATCCGCGTCGCCGGGTCGTCATCGGCCATGCGGAACACGAGGATCGAGTCGTCGGGCTGGCCGGGCACGATGGAGTAGCGCCGCCCGCCGGTGCCTTGGCCCGCAGCAATGGGTGGCTTGCACAAGCCAAGGCGGCGCAGCGTATCGTGGTGGGCGTTCAGCCAAAGGCCCGTAGTGTCGGCCCGTCCCGCTGGGTTGTGGCAATGGCCGCAGTTGGCGTCGAGATAAGAGCGCGCCAATCCGGCCAACGGTTCACCAGGGCTGCTCCAGTCCGCGTTCCGGGCCCACTCAGTCGCAGGCGGGGCGCCGTCCAGCCAGCCCAGCGCCTGCCAGTGCGCAATCTGATTGCCAGGTCCGCCGCCATAGCCGCGGTTGAGCTGTCGGGTGGTCAGGCCGATGGGCAGCAAGGCGTCTCCATCCTGCCCCGTAACATGGCAGCTAGCACATTGGTTGCGGCTCGGCACCATGTAGTTAACCGTCCTCGCCGTGCCGCCGCCCTCAAACGCCAATCGCAGCGGGATGATCGCGCCGGTGATGGACAGCCAGGCCTCACTGCCGCGCCACACATAGGCGAGCGCTTCCCAACCCTCGGGTTGGCGCACGAGCAGGCGGGTTTCCACTAGGGAAGTGCGGGCCAGATCGAGCGCTTCGACCGCGCCATCCCAACCCTCCACCGCCTGCGCAACGCCACCGACGGTGGGATAGAAGAAGGTTTTGCTGATCAATGTGCCCACCGGCAGCGCATACGCTTGGTCGGCATCGAAGCGGCCACTTTGACCCGGCGGCAGCCAGACTGCGCGAAGCTTCTGCGCGTAGTCGGCAAACAGCGGCGTGTTGACGTCGTAGGGGAGAACCCCCTCCCCCAAAACCAGGCGGTCGCCCCGGTGCTCGACCAGCCCCCAATCGGAGAGCCGCTGCGGATATTCACCAGAAGCGTGGAGCCGCACCTGCGGTGTCGGGGCACAGGCACCGAGTACGCTAAGCCCGCAGCAAAGTGCAAAGCTCGCGGTGGCGCGGTCCCATCCCACGATCAGGTCCGTGCCCTAAGCGGCGCCCTCGGCCAATTCCACGGGCGCGAGCCGCGGATGAGCGCACTGGTGTTCGCTGGTGACGACCGCCGGGCTGGCGTAGTCGTTGGCGCCGTCCACGTTGAGCACGTCCGCCGGCGCGTTGTCCACGCAAATGGCGAATTCAGCCGCCGTGCGCTCAGGATGGCGCACCCCATCCCAAACCACGTCCGGCAGGTGGCCCTCGGCGCCGTACAGCGCCAGGCGAACCGCCTCCAGCCCCTCGTGATCCGGGGCGCCGCCGCCGGGACCAAAGGTGTTGCCGAGGATCAGGAGCGCTTCCGGGTAGGGGTCGAAGGTCTCCACCACCTTCCGCTCGCCGGTGTAGTTGGCGCTGAAGTAGCTGGAAATCAACACGTTGGCGGTTTGGTTGTTGCGGATTTCGTTATCGAACACCTCCACCCGGTCATTGGCGTTGATGAGGATGCCGGACCCAGCCGGCACTCCGGCCACCGCCGACCCAGGAATGCCGAAGTTGGCGGTGTTGTTGTCAACGACCCGATTGTTGAACACGCGAGTGCTGTGGCCCTCCTCCGGCAGGTCCGGCATGTTGAAGACGAGGATGCCGCCGGTGTTGTTGACCGCCTCGTTGCCGAACACGTCCGCATGGACCGTGTTCTCAATCTCGATGCCCGCCACGTTGAATTCGGCCCGGCTGTCGCGCACCACGACGTTGCGCGACTGGCCGACGTAAATGCCCGCGTCCGATGCGCCGATGGCCACCGAGCCCTCGATGAGGGTGTTTTCGGTCTGCACCGGATAGATGCCGTAGGCGCCGTTTTCAGCGCTCGGGCCGCCAGTCCATTCGGTGCGCACCCGGCGCACGGTGATGTTGCGCCCGTCGGTGATTTTCAGGGCATCGCCGGCGGTGTCTTCAATAGCGAGATCCTCGATGGTGAAGTCACTGGCCGTCACCAACAGCCCTTCGGCGCCCGCCAACTGCCCCTTGAAGCTCAAGATGGATTGATCCATACCCGCGCCGCGGATGGTGACGCCGACCGTGTTGAGCACCAGACCTCGCTGCAGGCTTAGCGTGCCCGCCGGAATCTCAATGACCGACCCCGGCACCGCTGTCTCGACCTGCAGCCGGAAGGTTTCCTCTGCGCTCGGCGGCGGGGCTGGCGGCGCCTCGTCGGCAGGCTCGCAGCCAGCGAGCAGAGCGGCAGCAAAAAGGGCGGGCAAAGCGTGAACGTGAATGCGCATGGGGATCTCCTTGGCTGGCCAATGAGCTTACAACAGCCCCTCCATGCGGTCGATGGCCACGACGGAACCACCAGCCGGCGGGCCGTTCCCACCGGTCCCGTGGACGCCGGTCCATCAACCGACCGCTCGGCGTTGACGGGGTGCCCGCCTTTTCTTGGTGCGTCGATAGATTGGCCGCATCACGCCCCAACCGCCGCCGAGCTTGGTGTCGATGACGCCGATCATCTCGGTGTGCTCTTCGACCGTGACATCGCCGCCCCGTCGGCGAAGCATGGCTGCGGTCGCGGTGGCAGCCCGGCATTCGGCGAAGTCGAGCGGCGTGCCGCCGTCCGCCTTCGACAGTGCATTGACGTCCGCGCCGCAATCAAGCAGCAGCCGAGCAACCGCTGTGGCGTCGAACAGTGCGGCCACATGCAGGGGCGTCCAGCCGTCATGGGCCCGGGCCGCAATGTCCGCACCGGCATCCACGAGCAGCTTGGCGGTCGCTAGGGATCGCTGGAAGGCAGCGGTGTGCAACGGCGTGTAGCAAAAAAACTCCCGAACTCGGACATCGGCCCCACTTGCCAACAGGACTTCCGCAGCGGCGGCGCTGTCAAACCGGGCGGCCACGCTCAGTGGCGTCGCCCCCGAAGCCAACCTGCCGTTGACGTTCGCGCCGCAATCCAACAACGCCGCGGCCGTTGCCGGCCCATTCGCCCAAGCGGCCAAGTGCAAGGGCCGGTCGCCCTCCCTTTCCCAAGTGGTAAAGCCGAGGCCTAAATCCCGCAGGGTCCGCATCAACTCGGCTGACAGCGACTTGCCGTCATCCTTGAGGCGCGCATCGACCGGCACTCCCCCGTTCACCAAGGCTTGGCAATCGGTGCTTAGGCCCATCACCGCAGCGAAGTGCAGGTCGGTCCAATCGTCCTCGCCCACGGCCGCGGGAGACAGCTCTCGTTTCAACACTTGGGCCAAGGCGCGCCCGGCTTGCAGCTCATTGATTTTCATGTCCAAGTCCATTAGGTGGTTGGATGAACAGGCCGCAACCTCCCGGAAGCCGCCGGTCCCTTTGCACGGAATGCTAAAGCGTCTCCAAGCAGCCGGGCAATTCGGTAAAGGCTGAAATAACCGTGCGCTGTTGCCCCGGCAATTCGTAAGAGATATCGCACAGCCCGGACCCCGGGGGCCCGGCCTCCTTTGCCGCAGGCTAGAATCCCCTAAAATGCCCACCTGCTTGCATAAGAAGATTGGACATGGCGCACCGAAACCCGGCGGTCAAGGACCAAGTCGCTCGATTCATGCGCGGGCTCATTCGCCGCAATGAGGGAGAGACCCAATTTCACCAAGCGGTCCGCGAAGTCGTCGAAAGCCTGATGCCCTTTTTGCTCGAACACCGGCCGTATCGGGAGGCGCGAATTCTGGAGCGTTTGACGGAGCCGGACCGCGTGGTGATTTTCCGGGTTTGCTGGGAGGACGACGCGCACAATGTACGCATCAACCGTGCGTGGCGGGTGCAGTTCAACAACTGCATAGGCCCCTACAAGGGCGGCCTGCGGTTTCATCCGTCAGTCAACCTGAGCATCCTGAAGTTTCTCGGCTTCGAACAGGTCTTCAAGAACAGCCTGACTGGTTTGCCGATGGGCGGCGGCAAGGGCGGTTCAAATTTCAACCCCAAGGGCAAGAGCGACCGCGAGGTGGAGCGATTCTGTCAGTCGCTGATGATCGAGCTACATCGCCACATCGGGGAGAGCACCGACGTTCCCGCCGGCGACATCGGCGTCGGCGCTCGGGAAATCGGCTTCCTGTTTGGTCAATACCTGCGCCTGGCAAACCGCTACGCCGGCATATTGACCGGCAAGGGCCAGAATTTTGGCGGCAGCTTAGTGCGCAGGGAAGCCACCGGATACGGCTGCGTGTATTTCTGCGAGAACATGCTCAACCGCATCGGCGACGGCATCAAAGGAAAATCCGTGGCGATTTCGGGTTCGGGCAACGTGGCGATCTACGCCGCCCAGAAGTCGATCGCCCTTGGGGCGAAGGTGGTCACCCTTTCGGACTCCTCCGGGTTCATCAACATCGAAGGTGGCATGGACCGCGAGTTGCTGGAGTTTGTTCGCCAGCTCAAGGAGGAGCGGCGGGGCCGAATCGCGGAGGTCGCCGATCGATTCGACCACGTGAGCTTCCACAAGGGTCAGCGGCCCTGGGCGGTTCCCGTTGACATCGCCATGCCTTGCGCCACTCAAAACGAGATCAGTGCCAACGACGCCCGTGTGCTGCTGAACAACGGAGTGCGCACGGTGTGCGAGGGCGCCAATATGCCAACCGACTTGAACGGCGCACACGCCTTTCTGGACGCCGGCATCCTCTACGGACCCGCCAAAGCCGCCAACGCCGGGGGCGTCGCCGTCTCGGGTCTTGAAATGAGTCAGAACGCGCAACACCTCTCCTGGAGCGCACATGAAGTGGATTCACGCCTGCAAACGATCATGCTCGACATCCACAAGACCTGCGTACGCCACGGGGTGGAGAACGGCGGCGTCAACTACGTGAAGGGGGCCAACATCGGCGGCTTCATAAAGGTCGCCGACGCGATGCTTGCCTACGGCATCGTGTAGCGCTGCGCAAAGCCACTTTGGGGGATGCTGTCCAAGCCAGTCGGATCGCTAGCAGCTTGAGGCACCCGGATCAGGTCAGTGCTGCAGCCATTAGCTTCCGGGTGTAGCGGGTCTGCGGCGCTTTGAACACCGCCTCGGCCCGGCCTTGCTCCACGACTTCCCCATCCTTCATCACCACCAAGTAGTGGGCCAAGGCACGCACCACGTTCAGATCGTGGCTGATGAACAGATAGGTCAGCCCGTGGCGCAGTTGCAGCGCTCGCAACAGGTCGACGATCTGCGCCTGTACGGTGCGGTCGAGCGCCGAAGTCGGCTCGTCGAGGACGACAAATTCAGGGCGCAGAGCCAAGGCGCGGGCAATGCAGATGCGCTGTCGCTGGCCACCGGAAAACTCGTGGGGATAGCGTTCCATGTGCTCGGCCTGCAGCCCGACTTCCCGCAGCGCTTCGCCAACCCTCCCCGCCCTTTCCGCGGCCGTCATCCGCGGATCATGCACCAGCAGGCCCTCCTCGACGATGCGCTGCACCGAGAGCCGCGGTGAAAGGCTGCCGAACGGATCTTGAAAGACGATCTGCATATGGCGGCGTTCGGCCACCAAGGCGCTGCCTTTGCGCTCATGCAGGGCCCGGCCTCGAAACTCGATGGCGCCTCGGGAGCGAATCAGGCGCAGCATCCCGAGGCCAAGCGTCGTTTTGCCCGATCCGGACTCCCCCACCACGCCCACGGTTTGGCCAGCCGGAACTTGCAGGTCGAGGTTGCGCACGGCGAGCCGCTGGCGGCGACGGCCGAGCCAGCCCTTGCCTTGGGCGTAGCTGACGTTGAAGTCCTTGAGCCGCAGCAAGGTCTCGGCGGCCGGCTCAGCGGGCACCGGCGCGCCGGATGGCTCCGCCGCCAGCAGACGCCGGGTGTAGGCATGGCGGGGCCGCTCGAAGACCTGCTGCCGGGAGCCGGACTCGACGATTTCGCCAGCGGTCATCACATACAGGCGATCGGCCATTTGCCGGACGATGCCGAGGTCATGGGAAATCAGCAGCAGCCCCATGCCCATCTCCGCCTGCAGCTCGCGCAACAGCGCCAGAATCCTGGCCTGTATGGTCACGTCCAGGGCGGTGGTCGGCTCATCGGCGATCAACAGCCGGGGTTCGTTGGCCAAGGCCATCGCAATCATCACGCGCTGCCGTTGGCCGCCGGACAGCTCATGGGGATAGGCGCTCTGGCGCTGGTCAGCGTCGGTGAGATGGACCCGTTCAAGCAGTTCCAAGGTGCGGCGCCGCGCCGCTTTGCGGGTCATTTGCCGGTGTGTGATCAGGGTCTCGCCAATCTGCCTTGACACGCTGTGCAACGGATTGAGGGACGTCATCGGCTCCTGAAAGATCATGCTCACTTCACCGCCCCGAACTGCCCGCAGCAAAGCCGCGTCCGCACCGATCATCTCCCGGCCACCAATGCGCACCGACCCGCGGGGGTGGCTGGCGTGCGGATAGGGCAGAAGCTGCAGTGCGGCAAGCGCACTGACCGACTTGCCGGATCCGGATTCACCCACCAGCGCCACAGTCTCGCCCTGATCCACGTCGAAGGAGGCGCCGCGCACAGCATCATCCGCGCCAAACCGCACCCAGAGGTCGCGCACCGACAGGAAGGGTTCAGCCACCGGCGCCCTCCGGCAGACGTGCCGACGCCGGAGCGGCCGATGAGCCACCCGCTAGGACTCGGCGCGGGTCGAAGGCGTCGCGCACCGCCTCGCCGATGAAGATCAGCAACGTCAGCATGGTGGCCAAGGTGGCGAAGGCGGCCAAGCCAATCCAAGGCGCATGCAGGTTCATCTTGGCCTGCGACAACAGGCGGCCGAGGGATGGCGACTCCAGGGGCAGACCGAAGCCGAGGAAGTCGAGCGCCGTCAGGGTGGTGATCGCGCCGTTGAGGATGAAGGGCAGGAAGGTGAGGGTCGCCACCATCGCGTTGGGCAGCACATGGCGGCGCATGATGGTGATCTCACCCACGCCCAAGGCCCTCGCCGCCAGCACGAATTCAAAGTTGCGCGCCCGCAGGAACTCAGCTCGCACCACGCCGACCAAGGTCATCCAGCTAAACAGGGCCAACGCGCCGAGCAGCCAGAGGAAGTTGGGCTCCACCAAGCTGCTCAGGATGATGAGCACGAAGAGTATCGGCAGTCCGGCCCAAATCTCCACCATCCGCTGGCCAATGAGGTCCGTCAAGCCACCGAGATAGCCCTGGAAAGCGCCGACGGCAACGCCGATGAGGGCGCTGATGAGGGTCAGCGACAGTCCGAACAGTACCGAGAGCCGAAAGCCGTACAGCACAATGGCGAAGTTGTCGGCGGAAAGGCCGTCCGTGCCCAGCCAGTGACGAGCGCTCGGTGGCGCAGGATAGGGAGGTTCCAGCTCCCAATCGATGGTGTCATGGGCGTAGCGCACGATGGGCCAGAGCATCCAACCGTCCGCCTCGATCAAGGCCGTCACGTAGGGGTCGCGATAGTCGGCTTCGGTCTCCAGCACCCCGCCCAACTCGCGCTCTGTATAAGTGAAGAGCACGGGAAAACGCAGATCGCCGCCTTGGGCGAAGACGATGGGCCGGTCGTTGGCGATGAACTCGGCGCCGAGCGACAAGGCAAACAGCGTCCCAAACAACCACAACGAGTACCAGCCCCGCCGATTGGCCTTGAACATTAGCCAGCGCCTGCGGCTTACCGGGTCCATGCGATCCCCTCCAAGCCCCGGACACAGACACTTGCCTCCAGGACTTTCGCCCAACAGGCCATAAGGAACCTGCGGCTGCCCGGACCCAACTTCAACTCCCCCGCCCGTCAAAGTCGATGCGGGGGTCCACCAGCACATAGGTCAAATCGCCGATGAGCTGCATGACCAAGCCGATGAGCGTGAAGCTGAAAAGGGTGCCGAAGAGGATGGCGTAGTCCCGCTTCACCACCGCCTCATAGCCCAGCAGTCCAATGCCGTCGAGTTGAAAGATCACTTCGATCAACAAGGCGCCGGTAAAGAGAATGCCCACAAAGGCGGCGGGAAAGCCGGCGATCACGATCAGCATGGCATTGCGGAAGACATGGCCGTAGAGCACCCGCCGCTCGGTCAGCCCCTTGGCCCGGGCGGTGAGCACGAAAGGCTTGTTCAGCTCCTCCAGGAAGCTGTTCTTGGTGAGCATCGTCAAAGTGGCGAAGCCACCGATGGTCAGTGCCGTCAAGGGCAGGGCCAGATGCCACAGGTAGTCGCCCACCTTGGCCAAGAGGCTCAAGTCGTCGAAGTTGTCCGAGGTCAGCCCGCGTAAAGGAAACCAGTCGAGGTGGGAGCCGCCGGCGAACAGGACAATCAGCAGTATGGCGAACAGAAAGCCGGGAATGGCGTAGGCAGTGAAGATCACGGCGCTGCTCCAGACATCGAAGCGCTGCCCGTCGCGCACCGCCTTGGCGATGCCCAGCGGAATGGAGATGGCGTAGATCAGCAGCAGCGACCAAAGCCCGAGGGAAATCGACACCGGCAGCCGCTCCAGCACCAAGTCCACCACGGCGCGATCCTGAAAATAGCTGTTGCCGAAGTCGAGGCGCAGGTAGTTCCACATCATCAGCGCAAAGCGTTCATGGGCTGGCTTGTCGAAGCCGAACTGTTTCTCCAAGCGGGCCACCAGTTCCGGGTCCAAGCCGGAAGCACCGGTGTAGCCCCCATCTCCGGATGGCCCCAAGCTGGCGGTCGAGGCGGCGGCGGTCGAGGAGACACCAAATCCCGCGGCTTCGGCCAAAGCCTGCTCCACGGGTCCGCCCGGCGCAAACTGCACGATGATGAAATTGACCAGCATGATGCCAAACAGGGTGGGCACGATCAGCGCTAGGCGCTTAAGGATGTAACGGCCCACCTAGTGCCCTTCCGCGAAGGCCCGCACCCGGGCCGCCTTTTCCGCATCCCACCACCAATGGGCCACCAGGCTTTCCACCCAGAGCAAGCGGCCATGCTCCGGGCGCCCGAACTTGTCCCAGCGCACATAGGGGTATTGGGTCTTGGAGGTGTTGGGCATCCAATAGAAGTTCCACAGCAGCACCCGGTCCAGGGCGCGAAGAGCCGCGACGAAGTCGTCCCAGCTCTTGGCCGCATAGACGTGGGCAATCAGCGCATCCACCGCCGGATCCTTGAGGTTGGACCAGTTTTCGCTGTAGGGCGCATCGGCCGCCGCACTGGAAAATGTATTGGAAATCAATAATGTGGGAGTGTTGTCGGGCAGAAAGAACATCGCCCCCGCATCGAAGTCGCCCGAACGCATGCGATACAGCCAGTTGGAGATTTCCGGTGCCTTGATCGAGGCGCTGATGCCCAAGCGCTCAAGTATTCGGGTGTAGGCGATGAACGCGCGGCCAAGCGCCGGGGAGACGGCGATGAAGCGGATGTGGAAGGGCTCCCCGGTTTGCTCGTGAACCAAGGTCCCCTTCTCGACCACCCATCCCGCCTCGCGCAGCAGCTCCGCGGCCCGCTCCAGATTGTCCCGATGCCAACCGACCTCGCTGTGCGGCGCCGCATCGAAGGGGTTGGTGAACACCCGTTCCGGAATCTGGCCGCGCAACGGTTCCAGCAACCTAAGTTCGCGCTCGCTCGGCAGCTCCCGGGCAGCGAACTCCGAGTCGTGGAAGAAACTCTTGCCATGGCTCCAGAAGCCGTACGAGCGCCGATTACCCCAATGAAAGCCCGGCATGGCCAGCCACAGCGCCTCGCGGACGCGGATGTCCTGAAAGCGCGGCTGCTCGAGATTCCAAAAGATCGGCCACCACAGCCCAGCCGGGCGCAGCGTTCGGGCCACATCCTTTTTCAGATACCCCTGCTCCAACGCCGGAATGTTGTACGACTGGGTCCAGCGGCGCGGCACGTTCTCCAAGTGCAGGTCCACCACATGGGCCTTGACGGCTTCGGTCTGAACCTGGTCATCGCGGAAATAGTCCATCTTGATGGTGTCGAAGTTGTAGCGGCCCTTCATGATGGGCAGGTCCTTGGCCCAATAATCCGCCACCCGCTCGAACTTGATCCAGCGCCCAACGGCAAACTCGCCGATGCGGTACGGTCCGGAGCCCAAGGGCGGCTCGACCGTCGTGCGGGTGATGTCGCGCCCCGCCCAATAGTGCTTGGGAATGATGGGCACCAGCCCCAATCGGCGCGGCACGATGGGGTTGCCGTGCGCGGCTGGGACGATGTTGAAACGCACCTCGCGCAGCCCGACGACGGCCACCGAGTCGATGATCTGCAGGGGTGTGCTGATGGCGGGCCGAGCATCAAAGCGATAGGCGTCGAAACTGAACACCACATCATCCACCGTCACGGGTGCGCCGTCATGCCAACGCGACCCGTCGCGCAGCTTGAACTGCACCCAGGAAAAGTCCGGCGCCCAGGCGATGCCTTCCGCCAACAGCCCGTAGGTGGTGGCGGGCTCGTCCATGGCCATGTCCATGAGTGAGTCATAGACGTAGTTTCGCCAACGCGGCCAGAATTCCATGCCGCGCACCACCCGCCCACGCAGCGACGCCTCGTTGAAGTTGTCCCAGTTGCCCATCTCGGGCACCCGGATCATGCCGCCCTTCGGCGCTTGGGGGTTCACGTACTCGAAGTGGGTGAAGTCGGCTGCATACTTGGGTTCGGAGAGAAAGGCGTAGCCGTGCTGGTACTCAACCGCGAACACCTGACCGCAGCACGCCAACAGCGCCACCAATCCACCGGCCCGCACAGTGTGCCTAACCGCCGGTTGAAGTTTCAACCGCCAGTCGTCCCTGCTGCGGGCCGCGGCGTCCGCCAAAGCACCGGCCAGCAAAGGCCGATTCCAACCGCAAAGCAAAGGACTGCAAACCCGCCATTGGCTCCAAAGCCGCCAGCAGCATCACTGATGAAGCCGCCGACGAAGGGCGCCAGGGCGCCGCCCAGTAGCACGAAGGCCGGATGCGACCCGGCCAGCGCTCCCGAGGGGTCGAGCCGGGACAGAACGCCCAGCATGATGGGCATGAAGGCTGTTGGGAGCACCGCGAACACCGGCGTGGCGATGATGAAGGCCATCGGGCCGCTGATATTGGAAAGCGCCAATCCGCTCAGCGCCAGGAGCCCGGTGAGGGTAAGCAGCGGTGCCAGCGGCTTGGTCCGGCTGCCGACATAGCCCGCCACCAAAGGCGCGACAATGCCGATGAACGCGCCAACCATCATGACGTAGCCCACCACTGCCGCTTCCAAGGGCACCTCGCGCCCGATCTTGACCAGGAACAGCGCCAAGGTGCCGTGGCCGTGGAAGATGATGCCTAAGCCAAACAACGCCAGCCAGCCGACGCCCTTCGGCGCACTGCCGCCCTGCTGCAACGAAGCCGGCGCCAGGCCCGGCGTATGGCGGATGAACGGCAACACCGCCAAGGAACAGAGCACATAGACCGCGAACAGCCCATCGAGCTCGTTCCAGACCACGCCGCTTATGGGCAATTGGGCGTTAACGAATTCATGCGCGTTCAACGCCCGGGGCAGCACCAGCGCCAAGCCCATGCCCATGACCCCAACCATGGAATTGATGATGCCGAAGGTCATTTCCGGCTTGGTCGAACGCGCCGCGGTGGCCATAACCGTGGAAACCACCGCCCCCAGCGCGAAGCCGGCAGGTGCCCTCAGGAGCAGCAAGTCGCCGACATCGGCAGCGAACAGCGAAGCCAGGTTGAATCCGACGATAGCCAACGCGCCGACCAGATAGACCCGGTGCGGATCCATCTTCGAGGCCCGCCGGGCGAAGATGAGGTTGCCGGCGGCGATGGCAGCCAGTTCCGTCGAAGCCACCTTGCCGGCGTCGAAGTTGCTGGTCGAAAACGACAGCGCGATGGCGTCGACGTTGAAGGGCATGCCGAGCGAGGCGGCAAAGGCCAGCAGCAGTACCGCGGTCAGCGTGACCACCTGCGCCGGCGTGAAATCGATCCGTTGGTCCATTCTCAAGCCCTTCTGCTAACGACGCTAGAGACTTCGCGCCGCTTCATGGCCCGTGGCGATGGCCGTCGGAAGAAACCCGGGCCCCGCCGCGTCGCCGACCAGGGCAACGGGGCAATCCAGGCGATTCAGCCCTTCGATCAAAGCCGGGTCGGGACGCCGCGCCATGGCCAGCACCAAGGTTTCGGCATCCACCTCCAAGTCCGGCCAGCCCGCATCGGAGGCGACCACCGCGCGCCCGGCGGCCACCGAGCCGATCCGTGCCTGCGTGAGAAGCTTGAAACGGCCAGTGCCTTGCAAGCGCTCCAAGGCCGGCACGCCCACGCCTATGCCCATCATCTCCGGCGCGAAGCCTGCCAACGGCGTCACGAAGGTCACGCTCGCACCCCGTTCAAGGAGAAACTCGGCGGCACCGATGGCTTCATAGCCGCCGACGTCATCGAACACCACCGCGCTGCCGGGCAACTCGTTTTGGCCACCAGCCAGCAATTCCGCAGCGGTGAGCGCTTGGCCAGACTCCATCCCGGGCGGCAAGCCGGATGGCAATCGAGAAGCGCCCACAGCGACGATCACCGCGTCGGGCCGCAATGCGGCAATCCCGCTCGCCGACGCCGGCGAAGACAGGCGCACATCCACGCCGCGCCGCGACATCTCGCCGGCAAGCCAATCCGCAATCTCGCCGATGGCGGCGTGCTTTGGCGCCAGCCGCGCTGCCTGCAGGGTGCCGCCGAGCGACCCTGCCGCTTCCAGCAGCGTCACCTGGTGGCCGCGCAGGGTGGCGACGCGCGCCGCCTCCATGCCGGCCGGCCCACCGCCGGCCACCACGATCCGCTGCGGCTGCGGCGCCGGCTCAATCAGCGCCTCCGACAGGCGCAACTCCTGCCCAGCCGCCACGTTCACGGCGCAACCCACCCGGCCGCGGTTCAAGCCCCCCACGCAGCCTTGGTTGCAACCGATGCAGGGCCGCACTTCCTCCGCACGGCCAGCCTGCGTCTTGCGCACGAGATCCGGATCGGCGATGTGCGCCCGCGTCATGCCCACGAGGTCCGCCTTGCCGTCGCCGATCAAGGCGTCGGCATCGGCCAAGGCGGTGAACCGCCCGGTGACGATCGTCGGCAGCCTGGTGCGCGCGGTGACCCGCTCGCTGAACGGAATCTCATAGCCCGTCGGCTCATGCATGGCGGCGATGATCTTGTGGCTGTTCAGGGAGCTGCCGTGGGAGACGTTGAGGTAGTCGATCAACTCCTCCCGCAAGAGGCGATCGACGATTTCGACGTGCTCATCCACGTTCAGGCCGCCGGGAAAGTTGTGCGGCCCCACCCGAGTGCCGACCACAAAGCCGTCTCCCACGGCGTTGCGCACGGCGCGCAGCACCTCCAGGTAAAACCGCATGCGGTTCTCAAACGAACCGCCGTACTCATCCTGGCGCCGATTGTGAGTTGGCGAGATGAACTGCTGCAGGAGAAAGTCGTGGGCGCAATGCACCTCAACACCATCGATCCCCCCGGCCCTAGCGCGCGCCGCCGCCTTCGCAAAGGCTTCGGTCACCTCGCCAATTTCCGGCCTGGTCATGGCGTGAGCGCGCATCGCCGACATCGGAACCGGCGCCTCGGACGCCGACCAAGGCCGCTGCCAAGGCGCGCCACCGTAAAGGCCCATGTGGTTGATCTGCGCAAACACCCGCATGCCGAGCGGCGCAGCCTGCGCCATCAGCTTGGCATAACGTGGGATGATGGCGTCATCCCAGGCGTGCAGGGTCATCGGCCCGCTCCAATGGACACTGGCCGCCTCCAGGATGGTCAAGCCCACCCCACCCTTGGCCCGGGCCACATGGTAGGCAATCAGGTCATCGGACAGATCGCCATAGCCCATGCTGGTGCCGTGGGCGGTGCGCACCACCCGGTTCTTGACCTCAACGCCACCGATGGCGATGGGGCTCAGCACCCGCTCAAGCGCCATCTCGCCTGCTCCCCCCAAAAAAGCCATGATGTGGCGGGACGGGGCGGCAGTCAAACGGTGTCGATCGCTGATTCAAGACGAGGGCGGGACGCCCTTGAGCCGGCGCGAACCTGCGGTTCGCGTTGGAGTTTCGCTAGCGCGAAACTCTGTTGAAATCGAGCAGGCACCGGTTGGGAACTTCCATCGAACAAATGGAGACAGCCCAGCGGATGCCGGGTTGTTCCTTCGGCGTCGGAGGCGTGCCGTTCTGGGGCAAGCTAAGGGCTTCCATCGAACAAATGGAGACACCCCAGCGGCGGGCGGGTTGTTCCTTCGGCGTCGGCGGCGTGCCGTTCTGGGGCAA